>CAWFQP010000001.1:0-25409 GCA_963818005.1 uncultured Pseudomonadota bacterium
TGCCGACCTGGACAACACCGCGCTGATGCGCGAACTGCTGGCCTTGCGCCAGGAGCAGGCGGCGCTGCTCGGCTACCCCTGCTACGCCGAGCTGTCGCTGGTGCCGAAGATGGCCGAATCGGCCGCTCAGGTGCAGCACTTCCTGGCCGACCTGGCGCAGCGCGCGCGTCCCTTTGCCGAGCGCGATCTGGCCGAGCTGCGCGAGTTTGCCGCGCGCGAACTCGGCCTGACCGAGCTGCAGCCCTGGGACATGGCCTTCGCCGCCGAACAGCTGAAGCAGTCGCGCTATGCCTTCAGCAGCACCGAGCTGCGCCAGTACTTCACCGAGCCGCGTGTGCTGCAAGGCCTGTTCGACATTGCCCAGACGCTGTTCGAGGTCGAGATCCGGCCCGACCGCGCGCCGGTCTGGCACGACAGCGTGCGCTTCTACAGCCTGTACCGCGGCGGCGCAGCCATCGGCCACTTCTACCTGGACCTGCATGCGCGGCCGGGCAAGCATTCCGGCGCCTGGATGGACAATGCGCAACAGCGCTGGCAGCGGCCCGACGGGCACGGCATGCAGCTGCCGGTGGCCATCCTGGTGTGCAATTTCGCACCGCCGCTGCAGCGCGACGGCCAGGTCCGGGCGGCGCTGCTGTCGCACGACGACCTGCTGACGCTGTTCCACGAGTTCGGCCACGGCCTGCACCACCTGCTGACCCAGGTGGACGAGCTGTCGGTGTCGGGCCTGTCCGGCGTGGAATGGGACGCGGTGGAGCTGCCCAGCCAGTTCATGGAGAACTTCTGCTGGGAATGGCCGGTGCTGCAGCGCATGAGCGCGCACGTGGACAGCGGCGAGCCGCTGCCGCGCGAGATGTTCGACAAACTGCTGGCGGCGCGCAACTTCAACAGCGGGCTGCGCATGCTGCGCCACATGGTGCTCGCGCTGTTCGACCTGCGCATCCACCGCGAGCACGATGCCGAGTCGCGTCTGCTGCAGGTGGCCAACGAGGTGCGTTCGCAGGTGGCGCTGGCGCCGGCGGCCGAATTCAACCGCTTTGCGCACAGTTTTTCACACATCTTCGATGGTGGATATGCCGCCGGCTACTACAGCTACAGCTGGGCTGAAGTACTGTCGGCGGATGTGTGGAGCGCGTTCGAGGAAAGCGGTGTATTCGACCCCGAGACGGGCCGCCGCTACCGCCAGACGATCCTCGAGGTCGGAGGCAGCCGCGCCGCGATCGACAACTTCACGGCCTTCCGCGGTCGCGAACCGCGCATCGATGCGCTGCTGCGCCACCAGGGCATGGCCTGAGCCCATTCGCCCGCTTGTGCCCGATGCCGCCTGAACCCGACGCCACCCGCCGATGAAACCCAAAGCCGCTACCTCGAAGTCCACCTGGCACCCGACGCTGTTCGTTCTTGCGCTGCTTGGCCTGGCGCTGCCGGCCGCCGCGCAGTACAAGGTGGTCGGGCCCGACGGCCGCATCACCTACACGGACCGCCCGCCCAGCGACGCCGCCGCGCGCGTGACCACGATCAGCCGCTCCGGCGTCAACGAGGTGCCCGCGCCGCAGGACGGTCTGCCGGTCGACCTGCGCCAGACCGCGACGCGCTACCCGGTGACGCTGTACAGCGCCGCCGATTGCCCGCCTTGCGACGCCGCCCGCCAGCTGCTGGTGCAGCGAGGCGTGCCCTTCACCGAGAAGCTGATCGTCAGCAACGACGATGCCGCGGCCATGGAGCGCGTGCTCGGCGCGCGCACCGTGCCATCGCTGACCATCGGCTCGCAGGCGCTGCGTGGCCTGTCGGAGAGCGACTGGACGGCGTACCTGGACGCTGCTGGCTACCCGCGCGAGTCCAGGTTGCCCAAGAACTGGCAGGCGCCCGCTGCCGCACCGATGGTGGCACGAAGCAGCCCGCGGCCCGCCTCGGCACCAGCCGCCGCCTCGGTGCCGGCGCGCAGTGCACCTGCTGCCGCCGTGCCGGCGGTGCCGGTGGTGCCGCCCGCACCCGCAGGCATACGTTTCTAGGCCGACGCCGCCGCAGCGCCGGGCAGGCGCCGCGCCACCCAGGCCCCCGCAGCGACCGCGCCACCCACCAGCCAGAACAGCGCCGCCGCGCCCAGCGCGGTACCGGCCGCGCCGAAGAGCAGCGGCATCGCGGTGCTGGACGCGTTCATCACCATCGAGCGCATGGCAATGGCCTCGCCGTAGCGGCCCGCGGGCGTCAATTGGTGCAGCATGCTCATGATCATCGGCTGCACCGAGCCCAGCGTCAGCCCCAGCAGCACGGCGCAGCCGCCCATCAGCCAGGGCGTCTGGGCCAGCGGGTACAGGCCGAAGACGATGGCGGTGCCGACCATCGCGGCGCGCAGCAGTGCGATCTCGCTGATGCGGTGCGCCCACAGCGGGATCAGCGCCCGCACGCCGCTGACCGCCAGCGTGAAGCTGCCGACGATCAGACCGATGGTGCCGGCATTGAAACCGCGTTCGAAGCCGAGGATCGGTACCGCGAACATGTGCACGTCCCAGCAGGACGAGAGCACCCAGTTGACGATCAGCAGCCGCTTCAGCCCCGGCGCGGCCAGCAGCGACCACGAACTCGGCGCCTGCGCCGCACCGGCCGGTGCGGCGACCCGCGGCTCGCGCGGGATCAGCCGCGTGCATCCCCAGGTGAGCAGCGGCAGCGCCAGCATCAGCGCGTAGGCGGCGCCAAAGCCGCCGCCATCGATCATGAAGCCGGCGGCCACCGGCCCGAGCACGTTGGACAGCGACGGTGCGATGCCCAGCCAGCTGAACATGCGCAGACGCTCGGTCGGGGTGCTGACCGCCTGGCCGGCGCGGCGCTGGATGACGATCAGCCCCATGTTGGCGCCGCTGCCGACGAACACCGCCGAGACGCACAGCAGCGGCAAGCGCGCCGCCGGGGCGACGAGGGTGGCGCCCACCGCCAGCAGCGCGCCGAACAGCGACAAGCCGATGGCGATGTGCACCGGCCGGTGGTAGCCCATGCGGTCGGCCATGCGCCCGGCATGCAGCGACAACAGCACCGGCGCCGCCGCGTACAGCGCCATCAGCACGCCCACACTCCAGGCGCTGTGGCCTTCGCGCAGCGCCTGCAGCGGCGCGGCCATGCGCACGCCGGCCATGGTGGCGTGCAGGCCGATCTGGCCGACGATCAGCGCCAGCAGCATCTGGCCAAAACGGGCTGGTGCGGCGCCCTGCGCTTCAGTCACCCGGCGCCTCGGTGGGCTCGTCGCCCTCCGGCACGCCGGGCAGCAACTGCAGCGTGCGCGCCTCGGGCAGCGCCTCGACCGATTTGAGCGCACGCCCCATTTGCCGGGTGCGGGTCTCGGCTGCGGAGATGGTGTCCGCTGCCTGGTTGAGCTTTTCGCGCGTCTTCTTCAGCACCTCGCCGAACTTGCCGAACTCGGTCTTCACCGCGCCCAGCACTTCCCAGACCTCGGCGCTGCGCTTTTCCAGCGCCAGCGTGCGAAAGCCCATCTGCAGGCTGGTCAGCGTGGCCAGCAAGGTGGTCGGGCCGGCGAGCATGACCTTGTGTTCGCTCTGCATCGCCTGCACCAGCCCCGGCCGGCGCAGCGCCTCGGCATACAGGCCTTCGGTAGGCACGAAGAGGATCGCGAAATCGGTGGTGTGCGGCGGCGCGATGTACTTGTCGCGGATGGTCCTGGCCTCCAGCCGAAGCCGCGTCTCGATGCCTTTGGCCGCAGTCTCCATCGCCGCGATGTCGGCACGCTCCTGCGCTTCGAGCAGGCGCTCGTAGTCCTCGCGCGGGAACTTCGCGTCGATCGGCAGCCACAGCGGCGCGCCGTCGTCGCGCTGGCCGGGCAGACGGATGGCAAATTCCACGCGCTCGGCGCTGCCCGGCACGGTGGCCACGTTCGTCGCGTACTGCTCCGGCGCGAACACCTGCTCCAGCAGGCCGGCCAGCTGCACCTCGCCGAAGATGCCGCGGGTCTTGACGTTGGTCAGCACGCGGTTCAGCGAGCCGACGTCGCGCGCCAGCGTCTGCATCTCGCCCAAGCCTCTGTGCACCTGCTCCAGCCGCTCGGCCACCTGCTTGAAGCTTTCGCCCAGGCGCTGCTCCAGCGTGGCATGCAGCTTCTCGTCGACGGTGGCGCGCATCTGCTCGAGCTTCTTCTCGTTGCCGTCCTGCAAGGCGCCCAGGCGCGTCTCCACCGCCGTTCGCACTTCGGCCAGGCGGCGTTCATTGGCTTCGGACAGCGCGCGCAGCTGCTCGCCCAGGCTGTCCGACAAGCGTTTCAGCGCTGCGTCCTGCCCGTCGCGGGCCGACTGGCTCTGCTGCGACAGTGCCTGCGTCGCGCCGTGCAGCGCGTCGCTCACCTGCTGCTGCATGGCGGCCAGCTGGGTGCGGAAGGAATCGATCTGCTCGTTCTGTGTGCGCGCGACGTCGCCGCCTTGCGTCAGCAGCGTCTGCTGGAACAGCGACATCGTGCCGGCCAGCTCCTGCCGCGTGCCGCGCGCGCTGTCCTGCACCTCGGTGCGCAGCTCGCGCCCCAGCCGCTCGGTGTCTTGCCGCGCGGCCTGCTGCAGGCTGTCGCCGAGCGACTTCAGCGCACTGTCGTCGGGGCGGCGCAACGTCATCCACAGCAGCAGCAACAGGATCAGCCCGAGCAGCGCGGGCACCAGCCATTCGACCATGCGGGCGATTGTCTCAGCCCGCCCGGCCCGCCTCAGTTCATGCGCGGCAGACGATCGTGGCCTGCGCCTGGTTGCCCGGCATGCCGGACAACCACGCACCGGCTGCCAGCAGGAACTGGGAGCCCGCGCTGTCGTCGAGCTCGGAGGTGGAAAAGTTCTGCGACGAGCGCAGCACCTCGAAGCCGCGGCTGCACAGCCGCGAGGCCTCGGCCTCGATGGCCGACAGGCTGGTGCCGCGCAGTTCGAAGGCCGGCGCAGCGCCGCCGTTGCCCAGCGTGCGCACCTGCGGGCCGGTGCAGGCCGACAGGCTCAGGGCGGCAATGGCGGCGAAGGCGGCAACGCTCAGGACAGTGGCGTTCACGTGGCAGGCTCCCGGCGGGCGGCGCGGCCGCCCTGCCCCGGCATTGTCGGCAGGGTCGGTATCGCTGCAGCCGCGGAGCAGCCGGACAAAGCCAGCGCAGTTTGCGGGCTCAGCGCGCTGCGGCCAGCACCTGTGGGTTCAGCGCCGTGGGCGGTTTGCCGGCCTGCGGCCCCGCGCCGAGCGCGGCAATCAGGTTGTCGGCTGCCAGCTGGGCCATGGCGCGTCGCGTCGGCAGGCTGGCGCTGGCAATGTGCGGCGTGAGCACCACGTTGGGCAGCGTCAGCAGCTCGGGGTGCACCGCCGGTTCGCCCTCGAACACATCGAGCCCAGCCGACGCGATCGCCGTCAGCAGCGCAAGGGTCGCGCTGGCGGGCGCGCCGATGTGCGCGCACGTGGTGAGTGCGGTGGGCCACAGCGCATGAAGGCGGCCGTGCGGGCAGGTGTCCAGGCCGCGGCCGCGCGCCGCCACCAGTGATGCTCTGCAGGAACATGCCGTGTCCAGCCAGGCGATGCCCGGCGCAAGCTGCGGCGATGGTGAACATCGGCCACCGGCACGCCGAAGAACTCGTAGTCGCGGCCGTGCTGGCGGTGCATGCCGCCCATGTCGAGCCTTGTCGATGCCGAGCAGGCCGTACAGATCCCAGCCCACCTTGCGCCGCCGTTCGATGATGCGGCGAGCTCCATTCGGTCGGGTAGTAGTCGTATTCCTCGCGGTGCTGGGCCACCGCCACCGGGTCGTCGTAGACCGCGACGGATCTTGGCCGACAGCGCCGTCTTGGCCTCGCCGGTCAGCACCGTCCGTGCCAGGGCTGGGTGTTGGTGCCCGAAGGGGCGCGGGCGGCCACGCGCAGGATGCTCGCACCACTGCGCGTGGCACCGGGTGGGCAGGAAGCCGCGCACCGAGCGCCGCGTGCCGATGGCGGCATCGACCGCCGCGGTGTCCTGGAGGCTGGGTGTGTGGGTCATGGGCGGGGTTGGGCCGGGTCAGGCGCCGGATTGTTCCATCGTTGGCGCAGCCTGCCAGCCGCGCCAGCTGTCCAGCGCCTCCAGCAGGCTGCGGCGGTGGACTGCCACGGTGCTGTCGACCTGGCGGCCGTAGCCACCGGCCATGGTCAACGCCACCGGGATGCCGCGCTGGCGCAGCGCGCCGAAGACGCGGCGGTCGCGCTCGGCCAGGCCGTCGAAGCTGAGCTCGAGGCGACCCAGGCGGTCGTCCTCGTGCGGGTCGGCACCGGCGAGGTAGAAGGCCAGTGCGGGCGGCGCGTCGCCATGGCGGCGCCAGGTTTCGGTCAGCGCGGCATCCAGCGCGGCACAGATAGTCGGCGTCGCCGCAGCCATCAGGCAGTTCCACGTCCAGGTCGCTGGCCTCCTTGCGCGCCGGGAAGTTGCGCGCGCCGTGCAGCGACAGCGTGAACACCGTCGGGTCGTCGCGGAAGATCGCCGCGGTGCCGTTGCCCTGGTGCACGTCCAGGTCGATGACCAGCACGCGCAGCAGCTGACGGCGCCGGCGGTGCCATTCGGCCTGCATCAGCCGCGCGGCCACCGCCACGTCGTTGAAGACGCAGTAGCCCGAGCCGCGGTCCGGGAACGCATGGTGGGTGCCGCCGGCCAGGTTGGCCGCCAGGCCCTCGGCCAGCGCAGCGCGCGCCGCGGCAATCGTCGCGCCGACCGAGCGGCGCGCGCGCTCGGCCATGCGCAGCGACCATGGAAAGCCGATCTCGCGCTGCTGCGCGCGCGACAGCAGCCCTTCGGCCACCGCGCTGACATACACCGGCGAATGCACCAGCGCCAGTTCGCCGTCGCTGGCCGGCTGGCGCCTCGTGGACGCGGATGCCCGGCAGGTCGCGCTCGACCGCCTCGCGCAGCAGCCGGTACTTGCTCATCGGAAAGCGGTGCCCCGGCGGCAGCGGCAGCGTGAAATGGTCGGAGTGGAAGGCCTGCATGGCGGTCTGCCAGACGCGGCGTTAGGCGTTGCACCCTAGGAATGCTGCATTGCAGCAAAAAGTTCTTGCAATCGCCATCAGGTTCTTTATACTTCGCTTCATGTTGCAGTGCAGCAAAGATCGCTGAAGAGCTGCAGAGTTTTCAACCCCACTGGAGAATCCCACCATGATGACCGCTGAACAAGTTGTTGCCGCCCACAAGGCCAATGTCGAGACCCTCTTCGGCCTGACCAACAAGGCTTTCGAAGGCGTCGAGAAGCTTGTCGAGCTGAACCTGCAGGTGGCCAAGGCCGCGCTGGGCGAAGTCGCCGACAACACCCGCGCCATCCTGTCGGTGAAGGACGCCCAGGAACTGCTGGCGCTGCAGGCCACGATGCTGCAGCCGGCCGCCGAGAAGGCCGCCTCGTACAGCCGTCACCTGTATGACATCGCCGCCGCCACCCAGGCCGAGGTGGCCAAGGTCGCCGAAGCCCAGATGGCCGACGCGCAGAAGAACTTCGCCTCGACCGTCGACGCCGCGCTGAAGAACGCGCCGGCCGGCAGCGAAAACGCCGTGGCGCTGGTCAAGTCGGCCATGGCTGCCGCCAACAACGCCTACGAAAGCGTCACCAAGGCCGCCAAGCAAGCCGCCGACGTGGCCGAAGCCAACTTCACGGCCGTGACCAACACGGCGGTGAAGGCCTCGCAAGCCGCCTCGAAGGCCAGGCGCGCCTGATGCCGCGGGGGCCTCGTGCCCCCGGCATGCGATTGAACTTTCCGGGGCGACCGCGCATCACAGACGTATCGTGGCTGTTCAGGCTGCGATATCTGTGGATGGTTGTCTCCTCGGTACCTTGTTACACCCCTTTCAAGGTATCTTCGGCCCGGTTGTCACCGGGCCTTTTCTTTGGCGCGACGCTTTCAGCGCGTCTCGGTCAGGATGCGCAACCGCAGTTCGCCGAGCATGGCCTGCGCGGCGTCGCGGCCGGCCTTGATGGAGCGCGAACGCGCCGAGAAGTCTGTTCCGGGCACGCCGGCCAGCTTCGGGCGCAACACGATGTCGGCTTCGGCCAGCTCGAACTGGTTGATGCTGCGGCCCATGATCGAGAAGGTCTGCAGCAGCATGCGCAACAGGTCGCCGGTGGCCGCGCCATCGGGCACCTCGCTGATGTCCACCGCGATCACCAGTTGCGCGCCCATCTGCCGCGCGTAGCGCACCGGCACCGGCGCCACCAGGCCGCCGTCGACGTATTCGCGGCTGCCGATGCGCACCGGCTGGAACACCGCCGGCAGCGCGCTGGACGCACGCACCGCCACACCGGTGTCGCCGACGCGAAAGACGATGCCCTGGCCGTTGTCCAGGTCGGTGGCGACGATGCCCAACGGCATGCGCATCTGTTCGATGAGCCGCCCGCCGGTGTGCTCGCGCACGTAGCGCGCCAGCGCATCGCCGCGGATCAGCCCGCGCCCCGGGAAGGACCAGTCGGCGATGGCGCCCTCATCCATCGACTGCGCCAATGACGCCAGCTCGGACGCCGCTCTTGCCCGACGGCATACAGCGCCGCCACCAGGCTGCCGGCCGAGGTGCCGATGACCAGGTCCGGCCGGATGCCAGCCTCCTCCAGCACCTGGATGACGCCGATGTGCGCGAAGCCCCGCGCCGCGCCGCCGCCCAGCGCCAGGCCGATGACCGGTGGTTTGGCGGGTGGCCTGGATGGTGCGGCCGGAGGCACGGCACGGGCGGTTGGGGCGGCGGCGTCTGGCAAGCCGCCAGGCCCAGCAACGCGGCGCCCACCAGCCAAGCACGCCAGCGCCTGAAGTCCGGGCCGCCTGCGTCGACCGGCGAACGCCGGACGCGTGTGCGTGCCGGACATCTGGCGATCGAAGCAAAATTCATCATGAGCATATGAAAACAAGAAAACTGTAGTTCGAAAATATAAGCAGCCCACCTACAGTCCGCCCCGTTCACGGGCCCTTCGTCCGTGCTGGAGGCATGGCGGGGCATGGATGGTCTGGCGGTATTGAGCGGCTTCGGTGTCGGCGTGATCGTCGGTTTGACCGGCGTGGGCGGCGGATCGCTGATGACGCCGCTGCTGATCGGCGTGTTCCGGCTCCACCCCGCGCTGGCCATCGGCACCGACCTGTGGTTCGCCGCGCATCACCAAGTCCGGCGGCGCGGTGGCACACCAGCGACACGGCCATGTGGACTATCGCATCACCGCTCTGCTGCTGGCCGGCAGCATTCCGGCGGCCATCGCCACCTTGGCCGCGATGCACTTCACCGGAGCGGCCAAGGGGGCGCTGGGCACGCTGACCTTCGCGCTCGGCGTGGCCTTGCTGCTGACGGCCGTGACCGTCGCCTACCGACCGATCTGGCATCGCGTCGCGCTGCGTCTGGAGCCCTGGCTGACCGATGCACGCCGGACCCGCTGGACGCTGGGCTGCGGCGCCGTGCTGGGCGTGCTGGTGTCGCTGACCTCGATCGGCGCCGGCGCATCGGGTGCCACGATGATCCTGCTGCTGTATCCGCGGCTGCCGGCGCAGCGCCTGGTGGGCACCGACATCGCCCACGCCGTGCCACTGACGCTGGTCGCGGGTATCGGCCACGCGTGGATGGGGCATGTCGACTGGATGCTGCTGCTGTGGCTGCTGCTCGGCTCGCTGCCCGGCATCTGGCTCGGCGCGCAGCTGACGCGGCGCCTGCCCGAACAGCTGGTGCGCGTATTGCTGTGCGTGTCACTCGTCACCGCCGGACTGAAAGTGATTCACTGAGCATGTACCAATACACCGACTTCGACCGCCAGCATGGTGCACGCACGTGCGGCGCAGTTCCGCGACCAGCTGCGCCGCCACCTGGACGGCGCACTGCCCGACGAGGACTTCCGCGCCTTGCGCCTGCAGAACGGCTGGTACGTGCAGCGCCACGCGCCGATGCTGCGCGTGGCCGTGCCCTACGGCGAACTGAGCAGCCGCCAGCTGCACCAGCTGGCGCGCATCGCGCGCGAGTTCGACCGCGATTTCGGCCACTTCACCACGCGCCAGAACCTGCAATACAACTGGATCCCGCTGGCGCGCGCCGCCGACGTGATGGACCTGCTGGCCGAGGTCGACATGCACGGCATCCAGACCAGCGGCAACTGCATCCGCAACATCACCAGCGACGCGCTGGCCGGCATCGCGCCCGACGAGGTGGTCGACCCGCGGCCCTACTGCGAGATCCTGCGCCAGTGGAGCACGCTGCACCCGGAGTTCGCCTTCCTGCCGCGCAAGTTCAAGATCGCCGTCACCGGCGCGCGCGAGGATCGCGCCGCCATCGGCTGGCACGACATCGGCCTGCAGCTGCTGAAGAACACGGCCGGCGAGGTCGGCTTCAAGGTGCTGGTCGGCGGCGGCATGGGGCGCACGCCGATCATCGGCAGCGTCATCGGCGAGTTCGTTCCCTGGCAGCAGATCCTGGTCTACATCGAGGCCATCGTGCGCGTCTACAACCGCCTGGGCCGACGCGACAACCTGTACAAGGCGCGCATCAAGATCCTGGTCAAGGCCGAGGGCCGCAAGTTCGTCGACGCGGTGAATGCCGAGTTCCGCCACATCCTGGAACACGACCGCGACGGCGCCGCGCACCTCATTCCGCAGAGCGAGCTCGATCGCGTCGCGGCGCATTTCCGGCTTGCCGGCCGGCATCGACCTGCAGCACGCCGCAGCGCCGCGGCCGCAAGCGGATGCGCCCGCAGCCTACACGCGCTGGCTGCAGCGCAATGTGCACGAGCACAAGCTGCCGGCCTACCGCGCAGTGACGCTGTCGCTGAAGCGCGCCGGCATCGCCCCCGGCGACGCCAGCGGCGACCAGATGGACCGCGCCGCCGAGCTGGCCACGCGCTTCAGCCACGGCGAGCTGCGCGTCACGCACGACCAGAACCTGCTGCTTCCCTGGGTGCATGAAAGCGAACTGCAGGCGCTGTGGCTGGCCGCGCGCGAGGCCGGCTTCGCCACGCCGAACATCGGGCTGCTGACCGACATGATCGCCTGCCCCGGCGGCGACTTCTGCGCGCTGGCCAATGCACGCTCGATTCCCGTCGCCGCGGCCATCACCGAACGCTTCGAGGACCTGGACCGGCTGTACGACATCGGCGACATCGACCTGCACATCAGCGGCTGCATCAACAGTTGCGGCCACCACCACAGCGGGCACATCGGCATCCTCGGCGTCGACAAGGACGGCGCCGAGTGGTACCAGGTCACCGTCGCCGGCTCCGACGGCAGCACCAACAGCGGCGCGGCCACGCCGGGCAAGGTGATCGGGCCGTCCTTCGCCGCCGAAGAAGTGCCCGACGTGATCGAGGCGGTGATCGACACCTACCGCCGCGAGCGCCAGCCGGGCGAGTTGTTCATCGACACCAGCCGGCAGGCTGGGCACGGCACCGTTCCGTGCCGCGGCCGACGCGGTGCGACGCGCCACGGCCGCTGCAGTCGCCGGCTGCGGCCGCCTGAAGGACACCCAGCATGCGTTTCATCGACAACCGCAACAACCGCTGGCATCTCGTGGAAGGCGAGGACGGCCCGATCCCGCACCCCGACCCGCAGCCCGAACGGCTGCTCACGCTCGAGCAATGGCACGCGGTGCGCGACAGCTGGCCGCGCGGCCTGCCCACCGGCGGTGCTGCTGCCCAACACGCTGGACGTGGACACGCTGGCCGAGGACTTGCACGGCCCGAATGCCCGCCTGTCGATGCTGGCGCTGCAGTTCCCGAAGTGGACCGATGGCCGCGCCTACAGCCAGGCGCGCGTGGCGCGCGTGCGCCACGGTTTCGACGGCGAGTTGCGCGCGGTCGGCGAGGTGCTGGTCGACATGCTGCCGCTGCTGCAGCGCACCGGCTTCGATGCGGTACAGCTGCGCCACGACCAGAGCATCGAAGCCGCCGTGCGCGCGCTGGGCTTCTTCCCCGGCCACTACCAGGGCGACGTGCTGCAGCCGCGGCCGGCCTTCGCGCGCGACGTGGCAGCGGAGGCCGCGGCGCCGCGCGACGGCGACGAGCTGTTTGCCGGACAGGGGATCTGATCATGTCGGCCATCTCGCTGTATGCCCGCGCCGGGTGCGCACTTCGACGAACGCCTGGCGCACACCGTGGCCATGCTGCAATCGGCGGCGGCCGAACATGGCGGCGCGATCGTGCAGGCCACCAGCCTGGGCGCCGAAGACATGGTGCTCACCGACCTGATCGCACGCCACGGCCTGCCCGTGGCGCTGGCCACGCTGGACACCGGCAAGCTGCACGCGCAGACGCTGGCGCTGATCCCGCGCATCGAAGCACGCTACGGCCTGGCGGTCGAGCGGCACGCTCCGGCGCAGGACTTGGTGGTCCACTTCGTGCGCCAGCATGGCGCCGAGCCGATGTATCGCAGCATCGAGCTGCGCAAGGCCTGTTGCGAGCTGCGCAAGCTGCAGCCCCTGGCGCGCATGCTGGCCGGCCGAAGCGCCTGGGTCACCGGGCTGCGCCGCGAGCAGTCGGCGAACCGTGGCGCCGTGCCCTTCAGCGAGCGCGACAGTGCCGGGCGCATCAAGTTCAACCCGCTGGCCGACTGGAGCTGGAACGACGTGTGGCACTACATCGCCACCCACGACGTGCCCTACAACGAGTTGCACGACCAGTTCTTCCCCAGCATCGGCTGCCAGCCCTGCACCCGGGCCATCGCTGTCGGCGAGGACTTCCGCGCCGGCCGCTGGTGGTGGGAGAACAACGATGCCAAGGAATGCGGCTTGCATGTCGAGCCGCAATCCTCGGCGCAAGCCGGCGCCTCGCGGGGCGAGGCGCTTGGCATCATTGTTCCGTCGAAGGCTGACTTCGGCCCGGCCGAAGTCGAGGACACGACAGCGTCCGGCCGCAGCCAAGACGACGCCGCCAAGGAATGCGGCCTGCGAGTCGCCCCATCGAACGAGGAAACCCCCGCATGAACGCCCCGCTGAGCATCGAACGCCTGCTGCCCGCACTCGACCACAGGCACCTCGACTGGCTGGAGGAGGAGGCCATCTTCATCCTGCGCGAGGTGGTGGCCGGCTTCGAGCGCCCTGCCCTGCTGTTCTCGGGAGGCAAGGACTCCTGCGTCGTGTTGCGCCTGGCCGAGAAGGCCTTCAAGAATCGCGTTGATGTGGGCCCCAAGGCGCCTGCGGCGCCGCCCTTAGGGGGCGTGCAAGGCGGCGCGACGCCGATTGCCGGCAACGAATTCCGGGGCAAGCTACCCTTCCCGCTGCTGCACGTGGACACCGGCCACAACTTTCCCGAAGTGATCGAGTTCCGCGATCGCCGAGTCGCCGAGATGGGCGAGCGCCTGGTGGTCGGCCACCTGGAGGATTCGATCCGGCGCGGCACGGTGCGCCTGGCGCACCCGCTGGAATCGCGCAACGGCCACCAGACCGTGGCGCTGCTCGAAGCCATCGACGAGCACCGCTTCGATTGCCTGATCGGCGGCGCGCGCCGCGACGAGGAGAAGGCCCGCGCCAAGGAGCGCATCTTCAGCCACCGCGACGCCTTCGGCCAGTGGCAGCCGAAGGAGCAGCGGCCCGAGCTGTGGACACTGTTCAACACGCGCATCCGCCCGGGCGAGCATTTCCGCGCCTTCCCGATCAGCAACTGGACCGAGCTCGACGTCTGGCTGTACCTGGCGCGCGAGAACATCCCGCTGCCCGAGCTGTACTACGCGCACCAGCGTCAGGTGGTGCGGCGCAAGGGCCTGCTCGTGCCGGTGACCGAGGTCACGCCGCTGCAGCCGGGCGAGCAGGCCGAGGCGGCGACGGTGCGCTTTCGCACGGTGGGCGACATGACCTGCACCTGCCCTGTTGCAAGCACCGCCGCCAGTGCGGTGGACATCGTTGCCGAGACGCTGAGCGTCACCGTCAGCGAGCGCGGCGCCACGCGCATGGACGACCGCACCAGCGACGCCTCGATGGAGCGGCGCAAGAAGGAGGGCTATTTCTGATGAGCGCGGTTCTGCAAGACCGGGGCGAGCTGCCCGAAGACCACCGCGCGCTGCGCTTCCTCACCGCCGGCAGCGTCGACGACGGCAAGAGCACGCTGATCGGCCGCCTGCTGTACGACAGCCGCGCCATCCTGGCCGACCAACTGGACATGCTGCACGCCAAGGCCGACGGCGAAGCCATCGACCTGTCGCTGCTGACCGACGGGCTGGAGGCCGAGCGCGAGCAGGGCATCACCATCGACGTGGCCTACCGCTACTTCGCCACAAAGCAGCGCAAGTTCATCATCGCCGACGCGCCGGGCCACGAGCAGTACACGCGCAACATGGTCACTGCCGCCGCCGGCAGCGATGCGGCCATCGTGCTGGTGGACATCACCAAGATCGACTGGGCCCGAGCTTACGATCCACTGCTGCCGCTCGCAGCTCGACGCGTCGAGCTGCTCCCACAAACGCGCCGCCATGCGCTGCTGGCGCACCTGCTGCGCGTGCCGAGCATCGTCTTTGCGGTCAACAAGATCGATGCGCTGGCCGATCCGCAGCCGGCCTTCGAGGCGGTGCGCGATGCGCTGCAGGCCTTCGCGCGCGAGGCCGGCGTCGAGGTCGCGGCGATCGTGCCTGTGTCGGCGCTGCGCGGCGACAACATCACGCGGCCGCTGCAGGCCGTCTGGTACCAGGGTCCGTCGCTGCTGCAGTTGCTGGAAGCGCTGCCGACGACACAGGAGCGCGTCGACGGCTCGCTGCTGCTGCCGGTGCAGTATGTGGCGCGCGACAGCGTCGAGCAGCCCGAAGGCATCGGCCACCAGCCACGCACGCTGTGGGGACGCATTGCCCACGGCCGCGTGCGCCCCGGCGACGCCGTGCAGCTGTACCCGAGCGGCCAGCGCGCGACGGTGACCGAACTGCGCCGCGCCGGCGGCACGGTGGCGATGGGCGAGGCCGGGCAATCGGTGGGGCTGATCCTCGACCGCCAGCTCGATGTGTCGCGCGGCGACTGGATCGGCACGCCCGAGACACTGCTGCCGGTGCAACGCTTCGGCGCCACGCTGGCCTGGCTGGACACCGAGCCCGCGGTGGTCGGGCGCAAGTACGTTGTGCGCCACGGCAACCGCTGGGTGCAGGCGCGCATCGCCGCCATCGGTCACCGCCTGGACATCGGCACGCTGCAGCCCATCGATGCCCACGAACTGTCGGTCAACGACATCGGCCATGTGGTGGTCGAACTGGGCCAGCCGCTGCCGCTGGAGCCCTATGCCAACAACCGCGTGGCCGGCTCGCTGATCGTCGTCGACCCGGCCAGCAACCGCACCAGCGGTGCGCTGCTGGTCAACGTGGTGCGCTGATGGGCAGCGTTGCCTTCATTGGTGCCGGCCCTGGCTCGGCCGACCTGATCACGCTGCGCGGCGCGCGCCTGCTGGCGCAGGCCGACGTGGTGCTGTTCGACGCGCTCACCGACCCCGCGCTGCGCGAGCTGGCGCCCGCGCGCACGCTGGATCGACGTCGGCAAGCGCGGCTTTACCCATGCCACGCGGCAGACCGCGATCAATGCGCTGCTGGTGCGCAGCGCGCGCCAGCATGCACGGGTGGTGCGGCTCAAGGGCGGCGACCCGAGCTTGTTCGGCCGGCTCGAAGAAGAGCTGGAGGCACTGGCCGAACACGGCATCGAATGCCAGGTGGTGCCGGGCGTCACCGCCGCACTTGCCGCCGCCGCGGCGGCGAAGCGGCCGCTGACGCGGCGCGGCCGCGGCCGCAGCGTGGCCTTCAGCACCGCGATGACGCAGCAAGGCGAGCTTCGCGCCACGCGCAGCGCCGACAGCGAGGTGTTCTACATGGCCGGGCGCCAGCTCGGTGCGCTGTCGCGCCGGCTGCGCGACGCCGGCTGGCCACTCGACACGCCCGTGTGCGTGGTGTCGCGCGCAGGCTGCAGCGACCAATGGGTCAGCCAGCACCGGATCGACACGCTGGCCCACGCCACCGTGCTGCACAGCGGCCGGCCCACGGTGGTGACCGTGGGCGCGGCCGCCGAAGGCGTTGGGCATCACGACAAAACCTTGACGCACGACTGGCAACGCGCAAGCGAGGCGCCCGCCTCGACATAAAATTGCGGCTTTGTCGCCCGCAATGGCGGCTCGCAGCCTGCCCGGCGGGCCATGCCCACGGCCACCGCCTTCACCTCCAAGAACACTGTCAGAGTTGCTCATGACCCACGTCGTCCTCGAATCGTGCATCCGTTGCAAGTACACAGACTGCGTGGACGTCTGCCCCGTGGACTGCTTCCGCGAAGGGCCGAACATGCTCAGCATCGACCCGGACGAGTGCATCGACTGCGCGGTGTGCATTCCCGAATGCCCGGTGAATGCGATCCTGCCCGAGGAGGACGTGCCGCAGGACCAGCTTCACTTCATCAAGCTCAACGCCGAGCTGTCGCGAGGCTGGCCGAGCATCACCAAGCGCAAGCCGGCGCCGGCCGACGCCGACGAATGGAAAGACGTCAAGGACAAGCTGTCCGAACTGATCCGCTGACCCCCAAGACCCACCCTGCCCGGCCAAGCGCTGACAGGCCGAAACCCGAATCATGGAACCGAACCCGACTCCCGCGGTGACCGACACCGCACGCAGCCACGATGGCCCGATCGAAACCGACGCGGTCATCGTCGGCGCCGGCCCGGTGGGCCTGTTCCAGGTGTTCGAGCTGGGGCTGCTGGAGATCAAGGCACACATCATCGACTCGCTGGCCTACCCCGGCGGCCAGTGCATCGAGCTGTACCCCGACAAGCCGATCTATGACATTCCGGCGGTGCCGGTGTGCACCGGCAAGGAACTCACCGACAACCTGCTCAAGCAGATCGAACCCTTCGGTGCCACTTTCCATCTGGGCCAGGAGGTCAGCGGCCTGGTCAGGCAGGACGACGGCCGCTTCCTGGTGACCACCAGCAAGGGCACGACCCTGCTCACCAAGACGGTGTTCATCGCCGGCGGCGTGGGCTCGTTCCAGCCGCGCACGCTCAAGCTCGACGGGCTGGACAAGTTCCTCGACACGCAGCTGTTCTACCGGGTGCGCAACCCGGCGCAATTTGCCGGCAAGAACCTGGTCATCGTCGGCGGTGGCGACTCGGCCCTCGACTGGGCGCTGAACTTCGTGCAGGAAGGCCCGCACCAGGCAGCCAGCGTGATCCTGATGCACCGCCGCGACGGCTTCCGCGCCGCGCCGGCGTCGGTGGCCAAGATGCGCGAGCTGTGCGAGGCGCTGGAGATGCAGTTCCTGGTCGGCCAGGCCACCGGCTTCGAAGAAAGCAACGGCCGACTGACCGGCCTCAAGGTCACCGGCGGCGACGCCGTCACCCGCCTGGTGCCGCTGGACATGCTGCTGGTCTTCTTCGGCCTGAGCCCGAAACTCGGCCCGATCGCCGACTGGGGACTGGGCATCGAGCGCAAGCAGATCGTCGTCGACACCGAGAAGTTCGAAAGCAGCATCCCGGGCATCTTTGCGGTGGGCGACATCAACACCTACCCGGGCAAGAAGAAGCTGATCCTGTCGGGCTTCCACGAAGCGGCGCTGGCCGCCTTCGGCGCGGCGCCGTACATCTTCCCGGAAAAGCGCATCCTGCTGCAGTACACCACCACCAGCCCGAAGCTGCACAAGGTGCTGGGCGTGGAGTCGCCGGTCTTCGACTAGGGGCTGCGCCAGCATCGAGCGGGCCCGCATTGCGGGCCCGTTCTCTTTTGACGATATAGTTTCATCGCGCTGCGGCTTGCCGCGGCGCATTCGCTAGGGGTGTTGGCACGACCTTCGGGTCGTGCCGACTGAGAAAGTCCCTTTGAACCTGATTGAGGTAATCCTCGCGCAGGGAAGCATGCCCGACCGTCGCATCGCCGCCGCGGGCCCGTGCCGACCTGCCATCGACATGGAAAAGACGATGGCATTCCAACCAAGACCTGCGACGCCGCGGCGCCGCCCTTCCCTGGCCCTGGCCCTGTCGCTGGGCGCCGCTGCCCTGCCGCAACCCGGCCAGGCACAGAACACGACCCTCGACGCCGACGCAGGCGCGACACAGCAGGTGACGGTCAGCGCCGTCAAGTCGGTGGCCGGCATCAGCGGTTTCGGCAACGTACCGCTGTCCAGCCTGCCGATGCAGGTGGGCGTGACCACCGCCGAGCAGTTCAAGGACCTCGGGATCCGCCGCCTGTCGGACATCGCCCGCATCGACGCCTCGGTGGGCGACGGCTACAACGCCGACGGCTACTGGGACTTTCTCACCGTGCGCGGCTTCGTGCTCGACAACCGCTTCAACTACCGGCGCGACGGGCTGCCGATCAACGCCCAGACCTCGATCCCGCTGGACAACAAGTCGCGCGTCGAGGTGCTCAAGGGCACCAGCGGCATGCTTTCGGGCGTGGGCTCACCGGGCGGCATGGTCAATTTCGTGGTCAAGCGCCCGGGCGACAACGCGCTGCGCGAGGCCTTCGTCGGCTGGCAGCAGAACGGCAGCCTGCTGGCCTCGACCGACCTGAGCGACCGCTTCGGCGACGGCCGCGCCTTCGGCCTGCGCCTGAATGCCGCCTACGAGCACCTGGACCCGCAGACCTACGATGCCCAAGGCAGCCGCTACCTGCTGGCGCTGGCCGGCGACTGGCGCCTGAACGCCGACACGCTGATCGAGGCCGAGGTCGAGAACTCGCGCCGCTCGCAGCCCAGCGTGCCGGGCTTCAGCGTGCTCGGCTCGGTGGTGCCCGAGCCGGGCAACCCGCGCATCAACCTGAACAACCAGCCGTGGTCGCAGGCCTCGGTGTTCGAGGCCACCACCGCGTCGCTGCGCTGGCGCCAACGGCTGAACGCGCAGTGGTCGCTGCTGGCGCAGGCGGCGACGCAGCAGTTGACGAGTGACGACTACATCGCCTTCCCCTACGGCTGCAGCGCCGAAGGCGTCTACGACCGCTACTGCAGCGATGGCACCTATGACCTGTACGACTTCCGCAGCGAGAACGAGCGCCGCCGCACAGACGTCGTCGACGTGTCGCTGAGCGGCACGCTGCAGACCGGCCCGCTGAGCCACGCCCTGACGCTGGGCGTGCAAGGCAACAAGGTCGACAACCGCTTCCAGGGCGACGCCTTCAACTATGCCGGCACCGGCAACGTCTGGGGCACGCTGTTCACGCCGCCGGCGCCGGACCCGCGCAGCGTGGCCACCCGCGACGAGATCCGTTCGACCGAAGCGTACCTGCGTGACGCCATCGCCTTCGACGAGCAGACCACGCTGTGGCTGGGGCTGCGCTACACACGGCAGACGGTCAGCGACGGCGGCGAAGGCACGAGCTTCGACCAGGACTACACCGCGCCGTGGGTATCGTTGAGCCACAAGCTGCGGGACGGGTCGCTGCTCTATGCCAGCTGGGGCACCGGCTACGAGGCCGACGTGGCGCCGAACAACCCGTTCTACGTCAATCGCGGACAGGTGCTGCCGGCGCTGCGCAGCCAGCAGGTGGAACTGGGCGTCAAGGGCGGCTTCGACCACGGCGAATGGTCGGTGGCGGCCTTCGATATCGAACGGCCGGTGTCGGCCGCTTTCGGCAGTTGCGACAGCGACAACAGTTGCACCTGGGCCCGCGACGGCAACGCCGTGCACCGCGGCGTGGAGGCCACCTTGGCGGCGCAACTGGGCGCGTGGAACCTCGCCGGCGGTGCCATGGCCTTGCATGCGCGACGCGAGGACAGCGCCGACGCCAGCCTGAACGGACTGCGCCCGACCAATGTGCCGGCCTATACGTTCAAGCTGCAGCTCGGCTACCGCGTGGCCGAAGTGCCGGGGCTGGAGCTGCTGGCCAACGGCCTGTACGAAAGCGACCGCATCGTCATGCCAGACAACAGCCTGCGCATTCCCAGCATCACCCGTCTGGACCTGGGCCTGCGCTACCAGCAGGCACTGGGCAAGAGCGTGCTGGTGTGGCGCGCCGGTGTCGAAAACGTCACCAACCAGGATGCCTGGCGCGAGTCGCCGTTCCAGTTCGGCCACTCGTACCTGTTCCCGATGGCACCGCGCACCTTTGCGCTGTCGGTTCAGGCCAGCCCTGTAGGCCCGCCGCCGCCCGCTATAATGCAAGGCTGTTCCTCGATAGCTCAGTCGGTAGAGCGCCGGACTGTTAATCCGTAGGTCCCTGGTTCGAGCCCAGGTCGAGGAGCCAATAAAATCAAGGGGTTACGTGCGAACGTAGCCCCTTTTTCTATGTTTCGATATCAGACACCTGTCTGAATACTCGCGCAGAAGGGGTCACGGCAACGGCCCCTCTGTACGAGGTAGAAGCGTGATGGGCAGGCCGAAGCGAGCGTCGGATTCCAGCGAAGGAATTGACAAGTCTCTCGCAAACAACGATTGATGTTGGGGCCAGTTGTGTCAGTTCCGCGAGCCGCCTAGCAAGCGTTCAGCAGTCGCGCCGCGGCACCAACCGCCAAAGCTGATCCAGTCGCGTTTGCACCGAGTCGCTGCTTCGGCGATTGAAGGCGACGACGGCGCACTTTCGAGTGTCGCAGACCAAGCTCAGGCGCCGAACCAGGGGCTCCGGAACGAGCGAGCTTCGGACAATTTTCGTCCGACGCTCGCTGACCGCTTTGCAGAGGTCCGACCGACGCAGAACGTCTACCTGTGCCGCAGACTGCTGTAGACAGGCCATGGCCGCGACACCGCCAGGAGAATTCAGTACGCCGGAATCGTCAACTTTGATGACGGCTCGCCGGCACGGAAATCACATGCATGATCGGCAAAGCTCGACCCTTCAGCGGCGCTCACGGCGACGACTTCGCTGGCACGAAGCGGTCGCTGTAGGAGGCGCCTCACCATCAGCCCGGTGGCGGGCTGACGCCGGGGGTGTAACAAGGTCCACCAGTCGCTGCATGAACTTCAGCGACGGCAGCGCCAGGGGGCGCGAGGACCTTCGCGATTACGGCAGGCTTGGGCAATTGCAGTAACACCGTCGCGCGCAGCTTGGACTTGGGGTGCCAGAGGTGGTGGCGACTCGGGAATTGGGGCCGGAGTTGCCGGCCTCGTTGGAACCGGAGTCTCGAGGGGCGCGACCAGCCCTGTCGAGAGCGAAGCTTGTAAACCACATGCCTCCAGTGCACACTGTCCCGGCAGGTGCCCGCCGGCAGGCACCGTGGCTATCCAATCAACACGCCGGAACGAGGAGATCACATGAACTGCAAGTCGCAGCTTTCTACGGTCATCGCTTTTGCCGCCCTCACGCTGGGCAGTGCCGGTGCCTTCGCACAGTCGGGTGCCACTGCCAAGCTGTATTGCCATGCGGTGGGCGCCAGCCCACCCGAAGCGCTCGGTGACCGCGAAGGTCACGCCATCACGGTGGGCGAGATCACCTGCCGCGTCGAAGGGGGTGCCACCGATGGCGGCGTGCTCACCGGCACGACGATTTACGAGTGGGACAAGGGCAGCGCGACGATGTTGTCGGGCATCGGTGTGACGCGCAAGCCCGGCGCCACCACTGCCTACCAGCACACCGAGGGCAAGCAATCGCTGGTGATGACCGACGGCAAGGTCACGGGCGCTGCCGGCTCGGGACGTGGTCGCTACACGATGGCCACTGGCGCTGCCGCGGTGAACAACGGCAAGACCTATAGCTACACCTTTAGGACCACCGCCCCGGGGCAATTCATCGTCGAGGTGAAGAACGATTGAGCGGCGTGGTCCTGCGATCATCAGGTTGGTGATTGCAGTCCCGTCCGGCGCTGCCCTGCCGACCCTGCGAAACAAGCGAAACCGGGGCTGATGCGGTTGCGCGGCCGAAGAACTGCAACTGAACCGCCGGCACACGACGATGTCCCCACTCAGCCCAGACATGATTCCATCGCCGCTGCCTTGATCGCTTGCCGCCGCCGGCGAGTTCGACCCCGCGCGCCGTAGCGCGCGGCGCAGGCACAGCGCGCTTTCGCGGTGCATCTTGCCGGTGGAGCCATACGTCCACCCTTGGCGAGGGCGCTCAGCCTTCCGTCGCGCGCTGTCTTGCTGGAGTCCACCTCATGGTGACGGCGTGTTCCGCGAGCGCTACGCAGCCACAGCGACCCCCAAACCACGGTGCTCCGAACCGGACGGCCGAGAGCACCCGCTGATGGCCGGGACTGCCAATACGCGGTGTCGGTAGGAAGCCGCCGTTCGCGGAACAGCCATATCGAACGACCGTTTCCGAAGACCCTCGGTGGCGCGGTGCGGGCGCGCGAGACGCTCGCGCTGCGATTCACGACGGCGGGTAGTCGGCGTGGACGGGTAGGTCGTCGCCAGCGCATGACCAAGGCGCGCGCGAACCTTGGAAGATGCGCGCCTGCGGCCGGACGGATGGCTCGTCGTCCAGCGATCCGGCGGGAATCATGACCACGTCGCTACCGGTGGCCTGACGCGGCAGGCGGCTACCGCAGACCTCGCAGAAGCTGTTGGTGAAGCGCTGGGCCTCTGGGAGCTTGAATGAACGCAGGTTCTCTTCACCGCTCAGCCAATGAAGCGTGCCGGGCTGAATGAACAGGTTCGACGCGTGCCCCGTGCCCGTTGCCTTGCGGCAGCGCGAGCAGTGGCAGTGGAGAAACCGTCGAGGCTCCCCGGCCACTTCGTAGCGCACCGCTTTGCACAAGCAACTGCCCCGCAGCATGGTAGAGGTCATGGTCAGCTCCCAACGTCAAAGCTGCATGCAGTATGACGCGGTCGAGGTTGGTCGGGAATGGGGATTGGGCATGTCCAGGACCTATCCAATCCTCGCGACGTAGGATCCGTCGTCACGGCCTGCGGCAGTCCCCGCTCAATCGTGTGACAGCTATCGGGATCGACTACGAACGACCCTGAGTTGTCAGCCGACCATTCAAATTCGGATCCGCGAAGCAGTCACCAGCCGGATCCCATCTGAATTCCTATGCGCGCTGTGTCAGTCGATGACCTGATCGGCCTGCAGCAGCAGCGCCTGCGGGATCACGAGGCCGAGGGTTCTGGCCGTCGACAGGTTGATAGCCATTACGTAGCGGCTGGGCTGTTCCACCGGCATGTCGCCGGGCTTCGCGCCGCGAAGGATGCGATCGAGCTGTCTTGCGACCTGCCGGTCGAGTTCCACCGCTGTCGTGCCGTAGGCGATGAGGCCACCTTCCTGCGCGTTGGCCGCCGCTGCATAGATGGCCGGCACGCGGGCGCGAGCGGCGCGCTCGATGATCTGCTTGCGGTCGCGTTCGAAGATGGGGCTGGTCGCGACCTGCAAGGCTTGGCACTGCGAGCGGGCCAGGGCTTCGAAGGCGGCGTCATAGTCGGGGCTGCTGGGTGTCGTACCGACGATCTCCAGCGTCAGCCCCGACTTTCGGGCGACCTCACGCACTGCCGTTCTCTCCTGTTCGAAGATCTGTGGGCTGTGGACCAGCACGGCGATCTTCGTCGCCCTGGGCACGACCTGCCGCAGCAAGTCCAGCCGCTTCGCGTCGAGCTCCGACACCAGCATGTCGACGCCGGTGACGTTGCCACCAGGCCGGGCGTAGCTGGCGATCACTGCGGACTCGACCAGGTCGGGCCCGCCCCACCAGGCCATGACGATCGGGATCTCGCTCGTGGCTTGCACGGCCGCGCGGATCGCGATCGGCGCCACGGCGACGATGACGTCGACCCTGGCCGCGACGAGTTCCTTCGCCAGTTCAGGCGACCGCTCGCGCTGGCCCTGGTTGTTGCGGGTTTCGAAGCTGATGTTCCGGCCTTCAACCCAGCCCAGGTCGCGCAAGGCCGCGCTGAACGTCGGCCGCACGCCGGCGGTGTCACTGAGCCAGCCGATGCGGCGAACCCGCTCCGCGGGTTGCGCCAAGGTGAAGCGCGGCACGATCAGCGCTCCCGCCGTCAATGCGACACCGCCGACGAGCACCGAACGCCGGCGCACGCCAAGCCGGCGGGATTGCAGGCAGCGCTTGTTCATGCCGTACCCGCGATCATTCGATCACCTGATCCGCCTGCAGCAGCAACGCCTGCGGGATCACGAGTCCGAGGGCGCGCGCTGTCGCCAGGTTAACTACCAGTTCGTAGCGGCTGGGTTGTTCGACCGGCAGCTCGCCCGGCTTGGCCCCGCGCAGGATCTTGTCGATCTGCCTTGCGACTTGGCGGTCGAGGTCCAGCGCCGTCGTTCCGTACGACATGAGACCACCTTCGCGTGCATTCCACGCTGCGGCGTAGATCGCGGGCACACGGGCGCGGGCGGCGCGTTCGATGATCAATTTGCGGTCGCGGGCGAAGGCGGGGCTGCCCATGACCAGCAGGGCCTGGCACTGCGTCCGGACGATGGTTTCAAAGGCGCCGTCATAGGCCGAGGCGCTGTCTCCGGTGTCGGCCATCTCCAGTGTCAGCCCCGCCTTCCTGGCCACTTCGCGCACCGCTGGCATCTGTGGCTCGAACATCTGCCGACCGTGGATGAGCACGGCGATCTTCGTTGCCTTGGGCACGGCCTGGTGCAGCACGTCGAGCCGTTTTGCGTCCAGCGCCGACAGCAGCATGTCCACGCCCGTGACATTGCCACCCGGCCGCGCGTAGCTCGCGATGACGCCGGCTTCGACCAGATCGGGGCCACCCCACCACGCCATGACGATCGGGATTTCGCTCGTCGCCTGCATGGCCGTGCGGATCGCCCCCGGCGCCACGGCGATGATGATCTCGACCTTGGCAGCGACGAGATCATTTGCCATTGGCGCATACCGCTCACGCTGGCGCTCGGCGTTGCGGGTCTCGAAGCTGATGTTCCGGCCTTCGATCCAGCCCAGTTCACGCAAGGCGTCGCTCAAGGTCGGCCGCACGTTCTCCGTGCCGCTGAGCCAGCCGACACGGCGCATGCGCTCGGCGGGTTGCGCCAGGGAGGTGCGTGGTGCCATCAGCGCTCCTGCCGTCAGCGCAGCGCCGCCCGCGAGGAGCGACCGTCGGTTGACCTCTCGCCCACAGGACCGCCGTTCCGCCCCGCACTGTGTTTTCATGGTGCGCTCCCCCGTCCAGCGACTGGACGCGCGAGTATGCGCCGCAGCGGGAGTTCAGGCTCGCAAGGCCTCGCTCGCCGCCTGCACCGTGGCGGCGATGTCCTCGGCACTGTGCGCGGCGCTGACGAAGCCGGCTTCGTACAGCGCTGGCTCTCGGCCAACGCCCGCCCCTCGATGACTTCCACAGCGCAACTCGCTAAAGTTGCCGCGAATGGACGCTTGGGAAATATCGCTGCTCGATGCCGGCCAAGGGTCACCCGTCTCATGGGGCTGGGCGCTTCGCCGCCCACCCGGCGCCGGCATGGTCTGCGCGATCGGGGTTGACCATAGGAGCGGTAGAACGAACTTCTGCACGAATGGAGTGCTCCAAACCTGTCGCTCGCCAACGTCGGCTCCTGGCTGGCATAGCAAATGAATGTAACAGTTCGGCGTCGAGTTCGGCGGATGAGCTCTGCGAGCCGCGACCATTGCCGCCGCTCAGGGTGGCGAATTGATGGCCGTAAAGCAGTCGCCCA
>CAWFQP010000002.1:0-52409 GCA_963818005.1 uncultured Pseudomonadota bacterium
GTGGGCATCGTCACCGACCGCGACCTGGTGCTCGCCGTCATGGCCGAGGAGCTGGACCCGACGCTGTTCACCGTGGGCGACGTGATGTCGGTGCAACTCGTCACCGCGCCGGCCGGCGCCAGCCTGATGGAGGCCACGCAGCAGATGCGCCGCCACTGCGTGCGCCGGCTGATCGTGCTCGACGCGGCCGGCCGCGTGGTCGGCCTGGCCGCGCTGGAGGACCTGCTCGAGGCCATGACGCGCGAATTCGGCGAACTGGTGATGGCGCTGCGCGGCGCACGCGAGCGCGAGATCAGGGAGCGCCAGTAGCGCGCTGCGGCGCTCGCATGCGCAGCGCGGCCAGCGTGGCCAGGGCGGACAACGCCGCCACCAGCCAGAAGGTGTCGGCGTAGGCCGACAGCTCGGCGCCGCGCGCACACGCAGCCGCCATTCGAGGAAGATGCCGACCAGGCTGACGCCCACGGCACCGCCCAGCTGGCGCAGGAAGCTGATGGCACTGGCCGCCTGCGGCACGGCCGCGGCGTCCAGCCCTTGCATCGCGCCCAGCGTCAGCGAGGGCAGCACGAAGCCCAGGCCGATGCGGCCGACCACGGCCCACAGCATCAGCACCCACAGCAGCGTGCCCGGGCCCACCGTGGCCATCAGCACGAAGGACAGGGCCAGCAGCGCCAGGCCGGCGGCCACCAGCGCGATGCGGCGGCACGCGGTCTGCCAGCCGCCCGGCGACAGGAATGGTCAGCGCCAGCACCAGCCCGGCCGGCATCAGTGCCGCGCCGGCCTGCGACGGCGGGAAGTGCAGTGCGCTCTGCATGAACACCGGCACCAGGTAGGTCGAGCCGAACAGCCCCATGCCGTAGATGAAGGCGACCACGCCGCCCATCGCGAAGGGCCGCGAGCGGAACAGGCGCAGGTCGAGCAGCGGCCGGGGCGTGCGCGCATTCGTGCCGGATGAACAGCGCCAGCGCCAGCGCACCGCGCCCAGCAGCGCCGCGGCCGAGCCCAGCGACGCATCGTGCAGGTGCACCAGGCCGTTGAGCAGGCCGAGCACGGCCACCGTGGCCAGCGCCAGGCCGGGCACGTCGAGGGCTTCGCTGCGTCCGCCCGGCGCACCGCCGCCCGGCGCCGACACCGGCAGGTAGCGCCGCGCCAGCCAAAGCGCCCACAGCGCAGAAGGGCACGACGAAGAAGAAGATCGAGCGCCAGCCGAAGTGCTCGACCAGCACGCCGCCGAAGCTCGGGCCCAGGGCCGGCGCCAGCACCACGCCGAAGCCGAAGATGCCCATCGCGCGGCCGCGCTCGCCTGCGCCGAAGGCGCGCAGGATGATGATCGACGGGATGACCTGCAGCACACCCGCGGCCAGGCCCTCGGCCACGCGCATCGCCAGCACCAGCGGGTAGTGCTGCGCCAGCCCGCCGGCGATGCCGCCGGCCATCAGCAGGCTGACCGCGCCGACATAGGTGTGGCGGTAGCCGAAGCGCGCCAGCAGCCAGGGCGTGGGCAGCATCGACAGCGTCATCGCCGCCATGAAGCCGGCCGCCACCCACTGCGCGCGCTCCTGGCCGATGGCGAAGTGGCGCATCAGGTCGGGCACCGCCACGTTGACGATGGTCGACGACATCACCGAGGCGATGCTGCCGATCATCACCGTCATCAGCAGGCGCCAGCGGTAGCGCTCGCCATGCAACGCGGCCAGCGCTGCCAGCGAGCCTGGCATGGGCGCCTGCTGCGCCAGCGTCATTCGAAGTCGACCACCGGGTGCGGCAGGTACGGCGCCTGCAGCGCCGCCGCCTCGGGTCGAGGCTTCAGGTACGGCGCCGCGACGGCATCGACCAGGGGGCCGGGCCGGGACGCGCCGACGCAGGTCATGCGGCCCAGGCAGGTGCGCGAGACGCGCAACCCGGTGCGGCCGAGTCGGGTGAATTGCATCGGTGGGCTCCTGCGGCGTCGGAGCGCGCAGGTTAGCAGCCGGCCCGGGCGCGCCGCCCACCGACTGCCGCGCGCGCGCCTACAGGCCGAGCAGCGGCCGGCCGGACAGCGCCTGCCACAGGGTCAGCGCCCACAGCGCCGTCCACAGCGCGGTCACCGCCCACACCCCGGCGACCGCCGTGCGCGGCCGCCAGCGAGCGAGCGCGAAGCCGGCCAGCGGCAGCATCTGGCCGGCGTGGATGCCGACGAAGTGCGCGACGCGCAGGTCGCCCATGCTGCGCGACCAGCCCAGCACCGGCAGGCCCACGCCCGTGGCCGGTTGCGCGCCGCCGAGCAGCATGCCGACACTCGGCGCCGAGCACGAAAGTCAGGCCCAGGCCCAGCAGCACGCCCAGCCGGTAGGCCGGTGCGATGCGGCGCTCGCCATGCCGCCAGATCAGCCAGGCCAGCCAGGGCTGGGTGGCGGTCATCAGCAATGCGGCGCCGCCCATCAGCGTGTACAGAGCGGCGTGCAGCGGGTCGCCGACGTTGTAGTGCGAGGCCTGGCCCAGCGCGGCCTGCAGCGTGATGTAGCCGACCTCGAAGCCGCCGGTGGCGATCAGCGTCCAGACCAGCACCCTGAAGTTGCGGCCCTGGCGTACGGCGGCCGGCAGCAGCGCCGCGAACCAGGCGGTGGTCAGTGCCAGCAGCGCCACCGAGGCCATGAACTTCATCGGCTTGACCCAGACGTTCACGCCGCGCAGTACGCGTTCGTCCAGGCCCAGGCCGATGGCGGCCGGCAGCATCAGCAGCAGCAGCAGCAGCGCAAAGGCCACCAGCCGCGGCTCGCGTTGCCACACTCTCGCGAAAGGCAAGGGCGCCGGGCGCGCGCCGCCGGGCAGCGACGTGCTCAGCGACATCGGGTTCATCGCACCATCCTCCGGTGAAAGAAGACCAACAAGGCATAGGCCAGCGCGCCGGCCGGGCCGAGCAGGAAGGTCAGCGCCAGGCAGGGCAGCACGGCCGCGTGCGGCAGGCCGCGCTGCGCCGCGTCGCGCGCGATCGAGGTGCCGACGAACAGATCGAAGGCCAGGTAGTGCAGCCAGCCGGCGGCCAGCAGCCCCGGGCGCTCGAACAGCTGGCGCAGCTCGGCCAGCGAACCGAAGCCGCCCGGGCCCCAATGGGCCAGCAGCAGCGCCACGTAGCCCAGCGCCAGCAGCAGCGGCACCCAATAGCCGGTGAGCTGCCAGACGCGCGGCGTCCAGCGCCGCGACGGCGACGACAACGCCAGCGCGATCCAGCCGGCCAGTGCCAGCAGGCTGCCGGCACGGAAGGCCAGGTCGGGAGAGAGCGGATTCATGGTGGCTGGGGCAATCTGAACAACGTTCAGATGCAGTTTGCTCGGCAATCTGAACGTTGTCAAGTTACCATGCGGGCATGAGTGACATGACCCCGCCCTACCACCACGGCGCGCTGCGCGAGGCGCTGGTGCAGGCCACCGAATCGCTGCTGGCCGAGCGCGGCGCCGAGGCCTTCTCGCTGCGCGAGGTGGCGCGCCGTGCCGGCGTGTCGCCGGCCGCGCCCGCGCATCATTTCGGCGATGCGGCCGGGCTGCTGACGGCGGTGGCCAGCCTGGGTTTCGAGGCCCTGACCCAGGCCCTGCGCGCCGGCGACGCGCGTGGCGGCACCGATGCGCGCGCCGCGCTGCGCGGCCAGGGCGAGGCCTACGTGCGCTTTGCGCTGCAGCACCCGGGCCGCTTCAGGCTGATGTTCCGCCAGGGCAAGCTGCATGCCGATGCAACGCTGGCGTCGCATGCGAAGGCCGCCTTCGAGGTGCTGGCCGGCGGCGTGCGCCGCGGCTTCGGCCTGGACGCCAACGCGCCGATGGACGAACTGCAGTGGAATGCGGTGGCCGCGCTGTGGTCGCTGGTGCACGGCTATGCCCACCTGGCCATTGCCGGCAAGTTCGAGCCGCTGAGCGGCGATGCCGGGCTGCGAGGCCTATGTGCAGCGCAGCCTGGGGCCGATCCTCGACGCCAGCCTGCAAGGCCTGTTCGGCGCGCCCGCCCCGGTCCGCGCGCGGCGCCGGCGCTGAGCCTCCTATCATCGGCCGATGGCGATGAACACCCTGGCGCGGCGCGCGTGGTGGCTGCTGGCGCTGCTGCTGGCAGCGGCCCTGGTGTGGCTGTGGGCCGCGCCGCCGCCGATGGTGCGTGTCGCTGCCGGCTACGCCGCCAAGATCGTCTGCTCCAGCGTCTTCATCAGCGCACGCGACCCGCACCAGGTACTGCAGGACGACGTGCAGTCACCCGGCCACCCGCTGCTGCGGTTGGTGCGCGTATCGGTGGACCGCGACCAGCGCGTCGTGCGTGCCGGCCTGTTCGGTTTTGCCGGCGGCGGGCTGGCGGTGGCCCGCGACGGCACCGGTTGCGCCAGCGTGCCCGACGGCGATCTGGCGCGCGCCCGGGCCCATGTGGCGCCGGTGCCGCCACCGCGCGCGCCGCGCTCCGGGGTCTGGCCCCATGGCGACGCGGTCGGCGCAGCGGCGCCGACGCTGGCCGCGCTGCTGGCCGACCCGGTGCTGGCCGGCCCGGGCATGCGCGCGCTGCTGGTGCTGCACCGCGGCCGCATCGTGGCCGAGCGTTATGGCGATGGCTTCGACGCAGCGACGCCGCTGCTCGGCTGGTCGATGACCAAGACGGTCACGGCCGCGCTGGTCGGCACGCTGGTGCGCGACGGCCGCATCGTCGTCGAGCGCGACGGGCTGTTCCCGGCCTGGGCCGGCGACGAGCGCCGGCGCATCGCCATGAGCCAGCTGCTGGCCATGTCCAGCGGCCTGAGCTTCAACGAGGACTACGGCAGCGTCACCGACATCACGCGCATGCTCTACCTGGAGCCGGACATGGCGGCCTTCGCGCGCCAGCAGCCGCTGGCCAAGCCGGTGGGCACGTTCTTCAACTATGCCAGCGGCAGCAGTGTGCTGCTGGCGCGGCTGTGGCAGGACGCCGTGCCCGGTGCGGCGCTGGCCTGGCCGCGCCAGGCGCTGTTCGACCCGCTGGGCATGCACAGTGCGGTGCTGGAGGCCGACGCGCGCGGCACCTTCGTCGGTTCGTCCTACATGTATGCCAGCGGCCGCGACTGGGCGCGCTTTGCGCTGCTGCTGCTGCAGGACGGAAAGTGGCAAGGCCAGGCGCTGCTGCCGGCGGACTGGGTGGCGCGCATGCGCAGACCGTCGCAGGCCGCGCCAGCGGACTACACCGAGGCCCAGATGTGGCTGCACGGCCCGCGTGCCGGCACGCCACCCGGCCAGAACCCCGACGCCGGCTTCCAGCTGCCGGCCGACACGGTGTGGATGAACGGCCACGACGGCCAGGCCATCGCGCTGGTGCCGTCGCGCCAGCTGGCGGTGCTGCGGCTGGGGCTGACGCCAGCCAAGCTGCAGCACCGGCCGCAGCGGCTGGTCGAGGCGCTGCTGCGGGCGCTGCCCTGAGGGCTGTGCCGCCGCGCCGCAGCACCGCCGTGGCAGGACTCGAACTGCCGACCCGGCGCAACGCCCTCGCGCCACCGGCGCAGCCTGCGCACCCGCGGTAGCACGTCGCTGCTCGGCAGCCGGCGTGCTGCGCTGATGCGTCAGCCAGCCGGCCAGCCCAGGGCCGCGAAATGCAGCACCCATTCGTGCGCCGGGTCCGCGGCCACCAGCGCCGCGGCCTCGTCGTCGTGGAACGCACCGACCGCGCAGGCCCCCAGGCCGTGCGCACCCGCCTCGAGGTAGAGGCGCTCGCCGAGGCAGCCGGCATGCAGCAGCGCATGCCTGTAGGCGCGCGCCGGCCCCGAGGCATCGTCGAGCAAGGCACTTCGCGGCAGCGACAGCACGAACACCGCCGCGGCATCGCCGATCACGTCCTGGTCGAGCGCGGCCGCACGCGCGGCCCGGCGCAGGTCGACGCCGGCACGGCGCGGCAGCAGCGCGTGCGGGTGTGGTTGGTGGCGGTACGCGCCGGGTGCCAGGCCGTCGACGGCATGCACCACCACGTCCACGTTCAGCGACGGGCCCGGCAGCAGGGTCGGCGCGGCTGCCAATGCGGCCAGCACGCCGGACAGCGCGTCCAGGGGCAGCGGCCGCTCGGCAAAGCGGCGCACCGAACGCCGCGCGGCGATGACGCGCAGCACCTCGTGGGGCACCGCCACCGGCGGCGGCAGCGCGATCGCGCCGGCGGCGGCGGCCGGGGCGATCGCTGCCCTTCGCGGCGCGGCCGGCGCCACGCTGCCCGGCACCGCCTGCAGCGAACTGCCAACATGCATGGCACCGGTGATGCCCAGCGGATGCGCGTCCACCGCTGCAGCACTGCGCCAGACCAGGGCGGGCAAGGGCGCGTGTGCCGCCGGCAGCCGGGAGCGCGGATGCAGGGCCAGCAGCGCGAGCACGCCTTCGTCCAACCCGCGCAGCTGCAGCGCCGCGGCACAGCGCGCCTCGTCGAAGCGCAATGCGAACTGCGCCTGAACGCCGCCGGCCTCGGCCGCGACGTGCAGGTTCTCCAGCGCATGCCCCAGGTCGGCCAGCACGTAGCGCCAGCAGCGGTCGCGGTACTTGTGGCCCGAGCGCTGGAACACTGCCGTGGCCAGCACCAGCGCGGCCGGCCGCGGCGGCCAGAGTTCGGCCACCGCGGCCGGCGCCGCGGCCGCCGCGGCACCACGCACGACCGGCGCCAGCGCATGGTGCAGCGCGTCGTAGTGCCACACGCCGGGCGCCAGCCCGGCGACGTCGAGCGCCGCCACGTACAGCTCGGTGGGAAACAACGCCCCCGACGACGGTGATGCGCGCAGCTCGAGCGGCCCGGCGCTGCCGGTGATGCCGGCGCTGTGCCACAGCAGTGCGGACAGCGCCGCCAGGTCGAAGCGGCCCGGCGTGGCGCTGCCCGGCGGCGGCAGTGCCACGCGCTCGTCCGCCGCGGGCTTGAAGGCGGCGGGCGCGTGGCCCCAGTCGATGCCCGGCGCGCGCAGCACGCCGCGTCGCGAATTCGACGAAAGCGCGTGGTAATCCTCGACCTCGGCCAGCGCCGAAGGCGCGCGCGTCGCGTCGGCCGGGCGCGCCAAGGGGGTGGCCGCGTCGCGGCCATGGCGCAGCCCCAGCCAGTAGGCCGCGCCGCTGGCCAGCACCCCCAGCGCCAGGCCGACGGCGCGGCGGCGCGGCGGGCGATCCGCGGCAGCGCGCGGCGGCAGCGCGGATCGTGGCCGCGTGAAGTAGCGCCAGACGATGCGACCGTTGAAGCCCAGGTGCAACACCACCAGCAACAGCGTGGCATAGCCGAACAGGTAGTGCCAGTCGAATACCGGCAGCTGCTGGTTGGCCACCCAGAAGATGCCCAGGCCCGCGGTGGTGGCCAGGTAGGCCAGCAGCAGCAGGCTGAAGCCGATGTTCAACCCATGCCGCGAGGGCTTGCGCCGGCGCAGCAGTTGCCAGCCGAGCAGCGCGGCGGCAGTCAACACAGGCAGCAGCACCCACAGCAGCTTGGGCATCACCCTATGATGCCCGCGACGAGGTGCTGCATGAAGATCGACTTTGTTTCCGACGTGGCCTGCCCCTGGTGCGCGGTGGGCCTGTATTCGCTGGAAGAGGCGCTGCGCCGCGTCGGACCGCAGCTCCAAGTGGAACTGCGGTTCCAGCCCTTCGAGCTGAACCCACAGATGCCGGCCGAGGGCGAGGACGCGGCCGAGCACCTGGCGCGCAAGTACGGCGCCTCGTCCGAACAGCTGGCCGCCACGCGCGCAACGCTGCGCCAGCGCGGTGCCGAGGTCGGCTTCACCTTCGGCGAGCGGCCGCGGGTGTGGAACACCTTCGACGCGCACCGGCTGCTGCACTGGGCCGGCCTCGAAGGCCGGCAGCGCGAGCTGAAGCACGCGCTGCTGGCCGCGTACCACACCCATGCGCAGAACCCGGGCTCGCACGAGGTGCTGCTGCGGCTGTGCGCCGATGTCGGGCTGGACGTGCAGCGCGCCCGCGCCATCCTGGGCAGCGACGAATACGCCGACGCGGTGCGCGCGAGCGAGCGCTTCTACCAGCAACAGGGCATCAGCGCGGTGCCCTCGGTGATCATCGACGACCGCCACCTGATCCAGGGCGGCCAGCCGCCCGAGGCCTTCGAGCGGGCCTTGCGCCAGCTGGCGGCCGAGGCGGTTTCAAGGGCTTGAATCACGCCGCGGCGCTGTCGACCGCTGGGAAGGCCATGCTGGTTTGCGGCGCCTTGCCGCGATGTGGACCGGATCGCTGGGTTCGACCGGCAGCCGCGGCCTGGGACCCCTCGATGTGTTTCGCCTTGCCGCGGCGGCGCCGGCCTTGGCGCAGGCGCCGGGCGAACTCGACGCTAGACTCGACCGACGGCGGCGCCGGGTTGAGAGTCGGCGGCCGGGCCTCCCAGGCTGAATCCCGCTTTGGCCTCACGCCCAACCGCCGAGGGTTCTTCATGAATCAGCGCTTTGCACCTTGCCATTTGCACGCACTTTCGCGGCGCGCCCTTGTTGTTGTGGCAGCCCCTTGCGCCGTGCTTGTCATGAATGGCCCTGGAGCGTTCGCGCAGACCGAGCCGAAAGAGCAGCCGACGGCATCAACGCAAGCCGATGCCCCACAGCCCGAAGCTTCTTCGGGTCAGCCCGCGCAAGCGGAAGAAGCGACGAAGGCTCCATCGCCATGGGTGCTGCTGCCGACCTTCTCCAACAATCCGAAGCTCGGCACCTCGGTCGGTGCAATGGTCGGTTACCTCACGAGGTTCGATCCGCAGTCCCAGGTGTCGATCTTTCGCGTCACTGCGCAATACACCTCCACGGGCTCGGCAACCGCGGCCCTGTTCGGCCGAACCTCGTTTGCCGGCGATCAACAGCGGCTCACGGTGGGCGCCATCGGCGGTGTGATCAAGAACGACTACGACGACTTCCTCGGCAGCGGCGAACCCCTCAAGTCCGAAGACCACATCCGCTCGATCTTCGCGCGCTACCTGTACCGCGTGCGGGACGACTGGTTCGTCGGCGTGCAAGCCTTGGCCACCAACTACCAGATGGTCGGGCAAAGCGCGTTGGACGACGACAACCTGGAGCTTCTCGGCCTGACCGGGTTCGAATCGAGCGGCGCGGGTTTCGTCGTCCAGCATGATTCCCGCAATGCCCTGGACTCACCGAAGAAGGGGTGGCTGCTCAACTTCAACAACGTCGCTTATCGGCAGAGCGACGAATTCGAGGTGTACAGGCTCGACTACCGGCACTACTGGAGTCATGGCGAAGGCCATGTCTTCGCGCTTCGTCAGAACAACCAGTGGACGCACGACGCACCTGCGTCAGCCTATGCGCTGGTGCGGCTGCGGGGCTACACCGCGGGGGAGTACCTGGGCAAATACATGTCCTCCATCGAAGTCGAGGAGCGCCATCGTATCGCCGAGCGCTGGGGTGCCACGGTTTTTGCAGGCGTCGCGTGCCTGTATGGCGGCGATCGGAAGGGCTGCTCGGCGTCGGACAACCGATTCCCCACGGTGGGCGCGGGCGTGCAATACCTGCTCAAGCCGGCCCTGGGCATCGTCGCCAACCTGGAGGCGGCGTTGGGAACGGACGGCAACCGGGCCTTGCTCTTCCGCATGGGCTATGCGTGGTAGTCGAAGAGGCGCACCTGTGCGACGAACCCATCGCCGCCGGCGTGGCCTTCCCGCGTCGATGGGATGGGTGTCATCGACATGCACTGCGCGCGCACATGACGAGCGGCCGAAGCAGTATCGTCCGGACTGCGCAGTGTCGAAGCGCCACTGCGGCAAGGCGTCGATAACCACGCTGCGCGAGCAGCCCACCACCGGAGAGAAAGCATGCTGAAGGGACACACCGCACTGGTCACCGGGTCGACGCAGGGCATCGGGCTGGCGATCGCACGATCGTTCGCGCGCGCCGGCGCCGACGTCGTGCTGCACGGCATCGAGCCGCCCGAGCGTGGCCGCGCCGTCGCCGCCGAGCTCGCCGAAGCGTCAAAGGTGCGCGTGGCCTACGTGCAGGCCAACCTGGCCGAGGCCGGGCCGTCGGCGGCGCTCGTCGGCGAGGCGACGAAGGCGCTCGCCGAGCCGGACATCCTGGTCAACAACGCCGGCATCCAGCACACCGCGTCGATCGAGAACTTCCCCGACGAGAAGTGGGACGCGGTCATCGCCATCAACCTGTCGTCGGCGTTCCACACGATGAAGGCCGCGGTGCCGCTGATGCGCAAGCGCGGCTGGGGACGCATCGTCAACATCGCCTCGGTGCACGGCCTGGTCGCGTCGGTGCAGAAGGCCGCGTACCTCGCCGCCAAGCACGGGCTGGTCGGCATGTCCAAGGGCGTCGCGCTCGAGACCGCGCCCGACGGCATCACGGTCAACTGCATCTGCCCGGGGTGGACCGACACGCCGCTGATCCAGCCGCAGATCGACGCCCGCGCCGCGGCGTTCGGCGGCGACCGCGTCGCCGGGGTGCGCGACCTGCTGCGCGAGAAGCAGCCCAACCTCACGCTGCTGCCGCCGGAGCATATCGGCGACGTGGCGGTGTTCCTGTGCAGCGCGGCGGCCTCGGGCATCACCGGGGTCGCGCTGCCGGTCGACGGCGGCTGGACGGCGCAGTAAGCCGCGGGTGGGCCGCGGCCGGTGCCGCGGCGGGCAAAACCTCGTCGTCTTCCACATCCGACCGTCGAGCGCGCCACCGACGCAAGCGGCTCGGTCGATGTCGACACCGAGTTTGCGCTGCGGAGCGGGCCCGGGAGGTCGAAGTTCGGCTTAAGCTTCGCCCGCGCGCGGCCCGGGCGGGCGGCGCCCCAAAAACCCGAGGAGCCCCATCGATGAGCGACCACCAGACCACCGCCGAGCTGCTGTCGGCGCTGCGCAGCTTCGAACACGGCAAGATCGTCAAGGCGCACGAGGCGGTGCAGCTGGTGCGCGACGGCGACACGCTCGGCACCAGCGGCTTCGTCGGCATCGGCTTCGCCGAGAACCTGGCGGTGGCGCTCGAGGCGCGCTTCGTCGCCAGCGCCAAGGACGACCCCGGCGGCATCGGCCGGCCGCGCGACCTGACGCTGGTCTACGCCGCCGGCCAGGGCGACGGCAAGGACCGCGGGCTGAACCACTTCGGACACCCGGGCATGCTCAAGCGCATCGTCGGCGGCCACTGGGGCCTGGTGCCGAAGCTGCAGGCGCTGGCGGTGGCCGACCAGGTCGAGGCCTACAACCTGCCGCAGGGCGTGATCACCCACCTGCTGCGCGACATCGCCGCCGGCAAGCCCGGGCACCTGTCGCGCGTGGGCCTGGGCACCTTCGTCGACCCGCGTCACGGCGGCGGCAAGATCAACGCCCGCACCACCGAGAACCTGGTCGAGCTGATGACCGTCGGCGGCGAGGAGCTGCTGTTCTACAAGGCCTTCCCGATCGACGTCGCCTTCGTGCGCGGCACCAGCGCCGACCCCGACGGCAACATCACGATGGAGCGCGAGGCGCTGACGCTCGAGGCGCTGGCGCTGGCGATGGCGGCGCACAACTCCGGCGGCGTCGTCATCGTGCAGGTCGAGCGCATCGTCGAGCGCGGCTCGCTGCCGCCGCGGCAGGTGAAGATCCCCGGCGTGCTGGTCGACTGCGTGGTCGTCGCCGAGAAGCCCGAGTACCACATGCAGACCTTCGTCGAGCCGTACAGCGCCGCCTTCGCCGGCGAGATCCGCGTGCCGATGAACCTGCTGGCGCCGATGGCGATGAGCGATCGCAAGATCATCGCCCGCCGCGCCGCGCTCGAGATCAAGCCCAACGCGGTGGTCAACCTCGGCATCGGCATGCCCGAGGGCGTGGCCGAGGTCGCGGCCGAGGAGCGCATCACCGACCTGATGACGCTGACCGCCGAGCCCGGCGTGATCGGCGGCATTCCGGCGGGCGGGCTGAACTTCGGCGCGGCGACGAATGCGCAGGCGATCATCGACCAGCCCTACCAGTTCGACTTCTACGACGGCGGCGGCCTGGACATCGCGATCCTCGGCCTGGCGCAGGCCGACGCCGAGGGCAACCTGAACGTCTCGCGCTTCGGGCCGCGGCTGGCCGGCGCCGGCGGCTTCATCAACATCAGCCAGAACGCCAAGGCGGTGGTCTTCTGCGGCACCTTCACCGCCGGCGCGCTGCGCATCGCCGTGCGCGACGGGCAGCTGCAGATCCTGCAGGAGGGCCGGTCGCGCAAGTTCGTGCGCGAGGTCGAGCACCGCACCTTCAGCGGCCGCTACGCCTGGCAGCGGCGGCAGCCGGTGCTGTACGTCACCGAGCGCTGCGTGTTCCAGCTCGTCGAAGGCGGCCTCGAGCTGACCGAGGTCGCGCCGGGCATCGACATCGAACGCGACATCCTCGCGATGATGGACTTCGAGCCGCTGATCCCGGTGCCGCCGAAGCCCATGGATGCGCGCATCTTCGCCGACGGCCCGATGGGGCTGCGCGACGCGCTGCTCGAGATCCCGCTCGACCGGCGGCTGACCTACGACGCCGACCACAATGCCCTGTTCATCAACTTCGAGCGGCTCAAGGTGCGCACGCCGCAGGACGTCGAGGGCATCCGCCGCCACGTGGCGAACAAGCTCGACCGCATCGGCCGCAAGGTCTACGCGATCGTCAACTACGACAACTTCGAGATCGCACCCGAGGTCGAGGACGAGTACGCGCAGATGGTCAAGGGGCTGGCCGACGCGTACTACTGGAACGTCACGCGCTACACCACCTCGGGCTTCCTGCGTCTGAAGCTCGGCCAGGCGCTCGCCCAGCGCGGCGTCGCGCCGCACGTCTACGAGTCGTCCGACGAGGCGCTGAAGCACCTGCGCGAGATCGAGGACGACGCGGCCGGGTGAGCGCTGGCGCGCAGCCGGCGCCTATTCACGTCACGGCCTGTTCTGCGCCGGCGGTTGCTGGGCGTTGGGCGGCGCAATGAATCTGCTTGTCCCCAATCAGGACGAGCGTCAAGGCTGCTGCGGACTTGCCGGGTCTGCACTCAGGCCTGCTCTGTCGACATCGTGCTCAGGTCGCCCGGCAGCCGATCCGCGGACGGCACACGGCCCGGGCTTCGTCACCGGGCAGGACTTCGGTCATCGAGGTCGGCAGCCAACCCGACGCCGCCGCCGTGCGCGACCCGCAGTCAGCCGCTGCGGCTCGAGTGTGTCGCAACGTCTCCGGGGCGGCGCAGCATCTTGTCCACCTCGGCAGCGTGCAGTTCTTCGGTGTAGATCATCTGGCGCGCGAATTCTTCGAGTGCGACCGATCGGCCCTCGACCAGTTGCAGCAGTTGGCGATAGAGCTTCAGCGCCTCGGCTTCCGTCGCCAACGACTCCTTCAGGATCGCCGACGTATCGTGCCGGTGCGAGTCGAGCAGCGACCCGATGGCCAATGAGGGGTAAGCGCCCAGCGCGGTGATCCATTCGCCCACCTGCTCGGCGTGGCGCAGCGATTCGTTGGCCTGCTCGCGCAGCCAGGAAACGACGGGAATGCGCGAGAAGCCGAATACCAGGAACGAGTAGTGGGTGTAGCGCACCACACCCGCCAGTTCGGCCTCGAGCAAGCGGTTGAGGACGGCGACGACTTCGTCTTGGTTGTCGATCTGGGACATCGGGAGCCTCCGGTTGAAGCACGCCAGGTGCGTCACGGTGAAGGCTCGCATGTTCGTGGGGCATGCGCAAGCGCAGGTTGCCGATCGGGCGTCTGGGTTCGCCGACGGCGTGGGGCCCTTTGCGTGTGGAACGCCGCCGGACAAGCCTCAGCGAACAGCCGATGCTTCGGTCTGGCACGGCGCGGACGGCGGCCGGTCGATCCACGCACCCGGTGGCGCAGCCACGATCGTGTCGGGGTTCGGCGTCGACATGTTGGCAAAGCGACACAGCCGGGATGCCTGGGTCCATACTTCGCTCGACCGGCCCCGTCAGTACGGCGGCGGCGCATCGCGGCATACCGCGGGAGGAGAAGCCTTGACAGCACACGCGCAACTGACCGGACCGAGTCGATGGTGCGTGCTGCTGCCCATCGTGCTGCTGCTCGGCGCCTGCGCCAGCATCGGCACGGGGTCGGTGCATCGCGACCGCCTCGGCTACACCGAGGCGCTGGCCAACTCGTGGAAGGAGCAGCTGCTGCTGAACATCGTCAGGCTGCGCTACGCCGACACGCCGATGTTCCTCGATGTCACGTCGGTGATCAGCTCGTACCAGTTGCAGGGCCAGGTCAACGCCGGCGGCTCCTATTCCAGCGGTCTGACGGCCGGCGTGCCGAACGCCACCGGCGGCGGCCTGACGCTGGGCGCGGGAGCGATGTACACGGACAGACCGACGATCAGCTATACGCCACTGATCGGCGAGAAGTTCACGCGCAGCCTGCTGCGCCCGATCCCGCCGGCCGCGCTGTTCCAACTGGTGCAGGCCGGCTATCCGGTCGATATCGTCTTTCAGGTGACCACGCGGGCGATCAACGGCATCTACAACCGCAGCAACCGCCCGCTGGCTGGACGCGATGCCGATCCGGAGTTCTATGCGGTGCTCGACGCGCTGCGGCGCGTGCAGCTGTCCGAGGCCATCGGCTTCAGGCTGGAACGTCGCGGCACGGACGACGTGTCGCTGATCACGTTCCGCGGCAGCCGCATCACGCCGGCGGTCGAAGACGACATCCGCATGCTGCGCACGGCCCTCGGCCTGTCGGCCGATGCGCGCGAGCTGAGGCTGACCTTCGGCGACCTGCCGCGCGACGACCGCGAGGTGGCGATGCTGTCGCGATCGATCCTCGAGATGCTGGTCGAGATGTCCGGCTGGATCGAGGTGCCCCACGAGGACATCGCCGCGGGCCGGAGCAACGCCAGCCGCGTGCCGGCCTTGCCGCGCGACGAACCGTTGGTGCGCATCCGCGCCGGCAACGAGGCCCCCGTCGACGCCTTTGTCGCCGCAAGCTATCGCGGCCGCTGGTTCTGGATCGACAGCGGCGACCTGCGCTCCAAGGGCACCTTCAGCTTCATGCTGCTGCTGACGTCGCTGGCCGAGACCGGTATTGCACAACAGGCGCCGGTGGTGACCGTTCCGGTGAACTGAACACGCATCGCCTGGTCGGCCGCTGATGCGGCACAACGCGATTCGTGGACCGCGTTGTCCTCCGACGCGTCGCGCTGCCAGCGCCGCTGCGAATCCGCCCAGCGCGTTTCGCGCGGATCGTCGCGGGGCGGCAAGTGCGCGACGCCGAAGATGCGTGGCGGGCTGCCGAGGGGCGCCAGCCGGGCGAAAAAGCCGGGCGTCGCGTCGACCCTGGATGTCGCGACCGGGCCCATCGGGCAGCGAGCCGCTGTGGTGAAGCGGGAGCTCAAAAGGCCAGGGCGCGATGTTGGCGGCGTGCGCCAGGGACACGAAGCGCCGCTGCGTCGCATGAATGTCCCTGGCTGGCTTGCTTGATGTTGAGATTTGTCATCTGCCGGCAGGGGGTGGCTGCGCAGAATCGAGTTTTGCCCGGTCTCCAGCCGCAGGGGTCCCATGCTGCAACTGTCGAGCGCTCCCGGCCGCGCCGCCCCCGATGTCGAGGCACTGCTGTCGCGTCATGGCCGCGACCCGCATGCACTGCTGCAGATCCTGCGCGAGCTGCAGGCACAGCACGGCTGGCTGCCGCGCCTGGCATTGGCGGAAGTGGCCGCCGGCCTGGGCCTGACGCTGGCCCAGGTGCAGGGTGTGGCCGGCTTCTACCGCTTCTTGCACACCCGGCCGGTGGGCGAATACCGCATCCTGTTCAGCGACAACGTCACCGACCGCTTGCTCGGCAGCCAGGCGCTGATGGCGGACCTGTGCAGGCGCCTGGGGGTGGCGCCGGGCCGCGTCGGCGAAGACGGCCTGGCCAGCGTGGACCGCACGTCCTGCACCGGCCTGGGCGACCAGGGCCCGGCGCTGCTGGTCAACCACCACCAGGTGGTCACCCGGCTGGATGGCGGACGTGTGGCCATGCTGGCCGACCTGATCCGCCACCGGGTGCCGGTGGCGCAGTGGCCGGCTGAATGGTTCGAGGTGCAGGACAACATCCGCCGTGCCGACGTGTTGCTGGCCGAGCCGCCGGCGCCGGGTGCGGCGCTGGCCGCGGCGCTGGCGCGCGCTGCCCCGGCGATGCTGGCCGAGATGACGCGCAGCAACCTGCGCGGGCGCGGCGGCGCCGGCTTTGCCACCGGGCTGAAATGGTCGCTGTGCCGGCAGGCGCCGGGCCGCGAGCATGTCGTGGTGTGCAATGCCGACGAAGGCGAGCCCGGCACCTTCAAGGACCGCGTGCTGCTCACCCGCCACGCCGACGCGGTGTTCGAGGGCATGAGCATCGCGGCGCACCTGATCGGCGCGCGCCGCGGGCTGGTCTACCTGCGCGGCGAGTACCGCTACCTGCTCGAGTCGCTGCACGCCGTGCTGCAGCGCCGGCGCGAGGCCGGGCTGCTCGGCGAGGCGATCCTCGGTCACGCCGGCTTCGACTTCGACATCCAGATCCACCTCGGCGCCGGCGCCTATGTGTGCGGCGAGGAGTCGTCGCTGATCGAATCGCTGGAGGGCAAGCGCGGCACGCCGCGCATCCGCCCGCCCTTTCCGGTGGAGCACGGCTACCTGGGGCACCCGACGGTGGTCAACAACGTCGAGACCTTCTGCGCCGCCACCCACATCGCGCTGCAGGGCGGCGCCTGGTGGGCGGCCATCGGTACGCCCAAGTCCACCGGCACGAAGATCCATTCGGTGTCCGGCGACTGCGCGCGCCCGGGCCTGTACGAATACCCCTTCGGCACGCGCATCGGCCGCATCCTGGAGGACTGCGGCGCCACCGACACGCAGGCGGTGCAGGTCGGCGGGCCGTCGGGCGTGTGCCTGTCGGCCTTCGAGTTCGGCCGGCGCATCGCCTTCGAGGACGTGCCCAGCGCCGGCGCCTTCATGGTCTTCGACCGCAGCCGCGACATGTTCGAGGTGGCACGCGGTTTCGCGCACTTCTTCGCACACGAGAGTTGCGGCTTCTGCACCCCTTGCCGCGTCGGCACCGCGCTGGTGGTCAAGCGCTTGGACAAGCTGGCCGCCGGCCACGGCTCGCGCCACGACATCGACGTGCTGTTCGAGCTGGACAAGCTGATGCACGGGGCCACGCACTGCGGGCTGGGCGCAACCGCCTGCAACCCGCTGCGCGACACCATCTCCAAGTTCCGCCCGGCCTACGAGCGGCACCTGAAGTCGCTGTACTTCGAGCCCGGCTTCGACCTCGATGCCGAGCTGTCGATCGCGCGCCGCATGACCGGGCGCGACGATGCCGGCGCGCACCTGGAGAAGCTGTCGTGAGCGCGCCGGGCCGCAGCCGACGCAGTGCCGAGCTTCGTCGAAGGACGCTCACCGCGCCGCACGCAGCGCACGGGAACGTTCAATGAGTGAAGTCGAACAGAGCTTCTCGCTCGACGGCGAGGACCTGCCCTTCCAGGCCGGCGACAGCGTGCTGCAGGCGGCCACGCGCGCGGGCCGCTACATCCCGCACCTGTGCTGGCACGCGGATTTCGCGGCGCACGGCTCGTGCCGCGTCTGCACCGTCAGGGTCAACGGCCGCCCCGCAGCGGCGTGCACCGTGCTGGCCTCACCCGGGCTGGACGTGCAAAGCCACACCGAGGAGCTGAACGCGCAACGCAAGACCTTGCTGCAGATGCTGTTCGTCGAGGGCAACCACTTCTGCCCCAGCTGCGAGAAGAGCGGCCACTGCCTGCTGCAGGCCACCGCCTACCAGATGGGCATGGAAGGCCCGCACTTCGAGGAGTTCTATCCCGACCGGCCGGTGGACGCCAGCCACCCGGACATCCTGCTCGACTTCAACCGCTGCATCCTGTGCGAGCTGTGCGTGCGTGCCAGCCGCGACGTCGACGGCAAGAACGTCTTCGCCATCGGCGGCCACGGCATCGGCACGCGGCTGCTGGTCAACAGCGACAGCGGCCGGCTCGGCGACACCGACATGGCGCTGGGCGATCGCGCCGCCAGCGTCTGCCCGGTGGGCGTGATCCTGCCCAAGCGGCGCGGCTTCGCCGTGCCGATCGGCGAGCGGCGCTTCGACGCGGTGCCGGTGTCCGAGCAGACGGAGCGGTCGCCATGACTTTGCCCGTGATGCCGCACGGCCCGCGCAAGCTCAAGGTGGCCACCGTGTCGCTGGCCGGCTGCTTCGGTTGCCACATGTCCTTCCTCGACATCGACGAGCGGCTGTTCGAGCTGCTCGAGCACATCGAGTTCGACCGTTCGCCGCTGACCGACATCAAGGACATCGGCCACTGCGACATCGGCCTGATCGAAGGCGGGCTGTGCAACGCCGAGAACGTGGTCGTGCTGCGCGAGTTCCGCGCGCACTGCAAGACGCTGGTGGCGGTGGGCGCCTGCGCCATCACCGGCGGCCTGCCGGCGCAGCGCAACCACCTCGACCTGGGCCGGATGCTGGTCGACGTCTACCGCTGCCAGCCGGGCCTGAGTCCGGGCAGTGCCGTGCCCAACGACCCGGAGCTGCCGCTGCCGCTGAACAAGGTGCACCCGATCCACGAGGTGGTGCATGTCGACTACTTCCTGCCCGGCTGCCCGCCTTCGGCCGATGCCTTCTGGGCCTTCCTCACCGACCTGATGGCCGGGCGCACACCGCACCTGGGCCATTCCCTCCTGCGCTACGACTGAGCCATGGCTGCTTCGCTCGAAACCGCCGCCCAGCCGCAGGGCCTGAAGCGCGTCGCGATCGACCCGGTGTCGCGTGTCGAAGGCCATGGCAAGGTGACGATCCTGCTCGATGCGCAGCAGCGCGTGCAGCAGGTGCGGCTGCACATCGTCGAGTTCCGCGGCTTCGAGCAGTTCATCGCAGGCCGGCCCTACTGGGAAGTGCCGGTGATGGTGCAGCGGCTGTGCGGTATCTGCCCGGTGTCGCACCACCTGGCGGCGAGCAAGGCGCTGGACCATGTGGTCGGCGCGATGCCGATCACGCCGTCGGCGCTGAAGATCCGCCGGCTGATGCACTACGGCCAGGTGATGCAAAGCCATGCGCTGCACTTCTTCCACCTGTCCAGCCCCGACCTGCTGTTCGGCTTCGACTCCGAAGTCAACCGCCGCAACATCGTCGGCGTGGCAGCGGCGCACCCGGACATCGCGAAGAAGGGCGTGCTGCTGCGCAAGTACGGCCAGGAGGTCATCCGCGCCACGGCGGGCAAGCGCGTGCACGGCACCGGCTCGGTGCCTGGCGGCATGAACAAGCATGTCAGCGCCGCCGACCGCGAGCTGCTGCGGCGCGAGGTGCAGCAGATGATCCAGTGGTCGCAAGACGCGGTGGACATCGCCAAGACGCTGCATGCGCAGAACCCGGCGCTGTACGACCGGTTCGGCGCCTTCCGCTCGAACATGCTGTCGCTGGTGCGTGCCGACGGTGCGCTCGACCTGTACGACGGCGTGATCCGCGCGCGCGATGCCAGTGGTGCGCTGCTGTTCGACGGCGCCAGCGACCAGGGCTACCTCGACCTGATCGAAGAAGAGGTCAAGCCCTGGACCTACATGAAGTTCCCGTTCCTCAAGAGCCTGGGTCGCGAGCACGGCTGGTACCGCGTCGGCCCGCTGGCGCGGCTGCAGAACTGCGACTTCATCCCCAGCCCGCGGGCGGAAGTCGAGCGCCGCGAATTCGTCGGCTGGGGCCAGGGCCAGCCGCTGCACGGCTCGCTGGCCTACCACTGGGCGCGCATGATCGAGCTGCTGCACTGCATGGAGGTCATTGCCGAACTGCTCGACGACCCCGACATCCTGGTCGGCGAGCTGATGGCGCGGGGTGAGCGCCGGCACAGCGGCGTGGGCGTGATCGAGGCGCCGCGTGGCACGCTGATCCACCACTACGAGGTCGGCGACGACGACCTGGTGACACGCTGCAACCTGATCGTCAGCACCACCCACAACAACCAGGCCATGAACGAGGCGGTGCGCTCGGTGGCACGCGAGTACCTCGACGGCCACGAACTGAGCGAAGGCCTGCTCAACCACATCGAGGTGGCGATCCGCGCCTACGACCCCTGCCTGTCCTGCGCCACGCACGCGCTGGGCAAGATGCCGCTGCAGGCGACGCTGCTGGGCGCCGGAGGCGATGTGCTCGACCGGGTGCGCAAGTCGCCTGACGGTGGCTTCGAGCATCTGCCGGGCAGCATCGGAGAGGGCCCATGACATTGCCGTGCCTGGTCTTCGGCTGGGGCAACCGCAGCCGCGGCGACGATGCCCTGGGCCCGCTGTGTGTCGAGCGCTTGCGCGGCGCGCTGCCGGCCCGCGAGGACATCGAGTTCCTCGATGACTATCAGCTGGTGCCCGAGCACGTGCTCGACCTGCGTGGCCGCCGGCGCGTGCTCTTCGTCGATGCCAGCCTGGCTTGTGCGCCGCCGTTCGAGACGCTGGCGCTGCGCGCTGCGGCCGACGCCAGCATCAGCAGCCATTCGCTGTCGCCCCAGGCGCTGCTGCACCTGTACCGCGACTTGCACGAAGAAGATGCGCCGCCATGCACGCTGCTGGCCATCCGCGGCATGCGCTTCGAACTCGGCGAAGCGCCCAGCGCCGCCGCGTTGGCGCACCTGGACGCCGCGCTGCAGTGGGCACGGGGCTGGCTATCGATGCCGCAGCTGCTGCGCCGTGCATGATCTGGGCGCGCCGAACACGCCGCCGCTTGTCCGTTGAATGCCTGACCGCGGCCAAGCGCCGCTCCCACATCCGAGGCCATTGACCATGAAGTCCGATCCACGACGCGCACTGACCCAGCAGACCTATGCGCTGGTGCTGGCCGGCGGCCGCGGCAGCCGGCTGCGCCAGCTGACCGACCACCGCGCCAAGCCGGCGGTGCCCTTCGCCGGCACCATGCGCATCATCGACTTCGCGCTCGGCAACTGCGTCAATTCCGGGCTGCGTCGCGTCGGCGTGCTGACGCAGTACAAGGCGCAGAGCCTGATTCGCCATGTCGAGCGCAGCTGGGGCTTCCTGGAGGCCAGCCTGGGCGAGTACGTCGACATCGTGCCGGCGCAGCAGCAGCGCGACGAGCGGTGGTACACCGGTACCGCCGACGCCGTGCACCAGAACCTGGACATCCTGCGCGAATCGCGCCCGCGCTACGTGATCGTGCTCGGCGGCGACCATGTCTACAAGATGGACTACGGCGTGCTGCTGGCCGAACATGTGGAGCGCGGCGCCGACATGAGCGTGGCCTGCCTGCAGGTGCCGCTGGCCGAGGCCAGCGAGTTCGGCGTGATGACGGTCGATGCACGGGACCGCATCGTCGGCTTCGAGGAAAAACCGGCACGCCCGAAACCGCTGCCCGACCAGCCCGACCGTGCCCTGGCCAGCATGGGCATCTACGCCTTCAATGCCGACTTTCTGGTTGACCAACTGGAGCGCGATGCTGCCGACCCGGCATCGAGCCACGATTTCGGCAAGGACCTGATCCCGCGGCTGGTGCACAGCGCCTACGTGCATGCGCACCGCTTCGAGAACAGCTGCGTCAATATGGTCGGCGACCGGCCCTACTGGCGCGACGTGGGAACGCTCGATGCGTACTGGGAAGCCAACCTGGACCTGACCCACGTGGTGCCCGAATTGAACCTGTACGACGAGGCCTGGCCGATGCTGGGCCGCCAGCCGCACCGCCCGCCGGCCAAGTTCGTGTTCGACGATGCCGGCCGCCGCGGCATCGCGGTGGACGCGCTGGTCAGCGACGGCTGCATCCTCAGCGGCGGGCTGGTGCGGCGCTCGATCCTGTTCTACAACGCGCGCGTGGGCGAGGGCAGCGTGGTCGAGGATTCGGTGGTCCTGCCCGGCGCGCAGATCGGCCGCGACGTGCGCCTGAAGCGCGCCATCGTCGACAAGGAGTGCGTGCTGCCCGACGGCCTGCGTGTCGGCTACGACCTGGCCAGCGACCGCGAGCGCTTCAACGTCACCGAGCGCGGCGTGGTGCTGGTGTCGCGCGACATGCTGGGCCATGGCGGCTGGCCCGAGACACGGTAGTCGCCGGGCTCGGTCGCGCGCGCTTCGGCGGCGGCGCGGCCTGTCCCGAGCGATGCTCGGAGCGCACGAGTCCAGGGGCTGCTGCCGGCGCCTTGCTGCAGTTCGTGGCAACGGGTCGAGCGACGGCGGAAGACTGGCAGCCGCTCAGGTTTCCCGGCCCGGTGGCAGCCGCTGCCGGAAGCTGCCATCGTCGTCCTGCGAGGCGACCGACCGGTGCACCATCAGCAGCGGCCCTCAACAGCGATGGGCCGGACGAGGGGTCGAACGACTCGTCCCCGACAAGGCGATCGGCTCTCAGCTGCCTTGCTGCCAGCCAGGCCGTCGAGCCGAATGACACCCAGTTGCAGTCAGTTGCCACTGGGTGCTGCCGGTGCCGCCCCGTCGGTGCACGACTGATCCGGCCGACGCATTGCTCGGTGTCGTGATTGTGCCGCTCGGTCGCCACCCGGTCGCAGCACCGCGGGTCGCTGCGCAGGCCGCGAGCGCGGCGCCCAGGATCAAGGCAATGCTGCGTGCCGTGGCAGGCCGGGTTCGATGCGGTTGATCCACGCATCGCGCGGCGGTGCCCTTGCAGTGCCTTCTCCATGGGGGGGTGGCTGAACCTGTCCGCCTGTCGGCACCCCGCTGGATCGCGCTCCCCGGGGCACGTGCGCGCAGTTGTCGCACTCGAAGCAACTGTCGCGGCTCGGGTGGCGACGCGCCGGGATGGCACCGCAACAGGACACGGCTGCCTCGCTCGCAGCGCCGGCCGGTCGAGAAACACGGCGCTTGACCTTGCTCAAGCCCGAGCGTACCGCTCGAGTCGAACATGCGGCGAATCGCGCAACTTCATCGGCTCACTCCATGAACACGGACCACCCCCGCTACGTCTATCGCTTCGGCAGCTCTCGCACCGACGGCGCGGCTGCGATGAAGAACCTGCTCGGCGGCAAGGGCGCCAACCTGGCGGAGATGTGCCGGCTGGGCATCACCGTGCCCTCGGGCTTCACCATCAGTACCGAGGCCTGCACTGTGTTCACCGAGCAAGGCAAGGACGCTGCGCTGAAGCTCATCGAGGCCGAGGTGCTGCAGGGCGTGGCCTTCGTCGAAGGCGAGATGGGCAAGAAGTTCGGCAACGCCGCCGACCCGCTGCTGCTGTCGGTGCGCTCGGGCGCGCGCGCCTCGATGCCGGGCATGATGGACACCATCCTCAACCTGGGCCTGAACGACGAGGCCGTGCTCGGCCTGGCCGCCAAGGCCGGCAATCGAGCGTTTCGCCTGGGACTCTTATCGCCGCTTCGTGCAGATGTACGGCGACGTGGTCATGGGCCTGAAGCCGGTGTCGAAGGAAGACCACGACCCCTTCGAGCTGGTGATCGAGATGGTCAAGGAAAAGAAGGGCGTACAGCTCGATACCGATCTCGACACCGCCGACCTGAAGGAACTGGTGGCGCGCTTCAAGGCGCTGATCCGCGCGCGCGTCGGCCGCGACTTCCCCACCGACCCCTGGGAGCAGCTTTGGGGCGCTGTGGTCGCGGTGTTCGAGAGCTGGAACAACGACCGGGCCCGCGTCTACCGCGAGCTGAACGACATCCCGCAGAGCTGGGGCACGGCGGTCAACGTGCAGGCCATGGTCTTCGGCAACCTGGGTGACAGCAGCGCCACCGGCGTGGCCTTCTCGCGCGACGCCGGCACTGGCGAAGACCTGTTCAACGGCGAGTTCCTGGTCAACGCGCAGGGCGAGGACGTGGTGGCGGGGATCCGCACGCCGCAGCAGGTGTCGCTGGTGGGCTCGCGCCGCTGGGCCGAGCTGGCACTGGTCAGCGAGGAGGAGCGCCGCGCCAAGTATCCGTCGCTGGAAGAGTTGATGCCGCAGATCTACAAGCAGTTGCTGCACGCCGAGACCCTGCTCGAGAACCATTTCAAGGACATGCAGGACCTGGAGTTCACCATCCAGGAAGGCCGGCTTTGGATGCTGCAGACGCGCAACGGCAAGCGCACCGGCGCGGCCATGGTGCGCATTGCGATGGAGATGCTGCAGCAGGGCATGATCGACGAGAAGACGGCGCTGCAGCGCGTGGCGCCCGACCGGCTGAACGACTTGCTGCACCCGATCTTCGACCCCAGGGCGCTGAAGGCTGCAGCCGTGATCGCGCGCGGGTTGCCGGCATCGCCCGGCGCGGCCAGCGGGCAGATCGTGTTCTTCGCCGACGAGGCCGAAGAGTGGGTCAAGCAGGGCAAGGCCGTGATCCTGGTGCGCCAGGAAACCTCGCCCGAAGACCTGCGCGGCATGAGCGTGGCCAAGGGCATCCTCACCGCGCGCGGCGGCATGACCAGCCACGCCGCGGTGGTGGCGCGCGGCATGGGCAAGTGCTGCGTGTCGGGTGCCGGTGCGGTGCACGTGGACTACAAGGCGCGCACCATGTCCATCGGCGACAAGAGCTATGCCGAAGGGGAGTGGATCTCGCTGAACGGCTCCACCGGCGAGGTCTTCGCCGGCAAGATCACTACCAAGGATGCCGAGCTCAGCGGCGATTTCGGCAAGCTGATGACGCTGGCCGACAAGTTCAGGCGGCTCGAGGTGCGCACCAACGCCGACACGCCCGAAGAGGCCAAGGTGGCGCGCAGGTTCGGCGCCACCGGCATCGGCCTGTGCCGCACCGAGCACATGTTCTTCGAGGGCGAACGCATCAACGCCGTGCGCGAGATGATCCTCGCCGACGACGAGGCCGGTCGCCGCAAGGCGCTGGCCAAGCTGCTGCCGATGCAGCGCGGCGACTTCGAGGGCCTGTTCCGCGAGATGAGCGGCCTGCCGGTGACGATCCGTCTGCTCGACCCGCCGCTGCACGAGTTCGTGCCGCACGACGAGGCCGGGCAGAAGGTGATGGCGCAGCAGATGGGCGTGTCGCTGGCCAAGATCCGCATGCGCGTCGACGACCTGGCCGAGTTCAACCCGATGCTCGGCCACCGCGGCTGCCGCCTGGGCATCACCTACCCCGAGATCACCGAGATGCAGGCCCGCGCCATCTTCGAGGCCGGCCTGAACATGCAGGCGCGGGGCATCGACGTCAAGGCCGAGATCATGGTGCCGCTGGTGGGCACGGTGCGCGAGTTCAACGCGCAGGCCGCGGTCATCCGCGGCACCGCGGCGCAGGTCTTCGCCGAACGCGGCGAGGGCCTGCACTACATGCTGGGCACGATGATCGAGACGCCGCGCGCCGCGCTGGTGGCCGACAGCATCGGCAAGCAGGCCGAATTCTTCAGCTTCGGCACCAACGACCTGACGCAGATGACGATGGGCTTCTCGCGCGACGATGCCGGCAAGTTCCTGCCCGAATACTTGAAGAAGGGCATGTACGAGCACGACCCCTTCCGCAGCATCGACCAGAAGGGCGTGGGCCTGCTGGTCGAGATGGCGGTGCAGAAGGGGCCGGTCGGTGCGCCCCGACATCGAGGTCGGCGTGTGCGGCGAACACGGCGGCGACCCGAGCTCGGTGGCCTTCTTCCATCGCGCCGGGCTGGACTACGTGAGCTGCTCGCCGTTTCGCGTGCCGATCGCGCGGCTGGCGGCGGCGCAGGCGGCGATCGGGTGATTTGGCTATAGACTCCGCCCGGTAAGTTTGCATCGGGGCTGCAACTTCGGCGTGTCGTCTTCCGCCGCAGGGTTGCGCCCAGCCCGGCACGGATGTCGTGCCGACCTGTTCCGCCTTCTGAGCTGAAGGCGTGAGCAGTCGGGGCGGTCGATCCGCGACCCCGAAACCTCTTCCATGACCTCGACAGCAGGCCACCGCATGAGTCTCGATCGTCGACCACGACCGGCGTGCCGAGTTCGACGCCGGCGCAATCAAGTGCGCCGGCCACGGCGTTGCGGGCATGTTCGCCTGACGCTGCCCGCACCGTGAACGCATTGCCGTCCCGCCGTACGCTGCTCACCGCCCTGCTTGGGGGGGTGGCTGGCGTGCACGCGGCTGATGCACCAGGCATTCAGCGCCGCCCTTGGCCGCGCGGCGCATCGACGCCTGGGCTCGACCTGCCGGCCTGGGAGGGCCCACCCTGGTCACTCGCCAGCGCGCGCGGCCAGGTCGTGCTGCTGAACTTCTGGGCCAGCTGGTGCCAGCCCTGCCGCGCCGAGATGCCGTCGCTGGAACTGCTGGCCGAGCGTCACACACGCGACCGCCTGCAGGTGATGGCCATCAATTTCCGCGAGACCGACGGCGCGATCCGCCGCTTCCTGGCGCAGACCGACTGCTCGCTGCCCATCCTGCGCGATATCGACGGCGGCGCCGCGCGAGACTGGGGCGTGCGTGTCTTTCCCGAGCACGGTGGCGATCGGCCGCGACGGCCGCGCCATCTTCACCGTCGTCGGCGAGCTCGACTGGACGGGCGCCGAGGCCCGCACCTGGATCGCGCCGCTGCTCTGACATTTCCACCAAGGAGCTCTGCATGAACTCACCCATCCCACGTCGCCGCCTGCTGCAGGCCGGTCTGGCCGCCGCGCTGCCGCTGCCGGCCCTCACCGCCAGGGCTCAGGAGCGCCGCTTCGAGCCGCAGGTCGGCCCCTGGCGGACCTTCGAGGTGACCACCACCGTCAACGTCGCCGAGCCCAAGGGCCGGACGCAGATCTGGCTGCCGGTGCCCGATATCGACACCGACTGGCAGAAGTCCCTGGACAACAGCTGGAGCGGAAACGCGTCGAGTGCACGCCTGGCTGTCCGATCCGGCGCGCGGCGTGCGCATGCTGCACGCCGAGTTCGCCGCGACGACAAGCGCGCCGACGCTGGTGCTGACCAGCCGAGTGCAGACGCGCAACCGCGCCGTCGACTGGACCCAGCCCGGCAAGGTCGGCGAGGACCCGGCCCTGCTGCGCAGCAACCTCGCGCCGACCGAGTTGCTGCCGGTGGACGGCATCGTGCACAAGACCGCGCTGCAGGCCACGAGTGGCGCACGCACCGACGTCGACAAGGTGCGCGGCATCTATGCCTGGGTGGTGGCCCATGCGCACCGCGAGCCGAAGACGCGTGGCTGCGGCACCGGCGACATCAAGACCATGCTCGAGACCGGCAACCTGGGTGGCAAGTGTGCCGACCTGAACGCCATCTTCGTCGGCCTGTGCCGCTCGGTCGGCGTGCCCGCGCGCGACGTCTACGGCCTGCGCCTGGCGCCCTCGGCCTTCGGCTACAAGGAACTGGGTGCCAACCCGGCCAGCCTGAAGGGCGCGCAGCACTGCCGCGCCGAAGTCTTCCTGAAGCGGCTACGGCTGGGTCGCGATGGACCCGGCCGACGTGCTGAAGGTGATGCGCCAGGAGACCACCGAGTGGATCAAGGACCCGAAGAACCCGGTCGTCGCGCCGGTGATGACCGGCCTGTTCGGCCGCTGGGAGGGCAACTGGGTGGGCTGGAACACCGCGCACGACATCACGCTGCCGGGCAGCGCGGGCAAGGTCACGCTGCCCTTCCTGATGTACCCGAACGGCGAGAACTCGAGCGGCCGCTTCGACGAGCTGTCGCCGGACACCTTCAAGTACACGATCAGCGCGCGCGAGATCGCCTGACAAGTGCTCCCGTCTCGCTTCCTTCGCCGCAGCCGGGAAGCAGCGGCTTGCCGAGTTTGTGAATCGGCCGGTTCGACGCCGCCGCGGTGGGCGCGCCGGCGGTGCTGCAGTTCATCAAGGCCGGCAAGCTGCGCTGCATCGCCACCGGCAGCACGCAGCGCCTGCCCCAGCTGCTGCCGTCGCCAAGCTGCTGGAAAGCGATGCCGCCATCGCCATCGGCAGCAGCGCGGCCGAGTTCGCCGCGTTCATCGGCGCCGAGCAGAAGCGCTGGAAGCCGGTGATCGAGCGCGCGCGCATCAAGCCGGACTGAGGACCTGAGGCCGCCGCGCGCGGCGGCGCCAGGACCACCGCCGGCCGGGAGCGCAACGACGCTCGGCAACGGCGCCAGCGGGCCCCGGCATGGACAATCGCGCCAACTTTGCGCGCCGGCCATGTCCACCCCACCCCACCGCGTGCTGTCCGTCATCCCGCCGATGACGCAGCTGAACACGCCCTACCCGTCGACCGCCTACCTGACCGGCTTCCTGCGCTCGCGCGGCGTCGACGCGGTGCAGGAAGACCTGGCGCTGGCGCTGGTGCTGAAGCTGCTGTCGCGCCGACGGCCTGCGGCGCGTGCGCGAGGCGCATCGCACGCGCTGCCGGCGCCGCGGCGCACGCGCGCAGCGTCGAGCGCCTTCATCGACGCACTTCGAGCGCTACCGCGCCACCATCGAGCCCGACGCATCGCCTTCCTGCAGGGCCGCGACCCGACGCTGGCGCACCGCATCGCCAGCCGCGCCTTCCTGCCCGAGGGCCCGCGCTTCGCAGCGCTCGACGTCTACGTCGACGACCGACGGCGGCGACCCGCTGGCCTGGGCCTTCGGCGCGCTGGGCATGCAGGACCGCGCGCGCCACCTGGCCACGCTGTACCTGAACGACCTCGCCGACGTGCTGCGCGACGCGGTCGACCCGCGCTTCGAGTTCGTGCGCTACGCCGAGCGCTGGCGCAGAGCCAGCCCAGCTTCGAGCCGCTGGCCGCAGGCGCTGGCCGCGCCGCCGAACCTGGTCGACCGCACGCTGCACGGCGCTGACGCTGGCCGCGCTGGCGCGCCACGCGCCCACGCTGGTGCTGCTGTCGGTGCCCTTCCCCGGCGCGGTGTACGCGGCCTTCCGCATCGCGCAGGCGATCAAGGCGCACGACCCGGCGCATCGTCACCGTGCTCGGCGGCGGCTTCGTCAACACCGAGCTGCGCGAGCTGGCCGAGCCGCGCGTGTTCGACTACTTCGACTACGTCACGCTCGACGCCGGCGAGCGCCCGCTGCTGGCGCTGCTCGAGCATCTGCCGGGCCAGCGCTCGGCCAGCCGGCTGGTGCGCACCTTCGTGCGCGACGCCGGCACGGCGCGGTGCGCTACATCAACCTCGCCGAGCCCGACATGCCCTTCGCCGAGGTCGGCACGCCGACCTGGGACGGCCTGCCGCTGGACCGCTACCTGTCGCTGCTGGACATGCTCAACCCGATGCACCGGCTGTGGTCCGACGGGCGCTGGAACAAGCTCACCGTGGCGCACGGCTGCTACTGGAAGAAGTGCAGCTTCTGCGACGTCAGCCTCGACTACATCTCGCGCTACGAGGCCGCCACCGCGCCAGACGCTGGTCGACCGCATCGAGGCCATCGTCGCCGAGACCGGCCAGACCGGCTTCCACTTCGTCGACGAGGCCGCGCCGCCGAAGGCGCTGAAGGCGCTGGCCGCCGAGCTGCAGCGCCGCCGGCTGGCGATCTCGCTGGTGGGGCAACATCCGCTTCGAGAAGACCTTCACGCCCGCAGCTGTGCCAGCAGCTCGCCGACAGCGGCTGCATCGCCATCTCCGGCGGGCTGGAGGTGGCCTCCGACCGGCTGCTGACGCTGATGAAGAAGGGCGTCTCGGTCGAGCAGGTGGCGCGCGTCACGCGCGGCTTCACCGACGCCGGCATCCTGGTGCACGCCTACCTGATGTACGGCTTTCCCGACGCAGACGGTGCAGGACACGGTCGACGCGCTGGAGTACGTGCGCCAGCTGTTCGCGGCCGGCTGCATCCAGTCGGGCTTCTTCCACCGCTTCGCCTGCACCGTGCACTCGCCGGTGGGCCGCGACCCGGCGGCCTACGGCGTGACGCTGCAGCCGCTGCCGCCGGTGAGCTTCGCGAAGAACGACATCGGCTTCATCGACCCGACCGGCGTCGACCACGACGCGCTCGGCGTCGGCGCTGAAGAAGGCGCTCTACAACTACATGCACGGCATCGGCCTGGACGAGGACGTGCGCAGCTGGTTCGACCGCCGGTGCCGCGCACGCGCGTCGCGCGGCACCGCATCGAGCGTGCCTTGGCGCTGCCGGGGTAGGGGCGGCGCGCCGCGGCAGGTCCTCGGCCGTCGGCGGCAACGCCCAGCGGACAAGCCACAATGCGCGCCTGCGCAGCCACGGGCGCCGTGGCGGCGCCCACCCCTCATGCACAGAAGGCATCGTCATGGATCTGCAACTGCCCATCGTCATCATCGATGAACTGGCCGAGTCGGTGATCCGGTCCACCGCCACGCTCGACCTGGCCAGTGGCGAGATCCGCGGCGTGTCGTACCTGGACTACGACGTCGAGGCAATGGGCCTGCCGGCCGAGGACGAGAGCTACGAGTTCACCTCGGGCATGCTGTCCAACGCCGGGCGCGACGTCGAGTTCCGCGTCGAGGTGGACGTGATGTCGGGCAAGTATTCGGTCACCGCCAGCGAACTGCTCGAGCTGAAGGGCCGCGCCGCCAAGCTGTTCACGCAGCAACCCGGGCCGAAGTAGGCGTGCGGCAGCGCGGCGCCCCGGCGCCTTGCCCCGGCTTTGCGGGTGCGCGGCCAGGGGCCATCGGCTATGCTCGCCGCCACTTCAAACCAACGCACTGCCCCTCATGAGCTTGCGCGCCGCGATCGCTGCCTCGATGGCCTACGACACCATCATGGTGTTCGAGGGCCAGTTCACCGACCACATCCTGGCCGACCAGATCCACAAGATCAACCTGTCCTTCCTGTCGCCGCGCATGCGCCGCGAGTATGGCGGTTGCGCCGGCAACATCGCCTACAACTACAAGCTGATCGGCGGCGAGCCGGTGCCCATCGGCATGGTCGGCGACGACTTTGCGCCCTACCTCGAGCATTACCAGCGCTGCGGCATCGACTCGAGCTGCCTGGTGCAGGCCAGGGACAGCTACACCGCGCAGTGCTTCATCGTCACCGACCTGCACAACAACCAGCTGGCCGGCTTCCATCCGGGTGCAATGGCCTTGTCCGCGCAGATCCCGGTGACGCAGGCCGGTGATGTCGCCTGCGGGCTGGTCGGCCCCGATGCGAAGGATGCGATGCAGCTGCACACCAAGCAGATGGCCGACGCGCTGGTGCCCTTCATCCTCGATCCGGGCCAGAACATCCTGCTGTTCAGCGGACCGGAGCTGCTCGAGCTGATCGACCAGGCACCGGTGCTGGTGTGCAACGACTACGAGGCCGAACTGATCACCGACAAGACCGGCCTGACGCTGGGGCAGCTGGCGCTGCGCGTGGACACGCTGATCGTCACGCGGGGCGCCGAAGGCTCATGGGTGCACCAGGGCGGCGAGCGCCATCAGGTCGCGCCGGTGGCGGCTCACGAGGTGAAGGACCCGACCGGCTGCGGCGATGCCTACCGCGCCGGGTTGCTGCTGGCGCTGGCCAAAGGGCTGCCGCTGATGCAGGGTGCGCAGCTCGGCAGCGTGCTCGGCTCGATCAAGATCGCGGTGCAGGGCTGCCAGAACCACAAGCCCACGCTGGCCGAGATCCGCGCCAGCTACGAATCGCACTACGGCGCCTGGCCCTTCTAGCGGGCCGCGCGCAGCCGCGATGTCCCTCGACACCTGGCTGATCTACCTGCTGGCCGCCATCGGCCTGTCGCTGTCGCCCGGGCCCAACGGGCTGCTGGCGCTGACGCATGGCGCACTGCACGGCCACATCAAGGCGCTGTACACCATCTTCGGCGGGGCGCTGGGTTTCGTCGTCGTCATCGCGCTGTCGATGTTCGGCATCGGCGCACTGCTCCAGACCTCGCTGGTCTGGCTGACGGTGCTCAAGTGGCTGGGCGGCGCCTACCTGGTCTGGCTGGGCATCCAGGTGTGGCGCTCGCCGCCGATCGGGCTGGAGCTGTCGGGCGACACCGCGGCGCATGGTGCCGGCTCGATGTTCAGCCAGGGTGCGCTGTCGGCGCTGACCAACCCGAAGGCGCTGCTGTTCTTCGCCGCCTTCCTGCCGCAGTTCATCGACCCGGCGCGCAGCCTGTGGCTGCAGTTCGTCATCATGGCGGGCACCTTCGCGCTGATCGAGGTGGCCACCGAGCTGCTGATCGCACGCCTGGCGCACCGCATCAGCCCGTGGTTGAAGCGCGTCGGCCGGCGTTTCAACCAGGCTTGCGGCGGCGTGTTCGTGGCCATCGGCGTGGCGTTGCCGCTGCGACCCTGAGGCGATGAGCCGCGGCCGCACGCGCATCCTGTTCGACACCGACCCGGGCATCGACGACGCCATGGCGCTGCTGATGCTGGCGCGCGACGCGCGCGCCGAGCTGATGGGCATCAGCACCGTGTTCGGCAACGCCAGCGTCGACACCACCACGGCCAACGCGCTCGCACTGTGCCAGCGCTTCGGCATCGACGTGCCGGTGGCACGCGGCGCGGCCCGGCCGCTGCGGCGCGAGCCGCGCCACTTCCCGGTGCACATCCACGGCCACGACGGCCTGGGCGACGTGGCGCCACACCCGCCGCACGAGCGCCAGCCGGCACCGGCCGATGCCGCGCGCTTCATCTGCGACATGGCACGCCGCCACGACGGCGAGTTGACGCTGGTGGCCGTGGGCCCGCTGACCAACCTGGCCCAGGCGCTGGCGCTTGACCCCGCACTGCCGCGCCATGTGCGTCGGGTGGTGGTGATGGGCGGCGCCTTCGGCACGCTGGGCCATGGCGGCAACGTCACGCCGGTGGCCGAAGCCAACGTCTATTGCGACCCGCATGCCGCCGCCGTGGTGTTCGGCGCCGCCTGGCCGGTGACCGTGGTGGGTCTGGACGTCACCCACCAGGTGCTGATGAGCAGCGGCTACCTCGATGCGCTGGGCGCCGAGGGCGGCGCAGAGGGGCGCTACCTGCGCGCGATCACGCGCAGCTACGAGCGCTTCCATCAGCAGCGCACCGGCGGTGGCATCTACGCGCACGATGCCAGCGCGGTGGCCTGTGCGCTGGATGCGTCGCGCTTTCGCGTGCAGCACGGCGCGCTGCGCGTGGCCACCGACGGACTGGCACTGGGCCAGACCATCCAGTCGCGGCCCGGCCAACACCCTGCGGCGAGCGACTGCAACGGTCTGACCGAGCAGCAGGTCTGCGTGGCGGTGGATGCCGCCGGCGTGCTGGCCGACTTCCGCGGCTGTTTCGTCGTCTAGGAGCCAGATTCAGCCTGCGGTGGACTCGGCGACCAGCACGGCCGCCGCCAGATCCTCCAATGCCGTGCCCACCGACTTGAACACCGTGCGCTCCTGCGAGCCGCGCCGCCCGGGCGCCGTGCCGGTGCACAGCTCGGCCAGCGTGCCGAGCCTCGCCGCCGCAGCGATCACGCCGCGCGACCGCGGGCCGAGCAGGTCACCGCTCTTGTGCAGCGCGTCGGTGGTGTCGACGAACAGGCGGGCGCCAGCGAAGCAGTCGTCGTCGGCCTCGCGCATCTGCGGCGTGAAGCTGCCGATCAGGTCGAGGTGGCTGCCCGGCGCCAGCCAGCGGCCCTGCAGCAGTGGCTCGGTGGCCAGCGTGGCGCAGCTGACGATGTCGGCCTGCGCCGCGGCCGCCGCCAGATCGCTTTCGGTCCGTGCATCGAAGCCGTCGGCGCGCAGCGCCTCGGCCAGCGCCTTGGCCTTGTCCGGCGCGCGCGCCCACACCGTGACCTGTTCGATGGCGCGCACCGTGCGATAGGCGTCGGGCAGCACGCGCGCCACCGCGCCGGCGCCCACCACCAGCAGCCGGCGCGCGTCGGTGCGCGCGAGGAATGATGCCGCCAAGGCCGACGCTGCGGCGGTGCGGCGCGTGGTCAGCACGCTGCCGTCGATGCAGGCCAGGGGCACGCCGCTCAGCGCGTCGAAGAGCAGGTAACTGGCATGCAGCCCGGGCAGCCCGCGTTGCGCATTGCCCGGCGCAACGTTGACGATCTTGACGCCATAGCGAGGTGACGCGCTGCCGGGCCGCGACCATGCCGGCATGATCAGCGACGTGCAGGTGCCGCCTTCCGTCTCGCCGACCCCATGCACCTGCCGCGGCGGCACCTCGCAACCTGCGGCGAAGGCGCGGCGCAACGCCGGCACCAGCCGCACGAAGGGCAGCGCGTCGCGGGTGGACTGGGCGTCGAGAATGCGCATCACGCTCAGGCCGGGTCGAAGAGGTCGCGCTTCAGGCCGACCATGATCATCGCAACCACCGGCGTGGCGAGCACCAGGCCCATCGGCTTGCCGACGGCGGCGGAAATCGAGTTGCCGACGTTCATGCGCATTGCGATGATCGGCAGGACCACGCCGCCGGCCACCGCGCGCGAGCGTTCCGACAGGTGCATCAGTCGCAGGAAGGCATGGCCCGAGAGCATGCAGCCCAGCATGGCGAAGGCGATGCCGGCCTCGTGCAGTACCACGCGGATAGGCCGGTCGGCAGCCAAGTTGCGCGTCACCAAGATCACGAGCGGCAGGCGGTCGAAGGGTCGAGCACCCGCCCAGGCAACACCAGCCGAGGCGAAACTGTGATCCATGCCGCAGCATAGGCCATGCGTGTCGCGGCAGCACCGCAGGCGGCGTGGTCGGGTGGCCGGGCAGGCATGGAGTTCGAGGAACTAGTGCGCATGCTGCCGGGGGCGCGGCGCGGCGTCGCTGCCGATTCGCACCTATGCTCGCCGCACTGCTTGCGCCGGACATTCCACTCATGGGCGAAATCCTCCTTTGGCTGTTGGTCGGAACGGGCCTGTGCCTGCTGGCCGGCTGGCAAATGCTGCGCCGCCGCACCGATGTGCCACGCATCGACGCGCAGGCCGAGCACGATGCCGACGTGCGGGCCGAGGCGCAACGCCAGGCTGAAGGGCAGGCCGAAGAAGAGCGGCTGGCTGGTGAACGCGTCGAGGCGGAAGCTCAGCGCGTGGCCGCCGAAGAAGCCGAACGTGAGCGCACTGCGGCCCTGCAGGCCGAACTCGAGGCGCAGCGCCAGTGCGCCGAGCAGGCCGCGCGCGAGGCCGAAGCCCGGGCCGAGGCTCAGCGCCGGGCCGAGCGTCGCGCCGAAGAAGAGCACCTGGCCGCCGAGCGCGCAGCGCAGGAGCGCATCGCGGCCGAGCATCGGCGCGAGGCTGCAGAACAGGCCGAATGCGAGCGCATCGCCGCCCTGGAGGCCGAGCTCGAGGCGCAGCGCCGGTGCGCCGAGCAGGCCGTGCGCGAGGCCGAAGCCCTGGCCGAGGCTCAGCGCCAGGCCGATCGTCGCGCCGAAGAAGAGCATCTGGCCGCCGAGCGCGCAGCGCAGGAGCGCATCGCCGCCGTGCATCGGCGCGAGGCTGCAGAACGTGAGCGCATTGCCGCCCAGGAGGCAGAACTCGAGGCGCAGCGCCAGGCTGAACGACGCGCCGAAGCATCGCGGCAGGCGGCCGAGCGCGTCGAGGCCGAACGCAACGCGGCCGAGCACCGCCGCGAAGCCGCCGTACGAGCCGAACGGGAGCGGCTTGCCGCCATCGAGGCGCAAGCGCGGGCCGAGGCCCAGCAGCTGGCCGCACTGCGCGCCGAGCAAGAACGCCTGGCCGCCGAGCGCGCCGCCGCTGCCGCGCCACGCCGCGCCAGCAGGACCGCGGCGCAGACGCTGGTGCTGGTGGCCGACGACTCCAAGGTCGTGCGCATCAAGACCGGCCGCCTGCTGGCGCAGCACCAGTACCAGGTCGCCTATGCCAACGACGGCCTCGACGCCGTGCAGCAGATGCAGGCCCAGCGGCCCGACGTGCTCATCACCGACGTCGAGATGCCCGGCATGGACGGCTTCGAGCTGACGCGGCACATCCGCGCTGATCCGCAGACAGCGCAGCTGCCGGTGATCATGATCACTGCTGCCGATGACCGCCATCGTGAGCAGGCCGCCGCCGCCGGGGTCAGCGTGCTGCTCGGCAAGCCTTATCCGGAAGACGCGTTGATCGCGCACATCCGCCTGGCCATGGGCCAGGACGGCGCCTCGCCGCTGGCCGCTGCCACCAGCGCGCACGGCGAGCTCGACACCGTGGCCTGAGCGTCGAGTGCCACCGGGCCGGTGGGAGCCCCGCCGCGGCAGGCCGTTCCAGGCGCCGGCGGAGCGCACGCCTTCAGCCGCGTTCGGCCAGTGTGATGCGATGCAGCAGCCGCGCGTGGCCGGCGTCGCCGCCGGTGGCTGTATGGATCACGCAGCGGTCGGCCCACATCACCAGCATGCTCGGCTGTCAGCGGTGGCGGAAGACGGAGTCGTCGCGCACCACCAGGGCCCCGCGGCGCGTATTGCTACATCGACGCCTCGAGCATGTCCCGGTAGTCCTGCGCCGTGGCGAGGCGCGGGTTGGTCTTGTGACAATGATCGGCCAGCGCGCCTTCGACGATGCGCTCGAACCATTCGCGCTGCACGCCCATCGCCGCCAGGCCCGTGGGCAGACCCAGGCGCTGGTTCATCGCGCGGATGGCGCCGGGGACTTCATCGCCCTGGGCCAGGCCCATGGCCTGCGCCATGCGTTGCAGACGACGATCCTTGCGCATCGACTCCGCCTCGGCGTTGAAGCGGGTCACCGCCGGCAGGAAAATCGCGTTCAGCGTGCCGTGGTGCAGCTTCGGGTTGACGCCGCCCAGCGCATGGCTCAGCGAATGCACGCAGCCCAGTCCCTTCTGGAAGGCCAGCGCGCCCTGTGCCGAGGTGCTCATCATCTGCAGCCGCGCGTCGCGGTCGGCACCGTCGTGCGTGGCGCGCTCGATGTGCGCCCAGCCGCGGCCGAGGCCGTCGAGCGCAATGCCGTCGGCCGGCGGGTTGAAGGGCGGCGCCATGAAGGTTTCCATGCAATGCGCGATCGCGTCCATGCCAGTGGCTGCGGTCAGCAACGAGGGCAACCCGAGCGTCAGCTCCGGGTCGCAGATGGCCACCTTGGGCAGCAGGTGCCACGAATGGAAGCCGAGCTTGCGCCCGTCGTCGACGATCAGGATCGCGCCGCGTGCGACCTCGCTGCCGGTGCCGGCGGTGGTCGGCACGGCAATCAGCGGTACGCAGGCGTCGGTGATGCGCGGGCTGCCCCCTTCGATGGTGGCGTAGTGCTTGAGCGGACCTGGGTGGCGCGCGACGATGGCGGTGCCCTTGGCACAGTCGATCGCCGAGCCGCCGCCCACGGCGATCAGGCCGTCGCAGCCGTTGCGCTCGAACATCGCCGCCGCGGCGCGCACCGCCGTCTCGGTCGGGTTGGCGGGCGTGCCGTCATAGATTGCGTCGCGCACCGGCGGCGGCAGTTCGTCGAGCACCTGCTGCAGCACCCCGGCGGCACGCACGCCGGCATCGGTGACGATCAGCGGCCGGGTGATGCCCAGCCGCTCGCATTCGGCGGTGAGCAGCCGGCGTGCGCCGAAGTCGATCTGGATCTGCGTCAGGTACAGGATCAGCGCCATGTGTCGGGCCCTTAGACGAAGCGGAATGCGACGACCCCGAGTGTGCCGTAGTCGGCATGGAAGGTGTCGCCGGCCACCGCGGTGGCCGGCCGCGTGAACGAGCCGCCGAGGATCACCTCGCCGGCGTTCAGCTGCTCGTCGTAGGGCGCGATCTTGTTGGCCAGCCAGGCCACGCCGTTGCCCGGGTGGTTCAGCACCGCGGCGGCCAGGCCGGTCTCTTCGATCACGCCGTTCTTGAACAGCATCGCGCCCACCCAGCGCAGGTCCACGTCCTGCGGCCGCACCGGCCGGCCGCCGAGCACGATGCCGGCATTGGCGGCGAAGTCGCTGATGGTGTCGAAGACCTTGCGCGGCGCCTTGGTGTCGCGGTCGAACTGCTCGATGCGCGCGTCGATGATCTCGATCGCCGGGCTCACCCAGTCGGTGGCCGAGAGCACGTCGAACAGCGTCACGCCCGGGCCCTTGAGCGGCTTGCCCAGGATGAAGGCCAGCTCGACCTCGATGCGCGGCGCGATGAAGCGCTGGACCGGAATGTCACCGCCACTGGCGAAGAACATGTCGTCCATCAGCGGCGCGAAGTCCGGCTCGTCGATCTGGCTGGACTGCTGCATCGCGCGCGAGGTCAGGCCGATCTTGCGGCCCTTGATCATGCGCCCGTCGGCCAGCTCCAGCGCCACCCAGGCGCGCTGCACGGCATAGCCGTCCTCGATGCTCATGCCCGGGTGGCGCTTGGAGAAGTGGCGAACCTGGGTGCGCGACTTGCGCGCGTCGTACAGCTCGCGGGCGAGTGCGGCGATGGTCTGCGGGTCCAGGGTGATGCTCATTTCTTGGCGAACAAGGCATGCAGGTTGCCGAGCTTGGCATCGAAGACCTCGTGCCCTTCGTCGACTTGTAGCGTCAGGCCCAACGGCCGTGCCGCCAGCAGCGGCGCGAGTTCCTCGCGCACCACCGTCGACAAGGCCTCGCCGATGGCCTGGTGCACGGCCGTACTTCGGCCGCGCGCCATGCGCACGTTGAAGTAGATGAAGGCATGGTCACCACTGCCGTCGGCCACCGCGTGGTGCGCCGCCGGGTAGGCCAGCACGCGCGTGCCACCGGTGGGGAAGACCTGCGCGCCTTGTTCGTCGCGCACCGACAGCATCGCGTCGGCGAGCTTGCGGCACAGCCGCGACAGGTCGGTTTGCGCATCCAGTTGCGGGGTGTAGAGCATCACGAGGTGCGGCATGGTCAGAGTCGGGTGGCAACGGTGGTGTAGCCCTCGGCCGACGAGGCCACGGGCTGGGGGATGGCGCGGCCGTCCTGCGGCGTGACGGGAAACAGCACGTTGATCTGCCCGGTGCCGCTGGCGCCGAAGTAGGGCGTGATCACTTCGGCCGGCGCGTCGTAGGCGCTCCAGCCCAGCGCGCCGAGCAGCATCGCCGTGTCGTGCATGAACCCTTCGCCATGGCCCTTGGCCGCGTACTCGGGCAGCATCTGGCAGAAGGGCTGCCATTCGCCGGAGCGCCACATGCGGACGACCTCGCGGTCCAGGTGTTCGAGGAAGGGGCTCCAGATCTTGAACGCGTACTCCGGCGCCAGGCCGTTCTGCGCGAAGCGGTGGCTCAAGGACCCGCTGGCAAAGAAGGCGACCGTGCCGTCGTAGTGCTCCTCCACCGCCTTGCGGAAGGCCCAGCCCAGGCGCGCGCTGTCGTTCAGGTAATGCGCCATGCACAGCGCCGACACCGACACCACCTTGAAGTGCTGGTCGGCGTTCATGTAGCGCATCGGCACCAGGGTGCCGTATTCGGGGCCGAGCGTGGTGCGGTCGTGCGCCAGCGTCTCCACACCCAGTTCATTGGCCGTCTTGGCCAGCAGCTGCCCGAGCGCCGGGTTGCCCGGAAACTCGTAGCCCAGGTTGCTGATGAAATGCGGCAGCTCGTTGCTGGTGTAGGTGCCCTTGAAGTGCGGTGCGCAGTTCAGGTGGTAGTTGGCATTGACCAGCCAGTGCGTGTCGAAGACGACGATGGTGTCCACGCCCAGCTCGCGGCAGCGCCGGCCGATCTCGATGTGGCCGTCGATCGCGTCCTGCCGCGTGCCGTGGCGCGCACCCGGCAGCTCGCTCAGGTACATGCTCGGCACGTGGGTGATCTTGGCGGCCAGCGCCAGCTTGCCCATGTTCAGACTCCCCAATGCGGAATGTGGTGCGAGCCCAGCGACACCGCCACGTTCTTCGGCTCCAGGAAGACCTCGTAGCTCCAGGTGCCGCCTTCGCGCCCGGTGCCGCTGGCCTTGGTGCCGCCGAAGGGCTGGCGCAGGTCGCGCACGTTCTGGCTGTTGACGAAGCACATGCCGGCTTCGATGGCCACAGCCACGCGGTGCGCGCGGCCGATGTCCTGGGTCCAGACATAGCTGGACAGGCCGTATTGAATGTCATTGGCCTGCGCAATCGCATCCGCCTCGTCGTCGAAGGGGATCAGGCAGGCCACCGGGCCGAAGATCTCCTCCTGCGCGATGCGCATTGAATTCTTCACGTCGGCAAAGACCGTGGGCCGCACGAAGTTGCCCTTGGCAAAGGCGGCCGGCAGCTCGGGCGCATCGAGCCCGCCGGTCAGCAGCGTGGCGCCTTCCTGCGGGCCGAGTTCGATGTAGCTGCGCACCTTGGCCAGGTGCTGCGGGCTGATCATCGGCCCGAGGATCGTCTGTTCGTCCATCGGGTCGCCGACCGAAATGCGTGTCGCGCGTTCGGCAAACCGTTCGACGAAGCGTGGGTAGAGGCTCTTTTGCACCAGGATGCGGCTGCCGGCGGTGCAGCGCTCGCCGTTGTTGCTGAAGATCATGAACACCGCGGCATCGAGCGCGCGCTCGAAGTCGGCGTCGTCGAAGACCACGAAGGGGCTCTTGCCGCCGAGTTCCATGCTGAACTTCTTCAGCCCCGCGGCGCGGATGATCCGGTTGCCGGTGATCGTCGATCCGGTGAAGGAGATCGCGCGCACGTCGGGGTGGGCGCACAGCGGCTCGCCGGCGTCGCGGCCGGTGCCGTGCACGATGTTCAGCACGCCCTTGGGCAGGCCGGCCTCGGTGGCCAGCTCGCCGAAGCGCGAGATGGACAGCGGCGACAGCTCGCTCATCTTCAGCACCGCGGTGTTGCCGAAGGCCAGGCAGGGCGCGATCTTCCAGGTGCCGGTCATGAAGGGCACGTTCCACGGGCTGATCAGTGCGCACACGCCCACCGGGTGGAACAGCGTGTAGTTCAGGTGCGTGGGCGTCGGGTAGGTGTGGCCGTCGACCCGGGTGCACATCTCGGCGAAGTAGTGGAAGTTGTCGGCCGCGCGCGGCACCAGCTGCTTGCCGGTCTGGCTGATGGTCTGGCCGGTGTCGCCGGTTTCGAGGGCCGAGAGCTCGGCGACATGCTTGGTGACCAGCTCGCCGAGCCGGTGCATCATCTTCGCGCGCTCGGCCGCGGGCGTGGCAGCCCACTTCGGGAATGCCGCCTTGGCCGCGGCCACCGCGGCATGCACTTCGGCCTCGCCGCCGGCGGCCACCTCGGCCAGCACCTGCTGGTTGGCGGGGTTGAGGGTCTCGAAGTAGTCGCGGCTGTCGACTGCCTTGCCGTCGATCAGGTGGGGAATGCGCATCTCAAAGTCCTTCGCTGACGATGGTGTTGATCAGCCGGCCCAGGCCGTCGATTTCGCACACGACCTCGTCGCCGGGGTTGACGTTGACCACGCCTTCCGGCGTGCCGGTGAGGATGAGGTCGCCCGGCGACAGTGTCATGAAGCCGCTCAGGTATTCGATCAGCGCCGGCACGTCGTCGATCAGGTCGCGGGTGTTGCCGTGCTGCTTGAGTTCGCCGTTGACGAAGGTGCGCAGACCCAGGGCCTGCGGGTCGGGCAGGTCGACGGCATCCACCAGCCAGGGGCCGAGCGCGGTGCAGCCGTCGCGGTTCTTCACGCGCAGGTTGGGCCGGTACCAGTTTTCCAGGTAGTCGCGCACCGCATAGTCGTTGGCGATGCTGTAGCCGGCGACGTACAACAACGCCTCGGCACGCTTGACCCGCCTGGCATGGCGGCCGATCACCACCGCCAGCTCGCACTCGTAGTGCATGAAGCTGGCATCGGCCGGGCGGCGGGTCTGGCCGCGGTGGCCGACCAGCGCGTTCGGGCCTTTCAGGAAGGCCAGCGGTTCGTCCTTGGCGCTGAAGCTCAGTTCCTTGGCCAGCTCCTTCTTGTGGTCGGCGTAGTTGATGCCCAGCGCGATGATCGTGCCGGGCGCCACCGGCGGCAGCCAGACCACCTGATCTTCGGCCAGCCGCGTGCCATTGGCCAGACGCAGTTGATCTCCGTCGGCGACGGCGTGGTGCACCGCGCCGGCCCAGGCAATGCGCGCGTGTTTCATGCCGGGCCTTCCGCCACCAGCCGGTGTTCCAGCGTGCCGATGGGCTCGATCGTGATGCGCACCGTCTGCCCCACGCGGGCCAGCGCTGCCTTGGGGCCCGCACCCAGCATCAGCAGGTCACCGCGGGCCAGCGTCATGAAGCCGCTGACCTCGGCGATCAGCCGGGCAACGCCACGCTGCATGCCGGCGGTGGAGTAGCGCTGCGCCTCGTGGCCGTCGATCTGCACCACCACCTCCAGTGCGTCGGGGTCGGGTACATGCTGGGCACCCAGCACCCAGGGCCCCAGCGGCAGGAAGCCGTCGCGCGCCTTGTAGCGCAACGACGGCCGGTAGTACGAAGGATGCGGCACGCTCAGGTCGCTGCAGATCGTGTAGCCGGCCACATGGGCCAGCGCATCGGCCTCGCGCACGCGGCAGGCCTCGGCGCCGATGACGATGCCGAGCTGCGCACCGACCTCCAGCGCGTCGGCATCGGCCGGCACCTCGACCGCGGCGCCATGCCCGGCCAGGCAGTGGCGCGGCTTGATGTACAGCACCGGCGCCTTCGGCGGCGCCTTGTGCGGCGGCTGGTGCACCGCGTCGCCCAGCGCGGCCAGCGCGTCGCGGTGGTTCAGCAGCGTGCCGTAGGCGGTGGCGATCGGCGGCGGCGCGAATCCGGACACCGATCGCCACGCCGCCAGGGGCCGGTCCTCGGCCGCGGCGCGGCCGGCCGCACAGCCGAGTGCGTCGGAGATTACTAACATGTGTGTGATTACAGCACGCCGGCAGGCCGGGCGTCAATCCGCCGCGGCGCACTCGGCTAAGATTGCTCACATCGAAGCAATCCCTGCCGCCACCATGCCCGCCCGAGCCGAAGTGCCGCTGCGCCGCAACCTGCCGCTGCTGCTGCTGCGCTCGCGCGAGGCGGTGATGGGGCGCTTCCGCGGCATCCTCCACCGGCATGGCGTGACCGAGCAGCAGTGGCGCGTGCTGCGCGCGCTGCTGGAGCAGTCGCCGCTGGAGCCGCGCCAGATCTGCGAGCGCTGCCAGTTGCTCAGCGCCAGCGCGGCCGGCGTGCTGGCGCGCATGGAGGAGCTCGGCCTGGTGCAGCGCGAGCGCATGGCCAGCGACCAGCGCCGCGTGCTCGTCTCGATCACGCCGAAGAGCCGCGCGCTGGCGCGGCGCATCGCGCCGCTGGCCGAAGCCGAGTACGCGCAGATCGAGCGGCTGGTCGGTGCCCCGCTGCTGACGCAGGTCTACGACACGCTGGACGCGCTGCTGCTGCGCCTGGGCGAACCCACCATGGCCGAGGCCGAGGCCAAGGACGGTCGCTCGCGCACCGCTCGCCGGGCTACCTGAAGAGGCGGCGCAGCGCCTCGGGCAGCGCCTGGGGCAGGCTGGCGGGCGACGCCGACGACGCCGGCCGCGCCGGCGGGGTCGGCGTCGCCGCTGCCGCGGGGCTGCCGCGCCCCGACAGCGCAGCACGGCACGCCCCGCTCTCGGGCCTGGCCTGCAGCAGCTGCCGCGCCATTGCAGACACACCCCCGCTCGCCCCGGCCTGGCCCAGCGAGGCCGCCATGCCGAGCAGCCCCTGCGCGTCCAGCTGCACCTTCGGGTCGCGCCACGGGCCCTTGAGCACGACCAGCTGTGTCAGGTCCAGCGGACTGATCTTCAGCCCCTGCTTCGGCGTCGGCGCGAAGGCCAGCGCCAGCGTCTCGTCGTCGAGCCGCACTTCGCCCTTGGCCGAGACGGCGAGCTGGTCGGTCTCCAGCGCGATCGAGCGGTCGATGGCCGCCACGCCGTTCTTCAGCGGCAGGCGGATGACCGCGCAGTCGATGTGCGACGACAGCTCCAGGTCCGGCCGCAGCGTCAGCGCCTGCAGCAGCCTGCGCAGCATGTCGGTGCCCAGCGGCGACACGCCCTGGCCCAGCGTGGCGTCGTGCAGCGTCAGCGTCAGCTCGCCGTTGGCGCCGGCGGCCAGCGCGCGCGGCGTATTGCCGGCCATGTCCAGGTCGGCACGCAGCTGCAGCTGCCCACCGCGGGCGTAGTCGCTGCTGCCCGCGGCGCGCAGCAGCTCGTCCAGCGACAGCTTGCTGGCTTGCGCGCGCAAGGCCACGCGCGGCGGCGCCGTGCCGCTCTGGCTCAGGCCCAGGCTGCCGCCAAAGTTGCCGCCGGCCACGCCGAAGCTCAGCGGCTCGACGCGCACGCGGCCGGGCTGCAGGTTGAGCTGCAGGTTCAGTGTCGACAGCGGCGGCAGCCCCGGCACCAGCATCTGCTCCACGCGCAGGCCGAGCGTTGCCTGCAGCGCGGGCAGCGCATCCAGGCCGAGCGGCGTGCTGCCGAAGACCTGGCGCTGCGGCGCGGCCGGGCCCGGCGCGGACGCGCCGCGCGGCGGCAACCAGCGCTTCAGGTCGATGGCGCCGGCGCTCAGCTGGGCATCGAGCTTCCAGGGCGTGCCCCTCCATGCGGCGAGCTTGCCGCTGAGCGTCTGCTGTGCCAGCGACAACTGCAGTGCGTCGACGCGCAGCGCCGATCCGGCCAGGCTCAGGCGTCCCTTGGCCTGCACCGGCAGCGGCAGCGCCGGCACGGGGCCGACCCACGGCACCAGCGTTTCGGTCCGCGTCAGCCGCAGCGCGACGTCCGCCTCCAGCGGGCGCGGCAGGCTGCCGCGGCGCAGCTGACCCTTTGCGCTGGCGTCGAGGCCCTCGCCGCTCAGCCGCAGCTCGAAGGGCCAGTCGGCATCGTTGGCGGCCAGAGCATCCAGGCGGCCGATCTGTCCGGCGAGCTGCAGGCGCTGCGTGCCGCTGCCGAAACGCGCGTCCAGGCGCTGGGTCCTGCCCTCGCTGTCGAGCCGCAGGCTGTCGACCTGGAGGCTGCGGCGGTCGCCGCTGCGGCCGTCGCGATAGCTCAGCTGCGCATCGTGCAGCGCCAGGTGGTCCAGCTGCAGGCTGTAGGTCGATGGCGGCTCGCCTTGCGGGCGCGCTGGCGGCGTGTCGCGCTGCGCCGGGCCCATGACCCAGTTGCCGACGCCGTGGCGGTCGGTTTCCAGCCACAGGTCCACGCCGTCGAGGCTGGCGCTGGCGAGCTCGACCCGGCCGCGCAGCAGCGGCAGCAGCGCGACGTTGAAGCGTGCCTGGCGCACCCGCAGCATGTCCTTGCGCGTGCCCCAGGGGGCGTTGCCCAGCGCCACGTCGGCGGCGGCGATGCCCAGCTGCGGCAACAGGTGGATGGACAGCGGGCCGCTTACGGCGAAGCTGCGGCCGGTGGCGGCCGAGAGCTGCGCGGACAACAGCGCCGCCAGCCGCTCGGGGGGAAAGGCCAGACGCAGAGCGGCATAGGCCACCGCCAGCAGCAGCGCAAGCACCGCCAGCGCGCCGATCAGCAGCTTCGGCCAGCGTCGCGGGGGAGTCGGAATCGGCATGGGGTCGAGTTGCCTCGACGACTATAGCTGCCGAGACTGGGCGGCGGCTGTGATAGCGTGCCCCGTCGCCTGGCGCAGTCGCCATTCCTACGCATGAGCGAAGCCTCGAACCACAGACCATTGCCGGCCGGCACGCGCGGCGCGCCGGCCGGCGGCTGGGCGCACTGGCTGCCGGGCCTGCAGCTGCTGCGCCACTACCCGGCCGACTGGTGGCGTCACGACGTGGCGGCCGGCCTGGTGCTGACGACGATGCTGGTGCCGGTGGGCATCGCCTACGCGGTGGCTTCGGGCGTGCCCGGCATCCACGGCCTGTACGCCACCATTGCCGGGTTGCTGGCCTACGCGCTGTTCGGCCCCAGCCGGATCCTGGTGATGGGGCCCGATTCGTCACTGGCGGCGCTGATCCTGGCGGTGCTGCTGCCGCTGGCGGCCGGCGACCCGGCACGCGCGGTGGCGCTGGCCGGCGCGATGGCCATCGCGGTAGGCCTGATCGGCATCGTTGCCGGGCTGGCGAAGCTGGGCTTCGTCACCGAACTGCTGTCCAAGCCCATCCGCTACGGCTACATGAACGGCATCGCGCTGGCGGTCATCGTCAGCCAGGCGCCCAAGCTGTGCGGCATTTCCGTCTCCGGCGACGGCCCGCCGGCGCAGGCGCTGGCCTTGGTGCGGGCGCTGTGGGACGGACAGCTGAATGCCGCGGCCTTCGGTGTGGGCGCGGCCTCGCTGCTGCTGATCCTGCTGCTCAAGCGCTGGCCGCGGGTGCCGGGCATGCTCATCGCGATTGCGGCGGCGACCGCCGCGGTGGCCTGGTTCGACCTGGAGGCGAAGCATGGCGTCAGTGTGCTTGGCACGCTGCCGCAAGGCCTGCCGTCGCCGGCCCTGCCGTGGATCGCCTGGTCCGACCTGCTGCCGGTGCTGGGCGGCGCGCTGGCGGTGGCGCTGGTGGCTTTTGCCGACACCAGCGTGCTGTCGCGCACCTACGCGCAGCGCCTGCGCCAGCCGGTGGACCCGAACCAGGAGATGGTGGCGCTGGGCGCGACCAACCTGGCGGTGGGCCTGTTCCAGGGCTTTCCCATCAGCAGCAGCTCGTCGCGCACGCCGGTGGCCGAGGCCGCCGGTTCGCGATCGCAGATGACTGGCGTGGTCGGCGCGATCGGTGTGGCCGCGCTGCTGCTGCTGGCGCCTGAAGCGCTGCAGCGGCTGCCCTACAGCGCGCTGGCGGCGGTGGTCATCGCCTCGGTACTGGGGCTGATCGAATGGCGCGACCTGCAGCGCATGCGCCGCATCCAGGCCTGGGAGTTCTGGCTGTCGATCGGCTGCACCGCCGGCGTGCTGCTGCTGGGTGCGATCCAGGGCATCGTGCTGGCGATCATCGTCGCGGTGATCGAATTCCTGTGGGACGGCTGGCGCCCGCACTCGGCCGTGCTGGGCAAAGTGGCCGGCGTCGACGGCTGGCACGACGTGCAGCGCCACCCCGAGGCGCAGCGCATCGATGGCCTGGTGCTGCTGCGCTGGGACGCGCCGCTGTTCTTCGCCAACGCCGAATGGTTCGAGCGCGTGGTGCGCGACACGCTGGCCGCATCACCCACGCCGGTGCGCTGGCTGGTGGTGACGGCCGAGCCGGTGACCAGCGTCGACATCACCGCCGCCGACATGCTGCGCGAGCTGGACGAGTCGCTGCAGCAGCAGGGCATCGAACTGTGTTTCGCCGAGATGAAGGGCCCGGTCAAGGACAAGCTCAAGCGCTTCGGCCTGTTCAGCCACTTCGGCCAGCAGACCTTCTTTGCCACCATCGACGATGCGGTGCGGGCCTATCGGGCGGCGAATCCAGAGCGAGCCGACGAACGGTGAGGTGGGGCGCTCAGCGCCGGCAGTCTTCCTCCCGCTGGTGCCGCACGGCGCCGATGATGACGACGTCGTTGACGATCTCGAACCGCACGACGTAGCCCGCAGCTCCGTAGGGCACGACCAGTTCCCGCGAGCGGCCAATGCCCAGCTCTGCACTGCGGCAGAATTGGGACCGCCTCCTCTATGAACTGGGTTGGCGTTGCCGGGAGCTTGAACTCCTATCTCAAGCGACAGATGCGCGGCGCGCGCAGCAGATCCGCAGACCCTGCCTCGGCGCCGGTGCCTGCGGCCCGACGCCGACGCTACTTGGGTTGCAGCAGTTTCTTCAGGTTGGCCAAGTTCTCCTCGAAGCGGTCCTGCACGACCTTCCAGGCTTCCTTGCGTGATTTCGCCTCCATTCGGGCGAGCTCGCGCACGTTGGCGATTGCATCGCGCACGCCCTGTCGGGCGAGTCCGGCCTGCTTGGTCACCAGTTCCGTGCCGCTCGCGTCCTTCATCGCGTCCCGCCATTTGGTGAACGCTTCCTTCAGCATCTCGTTGCGCCGCTCGGCCAGCGCCTTGATACCTTCGTAGGCCTGGCGGTTGGCCTCGCTCAACGCTTCCAGGTCCTTGCGCTGTGTCTCGACGATGGCAGCGATGTCGACGCCGGGCAGCTTGAGCTTGCCCAGCGTTTTACCCAGATCGGCGAGTGCCGGCGCGGCTTTCGCCCTGGGCGCGGCTGCGGTGGCTGCGGTCTTGCGCACCGTCTTCTTTGCGGCAGGGGTTGTGGTCTTCTTGCGGGTCGCCATGGTCGTCTCCTCTGTTGAGTTGGGAACAAGAACGGTGCCTACACCGCAGGTGCGGCAATGGCGCCGATGATCTGCGGCCACATCGAGAGCGGCAGCGAATGGCCCATGCCGGCCACGGCACAGTTTAGCGCCGGGCAGCGATTCCTTGCGGTATCGATGCTGCAGGCCAGCGGCACCAGCGGATCGACGTCACCGTGGAACAGCGTTGGCACCCTGAACCCGGCCAGCGCTTGCTTGCGGCTACCCGACGCCAGGGATCGCGGCCATCAAGGCCTTGGCCTCGATCGAGGGCTCCGCGATCAGCCAGCCTTCAATGGCGGGCCACGCGTCGGCGAACGGGTCCGTTCGAGTCTCCACCAGTGTTTGGCCTTGGGCTGCTTGCGATGCGTCTTGTGCACTTCGGCATCCTTCCAGGCTGGCGACAAGCTATGAGGAACGCTGCAACATCGTTTGCAGCAGCCGGCGCCATCGGGGCGCCGTCGCAAAGCGCGATCGCCACGCGGCCGAATCGCCCGGCGGCGGGCGCGCGCACGAATGGACCGACACATCGCCCAATGGTCGTCTTGCCGAGTGGCCGGCGCTATGACGACACAGACCTCGTCACAAGGGCCCAGAAAAGACGAAACCCGCTCAAGGCGGGCTCCTGTCAGCACTGAGGATTTTGGTTGCGGGGGCAGGATTTGAACCTGCGACCTTTGGGTTATGAGCCCAACGAGCTACCAGACTGCTCCACCCCGCGCCAGAACCGAAAATTGTATCACTGAAGTGAAGGTCGAATCCAAGCTGCTGATATCGAGCGTTGCGCGCAGCTCAATACATGGCCGAAAAAGCTATGGCCGCCCGCCGTGACTGCGGCCGCGAGGCGGACATCAGTCCTGCTTCACTTCGGCTGCTGCGTCGCCCGCCTTGGGTTCGGGCCGGTCGACGAGTTCGACAAAAGCCATGGGGGCGTTGTCGCCGACGCGGTACCCCATCTTCAGGATACGGGTGTAGCCGCCCGGGCGCGCGTTGTAGCGGGGGCCCAGTTCGCCAAAGAGCTTGACGACGATGTCGCGGTCGCGCGTGCGGTCGAAGGCCAGGCGGCGATTGGCCAGCGTCGGCTCCTTGGCCAGCGTGATCAGTGGCTCGACGACGCGGCGCAGTTCCTTGGCCTTGGGCAGCGTGGTCTTGATGGCTTCGTGCCTGAGCAGCGAATTGCACATGTTGCGCAGCATCGCCTGGCGATGCTCGCTGGTGCGGTTGAGTTTGCGTAGTCCGTTGCGGTGGCGCATGGTGCGTTCTCTCCTTATTGAACCCCGGCCGTATCAGGTACCGGGGGGTGCACATCGGCCAAGCTTCAGCGCTTGTCCAGATTCTGCGGCGGCCAGTTCTCCAGGCGCGCGCCCAGCGTCAAACCACGCGAGGCCAGCACTTCCTTGATTTCGTTGAGCGACTTGCGGCCCAGGTTCGGCGTCTTCAGCAGCTCGGTCTCGGTGCGCTGGATCAGGTCGCCGATGTAGTAGATGTTCTCGGCCTTCAGGCAGTTGGCCGAACGCACCGTCAGCTCGAGTTCGTCGACCGGACGCAGCAGGATGGGGTCGAAGTTCGGCGTCGGGCGCGAGATCGGTGCGTCGAAGATGCCTTGCCCGTCGGTGGGCAGCTGGGCGAAGATGGCCAACTGTTCGCACAGGATCTTGGCCGAGGCGCGGATCGCTTCTTCGGGCGAGATGGCGCCGTTGGTCTGGATCTCCATGACCAGCTTGTCCAGGTCGGTGCGCTGCTCGACGCGCGCGTTTTCCACCGCGTAGCTGACACGGTCGACCGGCGAGAACGACGCGTCGAGCACGATGCGGCCGATCGACTTGGTCGGCTCGTCGCCATAGCGGCGCAGGTTGCCCGGCACGTAGCCGCGGCCCTTCTCGACCTTGATCTGCATGTCCAGCTTGCCGCCTTGCGACAGGTGGGCGATGACATGGTCGGGGTTGATGATTTCCACGTCGTGCGGCGTCTGGATGTCGCCGGCCGTGACCGGGCCTTCGCCTTCCTTGCGCAGCACCAGCGTCACTTCGTCGCGGTTGTGCAGGCGGAAGACCACGCCCTTCAGGTTGAGCATGATGTGGACCACGTCTTCCTGGACGCCGTCGATGGTCGAGTACTCGTGCAGCACGCCGGCGATGGTCACTTCGGTGGGCGCATGGCCGACCATCGACGACAGCAGCACGCGGCGCAGCGCGTTGCCCAGCGTGTGGCCATAGCCGCGTTCGAACGGCTCCAGCGTGACCTTGGCGCGGTTGCCGCCGAGCGGTTCGACCTGGATGGCTTTGTTGGGTTTCAGCAGATTGGTTTGCATTGCAGTCTAAGTTCCTCTCAATACCCTCGGCTCGTTACACCGATAAGGCTGATGAACAACGGCCGGGGCAAGTCCTGGAAGCGCGCCGTGCCCGGCAAAACGGCGCGCTGGCACCTGGTGCGCGGGCGAATGCGCCCACGCTCGTCCGCCGATCGTCAGCGCGAGTACAACTCGACGATCAGCGATTCGTTGATCTCGGCGCCGAACTGGTCGCGGTCGGGAACCTTCTTGAACACGCCTTCCATCTTGGCCGCGTCCACCTGCACCCAGTCGGGCAGGCCGATGGTGCCGGCCAGCTTGAGCGCATCCTGCACCCGAAGCTGCTTCTTGGCGTTGTCGCGGATCGACACCGCATCGCCGGCCTTGACCAGGTAGGACGAGATGTTGACGACCTGGCCGTTCACCGTCACCGCCTTGTGCGACACCAACTGGCGCGCCTCGGCCCGCGTCGAGCCGAAGCCCATGCGATAGACCACGTTGTCCAGCCGCGATTCCAGCAGGAACAGCAGGTTCGCGCCGGTATTGCCGCGGCGCCGATCGGCTTCGGCGAAGTAGCGGCGGAACTGGCGTTCGAGCACGCCGTACATGCGTTTGACCTTCTGCTTCTCGCGCAGTTGCAGGCCGAAGTCGCTGGTGCGCGAGCCGCTGGTACGTCCGTGCTGGCCCGGCTTGCTGTCGAACTTGGCCTTGTCGCCGATCGGGCGGCGGGCGCTTTTCAGGTAGAGGTCGGTGCCTTCACGGCGGGCCAGTTTGGCCTTGGGTCCGAGATAACGTGCCACGTGATGTCCTTCGATCCTTGTCTGACGCGGCCGTACCGGGAATGGCACGCCGCGCAAGTCTGGCGGTGTTCTTGATGTCGCTCAGACGGTGGGCTTGTGGAAGCTCCGGCGCTGAGCCGGCGCTTCGGGTAGAACGGCCGGCGCTCGAGCAAAGTGCTCGGGGCCGGCCTGCGGGAGAAAAGCTTTTAATTATAGCCGGCTGCAGCAACAGGCGTCGCAGCCGGCCAAGGCCGCTCAGATGCGGCGGCGCTTCTGCGGACGGCAGCCGTTGTGCGGAATCGGCGTGACGTCGGAAATCAGGTTGATGCGGATGCCCAGACGCGGCCAGCGCACGCACCGACGATTCGCGGCCCGGGCCGGGGCCCTTGATGCGCACGTCCAGGTTCTTGATGCCTTGCTCCTGCGCGGCACGGCCGGCCACCTCGGCCGCCACCTGGGCCGCGAACGGCGTCGACTTGCGCGAACCCTTGAAGCCCTGGCCGCCACTGGACGCCCAGGCCAGCGCACCGCCTTGACGGTCGGTGATGGTGATGATGGTGTTGTTGAACGACGCATGCACATGAGCGATGCCGTCCGCGATGTTCTTGCGGACCTTCTTGCTCACGCGCCGTGCGGCGGTGTTGGCAGGTGCTTTGGCCATGTCTTGACTCTCTATTCAGCTAAGGGCTTACTTCTTGAGCCGGCCGCGCCCTTGCGCGGGCCCTTGCGGGTGCGCGCATTGGTGCGCGTGCGCTGGCCGCGCAGCGGCAGGCCGCGGCGATGGCGCAGCCCGCGGTAGCAGCCCAGGTCCATCAGGCGCTTGATGTTGATGGAGATCTCGCGGCGCAGGTCGCCCTCGATGGTGATGCGGCCGATTTCCTCGCGGATCTTCTCGAGGTCGCCGTCGCTCAGGTCCTTGATCTTCTTCGAGTACGGGATGCCGACCTGCTCGCAGATCTTCTGCGCGGTGGGGCGGCCGATGCCGAAGATCGACGTCAGGCCGATCTCGGCATGCTTGTGCGGCGGAATGTTGATACCAGCGATACGTGCCATCTTGAATCCTTCGAAACCTATAGCCCAGCGCCGGGGCTCAGCCCTGGCGCTGCTTGTGACGCGGGTCGGTGCAGATCACCCGCACCACGCCCTTGCGGCGGATGACCTTGCAGTTGCGGCACATCTTCTTCACCGATGCAGCGACTTTCATGCTCTTCTCCTTGACCTGTTCTAGCCTTACTTCGCCCGGAACACGATGCGAGCGCGGCTCAGATCGTAGGGCGTCAATTCCACCGTGACCTTGTCACCGGGCAGGATGCGGATGTAGTGCATGCGCATCTTTCCGGAGATGTGGCCCAGCACCACGTGTCCGTTCTCCAGCTTCACGCGAAACGTGGCGTTGGGCAGATTCTCGAGAATCTCGCCCTGCATCTGGATGACGTCGTCTTTGGACATGTGCCTCGTTCGTTGACTCTCAGCTGGCCTTGAAGTTGGCCTTCTTCAGCAGCGATTCGTATTGCTGGCTCATCACGTAGCTCTGCACCTGGGCCCAGAAGTCCATCGTCACCACCACGATGATCAGCAGCGAGGTGCCGCCGAAGTAGAAGGGCACGTTGTACTTCAGCACCAGGAACTCGGGCAGCAGGCACACCAGCGTGATGTAGATCGCGCCCACCAGCGTCAGCCGCGACAGGATGCGGTCGATGTGCTTGGCCGTCTGCTCACCCGGGCGGATGCCCGGAATGAAGGCGCCGCTCTTCTTCAGGTTGTCCGCGGTCTCGCGGCTGTTGAAGACCA
>CAWFQP010000003.1:0-49589 GCA_963818005.1 uncultured Pseudomonadota bacterium
AAGCCGCTATCGTTTGTCCCTCATTGACTGACCCAAAGGAGCAGTACCCCATGCAAACCCGACGAGACATGCTGGCGCGCAGTGCCACCGTGGCCGGCCTGCTGGCCGCGGCAGGTTTCCTGCCGACCTCGGCCCTGGCCGCCTGGCCGCAGGCCGCCTTCGACGCCAAGACCCTGGCCGACGCCGTCAAGGCGCTGGGCGGCGGCGCTCCGGTCGAGAGCAAGGACGTCAGCATCACCGGCCCGGACATCGCCGAGAACGGCGCCGTCGTGCCGGTGGGCTGCGCGACCACGCTGAGCGGCGTGAAGCGGCTGCTGCTGCTGGTGGAGAAGAACCCCAACGTGCTGGCCGCGGTGTTCGACGTCACCGATGCGATCGAGCCGAACCTGAACACGCGCGTGAAGATGGGCCAGTCGTCGAACGTCTTCGCCGTGGCGATGATGGCCGACGGCAAGGTGCTGTACGCGGCCAAGGAAATCAAGGTCACCCTCGGCGGCTGCGGCGGCTGAATCCGAGAATTCAAGGAGCAATGAAATGGCAGACCCGATGCGCATTCGCGCCCAAGCCGCCGGTGACAAGACCACCGTGCGCGTGCTGATGAGCCACGAGATGGAAACCGGCCAGCGCAAGGATTCGGCCGGCAAGGTGATCCCGGCCTGGTTCATCCAGGAAGTCAGCGCCAGCCACAACGGCAAGACCGTGCTGACCGCCGAATGGGGCCCGTCGATCGCGAAGAACCCGTTCCTGCAGTTCGTCCTCAAGGGCGCCAAGGCCGGCGACAAGGTCGCCATCAGCTGGGTCGACAACAAGGGCGACAAGCGCAGCGACGAGGCCACGGTCAGCTGATCGCCACGGCCCGGCACCGCAGTCGGCTCAAGAACAAGGAGACATAGTTGAGTACACGCTCCCTCATCGGCCTGGCCGCGCTGGCGCTGTGCGCCGGCGCGCAAGCGCAGAAGTCCACCGCCGACGGCATTGCCGAATACCGCAAGATGCTCGAGGACGGCAACCCGGCCGAGTTGTTCGAAGCCAAGGGCGAGGACGCTGTGGAAGCACAGAAGCGCGGCCCGAAGAACGCCTCGCTCGAAAAATGCGACCTCGGCCAGGGCCCGGGCGTGGTCAAGGGCGTCTTCGTCACGCTGCCGCGCTACTTTGCCGACACGCGGCAGGTGCAGGACCTGGAGTCGCGCCTGGTCACCTGCATGGCCACGCTGCAGGGCTTCGACGCGGCAGAGATCGCCAAGACCCCCTTCGGCCGCGGCGAGATGGCCAATGTCACGGCCCTGGCCACCTGGATTGCGGCCTCCTCGCGCGGCCTGCGCTTCAACCTGCCGCAGAACAACGCGGCAGGAGCGCCAGAGCTACGAGGTCGGCAAGCGCGCCTTCTTCTTCCGCGGCGGCACGCACGACTTCTCCTGCGCGTCCTGCCATGCCGAGGAAGGCAAGCGCATCCGCATGCAGGACCTGCCCAACCTGACCAAGAACCCCGGTGACGGCATCGGCTTCGCGGCCTGGCCGGCCTACCGCGTGTCGCAACGGCCAGATGTGGAGCATGCAGTTGCGGCTGAACGACTGCTTCCGCCAGCAGCGCTTCCCCTACCCCGGCTTCGGCTCGGAGGTGACCATCGCGCTGGCCACCTACATGGGCGTCAATGCCAAGGGCGCCGAGTCGATCGCCCCGGCGATCAAGCGTTGAGGACCGGCGCATGAACACACTTCGAATCCTTCTTGCCGGCTCGACCGTCGCCGCCGTGCTGGCCGGCTGCGCCAGCACCCCGGCGCCGGCCGAACTGGACGCTCAGGCGTCCAAGGCGATCAAGAGCTCGTTCCGCGACCAGGGCATCGCCAAGGTCGACCGTCTGGCTCAGGACCTGGGGCAGGCGGCATGCTCGTCCGACAAGCGCACCCGACGATGCCGTGGCCGACAAGATCATGGCCGAGGCGCTGTACACGGTGAAGTGGCCCGCCGGCGGCCAGTACATCGGCGACTGGCGCACCGGCGAGAAGCTGGCGCAGGATGGCCGCGGCATGACCTGGACCGACAGCTCGACCGACCCGAAGTCGAACGGCGGCAATTGCTACAACTGCCACCAGATCGACAAGAAGGAAATCTCCTACGGCACCATCGGCCCGAGCCTGTGGAACTACGGCAAGATCCGCGGCATCACCGATGTCGCCGCGCCGGCGACCGCGCCGATCGTGCAGTACACCTGGGTCAAGCTGTGGAACTCCAAGGCCTACTCGGCCTGCTCGAACATGCCGCGCTTCGGCCACAAGGGGCTGCTCGACGAGCAGCAGCTGCGCGACATCATGGCACTGCTGCTCGACCCCAAATCTCCGGTCAATCAGTAAGCCGCTCCGCGACCCGGCTGCGTGCCGGGTTTTTCGCCCCCAAAACATAAGCCGTTACTTATCATGAGCCTGAGCAAGCGCGAGTTCCTGCAGGTGCTGGGCGCCGCATCGGTGGCCGGCATGGGGCTGGCGCGCTACGAGAACGCCGACGCACAGACGGCCGAGGCGGGGCTGTACGACCTGCCGCCGCTCGGTCGCGGTGCCGGCCAGGTGTCCTTCCTGCACATGACCGACTGCCATGCGCAGCTCAAGCCGATCTACTTCCGCGAGCCCAGCGTCAACCTCGGCATCGGCTCGATGCAGGGCCAGTTGCCGCACCTGGTGGGCGAGCAGCTGCTGAAGAAGGCGGGCGTGCCCGCGGGCACGCCGATGGCGCATGCGCTGACTTTCCTCGACTTCGAGGCGGCCGCCCAGCGCTACGGCCGCGTCGGCGGCTTCGCCCACCTGAGCACGCTGGTCAAGCGCCTGAAGGCCAGCCGGCCCGGTGCGCTGCTGCTGGACGGCGGCGACACCTGGCAGGGTTCGGCGACCGCGCTGTGGACCAAGGCGCAGGACATGGTCGACGCCTGCAAGTTGCTGGGCGTGGACGTGATGACCGGCCACTGGGAGTTCACCTACGGCATGCAGCGGGTGAAGGAGATCGTCGACAAGGAGTTCGCCGGCAAGGTGGACTTCGTCGCGCAGAACATCAAGACCACCGACTTCGGCGACCCGGTGTTCAAGCCCTACGTGATGCGCGAGATGAACGGCGTGCCGGTGGCCATCATCGGCCAGGCCTTCCCCTACACGCCGATCGCCAACCCGCGCTACCTGGTCGCCGACTGGGAGTTCGGCATCCAGGACGCGAACATGCAGAAGGTGGTCGACGAGGCCCGCGCCAAGGGCGCGCAGTTGGTGGTCGTGCTGTCGCACAACGGCATGGACGTGGACCTGAAGATGGCCAGCCGCGTGCGCGGCATCGACGCCATCTTCGGCGGCCACACGCATGACGGCGTGCCGCTGGCGGTGCCGGTGGCCAACCCCGGCGGCAGCACGCTGGTCACCAACGCCGGCAGCAACGGCAAGTTCCTGGGCGTGATGGACTTCGAGGTCAAGGGCGGCAAGGTGGTGCAGCACCGCTACCGGCTGCTGCCGATCTTCAGCAACCTGCTCAAGCCCGACGCCGAGATGGACGCGCTGATCACGAAGATGCGCGCGCCCTACGAGAGCAAGCTGGCCGAGAAGCTGGCCACCACCGACGGCCTGCTCTACCGCCGTGGCAACTTCAACGGCAGCTGGGACCAGCTGCTGTGCGATGCGCTGATGGACGGTGCAGGGCGCCGAGATCGCCTTCTCGCCGGGTTTCCGCTGGGGCACCAGCCTGCTGCCGGGCGACACCATCACGCGCGAGCTGATGATGGACCAGGTGGCCATCACCTACCCCTATGCCACCGTCTCGCCGATCAGCGGCGAGATGATCAAGACCATCCTCGAGGACGTGGCCGACAACCTGTTCAACCCCGACCCGTACTACCAGCAAGGCGGCGACATGGTGCGTGTCGGCGGGCTGCAGTACACGATGACGCCGGGGGCGACGATGGGCTCGCGCATCAGCGACATGCGCCTGAACGGCAAGCCGCTCGAAGCCGCCAAGACCTACAAGGTGGCGGGCTGGGCGCCGGTGGCCGAAGAGGCCAGGAACGCCGGCAACAAGCCGGTGTGGGAACTGCTGGAAAGCTGGCTCAAGTCGCAATCGGGCGGCCGGGTCAAGCCGCGCACGGTGAACACGCCCAAGTTGGTCGGTGTCGAGGGCAACCCCGGCCTGGCCTAAGCTCAGCGGCCTCAGCATTCACCCAAGGACTCCGCCATGCGCCTGCAGCCGTATTTCGTCGCCGCCGTCATCGCCACCGCCGCCTTTGGCGCCGCCGCGCAGGACAAGGTCGTCTATCACATCGACGACGCTGGCGCGCAGGGCCTGAAAGGGCTGCGCAACATCCGCAACCACCTGGACACCGAGCCGACGACGCAGATCACTGTCATCACGCATGCCAACGGCGTGGACTTCCTGATGGAAGGCGCCAAGGACGCCAACGGCAGCCCTTTCGCCGGCCCGGTGTCGGCGCTGGTCGCACGCGGCGTCAAGTTCGAGATCTGCGAGATCACGCTGAAGAACCGCAACCTCAAGCGCGAGCAGTTCATCCAGGAGGCGGAGTTCACGCCCTCGGGCGTGGTGCGCATCGCCAAGCTGCAGCTGGCGGGCCAGGCCTACATCAAGCCCTGAACGATGCGCTCGGCAGTCCGATGGTGGAGCGCATGGACATGCCTGCGATGGAAGAAGAGGGCGATCGAAATCGCCAGCGGCCTGCTCGTCGCGGCGGCGCCCGCCACGGCGGCAGATGATGCCGCCCGCGCAGAGCAAATCGTGCAAGGCAAGTGCTTCATCTGCCATGGCATCGATGGCGAAAGCTCCAGTCCGCTGTTCCCGCGTCTGGCCGGCCAGCATGCGCGCTACATCGAGCGGCAACTGGCCGACTACAAGTCGGGAAAGCGCGCCAGCAGCACCATGGGGCCGATGGTCGAAGACCTGTCAGCCGCGGATTTCAAGGCGCTGGGCGCCTACTTCGAATCGCGCAGGCCCCAGGCCCGCAAGCTCGCCGACCCCGAACTGGCCCAGGTCGGCCGCTCGGTCTTCGTTCGCGGCAACCCGAACTCCGGCGTGGCCGCCTGTGCTGACTGCCACGGAGCCCAGGGCGGCGGCACCGAGACGCTGCCGCGCCTGGCCGGGCAGCACGCGCAGTACACCGAGAACCAGCTGCGCGCCTTCAGCAAGCGCGAGCGCAGCAACGACAACACGGTGATGCACGGCATTGCCAGCAGGCTGAGCGAACTGGAGACGAAGGCCGTGGCCGCCTACCTTAGCGGCCTGGAGTAGCAGCTGCAGCGCCAGCGAATCGGTTTATTTCAGGCGGCCTGGCTTCGACCGGCGCCTTGCGGCGCCTTCAAGCCGCTGCGCTACGTCACGACGCTGAACGCGTCGTGCGCTCGTGCCGTCCGGCAGCGCGCAGGCGCCGCCGGAGCCGCGGCACGCAAAGCCTGTGCCGGAACATCCGGACGTTACAAGGCCAATGAGTCGGCCCAGATGTTCTCGGCCCAGGACAAGGCATAACGCGCCTCGATCTGGTTGGCCGCGGCCGACACGCCGCCCGAGCCGGGCACGGTCTTGAAGGTCTTGTCGGTGGTGTCGTACTGGTGCACCGAGGCCACGTGCATGGCCTCGCGCCCGGTAACGAAGCTGTAGCAGGTATTCATCACCACCGGCGTGGCGTTCACCGGCTCACCCTTGAGCAACTGGATGATGGCTGCGGCCGCCACCTTGGCATGCTGGTTGGCCATGTGGCCGGACTTGGGCATCGCCGGCGCCGAAAAGGTGGCATCGCCGAGCACATGGACACCCGCGGCGGCGGTCGACTCCATCGTCAACCAATTGACGCCGACCCAGCGGTTGTTCATGTTCAGCAGCCCGGCGCTGCGCGCCAGATCACCGGCGCGCTGCGGCGGGATGATGTTGAGCACGTCGGCCTTCACGTCCTCGAACTCGAGCTTGGCGATGTTGCCCGACAGCTCCTTCAGCTCGGCATTGGCGCGGTACTCGAGCATGCCGGCATAGCGATCCTTGAAGGCCTTCTCGAACAAGCCCTTCTTCGACGTGATCTCGGGGTTGGCGTCGAGCACCAGCACCTTCGACTTCGGCTTGGACTGCTGCAGGTAGCTGGCCACCACGCAGGCCCGTTCGTAGGGCCCGGGCGGGCAGCGGTACGGCGCCTTCGGAATGAACATCGCGAACACGCCGCCATCGGGCATCGATTCGATCTGCCGGCGCAGTGCCACGGTCTGCGGCCCGGCCTTCCAGGCGTGCAGCACGCGACCGGTGTCCAGCGCCGGGTGCAGGCCGGCGACCAGTTCGGCCATGAAGTCGATGCCGGGTGACAGCACCAGCCGGTCATAGGACAGCTCGCTGCCGCCGGCCAGGCGCAGCTTCTTGCCGGCCACGTCGATGGCAGTGACGTCGCCCTGCACCACCTTCACGCCCACGGACTTGAGCGCGCCGTAGCCGCGGGTGATGTCGGACATCTGCTTGTAGCCGCCGAGCACCAGGTTGCTGATCGGGCAGGACACGAAGTCGGTATTGCGCTCGACCAGCGTCACGTCGACATTGCCGCCCCACAGCTTGAGATAGCGCGCCGCGGTGGCACCGCCGTAGCCGCCCCCGACGACGACGACACGGCCGATCGTCGGACCCGACGCGGACAGGCCGGCGCAGCCGGCGAGCGAGGTGGCGGCCAGCGCCGCGCCAGCGCCAAGCCAATGGCGGCGCCCCAGGTTCAGGTGGTTCATCGCTCGATTCCTCACTTGCCGGCCGGTTGCGCGGCCAAGAACCCGGCAATCAGCTTGATCTGTTCGTCGCTGTAGCCCTTGGAGATCTGGTGCATGATCGTCGCGGGCTGGGCCCCGCTCTTGAAGTCTGCCAGCATGGCGACGATCTTCTCGGCCGACACGCCGGCCAGCGGCTTCATGTCGCCGCGGGCCTGTCCGTTGGTGCCATGGCAGTTGGCGCAGGTGGCAGCCAGGTTGCGCGCCAGGTGGACGTCCTGGGCCTGCGCCAGGCCGAAGGCCCCGAACAGCCCGAACAGCGCCGCGCCGCGGCGAAGGGTGATGTGCATGGTCGACTCCTGTGGCTGGACGGCTCGCCGCTTGCGGCGGTGCTTGCAGAGCATGGATTTATGGGTCAATGCCGATTTCAACCGAATCTGCCCCGTCGGATGGCCCCTTCGCACTAGCGGTTTTCCCCAACGCGGCGCTTGCCGTTGATGCATCGCAATGAGACACCTACATGAAATGCCTGGCACCGCGAAACCGTTCGGCATAATATCAGCAGATGCTGATGTTTAGGGCCTTGTCGATCATTGCGGCGTTCGCGGGGCTGGGCGCCGCGGCATCGACCGCCGCCCAGACGCCGATGCCCAAGGCGGTCGAGGTGGCTCCCGACACCTACATGGTGCAAGGCCTGTCGGCGCTGGGCACGAGCGCCAACCGCAACTTCATCTCCAACGCCGCGTTCGTCGTCACGCGCGACGGCGTGCTGGTGGTCGATGCCTTGGGCTCGCCGGCACTGGCGCTCGAACTGCTGGCCGAGATTCGCCGCATCACGAGCGCACCGGTACGCTTTCTGGTGGTGACGCACTATCACGCCGACCACGTCTACGGCCTGCAGGCCTTCAAGGACGCCGGCGCAACCATCATCGCCCACAGCGAAGGCCGGCTGTACCTGAACTCCGACACCGCGCAGTTGCGCCTGCAGGCCAGCCGCGAGGAGCTGGCGCCGGCGGTGGATGCCGGCACCCGGCTCGTGCCAGCCGACCGCTGGATCGACCAGCGCACGACGCTGCAGCTGGGCGGCATCGACTTCGTGCTGCAGCCGGCCGGCCCGGCGCACACGCCCGAGGACCTGGTGGTGTGGGTGCCGCAGCGCAGGCTGCTGATCGCCGGCGACCTGGTCTTCCGCGGGCGGATTCCTTTCGTCGGCCAGGCCGACAGCGGCCGCTGGATCACCGCGCTGGACACGCTGCTGGCTTTCGACGCCAGCGTCATCGTTCCCGGCCACGGCCCGGTGTCGCACAGTGCCCGCGCCGATCTGGAGTTGACGCGCGACTACCTCGCCTACCTGCGCCAGGCCATGGGCGAGGCGGCTCGCAACATGGACCCCTTCGAGGACGCCTACGCGCGCACCGACTGGTCGCGCTTCGAGAAGCTGCCGCTGTTCAACGCCGCCAACCGCATCAACGCCTACAACACCTACCTGCTGATGGAGCAAGGGTCCCGATGAGCCGGCTCGACCGCGCCGCAGCCTGGCCACACTGGCCGGTACCGCCCTCGGGGCGGCTGCATGGCGTGCGTTGTCAGCCGCTGGAGCTGATCACCAGCGCGCGCGAGCAGCCCGCCGGCTGTGCAGGGCCATATGGCACGCCAAGGCGTGCACTTCGCCGTGACGCTGGACCACGCGCCGATGGCGGCGGCGCGGCCCGCCAATGGCCGAAAGCGCCTTGCGCTTGACGACAGCTCGTGCGCCGCAGCATCATTGGCTGCGCATATTCGCATGGAGTGCATTGAGGGCGAGCACATGAGCCAGGAACAGGACGAATCCGAAACCGTGTTCGCGACGGCGGCCGAGTTGTTCAGTCTGCTGTCCACGCCGATCCGGCTGAAGATCATCAGCTCGCTGTGCCGCGGCGAGAAGAATGTCTCGCAGTTGCTGGGCGACATCGATACCACCCAGCCCAACATGAGCCAGCACCTGTCCACGCTGTATCGGGCCGGGGTGCTGGGCAAGCGCCGCGACGCCACGCAGATCTACTACCGCATCGAGAGCGAGCGTGCCGCGATGTTGTGCCGTGCGGTATGCACCCAGATTGCCGCCGAGATGGACCCCGATGCCGAGCTTGCCGCCGGCGAGCGGCTGACACCGCGCACCGCATTGCGCCGCTGAGCGCGATGCCTCGGCCCGGCAGCAGGTAGCGCATCTGCACTGCCGGCGCGGTGGCCGCGCGCGGCTGCAACGTATCGTATCGAGTCCGACCATCGAGCGCATGCAGTCGGCCGGCGCGACAATCCTGCCATGTCCTCGCCGCAGCGCCGCTGGATCGCGCACCTCGACATGGATGCCTTCTACGCCTCCGTGGAACTGCTGCGCTACCCCGAGCTGTTGGGCCAGCCGGTGGTGATCGGCGGCGGTCGGCGCCACCAGCCGGTGCTGCTGGCCGACGGCACGAGACGTTTTGCGCGGCTGCGCGACTACACCGGCCGCGGCGTGGCCACCACCGCCACCTATGCGGCACGCGACCTGGGCGTGTTTTCCGCCATGGGCCTGATGAAGGCCGCGTTGCGCGCGCCCGATGCGGTGCTGCTGCCGGTGGACTTCGACGAGTACCGGCGCTACTCGCGGCTGTTCAAGGCAGCGGTGGCCGAGGTCACGCCGCTGTTCGAGGACCGCGGCATCGACGAGATCTACATCGACCTGAGCGAGGTGCCGGGCGTACACGACGCGCTTGCGCATGACCCGCTGGGCGGGGTGCGCGCGGTGGCGCAGGAAATCCGCAACAGCGTCAAGCGTGCGACCGGGTTGAGCTGCTCGATCGGCGTGACGCCGAACAAGCTGCTGTCGAAGATCGCCTCCGAACTGGACAAGCCCGACGGCTTGACGGTGCTGACGCTGGCCGAGCTGCCCACGCGCATCTGGCCGATGCCGGTGCGGCGCATCAACGGCATCGGACCGAAGGCCGGCGCCAAGCTGGCCGAGTTCGGCATCACGACCATCGGACAGCTGGCCGAGCGGCCGCGCGATTGGCTGGTGCAGCACTTCGGCCGCAGCTACGGCGCCTGGCTGCATGAGGCCGCCAACGGCCGCGACGACCGGCCGGTGGTGACGCACAGCGAGCCGGTGTCGATGAGCCGCGAGACCACCTTCGAGCGCGACCTGCATGCCAAGGGCGACCGCGCGGAGCTGTCCGCCATCTTCACGCGGCTGTGCGAGCAGGTGGCGGCCGACCTGCAGCGCAAGGGCTACGTCGGCCGCGCCGTGGGCATCAAGCTGCGCTTCGAGGACTTCCGCACCGTGACGCGCGACCTGACGCTGGACGCTGCCACGTGCCGACGCGGCCGTGATCCGCCGCGCCGCCGGCGAATGCCTGAAGCGCGTGGATCTGCAACGGCGGCTGCGGCTGCTGGGCGTGCGCGCCGGCTCGCTGGCCAAGGCCGGGCAGGCGGTCGAGACTCGCCCGCGGCGGCCACGGCCAGTGCCGCAGGGCGCGGCCGATGAACTGCCCTTCGACGGCCCCGACCTGCTGGCAACGCCCTGAGGCACGCCGACGCCTGGTCAAGGCCGCGCTTCGAGCACCAGGTTGAGCGGCGACTGCGGCGCCACGCGGAAAGCGCGAGAAGTCGCCTTTCGTCACCACGTCGCGCAAGCGCGCTTCACCCGCCTGTGCGCCCAGGCACGCACCAACCTCCTGCGAGCGCGAGGCCGGCGTGCAGGTGAAGGTCGAGGCCGAGTAGTAGATGCGGCCGACCGGGTTCGGTTGTGCTCGAGCCGCCGCCGCGGGTGTCGGCCCCGCCCGAGCCGGCTCAGCGCTGCGCGGACCGGGGTGCCGCCGTCGGCAACCGCCACAGCCAAGCCGCGACGAGCACACACAGCAGCGCCGGCAGCCAGCCGAAACGCGGCGGCATCGCCCACCAGGCCCAGGCGCAGCCGAAGATCATCATCAGGCTGGACAGCTGCTTGGCGCGCAGCGGCACGGCACGGTTGGCGCGCCAGTCCAGCACCATCGGGCCGAAGCGCGGGTGCTGCAGCAGCCAGGTCTCGCAGCGTTGGCTGCCGCGCGAGAAGCAGAACGCCGCCAGCAGCACGAAGGGCGTGGTCGGCAGCAGCGGCAGGAAGATGCCGACGATGCCCAGCGCCAGGCTGCACGCGCCGGCCGCGAGCCACAGGGCGCGTTGCCAGCGCGCTCGCACGATGGGCACAATGACGCGGGGCTGCTGCATCGTGCCAATGGTGCCACGAAGGGCCCGCTTCCCCGCCAAGCGAACCGGAGACTGCGCATGCCCGTGATCACGAACATCGAAGACCTGCGCGTGCTGGCCCAGAAGCGCGTGCCGCGCATGTTCTACGACTACGCCGATTCGGGCTCGTGGAGCGAAGGCACCTACCGCGCCAACGAGGCCGACTTCCACAAGATCAAGCTGCGCCAGCGCGTGGCGGTGAACATGGAAAACCGCAGCACCGCGGTGCAGATGGTGGGCATCGACGCGAAGATGCCCGTGGCCATCGCGCCGGTCGGGCTGACCGGCATGCAGCATGCCGACGGCGAGATCCTGGCAGCGCAAGGCGGCCCGGGACTTCGGCGTCCCGTTCACGCTGTCGACCATGAGCATCTGCTCGATCGAGGACATCGCCGGCGCGACGCAGGCACCCTTCTGGTTCCAGCTGTACATGATGCGCGACCGCGACGCCATGGCGCGCATGATCGAACGCTGCAAGGCGGCGAACTGCAGCGCGCTGTTCCTGACGCTGGACCTGCAGGTCATCGGCCAGCGCCACAAGGACCTGAAGAACGGCCTGACCGCGCCGCCGCGCCCGACGCTGCGCAACATCCTGAACCTGATGAGCAAGCCGCGCTGGTGCCTGGGCATGGCCGGCACCCGGCGGCACAGCTTCGGCAACCTGGTCGGCCATGTCAAGGGCGTCAGCGACATGAGCTCGCTGGCCGCATGGACCAACGAGCAGTTCGACCCGCGCCTGTCCTGGCCCGACGTGGAATGGGTCAAGAAGCAATGGGGCGGCAAGCTGGTGCTCAAGGGCATCATGGACGTCGAGGATGCGAGGCTGGCCGCGGCCAGCGGCGCCGATGCCATCGTCGTCAGCAACCACGGCGGGCGCCAGCTGGACGGCGCCCCGTCGAGCATCGAGGCGCTGCCGGCCATCGTCGAAGCGGTCGGCTCGCAGACCGAGGTCTGGATGGACGGCGGCATCCGCTGCGGCCAGGACGTGCTCAAGGCCTGGGCGCTGGGCGCGCGCGGCACGCTGATCGGCCGGGCCATGGTCTACGGCCTGGGCGCGATGGGCGAGGCCGGCGTGTCGAAGGCACTGCAGATCATCCACAAGGAGCTGGACGTGACCATGGCCTTTTGCGGCCACACCCAGATCGGCACGGTCGATCGCAGCATCCTGTTGCCTGGGACTTTCCCGGACTAAAGACGGTATCGCGGGGCACGCCCGATAGAGCGCGCCACCCAATCGGGTGGCGCTGTGGCGGGGCCCGGCGTGCTATGGTTGCATTTATGGAAAGCAATTGCTTTGCCTAAAGACAGGAACCTCGCGTCCATGGCCACACGACACCCCCACGCTGGCAAACCGAGTCTGTTCAGTTCGATGCTGGAGGCGCGCGCACTGTTCGAGATCGCATCGCTGCCCTGCTCATTGCCCATGCTGATGCACGCCCCGAACGGCGACGGCCATCCGGTGCTGCTGCTGCCCGGCTTCATGGGCAGCGAAGGCTCGCTGATCGCACTCGAGGTCTACCTGCGCAACCGTGGCTATGCGGTGCAGACCTGGGGCCTGGGGCGCAATGTGGGCTTCCGGCCGGGGCATGCATCGGCCATCGAGCAGAAGATCCGCTACATGCACCACGAAAGCGGGCGCAAGGTCAGCCTGGTCGGCTGGAGCCTCGGCGGCGTGTTTGCCTTGTACGGTGCCCACCAGGTCCAAGAGAGCGTGCGCAACGTCATCACGCTGGGCAGCCCGGTCACCGTCGACGCGTCGGGCAGTGCCGTGCCCCCCCTGTTGAAAGCACTGTACAGGCTGATCGCGCACCCGATGGGGCAGGCAGCGCACTCGATGCAGCCGCGCGCCAAGACCATGCGCGAGCGCAAGCTGCTGCCGGTGCCGGTGAGTTGCCTTTATTCGCTGAGCGACGGCGTGGTGCCGCCACAGGAGGCGACGATGGAAGGCGACCCCACGATGCACGAGAACGTGCGCGTCTGGGGCAGCCACACCGGCCTGGGTTTCAACCCGCTGGTGCTGCAGATCGTGGCCGACCGCCTCGCGCAGCCCGAAGGCCAGTGGCAGCCTTATCAGCCTTCGGGCGTTTCGGGGTGGTTGAACCGGGCGCTGACGCACGAGGCCGTGCCGATCTAGGCGCAACCCGCACCCGCTGCGCCGGCGGTGCCGAGCGCGCCAGCGCCAGGTACTCCTGGAAGCTGTCGCGCAGTTGTTGGGTGAAGCCTTCCGGGTCGGGCAGCAACTCGCGACAGGAGGTCGGCGAGATGATGATGCGCCCGTCGTAGCTGGTCACCGCGAACACCAGCCCCATGCCATCGGAGATCGGCATGATCGCCGAGAAGTAGGTCATGCGCGCGCCGTTCAGGTACAGCGGCACGTGCGGCCCGGCGACGTTGGTGATGGTGCAACTGGCGGCCGGTGCGCGGCGCGCTGCACCCAGGCCGAGCAGGCCCTGCATCTTGCCGCTCATCGCCAGCGTGGCGGCCGCGGCGTGCTGGCCGACGCCCCCCGCGGCGTCGTCCCCCTCGCCGTAGGTTTGCGAGAACGCCGCGGTACGCGCCTGGATCTCGGTCAGCCGCTGCACCGGATCGGCGATGTCCGTGCCCAGTTGCACCCGCAGCCAGGACAACGGCGGGGTGCTGCCCGCCGATGCCGGGCCCGGCATCTGCACCGGCGTGATGGCGCTCAGGCTGGATTCCGGCAACTCGCCCAGGGCCTGCAGGTGGCTGCGCAAGGCGCCGCCGCACACGGCCAGCACGGCATCGTTGACCGTAGCCGCGTCGACCAACTGGCGGATGGCCTCGAATTCCTCGACCAGGAAACGGCGCGTGTCGAAGACCCGATGGGCCGAAACGACCGAGTTGAAACGCGTGGTCACCAACTGCTCCGGCCGCAGCAGCAGATCGCTGGCGAAGGCGTAGGCGGCGCTTGCGCTGTCGGCGACCCTACGCGCCAGTGGCGTGCGCAACTGCAACGGCGACAGCAGCGAATTCAACCAGCTGCGGTACAGCAAGCTCAGCGTGCCGGGGCCGCGCTGCGGGAACCAGGGTCGCGGCGGCGGCGCCGGGCTGACCTGCGGCGTGAGATCGTGCAGCAGCATCGCGATTCGGCTGCCGCCTTCGGCATCGACCGCCGCATGATGGATCTTGGTCAGCAGCGCGAAGCTACCCACCGGCAGTTCGAGCAGGCTGTCCAGGCCCTCGACGACGTAGATCTCCCACAGCGGGCGGTTCAGGTCCAGCGGCCGGGCATGGATGCGCGAGGCCTGGATGCAGAACTGGCGCCAGTCGCCCGGCCTGGGCAGCGCGATGTGGCGCACGTGGTACTCGAGGTCAAAGTTCGGGTCGTCGACCCAGTAGGGATGGTCCAGATCCAGCGGCACGCGCTGCAGCTTGCTGCGAAAGATCGGCAGGCCGCTGAGGCGGCTCTCGATGTGCGCCAGGATGCTCTTGAAGCGCACCTTGCCGCCCGGCGCGGTGCTCTGGTCGTAGATCTGGACCAGGGTGACGTTCGAGTTCGAGTGGCTGGTATCCGAATACAGAAAGCTGGCGTCATGGGCACTGAGTTGTCTCATGGCTGTCGTCGTGTCATTGGCATGGGCGAAGCATGGCACAGCCGGACGCGCAGGTGCGCTGCGGCGTGGCGCGCCGTTGACAAAACACAGCCACGTGCGCCCTGCAGCGCACGATGGCCGTCGCCTGCGCGACACCCAGGTGCACGTGCGGTGCTGCGCCTGGCTCGCGCGCGCCTGTCGCCGATCAAGGCCCGTGCCGTCGCCCGCAGGGAAAATGATCGCTTGCAGCCATCGAGCGGGGCAGCCATGAAGAACGTGATCGGTGTCAGCCTGGGGGCGCGGCAGCATGACTTCGAGCTCCGCACGCAGTTGCTCGGACAGGACCTGCGCGTGCGTCGCCTCGGCACCGACGGCAGCCTGGACGAAGCACGCCGGCTGCTCAGCCACTGGGACTCGCGTGCCGACGCCATCGGGCTGGGGCTGGCCAAGGACAGCGCGGGCCAGGTCATCGGCGGTGGCGACACGCAGCGTGCGCAACGGCTGCGTGCGCAGGTCAAGCAGGCGCCCTTCAGCACCGGCGCGAGGCTGGCCGACATCGTCCTGGAATGGGCGGTGCGCCATGCGCAGTCCACGCTCGGCCACTACTTCGACAACGCCCGGGTGCTGTTCTTCTCCGGGCTGTCGCACCAGAAGCTGGCATTGTCGATGGCCGAGTACACACCCAACATGCACTTTGCCGACCCGGTGCTGCAACTCGGCTCGCCCAAGCTGCTGAGCTCGCTGGACGCACTGGGCCTGTACGCCAGCGGCATGCACTACGTGTCCGACTGGGTGCCGCGGCGCTGGGTCAGCGCAGCGCTGCTCGAGCAGTGGGCGCACCATGTGCTGAAGCGCGCGGTGCGCCATGCCACGGTGGTGGTCGCGCCGGTGCACGAGCTCGACGGCCTCGGCCTGGAGGAACTGGCCGGCAAGACCCTCATCACCCACACCGTCAACGACACGCGGCTGGCTGCCTTCAAGGACAAGGGCGTGCACCTGGTGATCGACGGCTCGCCGATGCTGCAAGGCCATGCCATCGATCCGGCGCTGTTCGACGCGATGCTGCTGGCCGCCTCGGGCCGGCGCAGCGGCGATCTGCACGACGACGACTACCTCGAGATCCTCAGTGCCGAAGGCATGCAGCCGCGGCTGCTGTATCCGAACGGCTTCAAGCGCGTCAACCGCTTCGCCTTCGTGATCCACCCGCTGTCGCAGGAGTACTTCAAGAAGGTCAAGCCGGTGGAGGTGCTGTCGCGCGTCTCGCCGCCGTTGCTGATGGATTCGCTGGAGAAGGTGATGGCCTTCGCGCCGCCCTTCGTCTATTCGCGCGTCGAGGGCATCCGCTCGCCGACCGGCGTAGAGGCTGAGGGCTGGCTGATCGCGGTCGGCGGCACGCCCAAGGAGATCATGAACCACAGTCCCGAGTTCACCTACCGACGGCTCCTGGCCGCGGCCGCCATGGCGCGCAAGCTGGGGGCGCAGATCATGGGCCTGGGCGCCTTCACCAAGGTGGTCGGCGATGCCGGCGTGACGGTCGCGCGCCAGGCGCCATTGCCGATCACCACCGGCAACAGCTACAGCGCCAGCGGCGCGCTGTGGGCGGCGCACGATGCGCTGCTGCGCATGCGGCTGCTGCCGAGGCCCCGCGGCAAGGGACGCGTGAAGTTCAAGGCCATGGTCGTCGGCGCCACCGGGGCGATCGGCTCGGCCTGTGCGCGGCTGCTGGTGCGCGCCGCCGAGGAGGTCTATCTGGTGTCGCCGGAGACCGCCAAGCTGCTGGCGCTGAAGGCGGCGATCGAACAGGACAGTCCCGGCGCCCGGGTGGTTCTCGCCGCCACCACCGACCGCGACCTGCCGCAGATGGACATGGTGGTGACGGCCACGTCGGGCGCGGGCAAGAAGGTGCTCGACATCATGAAGGTCAAGCCCGGCTGCGTCATCACCGACGTGGCACGCCCGCTGGACCTGCCGCCCAGCGAGGTAGCCAAGCGGCCCGACGTGCTGGTCATCGAGTCGGGCGAGATCCGGCTGCCCGGCGAGGTGCGCATGAAGAACATCGGCCTGCCGCACGGTGTGGCTTATGCCTGCCTGGCCGAGACCATCGTGCTGGCGCTGGAGGGCCGCTTCGAGAACTTCACCGTCGGCCGGCAGATCGAGTGGCCGAAGGTGCGCGAGATCTACCAGCTCGGGCTGAAGCACGGCATGAAGCTGGCCGCGATCTCCGGTGTGCACGGCGAGTTCAGCGACGAGGACATCGAACACGTGCGCCAGCTCGCGCTGGCCGCACGGGCGGCGCCCAGGCCGCAGAAGGCGGCCCGGCAGAAGGCGGTCAAGGCCCGGACCGTCCAGGCCGGTCGGGTTCGATCCGAAGCGTGACAGGCTAGAGCTGACGCGCCTCGAAGGTGTTGCACTGGGCCATGCTGCCGCTGTTCAGGCCCGTCTTGAACCAGTTCATGCGCTGTGCGCTGCTGCCGTGCGTGAACGACTCGGGCACCACGACACCCTGAGACTGGCGCTGCAGCGTGTCATCGCCGATGCGCGAGGCCGCGTTCAGTCCTTCCTCGATGTCGCCGGGCTCGAGCCAGGCCTTGGCCTTCTGCGAATGGTGGGCCCACACCCCGGCCAGGCAGTCGGCCTGCAACTCGAGGCGCACCGACAGCGCATTCATCTGGTCTTCGGGGACGCGCCCGCGCATGCCGTCGACCTTGGCGGTGATGCCCAGCAGCCGCTGCACATGGTGGCCAACCTCGTGCGCCACCACATAGGCCTGCGCAAAATCGCCGGGCGCGCCCAGGCGCCTGGCCAGGGTGTCGAAGAAGCCCAGGTCGATATAGACCTTCTGGTCGGCCGGGCAGTAGAACGGTCCCATCGCCGACTGGCCCTGACCGCAGGCCGTGCGCGTGGCGCCGCGAAACAGCACCAGCCCGGGCGCCTGGTAGGCACCGCCGGCGGCGCGGAACTGCGCGGTCCAGACATCCTCGGTGCTGGCCAGCACGGTGGACACGAAGCTCGCGATCTTGTCGTTCGCTGGAGGGGCCTGCGCCGGAGCCTGCTGAGCGCTGGGCGCAATTGAGCCCCCGCCTCCGCTGAGCGCGCCGAGCAGGGTCAGTGGGTTGATGCCCAGGATCCAGCCGCCCACCAGCGCGATGACGATCGTGCCGATGCCGATGCCGCGCCCACCGATGCGCGGGCCCGTGCCACCTCCGCCGAAGCCACCTCCGCTGCCGCGCCGGTCCTCGACGTTTTCGCTCTGTCGGTTGCCTTCCCACTTCATGCTGGTTCCTTGCTACGGCTGTGCCGCACGCCTGCTGCCGACTCTTTCACACACGACTCAGGACCCCTTGGTCTCCAGCGGCCGCCGCGGATCCGGCTCCGCCGGACCGCCAGCGGCGCCCCCGTTGAGCCAGGGGGAGCGCCGCAGGCGCTGAGGTTGGTCCATTTCACGCCTTGGGCAGTGTCACGCCGCGTTGGCCCTGGTACTTGCCGCCGCGGTCCTTGTAGCTGGTCTCACAGACCTCGTCACTTTCGAAGAACAGCACCTGGGCGCAGCCCTCGCCAGCATAGATGCGCGCCGGCAGCGGCGTGGTGTTGCTGAACTCCAGTGTCACGTAGCCCTCCCACTCGGGTTCGAAGGGCGTGACGTTGACGATGATGCCGCAGCGCGCGTAGGTGCTCTTGCCCAGGCAGATGGTAAGCACGTTGCGCGGGATGCGGAAGTACTCCATCGTGCGCGCCAGCGCGAAGCTGTTCGGCGGGATGGTGCAGACATCGGCCTCGATGTCGACGAAGCTGCGCTCGTCGAAATGCTTCGGGTCGACCACCGTGCTGTAGATGTTGGTGAAGACCTTGAACTCGCGCGCGCAGCGGATGTCGTAACCATAGCTGCTGGTGCCGTAGCTGACGATCTTGCTGCCGTCGGCGGCTTGGCGCACCTGGCCGGGCTCGAAGGGGTCGATCATGCCGGTGCCCTCGGCCATGCGGCGGATCCACTTGTCGCTCTTGATGCTCATGCGCCAATTCTGGCACGCACACCCATGCGCGCTGGGCAATCGGTGTTGGCAGCCGCTATGCTTGCGCCAGCACGAAACCGCTCGAACCGGAGCTCCCTCATGGCCAGCAGCCTTCTCCTGCCCGCGAACGAACTGATGGTGCAGTACGCCCGCTACCACCGCGACCGGCGCAACATCGCCACGCACATGGTCGGCGTGCCGATGATCGTCTTCGGGATCGGCGTGCTGATGGCGCGCGCCCACCTCGGTCCGGCCGATCCGGGCCTGACGCTAGCCTGGCTGGTCTGGGGCCTGGCGACCCTGTGGTACATGAGCCGCGGCCACCTGCTGCTGGGGCTGGCGGTGAGCCTGGCCAATGCGGTGCTGATCGCGTTGGCGCATCTGGTGTCCGGCGGCAGCACCTCGCACTGGCTGGGCTGGGGCCTGGGCTTTTTCGTCGTCGGCTGGATCATCCAGTTCATCGGCCACTACTACGAAGGCAAGAAGCCGGCCTTCGCCGACGACCTGGTGGGTCTGCTGGTCGGCCCGATGTTCGTCACCGCCGAGGCGCTGTTCGCGCTGGGCATGGCGCGGCCGCTGCTGCACGAGGTGGAGCGCCGCGCCGGCCCGACCGTGCTGCGCGACCTGGCCCATCCGATCGCCTGAGATCCCGCCGCGCCTCGCGGCGCGTTCGGCATCTGATCAGCCGACCACCAGGCGCACCGCCGCGCGTTGCGGCTCGGGTTCGGAATCGAAGCGCTCGAACCCGGTGTAGCAGAGGAAATGGCGGTTGGCGGCGCGGCCGAATAACGTCATGCCGAGCTTGTGCGCCATCTCGTGGCCCATGGCCGTGACGCCGTTGCGCGAAACGATGATCGGCACGCCGATCTGCGCGGCCTTCATCACCATCTCGCTGGTCAACCGACCGGTGGTGTAGAAGGCCTTGTCGCCGCCTTCGATGCCGTGCAAGGCCATCCAGCCGCTGATGGTGTCGATGGCGTTGTGGCGGCCCACGTCCTCGACGAACATCAGCATCTCGGCGCCGCGGAACAGCGCGCAGCCGTGCACCGAACCGGCCTTGCGGTGGATGCTGTCCTGCTGGCGCATGGTCTCGAGCATGCGGTGCAGCGTGCTCTGGCGGATTCGCGCCACCGATGCGTCGGGCAGCGTCAGTGCATCGATCTGCGTCATCATGTCGCCATACACCGTGCCCTGGCCGCAGCCGGTGGTGACGACGCGCCGCGCGGTGCGCGATTCCAGGTCGGCCATACCATCGTGCGTGTGGACGGCGGCGGCGGCCACGTCCCAGTCGACCGTGATCGACGCCACCTGATCCACGCGCTCGATCAGCCGCTGGTTGCGCAGGTAACCCAACACCAGCAACTCGGGCATGGCGCCAAGGGTCATCAGGGTGACCAGTTCGCGCCTGTCGACGAACACGGTCAGCGGCCGTTCGCACGGGATCAGGATCGTGCGCTGCTCGCCGTACTCGTCGAGGATGCGGATCTCGCGCAGCAGTTCGCCGCGGGCCTGCGTCAGCCTCGGGGCCCCGGCCACCAGCACTCGCGCGGGCAGCGGTGCCGGCTGCGTGTCACCCGTCGCCGACATGCACGCTCACTTCTTGGGCGCGGCTGCCGCGGCCGGCGCCGGTGCGGCAGCGGGCGCTGCCACGGGTGCGGCAGCGGCCGAGACCGGTGCCGGTGCCGCGGGTGTGTAGACGAAGGGGCCGGGGTCGACGCAGGCCGGGGTGGCCACCGGCGGTTTGGTCTCGGTGCCAGCCTTCTTGGCCGCTGCGTAGTAGTCGGCCGCCACCTTGTCCATGCTCTTGCACAACTCGTAGGAGTCGACCTTGCCGTTGTGTGCGGTCTTGGCGGCCGCCTCGGCGGCCTTGGCCTTGGCCTCGTCGCTCGGCGGCGGCAGCTTGGCGGACACTTGCGCCGCAGCCAGCATCGTTGCCAGCAGCACGCTTGCGGTCAGGAAGGGCTTCATGCTCGAACTTTCGCTGTCGGGTTGGATCAGGTCCGCGCCCTTGGCACGGCATGCGAGGGGCGCGCGCCCGCGCCCGCGCCGGAGCGGATGGCGGGTACGCGGCCGGCCTTGATGTCGTCGTACCAGTACTCGTGGTGCTCCTTGGCCCAGGCTTCGTCGACCCAGCCGGTGCGCATCGCCTGGTAGGCGCCGTCGAGACCGATCGATCCCAGGTACATGTGAATCAGGAACAGCGTCATCATCAGCAGCGAGGCGATGAGATGGACCAGGTGCGCGACCTGCATGTCGCTTCGCAGATAGTTCATGCCGGGAACCAGCTTGTCGAGCACCACGCCAGAGATGACGACCAACAGCCCGAGGAAGACCACGCCCCCCCAGAACACCGCCTTCTCGCCAGCGTTGAACTTGCCCGACGGATACTCGTGGCCGGTGACCATGCCCTTGATGCCATAGAGCAACCACTTGAGGTCGTGCCCGCGCAGCCAGTTGTCGCGCACGTAGGCGATCATGAACAGCACCAGCGCCACGGCAAACACCGGACCGACGAAATTGTGCACGGTCTTCAGCGCGTAGGTCAGCCAGCCGAACAGCGTCGCGCCGAGGATCGGCAGCAGGACGAACTTGCCGAAGGCGATGATCAGCCCCGAGACCTCGAGCACGACGAAGCTGATCGCCACTGTCCAGTGGATCGTACGTTCGTAGGGCGTGAAGCGCTCGACCTTGCGCCCGACATTGGTACTGTGGCCGCCCATCTTGCCGACCTTCCAGTAGACGAGCGCGAGCGCCGCTATCACCAGCAGGAACAGCGCGCCGCCATAGGGCAGGGCCCAGTGGTTGCGCGTCTGGCGCCAGGCCTCGCCGGCCGTGGTGTAAAGCGAGCCTGGATACTGCGTGAACGACTGCACCAACGTACCTGTCTCGGGGCCCGACACGTTGGTGGTGCCGGCTTGCCCGCCCGAATCGCGCACCAACCGCCAGAATGGCGCGTTGTTGCCGGGCTGGGTCTTGGCGCGCACGGCGTTGCTCTCGTCGGCCTTCGGCTCGGCCGGCGCGACGACGCCGCCAGGCGCCGCCGCACTCGCGGCCTGGGCCAGCACGGACGCGGGCAAGGCCAGCGTCAACGCCAGTGCGCTGGCTTGCATCAGGCGTCGCAGGGCACTTCGCATGGCTGTTCCTCCGCGGATGCGTGGGTCAACGGCTCGCGCCAACGCGCACCTGCTCGTTCTGGGCCTGGGCCCGGACGCGCATGTGAGCGTCCCAACTGCTCTCGTCGCCGACCTTCCAACCCGACACGGTGAACGACGTGGCCGGGCCCTGCCAGCTTGCCGCGCTGCCCTGGATCTTGCGTCCTGTCAACTCCTGTGGCTTTTCGCCACAGGCGCCCAGCATTCCTGCCAGCGCACACAGTGTCACGGCCCAGCAGGACCGGCTCATTTCGTACCCTCCGGCTTGGCAGGCTTGGGCGTGGCGCCACTCGCCGGCTTGCCATAGGCCGTTCCCCAGCCCCAGACCTCGCTGCCCGAGTTGCGCACGACGACACGGCTGCGGAAGATGTCGGCGACCACGTCGCCATCGCCGCCGAGCAAGGCCTTGGTCGAGCAGACCTCGGCGCACAGCGGCAGCTTGCCTTCGGACAGACGGTTGCGACCGTACTTCTCGAATTCGGCCTGGCTGCCATTGTCCTCTGGCCCGCCGGCGCAGAAGGTGCATTTATCCATCTTGCCGCGCAGGCCGAAGGTGCCGTTGCTCGGGAACTGCGGCGCACCGAAGGGGCAGGCATAACTGCAGTAGCCGCAGCCGATGCACACGTCCTTGTCGTGCAGCACCACGCCGTCGTCGGTGCGGTAGAAGCAATCCACCGGGCACACCGCCATGCACGGCGCGTCGGAACAGTGCATGCAGGCCACCGAGATGCTCTTCTCGCCGGGCACACCGTCGTTGAGCGTGACCACTCGGCGCCGGTTCACGCCCCAGGGCACGTGGTTCTCGGCCTTGCAGGCGGTGACGCAGCCGTTGCACTCGATGCAGCGCTCGGCATCGCAGATGAACTTCATTCGTGCCATCGCGTTCCCCTCAGGCTGCCCGCTCGACCTGACACACCGTGGTCTTGGTCTCTTGCATCATCGTCACGCTGTCGTAGCCGTAAGTCGTGGCGGTGTTGACCGCCTCGCCGAGGACGATCGGCGCCGCCCCCACCGGGTAGAAGCTCCTCATGTCCGCCCCCTGCCAGCGGCCGGCAAAGTGGTAGGGCATGAAGGTCGTGCCCTTGTCCACCCGTTCGGTCACCTGCGCCTTGACCTTGATGCGCGCCCCCGTCGGCGTGGTCACCCACACGTCCTCGCCGTGGCGTATGCCACGGTCGTTGGCCGCCGCCGGGTTGATCTCGATGAACATGTGCTGCTGCAGTTCCGCGAGCCACGGGTTGGAACGTGTCTCGTCGCCGCCGCCTTCGTACTCGACTAGGCGTCCGCTGGTCAGGATCAGCGGGAACTTCTGCCCCACGTCCTTGTTTTTCTCCTGCACCGACTTGAACAGCGTCGGCAAGCGCCAGAAGGTCTTTCGATCGTCATGAGTCGGGTACTTGGCCACCAACTCCGGCCGGGTGGAGTACAGCGGCTCGCGGTGCTGGGGAATCGGGTCCGGAAAATTCCAGACCACCGCGCGCGCCCTGGCGTTGCCGAAGGGGTGGACTCCGTGGACCTTCATCGCCACCCGGATGATGCCGCCGGACGGGTCGGTCTTCCAGTTCTTGCCTTCGGCCGCCTTTTGTTCGGCCTCGGTCAGGTCGCCCCACCATCCCAGCTTCTTCAACAGCAGGTGGTCGAACTCCGGGTAGCCGGTGGTGAGGTCGGCGCCCTTGGAGTGCGAGCCATCGCCCGCCAGCAGCGACTTGCCGTCGCGTTCGACACCGAAGTTGGCGCGGAAGTTGCCACCGCCTTCCATGACATGCATGGACGTGTCGTACAGGATGTGCGTGCCCGGGTGCCGCATCTCGGGGGTGCCGAAGCAGGGCCACGGCAGGCCGAAGTACTCGCCGTCCAGCTTGTAGCCGGTCTCCTTGTCGATGCCGCCCTTGGCGCGCAGCGTGGTCGCGTCGAAGACGTGCATGTTGCGCATGTGCGCCTTCAGCCGCTCCGGGCTCTGGCCGGTGTAGCCGATGGTCCACACCGACCGGTTGATCTCGCGCAGGATGTCCTCGGGCGCCGGTTCGTCCAGGCCCTTGATCTTCTGCATCTTGTAGTTCTTGACGAGCTGTTCGCCGAAGCCCAGCTTCTGCGCCAGCTGGTACATGATCATGTGGTCGCTGCGCGATTCGTACAGCGGGTCAATGACCCTTTCGCGCCACTGCAGCGAGCGGTTGGACGCGGTCACCGAACCGCTGGTCTCGAACTGCGTGCACGCCGGCAGCAGGTAGACCGCGCGCTTCGGGTTCAACTCCTCGGGCTTGCCCGGCATGGCCGCCATCGCCGCCGTGGCCGACGGGAACGGATCGACCACGACCAGCAGGTCGAGCTTGTCCATCGCCTTCTTCAGCTCCAGGCCGCGCGTCTGCGAGTTCGGCGCATGGCCCCAATAGAACATGCCGCGCAGGTTGGTTTCCTGGTCGATCAACTCGGGCTTTTCGAGCACCGCGTCGAACCAGCGCGAGATGGTCAGCCCCGGCTTGTTCATCATGCCGGGCGCGTACTGCTTCTTCATCCACTCGAAGTCGACGCCCCACACCGCCGCGTAGTGCTTGAAGGCCCCCTCCGCGATGCCGTAGTAGCCAGGCAGCGAGTCCGGATTCGGGCCGACATCGGTGATGCCCTGCACGTTGTCGTGGCCGCGGAAGATGTTCGCACCGCCGCCGGACTTGCCGATGTTGCCCAGCGCCAGTTGCAGCAGGCACGACGCACGCACCATTGCGTTGCCGATGGTGTGCTGCGTATGACCCACGCACCAGACCAGCGTGCTCGGGCGGTTCTCGGCCATCGTCTTGGCCACCTGGTAGCAGGTGGCCTCGTCGACACCGGAGGCCTCGAACACCTTGTCCGGCGTCCACTTGGCCAGCACCTCCTCGCGCACCTTGTCCATGGCCCAGACGCGGTCCTCGATGTACTTCTTGTCCTCCCAGCCATTGTTGAAGACGTGATACATCACGCCGTACAGGAACGGAATGTCCGCTCCCGAACGCATGCGCACATACTGGTCCGCCTTGGCAGCCGTGCGGGTGAACCGGGGGTCCACCACGATCATCTTGCAGCCCTTTTCCTTGGCATGCAGCATGTGCAGCAAGGACACCGGATGTGCTTCGGCCGCATTGCTGCCGATGTACATCGCAGCCTTGGCTTTCTGCATGTCGTTGTACGAGTTGGTCATCGCACCGTAGCCCCACGTATTCGCCACACCGGCGACAGTCGTGGAGTGGCATATTCGTGCCTGGTGGTCGCAGTTGTTGCTGCCCCAGAGGGACATCCACTTTCTGAGCAGGTACCCCTGCTCGTTGTTGCTCTTGCACGAGCCGACGATGAAGATGCTGTCGGGGCCGCTTTCCTTGCGCAGTTCGAGCATGCGCGCGCTGATTTCGGTCAGCGCCACGTCCCAACTGATGCGCTCGTACTTGCCGTTGACGAGCTTCATCGGGTACTTCAGCCGGAACTCGCCGTGCGCGTGATCGCGCACCGCCGCGCCCTTGGCGCAATGGGCGCCCAGGTTGATCGGCGAGTCGAAGACCGGCTCCTGCCGCACCCACACGCCGTTCTCGACGACCGCGTCGATGGCACAGCCCACCGAGCAGTGCGTGCATACGGTGCGCTTGACCTCGATCTTGGCGCCAGCGCCCGTGCCCGCAGCGGGGGCATCGGCCGCCTCGGCCTTGCGCACCAGCGTCAGCTGCGAGGCGGCCAGGCCCGCCCCCACGCCCAGGCCGGAGCGGCGCAGGAACTTGCGCCGGTCCATGGTCGGCGTCGCGCGCGATAGGCCTCGCGCCAGGCTGTCGACGAGCCCATGGGACGACACTGTCGCCCCGTCGCCCGCCGACTTGCGTGTCAGCAACATGATGCCTCCTTTTTGACCACGGGATCGGTCAAGGGATTGGTATGGCCGCGCATGTGTCAGACCCGTGCGCTGGCGTAGTACTGCTTGACGTGTTCGGTCAGCTGGTAGCCACCGGGCTCGGCGACGGGCCCCGTAGCGGTGGCCGCAGCCTGGACCGTCGGTTTGGGCGCTGGTGGCAGCAACACAACGGCAGCGGCCGCGGCGCCTGCGGTGGCCGCACCACCCAGCCACGTGCGGCGCGCCAGAGCTTGCTTGGATTCGGTCATTGAGACTCTCCTGCAATCGATGTCGGCACGCGCCGGAAGGCCCGGCTGACAAGGCAATACTACTCGCGGCGGCGGCGCGTGCTGAACGGTTGGCGCCTATGGTTTTCCCCACATAGGGCCTGAGCGTTGAACCCCGCTTCGGCGCTGCCGTTATCGTCGTTCTTTCCGGACTCCCTCATTCCGTCATGGTGTTGCCTTGATCATCGGAACCGCAGGCCATATCGACCATGGCAAGACCTCGCTGGTGAAAGCCTTGACCGGCGTCGATGCCGACCGCCTGAAGGAGGAGAAGGAACGCGGCATCACCGTCGACCTGGGCTTCGCCTACAAGCCGCTGCCCGATGGCGAGGTGCTGGGCTTCGTCGACGTGCCCGGCCACGAGAAGCTGGTGCGCAACATGCTCGCCGGCGCCACCGGCATCGACCATGTGATGCTGGTGGTCGCGGCCGACGACGGCCCGATGCCGCAGACCCGCGAGCACCTGGCGATCCTCGACCTGCTGGGGCTGGCGCAAGGCGTGGTGGCGCTGAGCAAGTGCGACCTGGTGACGCCCGAGCGGCTGGCCGAGGCCCGCGCCGAAGTGCGCGCCTTGCTGGCGCACAGCGGCTTGGCCGACGCGCCGATCCTGGCGCTGTCGTCGCTGACCGGCGAGGGCATCGACGCATTGCTCGCGCACCTGGAACAGGCACGCGCCACGCTGGCGCCGCGGCGTCAGCAGGGGCAGTTCCGCCTGGCGGTGGACCGCAGCTTCACATTGGCCGGCATCGGCACCGTGGTCACCGGCACGGCCGTGGCCGGCCGGGTGGCGGTGGGCGAGCGCCTGAAGCTGTCGCCACGCGGCCTGGACGTGCGCGTGCGCGGCATCCATGCGCAGAACCGCACGGCCGGCGCTGGCCACGCCGGGCAGCGGCTGGCACTCAACCTGGCCGGCGTCGACAAGGCCGAGGTGCGGCGCGGCGACTGGCTCGTGGCCGAGGCGCTGCACGCCCCGACGCAGCGCTTCGACGCCCGCGTGCAGTTGCTGGCCAGCGAGAGCCGGCCGCTGGCGCACTGGACGCCGCTGCACCTGCACCTGGGCGCCGAGGACGTCGGCGCGCGCGTCATGCTGCTCGACGGCGCGGCCGTCGCCCCCGGACGCAGCGCGCGGGTGCAGCTGAGTCTGGAGCGGCCGATCGGCGCGCTGCACGGCGACCGCTTCATCCTGCGCGACCAGTCGGCCTTGCGCACCCTTGGCGGCGGCGTGGTCATCGACGCCTTCCCGCCCGTCAGCCGCCGGCGCCGCGAGCAGCGACTGGCGGCGCTGGCCGCAATGGAACTGCCGACGCCGGCCGAGGCGCTGAGCGCGATGCTGGCGCTCGAATCGCCCCACGGCATCGACGCGCGCCAGTTCGCCGTGTCATGGAACCTGTCCGACGCCGAACGACAGGCGCTGCTCGCAGCCACGCCGCACCGCGCACTGACCGACGCCGGCCAGGACCTGCTGTTCGCCCCCGGACAGTTCGAACGCTACGCCAGCCGCGTCACCGAGCACCTGGGCGCCCACCATCGCAAGTCGCCCGACAGCCCGGGCCAGACGCAGGAACAACTGCAGCGGGCCGTGCGCGACAAGCCCGCCGCTGCCGTGTTCTCGCTGCTGCTGCAAGGGTTGATCAAGGACGGCACGCTCAAGCGCAGCGGCCCGCACCTGGCGCTGGCCGGGCACGACGCGTCGCTGCAGGGCGTGGAAAAGCAGCTGTGGGAGCGCCTGAAACCCTGGCTCGACGAGGGCGGCATCCACCCGCCGATGCTCAGCGACATGCTGCTGCGCGACCGCAGCCTGCGCAAGGACCAGGTGCTGCGCGTGCTGCAGCGCCTGCAGCGCATGGGCAAGGTGCATGCGGTGGGCGCCGAGTACTTCATCCAGACCCAGCACGTGCGCGCGCTGGCCGTGATGGCCCACGCGCTGGCCGAGGCCGATGCCCACAAGCGGCTGAACCTGAAGGAGCTGCGCGAGGCCAGCGGCATCAGCCGGCACCTGTCGGTGCCGCTGGTAGAGTACTTCGACCAGATCGGCCTGACCAAGCGTGACGCGGTGGGACGCCACTTCCGCAGCGACCCGCGCAAGGTGTTCGACGGCTGATCGACCAGGAATCCTTGGAGGAGGATCGTCCCCCGGTGGGGCGTCCGGTCTGCAAAACCGGGTGGGGCTGCTTGGCAGTCCCGGGTGGGTTCGACTCCCACCCCCCTCCGCCACCCACTTCCACCATGACCGCCGCCTCGCACCGCCCGCCCTCGCTGGACAAGCTGCTCGAATCGCAGGCGATGTGCAGCCTCATGGCCGAGCATGGCCGTGCGCCGACGCTTGCCGCCGCGCGCGCTGCGCTGGACGACTGGCGCGCGAGTTCGGAACGCGTTGCCTTCGATGCCGCCGTGTTCGAAGCCGGTTGCCGGACGAGGCTGCAGCAGCAAGCCGCCCATGCGCTGCGGCCGGTGTTCAACCTCACCGGCACCGTGCTGCACACCAACCTCGGCCGCGCGGTGCTGGCGCCTGAGGCCATCGACGCGGTGCTGGCGGTGATGCGTGGCCCGTCCAACCTGGAATACGACCTGGCCACAGGCGCGCGCGGCGACCGTGATGCGCACCTCGAGGGCCTGTTGAAGGAGCTCACCGGCGCCGAGGCGGCCACCGCGGTCAACAACAACGCCGCCGCGGTGCTGCTGGTGCTGGCCGCGCTGGCCGACCGCAAGGAGGTGCCGGTGTCGCGCGGCGAATTGATCGAGATCGGCGGCGCCTTCCGCATCCCCGACATCATGCGCCGCGCTGGGGCCAGGCTGGTCGAGGTGGGCACCACCAATCGCACGCACCTGGGCGACTTCGAGGCCGCATTGGGCCCGCGCAGCGCGCTGGTGATGAAGGTGCACACCAGCAACTACGCCGTGCAGGGCTTCACCGCCAGCGTGCCGGTCGCCGAACTGGCCGCGCTGTGCCAGTCGCGCGGCCTGCCCTTCGTCGAGGATCTGGGCAGCGGCACGCTGGTCGACCTGACACGCTGGGGCCTGCCGGCCGAGCCGACACCGATGCAGTCGCTGGCCGCCGGCGCCAATCTCGTCACCTTCAGCGGCGACAAGTTGCTGGGCGGGCCGCAGGCCGGGCTGATCGTCGGCGACAAGGCATTGATCCAGAAGATCAAGCGCCACCCGCTGAAGCGCTCGCTGCGGCTGGACAAGATGACGATCGCCGCGCTCGAGGCCACGCTCAAGCTGTATCGCGACCCCGATCGCCTGGCCCAGCGACTGCCCACGCTGCGCCTGCTGACGCGCAGCCAAGCCGAGCTGCAACAGGTGGCCGAGCGCACGGCCCCGGAGTTTGCGCGCGCGCTCGGCGAGCGCGTCCAGGTGCAGGTGCTGCCCTGCCGCAGCCAGATCGGCAGCGGCTCGCTGCCGGTGGACCGGCTGCCCAGCGTGTGCCTCGCGCTGGGCCCGCCGGCAGGCAGCAAGCGCGCTGGCCGATGGCCCGAGCGCCTGGCCGATGCGCTGCGTGGCCTGCCCATTCCAGTGATCGGCCGCATCGAGGACGGACAGGTCCGGCTCGACCTGCGCGGCCTGGACGGCGCCGAGGCCGAACAGGCCTTCGTGGCGCAGCTATCGCAACTGGCCCGCGCGCAGGTCTGAGCCGCGGCGCAGGTGATTCGTGGACAGCCGCGCCCGGATCGGGGCCGCGCGTCTGCGGCGCACGCGGGCGTGGACCCGCGCACGAGGCTCAAGCAGCCCGCATTCCGGGCGCTGCCGCCTTCTTTGCGGCAGCCTTCCTTGCGGCAGCCTTCTTTGCCGGGGCCTTCTTTGCCGGCGCTTTCGCGGCTGTCGTCGTGGCGACGCCGGCCATCGCAGCCCTTCAGCATCTTCTTGAACTCGCGGTTGAACTCGCCCGTGATGGCTTCGGGGTCGGGCACCAGACGGGCATCGCCGATCACCGTCAGCGAGGCCATGCCGCGGTAGCTGAGGATGCTGACCGCCATGCCCAGCTGCTTGCCTGGGTGCGGCGCCCACGGCAGGATGCGATCGATCGGCACGCCGGCGAGGTAGAGCACGTCGGGCGGGCCGACGACGTTGGTCATGACCACGCTGGCCTTGCGGCCGAACAGGTCGTTGGACAGGTCCTCGAGCAGCTTCGGCCCGCGGCCGAGCAGGTTGAGCAGCGCCTTGGTGGCCAGCGGTTCCGGCGAGCGCTTGAGCGCAGCCATGCGGGCCTGGGTCAGGGCCAGGCGGCGATCGGTGCGCGCTTCGGTCACGGCCAGGTCGAGCAGCACCAGACCGAACTCGTTGCCCAGTTGCCCGATGCGTTCGGGCGGGCGCAGGTCGACCGGTACCATCGCCCGCAGCGTCGTGCGGTTCACGTCGACGCCGCGGCCTTTCAGGTAGCTGCGCAGCGCGCCGGTCATGGCGGCCACGAGCACGTCGTTGACCTTGGCGTCGTAGCGCTTGCCGATCGCCTTGATGTCGCGGATGGCGACCGGCTGCGACCAGGCGACACGCTTGCCCAGCGCGAAGTCACCCTTCAGCGGCGACGGCGGGTCGTCGGCGCGCAGCACTTCGCGCAGCAGCATGCCGGCCCCGCCGGCCAGCGCGGCGGCGTCACGCGCCGCTTCGGTGATCAGGTCGATCGCTGGCGCGAACAAGCCCTTGCCAGCGCCTTTGCCCACGCTGGCTCCCCGAGCGCGCGGGGCTGGCGGCGGCTCGGCCCCGGGCGCGGGGTCGAACAGCCCTTGGGTGACCGTCATCATGGCCGTGCCGTCGGCCAGGCAGTGGTGGCAGCGCGTGATCAGCGCACTGCCGCCCTCGACCTCGTCCACCACATAGGCCTGCCACAGCGGCAGGGCATGGTCCAGCGGCATGCTGGCGAGGTCGTTGACCAGCCTGACCAGCGCCGCCTGGTCGTGCGGTGCTGCCAGCGCGATATGGTGCAGGTGCTGGTCGATGCTGAAATTCGGCATGTCCTGCCAGTGCGGCGAGGCCATCGGAAAACCCGTCTCGACCACACGCTGGCGGAAGCGCTCGAAGCTCACGATGCGCTCGCTGTAGATCTTGCGCACGCGCTCGAAGTCGAGCGGTTTTTTCGTCAGGACGACACCCATCACGATGGCCAGATTGGCCGGGCCGTCGTTGTGGAACCAGGCCGCATCCGCAGCCGACAAGGGATAGGTCTTCATCGTGGCCTTCCGATCCCGCCTCGTCCGGCGGCGCCGCAAGGGCGCGACGCCATCGGCGGGCCTGTCAAGTGAATCGATCGTAGTGCTTGCACAAGCGCTTGCATTGACCTGCGTCATCGGCGCCGGCGCAGCGGCTACAGTCGCGCGGGCTGAACCGCGCCTTCGATGAACCCCGATCCGCACCCCAACCAGTTCGCGCTGCTCGGCCAGCGCCGCTTCGCGCCCTTCTTCTGGACGCAGTTCCTGGGTGCCGGCAACGACAACCTGTTCAAGTTCGCGTTCACCGTGCTGGTGACCTACCAGTTGCAGCTGAGCTGGCTCCCACCGGCGCACGCCGGCCTGGCGATCGGTGCCGTGTTCATCCTGCCCTTCCTGCTGTTCTCGGCCAGCAGCGGGCAGCTCGCCGACAAGCTCGACAAGACCGCGATGGTCCGCTTCGTGAAGGGGCTCGAGATCGCGATCATGGCCGTCGCCGCGCTGGGCTTCGTCACCGTCCACGTGCCGCTGCTGCTGGGCTGCGTGTTCCTGATGGGCCTGCACTCGACGCTGTTCGGCCCGGTCAAGTACGCCTACCTGCCGCAGCACCTGAGCGAACGCGAGCTGACCGGCGGCAACGGCATGGTCGAGATGGGCACCTTCGTCGCCATCCTGCTGGGCAACGTGGCCGGCGGCGTGCTGATCGCGCTGCCAGGCATCGGCGCGACGAGCGTCGCGGTGGCCTGCCTGGCCCTGGCCGTCGCCGGGCGCATCACGGCGCAGTTCGTCCCGCCCACGCCGGCCACCGACCCGGGCCTGGTCATCAACTGGAACCCGGCGAGCGAGACGCTGGCCAACCTGCGGCTGGCGCACGCCAACATCGTGGTCTTCCGCTCGCTGCTGGGCATCTCGTGGATGTGGTTCTTCGGCGCGGTGTTCCTGAGCAACTTCCCGAGCTTCGCCAAGGACGTGCTGCACGGCGACGAGCATGTCGCCTCGCTGCTGCTGGTGGTGTTCTCGGTGGGCATCGGCACCGGCTCGCTGCTGTGCGAGATGCTGTCGCGGCGCCACGTCGAGATCGGCCTGGTGCCGCTGGGCGCCATCGGCATGAGCGTGTTCGCGATCGACCTGTACTTCGCCTCGCGCGGCCTGCCGGCGGCGGCGCCGCAGTCGATCGCCGCCTTCGTGTCGCAGCCGGCGCACTGGCGTGTCATGGCCGATCTGGCGCTGCTGTCGCTCTTTGCCGGCCTGTACAGCGTGCCGATGTACGCGCTGATCCAGCTGCGCAGCCGAGCCACGCACCGCGCGCGCATCATCGCGGCCAACAACATCCTGAACGCGCTGTTCATGATCGCCAGCTCGGTGCTGGCCGGCGCGATGCTCGGCGCGGGCTTCACGGTGCCGCAGGTGTTCCTCGGCACCGGCATCGCCAATGCGGCGGTGGCCTTCTACATCTTCATGCTGGTGCCGGAGTACCTGCTGCGCTTCATTGCCTTCGTCGCCTCGCGCAGCGTCTACCGGCTGCGCATCGACGGCGACCGTCACATGCCCGTCGCGGGCGCCGCGATCGTGGTCGCCAACCATGTCAGCTTCGTCGATGCGGTGCTGCTGCTGGCGGCAAGCCCGCGGCCGATGCGCTTCATCATGGACCACCGCATCTTCCGCGTGCCGGTGCTGGGCTGGCTGTTCAGGCTGGCCAAGGCGATACCGATCGCAGCCAAGCACGAAGACCCGGTGGCCTACGAGCAGGCCTTCGCCGAGGCCAAGCGCGTGCTCGACGCGGGCGAGCTGCTGTGCCTGTTTCCCGAGGGCAGCATCACGCGCGACGGCCGGCTTCAGGAGTTCAAGGGCGGCATCATGAAGATCCTCGAATCGAACCCGGTGCCGGTGGTGCCGGTGGCGCTGCAGAACCTGTGGGGCTCGTACTTCTCGCGCGTCGAGCAGGGCCAGGCCATGGTGCGGCCCTTCCGGCGCGGCCTGTTCAGCCGCGTCGGCCTGGCGATCGGCGCGCCGATCGACGCGGCCCAGGTCACCCCTGGCCTGCTGCAGCAGCGCGTCGGCGAATTGCTCGACCTGCCGCTGGTGGCGGGCCCGAGGCCGCAGAGCGGCCTGATGCCGACTCGCGATGAATCGCGCTGAAGTCGGCGGCGGCTGATGCGCCATAGCAGCCCGAGAGAAGCAGCCTTCACCGCAGAGTCGCGGAGAGCGCAGAGGTGCGCAGAGAAACCACCACAAGGCGCCTGAAATCCTTGCAGTTCCTCTGCGTCAAGTCTGCGCCCTCCGTGGCCTGCGCGGTGGATGAAATCTGCATTCCTCCGCCGGCCGGTACGCGCGCGCCGGCGCCTACTCGACCAGATCGAAGGCCTGTGTCTCGACTTCGACGAAGGCGCGCGTGAAGCGCGCCAGCGCCGAGTAGACGCGCGCCGCCGGGTGCTGCTCCACCGCGTCGCACAGCGAGTACCCGACCCAGGGCTGCACATGCATGCGAAAGAAGCGCCGCTGCTGCTCGAGGTTGCATACCGCGATGTCGTCACCGGCGATCAGGTAGCGCATCACCTCGAGCACGAAGGCCACATGGTCCTCGGTCTCGCCCTCGGGCGCTGCACTCGCCAGGCCGAGTGCGGCCAGATCGGTGCGCAGCGCCACCAGCGGCTGGTCGTTCAGCGTGCCGGCGACGTGGAACGACGCATAGGGCAGCACATCGGCCTTGCCGGCGCCGATGAACAGCGCCGCATGCTCCGCAGCGGCCTGGTCCACGCCCGTCGCCCGCATCGCAGCCACCAGGTCGTGCCAGGGACCCTCCAGGAACGAGCCCGGCTGCGGCGCGGCGGTCACCGCCACCGCGAATTGCCCGAGCAAGTCCGCGTCGGGCGGGGCGAACCAAAGGCGCGCCAGCAGGCCGTAGAGCTCGGCGCGCTGCAGTTCCTCGTCCTGGTCAGGCTCGGCAAAGACCATGGCCTGGGTCGTGTGCGGCGGCTTCATCACAGGTCGGTGATCCGCGTCTCGTTGGGGTTGCTGAACATCGCGACCACGCGACAGTCGCTGCACATGCGCAAGCGCCGTCCCTGGTCGCCGGCGAAGGCCGGATGCTGGCCGATCTTGGCCACCATCGCCTCGATGCCGCGCAAGGTGCCGAACGGCTTGCCGCATTCGATGCAGCGGAAGGGCTCGGCCTCGTTGAGCACGCGCATTTCCTTGCGCGCCTTGCCCTCGCCGGCCAGCCACAGGCGGGGCTCGAGCCGCAACGCGTCTTCGGGGCAGGTCGTCACGCACAGCCCGCACTGCACGCAGTTCTTCTCGATGAAGCGCAACTGCGGCAGGTCCGGGTTGTCGGCCAGCGCGGCTGACGGGCAGGCGCCAACGCAGGACAGGCACAGCGTGCATTTCTGCACGTCGACCACGAGGCTGCCCCAGGGCGAGCCCGCCGCCGGCAGCGCGATGGCTTCGGGCAGCCGGCCGGACAGCGGCGCGGCCGTCACCAGGTGGTCGAGCGCCAGTTCCAGCGTGCTGCGCTTCTCGCCCTGGGCGCTGGCCTGGCTGGCGCGAGCCACCGCCTGCGCCGCGCTCGCGCGCAGGGCCTGGTCCAGCGCCGGCAGGTCGCGCGCGTCGCGCAGCTCGATGCTGCGCAGGTGCGTGCCGGCAAAGCCCAGGCCGGACATCAGCGCCTGCGCCAGCGCCATCTGCTCGGCCAGCAGCGTGCGGTACTCGGGCGCCTCCTCGTCGGTGAGCAGCACCCAGACCTGGCTGGCGCCCTGGGCCAGCGCCATCAGCCACAGGTCCAGGCCGATGCTGGCGGTGTGCCACACCGGCAGCGGCAGCACCCGCGCCGGCAGGCCCTGCAGCGCGGGGTCGACGCACGCGGCGCGGCCCAGCTCGTCGATCAGGCGCTGGCCTGCGCCCTCGCTGTGGATCAGCAGCGCCGCGTCCTTGCCGCCGGCGCGGCTGTAGGTGGCCAGCAGCGTGCGCAGGCGCCGCCCCTGGTCCTGCGTGTCGGGCAGCGCGAAGCCCAGGGCTCCGCTCGGGCACGCGGTGGTGCAGGCACCGCAGCCCACACACAGATAGGGGTCGACCACGATGCCGCCGCCCTGCCCGCCCAGGTCAGGGGTGGCTGGCACGTGGCGACGCGGCTTGGCGCCGGCCTTGCCCTTGAGCGACGCGTCGCTGCGGATGGCGCGCGCCGAGCACACCTCGATGCAGGCCGAGCAGCCGATCTGCTCGTTGCGGCTGTGCGCGCACAGCGCGGCCTTGTAGCGGAAGAAGCGCGGCTTCTCGAACTCACCCACCAGGTCGCGCAGCTTCAGCACCGCCTGCACCAGCCGGCGCTCGTCGCGAGCGACGTGGAAGTAGCCCTGTGGCGGTGCGTGCTGCGTGAAGGCCGGGCTGTCGCGCAGGTCGAGCACCAGGTCGAATCGTTCGCTGACCGACTTGCGCCGCCCGATCGAAGTCGATCGCCCCGGCAGCTTCGCACACGCGTACGCAGTCGCGGTGCGTCTTGCAGGCCGCCAGGTCGACGCTGTAGCCGAAGTCGATCGCACCTTCCGGGCAGGCGGCGATGCAGGCATTGCAGCGTGTGCACAGCTCCAGGTCGATCGGGTTCGATGACGACCAGCTGGCCTCGAACGCGCCCAGGTGCCCTGTGAGCCGCGTCAGCGCGCCACGGTGCACGGCCAGGTCGTGCCGTTGCGACAGCGCGCCCGCGCCGCCCGTCGCCAGCACGGTGACCTCGATCGCCGCGCCGAGCATGGCGGCAGCAGTCTCGGCCGCGTCGGCTGCGCCAACGATCAGGCAGCGCCCGGCACTCTTGTAGGTGACGGCCGGCACCGGCTCGGCCGCGGGCAGCTGGGCCGCGGCGATCAGTGCGGCGATCTTCGGCGTGGCCGCGCGCGCGTCCTTCGACCAGCCGCCGGTCTCGCGGATGTTGACGAAGCGGATCGGCCTTTCCTGCAGCCCGGGCGCGCCAGCCGTCTGCTCGGCCAGTTCGAGGAACAGCCGGCTCTCCTGGGTGCAGGCGACGAGCAGCTCCTCGCCCGACCTGGCGGCACGCTGGAAGGCCGGCGCCTCGCGCCGGCACAAGGCGCTATGGAGCGCGTCGGGGGCCTCGGTCGCCCCGCCCGGAGCCTGGCGCAGCGCCTGGCCCAGGGCCTGGGCGTCCAGCGGCATCGTCCGGTTGCAGTCGCAGATCAGGGTCTTCATGTGGGGGCGAAGTATCGCCCAGCACCAGGGCCCCTGCCGGGGGGTCGGGTTCGGGTGGATCCTGTTCCACGAGTTCGTCGTCGAGCAGCCCCAGCGCACGCGCGCGCACGATCTGCTGCTGCCGCGCCTGCGCCGAACGCTCGCTTTCGCAGTCGGCCTCGGCACGCACGTCGAGCCCATCGCTGGTGTTGAAGTGCGGGTCGCCGAAGAAGAGCTTCTTCAGCGCCTCGTTGCGCACCCGTGCATCGACCTGCGGTGCTGTGAAGGCGGCGTAGTCGGACTCGGGCGTCAGCCGGGCCACGTCGTCCAGCGTCGGCGCCGGCTTCGGCTGCGAAGGCTGGCCTGCGTCATCCGTCATCGCCGGGCTCCCGCCGCCCGGGCCGCGCGCGCAGTCCCTCGCGCTCCTCGGGGCTGAGAAAGGACTGCGCGCGCACCTTGCGCGCGCTGTCGGGCCTGAAATGCTCGTTGGTGAACAGGCGCAGCCACTCGCACAGCTCGGCCTCGAGCGGCAGGTTCTCGACCCGCTCCTCGGCGAACAGGCGCCGGTCGGCCTCGATGTAGGACACGCTGACGCCGCTGACCTCCACCATCGACGGGTCGGCATCGACGCCGCGCCAGGACACGAACCACGACGGCCGGCCCGAGGTGAGGTTGAGGAAATAACCCTTGCATTCGTCCGGGAAGAGTTCGAGCACGAAGCCCGGATGGAGCCATTGCGAGGTCTTGCCGTCGTCGTGCAGCTTGCGCGGCGTGCGGCCGAAGGCACCTTCGTCCGGCACCACCTCGACGACGCGGAACTTCCAGTCCTCCCAGGCGTTGGGCGCGGCAATGCGTTCCATCACCACCGCGACCGGGATACTGGGCGGCTGGTTCATCGGTTCAGCGGCGTAGGCGGTGGGCTGCACATGGCATGGGCAGTCTAGCCCGGATGCGCCGTGTCGGCAGCAGCGCAGGCCCGATCCGGCCGCTGCCGGCGGCCTAGAATCGATCTCGCACCGGACACGCTGCGGCGCGGCCGGCCTCGGCCGCCGAACCAGCGTGCCGGCGTCGCAGTCCAAGCACCCCAATGAATGATGGCGACAACAACTTCCTGAGCCGATGGTCGCGGCGCAAGGCGCAGGTGCGCGAAGGCGTCGCAGTGCCCGGCGAGGCTGCGCCGGCGCCAGCGCAGCCCGCCGCCGGCGATGCTGCGGCGGGCGCACCAGGGGCCGTGCGGGTGAGACCTGCGCCGCCGGACCCGATCGCCCACCGGCCGGCCGCCGCGCCGCCGTTGCCGACGCTGGCCGACGTGGCCGCGCTCGCGCCGCAGTCCGACTACACCCGTTTCGTGGCCACGGGGGTTGCACCCGAGGTGAAGAACGCCGCGTTGAAGAAACTCTTCACCGACCCGCACTTCAATGTCATGGACGGCCTGGACACCTACATCGACGACTACGGCAAGCCCGACCCCCTGCCGGTAGGCATGCTGCGCAAGATGGCGCAGTCGCAGCTGCTGGGGCTGTTCGATGACGAGCAGAAAGACGGCGCCGCGCAGGCCGGCGCGGCATCGCCCGACCCGGCGGGTGCGCTCGATGCGACGAGTCCGCGTCCGAGCCCAGGCCCGGTGGCGCAGGACCCGGTCGGCGCGTCGCCGGACACTGCAGACGACGCCGCGCCGCACTGAGCGGCGGCGACGAACAGTTCAAGCGCAGAGCCGATGAGCATCGCCCTGGAGCACATCACCGGCCTGGTGCTCGCCGGCGGGCGCGGCAGCCGCATGGGCGGCGTCGACAAGGGCCTGCAGAACCACCGCGGCATGGCGCTGGCCCTTCATGCGCTGCTGCGCCTGCAGCCGCAAGTGGGCACGCTGATGATCAATGCCAACCGCAACCTCGGCGCCTACGAGGCCATGGGCGTCCCGGTGTGGCCCGACGTCATGGCCGACTACCCAGGCCCGCTGGCGGGCCTGCAAACCGGCCTGGAGCGATGCGAAACGCCGTACCTGGCGAGCGTGCCCTGCGACACGCCGAACTTCCCCACGGACCTGGTGGCGCGCCTGGCCTCGGCGCTGGTGGCAGCGGATGCCGAGATCGCCATGGCCGCCGCCGTCGAGGACGGCGAACTGCGCACGCAGCCGGTGTTCTGCCTGCTCAAGGCCGAGTTGCTGGAAAGCCTGGTGCGCTACATGCAAAGCGGCCAGCGCAAGATCGACCGCTGGACCGCGATGCACCGCGCTGTGGTGGTCGAGTTCGAAGACAGCGCGGCGTTCTTCAACGCCAACACCCTGGCGGAGCTGCAACAGTTGCAGCCTGCTGCATCGCCGCGGCGCTGAGTCCGAGACTCAGCCCGTGCCACGCAGGGAGCGGGCCTTCGTGCAGCACAAGGCCGTGAGCAGTCGCGGCCTTGTGTTCCCATTCAGCCCGGCGCGCGCATGCGGCCCACGGCCGCGATCCACTGCTCGAAGGCCACCATCTGCGCGCTGACGAACCTGCGCGTGGTCTCGTCGGTGCACTGGCCGCTGTTGGCGTCGAACTTGCCCACCGCGCCGCCGATGAAGACCTCGGGCTTGGCCAGCACCATGGCGTTCAGGAACAGCAGCACCTTGCGCAGGTCGTACTGCACCCGCGCCCCGCCCACCGGGCCTGGGGTGGCGGTGAGGATGGCCACCGGCTTCAGCGCGAAGGGCTGATCGTCACCGCGGCTCAGCCAGTCGATCGCGTTCTTCAGCCCGCCGGGCAGCGAGAAGTTGTATTCGGGCGTCGCGATCACGACGCCGTCGGCATGCCGGATGCGCTCGCGCAGCACGGAAACCGCGCTCGGCAAGCCCCGCGCGAAGACGTCGCCATCGAAGACGGGAATCTCGCGCCAGTCGGCGACGTCGAGCCTCATCGAGGACGGCATCGATTCGCCGGCCAGCTTCAGGGCCATGCGGTTGATCGAAGCGGTGCGCAAGCTGCCGCACAGGCCGACGATTTGCAGGGAGCTCATGGTTGGGGATTCTCGGGTCTGGGAAGAATGGCAGGAAAGCAAGCGGCGGTGTGCATCTTCACCATCGCCTCGCCCATGCTAGCGACGCCGGTGCGCCCTCTGCGCGACTGCCCTCACGTCGTTCGCTTGCCGGCCCACGACGGCGCGCCGCAGCGCGGCACCTCATTGTGATCGCCCAGCAGCGGGGTGCTCGACATCACGCGCGCCGGGGTGGTGGTGCACGAGATGGCCGAGGACCTGGACTTCGCGGCGCTGCAGGCGCGCACCTCGGCGCCGCTGTTTCGCCAAAGGCGTCTCGCAGCGCAGGCGAAAGCGGGACTGCCCGGCGCCGTGGGCGTGGCCGGCCTCAGGTGTCCTTGGATATCGAGATGCTCGGGAACTTGGACGAGAAGTCCTTCGCGCGCTGCGCGATCTTCACCGCCATCTGCCGCGCCACCGACTTGTAGATGGCGGCGATGTCGCCGTCGGGATCGGCCACCACGGTGGGCTGGCCGTTGTCGGTCTGCTCGCGGATCGACAGATTCAGCGGCAACGCGCCGAGATAGTCGACGCCGTACTCTGCCGACATCCTGCGGCCACCGTCGGCGCCGAAGATGTGTTCGCTGTGGCCGCAGTTCGGGCACACGTACACGGCCATGTTCTCGACGATGCCGAGAATCGGCACGCCGACTTTCTCGAACATCTTCAGGCCCTTGCGCGCGTCGAGCAGCGCGATGTCCTGCGGCGTGGTGACGATCAGTGCGCCCGTCAGCGGCACCTTCTGGCACAGCGTCAGCTGGATGTCGCCGGTGCCCGGCGGCATGTCGACGATGAGGTAGTCCAGATCGCTCCAGTTGGTCTGGCGCAGCAGCTGTTCGAGCGCCTGCGTGACCATCGGTCCGCGCCAGATCATCGGGTTGTCGGCGTCGATGAGGAAGCCGATCGACATCACCTGCACGCCGTAGTTGCTGCATCGCCTCCATGGTCTTGCCGTCGCTGCTCTCGGGGCGGCCCTGGATGCCCATCATCATCGGCTGGCTCGGGCCGTAGATGTCGGCATCGAGGATGCCCACGCTGGCGCCTTCGGCGGCCAAGGCCAGCGCCAGGTTGACGGCGGTGGTGCTCTTGCCGACGCCGCCCTTGCCCGAGGCCACGGCGACGATGTTCTTCACGTTGGGCAGCAGCTGCACGCCGCGCTGCACCGCATGCGCGACGATCTTCGAGCTGATGTTGACGCTGACGTTCTCGACCCCGGCGACGCCGCGCGCGGCGCCGATGAGCGCCTTGCGCAGCAGCGGCATCTGGCTCTTGGCGGGGTAGCCCAGCTCGACATCGAAGGCCACGTCGCCGCCGTCGATGCGCAGGTTCTTCAGCACCTTGGTGGCCACCAGGTCCTTGCCGGTGTTCGGGTCGACCACGGTCTTGAGCGCGTCGAGCAAGGCGGCTTCGTGCAAGGCTGTCATGGGGACGGGATCGAGATTGGGGGGCTGGCAGTCTAACTGAGGGGCCGTGGACCGAGCGTCGCAGGGGATAGGCCGCGGCCTAGAATCCCGCCTCTCGCCCGCGCGCCCAGGCCCACGCATGACCCGCAAGCTGTTCGTCACCACCGCCCTGCCCTACGCCAATGCGCCCTTCCACATCGGGCACATGATGGAGTACATCCAGGCCGACATCTGGGTGCGGGTGCAGCGCCAGCTGGGCCACGCGGTGCATTTCGTCTGCGCCGACGACGCGCACGGCGCGCCGATCATGATCGCCGCCGAGAAGGCCGGACTGACAGCGCAGGACTTCGTCGCGCAGATCGCCGCCGGCCGCGCGCAGTACCTGGACGGCTTTCACATCGGCTTCGACAACTGGCATTCGACCGACGGTCCGGAGAACCACGCGCTCGCCAAGGACATCTACCGCGCGCTGCGCGCCAACGACCTGATCGCCACACGCACCATCGAGCAGTTCTTCGACCCGGTGAAGAACATGTTCCTGCCCGACCGCTACATCAAGGGCGAATGCCCGAAGTGCGGCGCCAAAGACCAGTACGGCGACAACTGCGAGGTCTGCGGCGCGGTGTATTCGCCCACCGACCTGAAGAACCCCTTTTCCACGCTCTCCGGTGCCGCGCCGGTGCTGAAGAGCAGCGAGCACTTCTTCTTCAAGCTGTCGGACCCGCGCTGCGTCGAGTTCCTCGAAGCCTGGACCCAGGACGGCAAGCTGCAGTCCGAGGTGGCGAACAAGGTGCGCGAATGGTTTGCCAAGGACGAATCGGGCGCCAGCGGCCTGGCCGACTGGGACATCAGCCGCGACGCGCCCTACTTCGGCATCCAGATCCCCGACGCGCCCGGCAAGTACTTCTATGTCTGGCTGGACGCGCCGGTGGGCTACCTGGCCTCGCTGAAGAACCTGTTCGACCGCAAGGGCCTGGACTTCGAGGCCTACATGGCCGACGAGAGCGTCGAGCAGATCCACTTCATCGGCAAGGACATCGTCACCTTCCACACGCTGTTCTGGCCGGCGATGCTCAAGTTCAGCGGGCGCAAGGTGCCCAACCGCATCTTCGTGCACGGCTTCATCACCGTCAGCGGCGAAAAGATGAGCAAGAGCCGTGGCACGGGCATCAGCCCGCTGCGCTACCTGGAACTGGGTTTGAACCCGGAATGGCTGCGCTACTACATTGCCGCCAAGCTGAATGCGCGCGTCGAGGACATCGACTTCAATCCCGACGACTTCATCGCCCGCGTCAACGCCGACCTGGTGGGCAAGTACGTCAACATCGCCAGCCGCGCCGCCGGCTTCATCGGCAAGCGCTTCGACGGCCACCTGTCGGCCGATCTGGGCGTCGAAGGCCGCACGCTGCTCGACGGCCTGCGCGCCCACAAGGGCACGGTGGTCGATCTGTACGAGGCGCGCGAGTTCGGCAAGGCGCTGCGCGAAGTCATGCTGCTGGCCGACCGCGTCAACGAATACGTGGACAAGCACAAGCCCTGGGAGCTGGCCAAGAAGTCGGACCAGACCGCCGTGCTGCACGACGTGTGCAGCGTGTGCATCGAAGCTTTCCGTGTGCTGACGATCTACCTGAAGCCGGTGCTGCCGGCGCTGGCCGCGCAGGTCGAGGCCTTTCTGCAGGTGAGCCCGCTGGACTTTGCCGACGCGGCGCGCGCGCTGGGCGCGCATCGCATCGGCGACTACAAGCACCTGATGCAGCGTGTCGATGCCAAGCTGCTGGACGCGCTGTTCGAGCCGCCGGCCGAAGCTGCCGAAGCTGCCGCTGCGGCGCCGGGCGGCGAGGCGCTGGCCGCCGAGATCGGCATCGACGACTTCGCCAAGGTCGACCTGCGCATCGCGAAGATCGTCGCCGCCGAGCGCGTGGAAGGCAGCACCAAGCTGCTGCGGTTGACGCTGGACGCCGGCGAAGGCAGGACGCGAAGTGTCTTCAGCGGCATCGCCAGCGCCTATGCGCCGGAGCAGCTGGCCGGCAAGCTGACGGTGCTGGTCGCCAACCTGACACCGCGCAAGATGAAGTTCGGCCTCAGCGAAGGCATGGTGCTGGCTGCGTCGCATGCCGACGAGAAGGCCCATCCGGGCCTGTATGTGCTGGAGCCCTGGCCGGGCGCCGCGCCGGGACTGCGGGTGCGTTGATCGACAGCGGCACGAAGCGGCGCCGCGCGGGAGAGAGCCGATGAAGAAGTTCGCCGTGGGCGTGCTGGTGCTGCTGGCGGCGCTCGCCGCCTATCTGGCGTTCTGGCCGGTGCCGGTGCAGCCGGTGGCCTGGGTGGCGCCGGCAGCGCCCGGCTACCAGGGTGCCCATGCCGCCAACACGCAACTCGCCGGGCTGACGCTGATACCGCTGCCGCCGGGCGAGGCCGGGCCCGAGCACGTGCTGCTCGGTCGCGACGGCAAGCTCTACGCGGCAGTGGCCAGCGGCCGCATCCTGCGCATGCACGCCGACGGCAGCGCGGCCGAGGTCTATGCGGACACCGGGGGACGCGTGCTCGGCTTCGACTTCGATGCCGCGGGCCGGCTGATCGCGGCCGATGCCGTCAAGGGCCTGCTGGCGGTGGACACCGACCGGCGCGTCTCGGTGTTGGCCGACCGGGTGGACGGCGACCCGATCCGCTATGCCGATGCGGTGGTCGTGGCGCGCAGCGGCAAAATCTACTTCAGCGACGCCTCGGGGCGCTTCGCGCCGGCCGATTGGGGCGGCACCTTCGATGCCGCCGTGCTCGACATCGTCGAGCAGCGCGCCACCGGCCGCATCCTCGAATACGACCCGGCCACGAAGAAGACGCGCGTCGTCGTGCGCGGCCTGAGCTTTCCCAACGGCGTGGCGCTGAGCGCCGACGAGCAGCACCTGTACGTGGCCGAGACCGGCCGCTATCGCATCTGGAAGGTGGCGGTCGATGCGACCGACCTCGACGCCGGCAGCGGCTCGGCGCAGGCCCAGGTGCTGCTCGACAACCTGCCCGGCTACCCCGACAACCTGCTGCGCGGCGACGCAGGCCGCATCTGGGTGGGCTTCACCGGGCCGCGCAACCCGGTGGTGGACGGCATGGCGGGCAAGCCCTGGCTGCGCGCGCTGACGCTGCGCCTGCCGCGTGCGCTGTGGCCGCTGCCGGTGCCCTACGGCCATGTGTTCGCCTTCGACGACAGCGGCCGGATCGTCGCCGACCTGCAGGATCCGAGCGGCAGCTACCCGCAGACCACCGGCGTCACCGAAACGGCCGAGCGGCTGTACGTCCAGAACCTGCACCTCGGCGTGCTCGGCTGGAAGCCGCGCTGAACACCGCGGCGCACCGGCCCCGGGTTCAGCGGCGCATGGCCGCCAGGTCCTGCGCCACCAGACCGGCCACATCCTCCTCGATCAGCGGCCAGAAGGGGTTGCTGCGCAGCCGCGTCAGCGCGCCCAGCGACAGCGTGATCGCGCCGTTCTCGCCGCGCAGCAGCCACGAACCGATGCTCGGGATGCCGTCGCGGCCGCTGCCGGGCAGGAATCCATAGACCGGATCGTCGGCCGGAAAGGGCAGCGCCACATGGCCCAGCGACACCAGGGCGGCGGGCCAGTCGAGCGCGGTGCTGCGCACCTCGGCGCCGCCGTCCGGCGCCAGGCGGCGCACGGCGATGCGTGGCTGCTGCCGGACATTGCTGACCACGTCGAGCGTGTAGCCGCGCGGCGCGCGCTCGATGCGCTCGATCAGCGCGCGCGCCGCCGGCCGGGCCACGCCGCTCATCTCGGGCACGCGGTTGATGTCGAACAGCACCAGCCGGTGCGCCGGGCCGGGCAGCCGGGCGTAGACCTGGTCGACCACGCCGTTCGAGCCGACGGTGGAATCGACCACCGACTGCCAGGTCACGACCGGCGGCAACTGCGCCAGCCGTCCGGCGCGCTGCGCGTCGTCCAGCGCGCGCTGCAGCGCGCGCGTGGCACGGTTGATCTGCCGCGACGCATTGACCGGGAAGGAGTTGAACTTGTAGGGGTCGAACTCCGGCGCCACGGCCTGCCAGCGCGCCTTGTCCAGCTCGGCCAGCGGCACCACGGTGAAGATGTCGATGACCTCGGCCAGCGCCGCGACACGGGTCAGTTCGATCGCCGGAGACACCAGCAGCACACGGTCGGGCCGGCGCAGCGTGGCGTCCTGCAGCGCGTCCAGCGCGTACTGCAGGACGAGTGTGCCGCCCGACGAATAGCCGCCGACGTAGAACGGCTGGCCGGGTGCGACGCGGCTGGCCACGTCCTTGGCGGCGATGCGCACCGCGGCCGTCCAGTCGCGCGCCTTCATCTCCATCATCATCGACGGCAGCGTGCCGTGGCCGGGCAGGCGCAGCACCGTGACGTCGATGCCGCGCGCGTGCAGCGAGCGCGCCAGCGCGCGCATCGAATAGGGCGAATCGGTCAAGCCATGCACCAGCAGCGCGTGACCGGCGAGCCGCTCGGGGATCACGCGGAACGTGCGGTTGTAGGGCGCACCTTCGACCAGCCGCTGCACCCCGCCGCTGCGGTTGAAGCGGCTGGTGCGCAAGACCTCGTCGGCCCGTGCGGCGCAGTCGTCCGGCGCCGCCGGCGCAGGCACCGCCGCCGGCCGCGGGCACGACGGGTCGATACCATCGCGCGCCCATTGCGCCGTCTTGGCCTGCAGCTCGTCGAAGAGCTGCTGCTCCAGCCGCTGGTAAGCGGCGAAGTCCAGGTCCTTGTGCTTGTCGGCGTCGAACTCGTTGCGCAGTAGTTCGGTGTGCCAGGGCTGCAACGGCGGCAAGGCACTGACCGCAAAGAGCGTGAAGCCCAGCGCCAGCGTCAGCGCCAGCGCCACCAGCACGGCGGCCACGCGCCACGCCCAGCGCAGCACACGCCGCGACGCCGGCAGGGCGGCCGCCATCAATGGGCCACGAACACGGCGAACCCACCCTGCGGGTCGGTCCAGCAGCGCGAGTCGGTGTAGCCGGCGCGGCGCAGCAGGCTGGCGAATCCTTCAACGCTGTACTTGTAGGCGTTTTCGGTGTGCACGCGCTCGCCGGCACGGCGCGACAGGTGGCCGCCCGGCCAGTGGACCTGCAGGTCGCAGCGCGCTTCGAGATGCATCTCGATGCGCGCCCGGCCCGCGTCGTAGAAGGCCACGTGGCGCCACTGGCGCACGTCGAAATCGCTGCTCAGCAGGCGGTTCACGTGGCGCAGCAGGTTCAGGTTGAAGGCCGCGGTCACGCCCAGTGCGTCGTCGTAGGCGGCTTCGAGCCGCGCGGCCGGCTTGACCAGGTCCACGCCGATCAGGAGCGCGCCGCCCGGTGCCGCCGCACGTACCCGGCCCAGGAAGGCGGTGGCGGCCTCGGGCGTGAAGTTGCCAACGCTGGAGCCCGGATAGAACATCAACCGCTTGCCGTTGCCGGCCTGCGGCGGAATTTCAAGTGCCGCACTGAAGTCCAGGCCAAGACCGAGCATCGGCAGTTGCGGGTGGCGCGACTGCAGCTCGCCGAGCGCGGAGCGCAGGAAGTCCGACGCGATGTCCACCGCGACATAGCGGCTTGGTCGCAACGCGCGAAACAGCCGCGCCGCCTTGGCACAGTTGCCGGCACCGAGGTCGACCAGGGTGTGGCCGATGCCGCAGGCCTCGGCCAGTTCGTCGAGGTGGCGAGCGAAGATGGCGGCCTCGCTGCGTGTCGGGTAGTACTCGTCGAGTTCGGTGATGGCCTCGAACAGCTTCGAGCCGAGCGCGTCGTACAGGAACTTCGGCGCAATATGCGGCGAGGGCTGCATCAGGCCCTGAGCCAGCTCCTCGCGGTGGTCCGCCGCTGTGGCTGGCGCTGATTGAAAGAACTCCGGGGTCGACAGCATGCGCCCACTCTAGCAGCGCGGCCCGGCCGCAGCGATCGGGCCTCAGCCCGGCTTGGCCCGGGCCGCGGCCACGGCCTCGGCCAGCTCGTCGCGGCTGCGATAGTGCGGCACGCGGTCGACGCGCCGCCGCAGGCTCTGCCAGGCACTGTTGCTGCCGGCGACCTCGGACTTCCAGTAGCTGTCGGCCAGGGCGATATTGCCGCTGACGTCCAGCTCGAAGGCCGCCTTCGAAGCGGCATCGGCAAACAGGAAGACGCGTCCGTCGATGTGGCGCCAGACGGTCGGGTCGGCTGCCTCTGGCAAGGCGTAGACCATGCGCGTGGCGTCAAGGCCGTGGTAGGCCGGCTGATACCTGGCCGGCTCGCGCAGGAACTGCGCCAGGTGCTCGGCGCTGCTGAAGTGATAGGTGACGCCTTCGAACTCGGAACGGTGCTGCGCCGAGCCAGGCACGGCCTGGGACAGGGTGACATAGGCCACCACGTCGTAGCCGCGCAGCATCAGCCGTGCATCGTCTCCGGCGCGCACCGCGTTCACCGGCTGCATCGGCGAGGGCGGATTCTGCGCGACGAACGTGTTGCAGCCAGCCAGCAGCAGGGCCGTGCCCACCGGCACCACGAGGGCGGCGCGGCGCGTGGACGGCACGTTCAACGCTGCGACACGGGCAGCACGTTGCGCGACGGCGAGCCCGAATACAGCTGGCGCGGCCGGCCGATCTTGTACTCCGGATCACCGATCATCTCGTTCAGCTGCGCGATCCAGCCCACCGTGCGCGCCAGTGCGAAGATGGCGGTGAACAGGCTGACCGGGATACCGATGGCACGCTGCACGATGCCGGAATAGAAGTCGACGTTCGGGTACAGCTTGCGCGACACGAAGTAGTCGTCTTCCAGTGCGATCTTCTCCAGCGCCATGGCCAGCTTGAACAGCGGGTCGTTGTGCAGGCCCAGCGCCTCGAGCACCTCGTGGCAGGTCTCGCGCATCAGCTTGGCGCGCGGGTCGTAGTTCTTGTAGACGCGGTGGCCGAAGCCCATCAGCTTGACACTGGAGTTCTTGTCCTTGACCTGACGGATGAACTCGCCGATTTTCTCGACGCCGCCGTTGTGCTGGATGTCCTCGAGCATGTTCAGCGCGGCTTCGTTGGCGCCGCCGTGCGCCGGGCCCCACAGGCAGGCCACGCCGGCGGCAATGGCGGCGAAGGGGTTGGTGCCCGAGCTGCCGCACAGCCGCACCGTCGAGGTGCTGGCGTTCTGCTCGTGGTCGGCATGCAGGATGAAGATGCGGTCCATGGCCCGCACCAGCACGTCGTTGGGCACGTAGTCCTCGCAGGGCGTGGCGAACATCATGCGCATGAAGTTGCCGGCGTAGCTGAGCTCGTTGCGCGGGTACATATAGGGCTGACCCATGCCGTACTTGTAGGCCATGGCTACCAGCGTGGGCATCTTGGCGATCAGCCGGATGGCGGCGATGTCGCGATGGCGCGGATTGTTGATGTCGGTGCTGTCGTGATAGAAGGCCGAAAGCGCGCCGACCAGGCCGGTCATCACCGCCATCGGGTGCGCGTCGCGGCGGAAGCCGCGCAGGAAAAACTGCATCTGCTCGTTGACCATCGTGTGGTTGTTGACGAGCTTGTGGAAGGCCTTCTGCTGCTCCGCATTGGGCAACTCGCCGTACAGCAGCAGGTAGCAGGTGTCGAGGAAGTCGCACTGCGTGGCCAGCTGCTCGATCGGGTAGCCGCGATACAGCAACTCGCCCTTGTCGCCATCGATGTAGGTGATCGTGCTGTTGCACGAGGCCGTCGACAGGAAACCCGGGTCGTAGGTGAACTTGCCGGTCTGCGCGTACAGCTTGCGAATGTCGATCACGTCCGGGCCGATGCTGCCCTTGTAGATCGGCAGATCCATCGTCGGGCTGCCGTCGGAGAACGACATCGTGGCTTTCACATCGGACAGGGACATCATGGCGTCATTCCTTCGCTGGTAGAAACCGTTGCGGGCCTGCGCAGTTGATGCAGCACCTCACACACCTCGGGCCGGTCGAGCGAGGGCGGGAGTTCGCTGCGCCGCAGCAGCAGGTCGAGCAGATCGTTGTCGGGCAGGTCCATCAGGTACTGCAGGCCTTCGGCCTGGCGCACGCTCAGACGGTGATCATGCCGCTGGAAGAAGCGCTCGATGAACAGGTCGTTCTCGAGCAGGCCGCGGCGGCAGCCCCACTTCAGGCGGCTCAGAGAGCGTTCGTCCAGCAAAGTGTCCACGCCATGCCTTGCTCGCGGCTGACCAGCCCGCATTCAGTCTGCACTCATATTGTGCGCCGCACGATCATTTCCTTGATCTTGCCAATTGCGCGCGTCGGATTCAAGCCCTTCGGGCAAACATCGACGCAGTTCATGATGGTGTGGCAGCGGAACAGCCGGTACGGGTCTTCCAGGTTGTCCAGCCGCGCCGCGGTGTCCTGGTCGCGGCTGTCGACGATGAAGCGGTAGGCCTGCAGCAGCCCGGCCGGGCCGACGAACTTGTCGGGGTTCCACCAGAAGCTGGGGCAACTGGTGGAACAGCTGGCGCACAGGATGCACTCGTACAGGCCGTTCAGCTCGTCGCGCTCCTCGGGCGACTGCAGCCGCTCCTTCTCGGGCGGCGGCGTGTCGTTCACCAGGTAGGGCTTGATCGAGTCGTACTGGGTGAAGAACTGCGTCATGTCGACGATCAGGTCGCGGATCACCGGCAGCCCGGGCAGCGGCTTGAGCACGATCGTGCCCGGCAGCGTGCGCATGTTGGTCAGGCAGGCCAGGCCGTTCTTGCCGTTGATGTTCATCGCGTCGGAACCGCACACGCCCTCGCGGCAGCTGCGGCGGAAGCTCAGCGAGGGATCGACCGCCTTGAGCTTCATCAGCGCGTCGAGCAGCATGCGCTCCGAGCCGTCCAACTCCACCTGCAGCGTCTGCATGGTGGGCTTGGCGTCCTTGTCCGGGTCGTAGCGGTAGATCTGGAACGTGCGCTGAGTCATTGGAGCCCCTCGTCCGTCGAGTACACCGGCCGATCCCCCGAGGGGGTGAGCCAGAACGCGAACCGTCCGGGGGACGGTTCACGCTGGCGAGCAGCCTGCTTGGGAGCGGCCCGGCGCTCGGCCCGTCCGTTCTTGGCATCTTTGTGGTTCATTTCGCCTCTTTCAGAACGTGCGGACCTTCGGCGGGACGGATTCCA
>CAWFQP010000004.1:0-150572 GCA_963818005.1 uncultured Pseudomonadota bacterium
CATCGAGAAGCTGCGCAGACCCATGGCCAGCAGCAGTTCGGTGAATGCGGGGTCGCCAGCCATCTCGCCGCACACGCTGACACCCTTGCCGGCCGCATTGCTCTTGGCGATCACGTCGGCAATCAACCCAATGACCGCAGGATGCCAGGGATCGTACAGATGTGACACGGCATCGTCCGCCCGGTCTATCGCCAGGGTGTACTGGATCAGGTCGTTGGTGCCGATGGAAACGAAATCGAAGTGGCGCAGAAACTGCGCCAAGCTAAGCGCCGCAGCAGGCACCTCGATCATGGCACCCACATCGACATCCGAGTAGGGATGTCCGGTCTCGTCGAGTTGCCGGCGCGCGCGGGCCAGCGCCTCGAACGTCAGCTTCACTTCGCTCAGGTGCGCCACCATCGGAATCAGGATGCGCACGCGGCCATAGGCGCTGGCACGCAGGATCGCGCGCAGTTGCTGCCGGAACATCCCTGGCTCAGAAAGACTCCAGCGGATCGCGCGCAGCCCCAATGCCGGATTCAGGACATGCTCGTGTCTCAACTCCTGTGCCGTCATGCGATCCAACGGCTTGTCGGCGCCGATGTCCACTGTGCGGATGGTGACAGGCAGACCCTTCATCGCGATCACTGCGTCGCGGTAGGCCTCGAACTGCTCTTCTTCATCTGGCAGGTCGCCGCCGCGGCTCATGAACAGGAATTCGCTTCGGAACAATCCCACGCCAACCGCGCCGGCCTCCACCGCGCCGCCCGCGTCACCGGGTTGCTCGATGTTGGCCAGCAGCTCCACCGGTATTCCATCGAGCGTGATCGAGGGTGTATGGCGCAATCGGTGCAGCCGGGCGCGCTCAAGCTCGCTCTGGCGCTGCCGGAAGCGGTATTCCTCCAGCACGATTGGCGACGGATCAACGATCACGATGCCGACATCGCCGTCGATGACCACCCAGTCGTCGGGCCGGATCAGCCGGCTGGCCTCTCGCGCGCCGACCACCGCGGGAATGTCCATGCTGCGAGCCACGATCGCCGTGTGCGAGGTGCGCCCGCCGACGTCGGTGATGAAGCCGGTAAAGACGCTGCGCTTGAAACGCATCATGTCCGCCGGCGCCACGTCGTTGGCCACCAACACCAGCGGGTCATCGCCGGCAAAGTCGCGCGGGTTCAGCGTATCCGAGTGTTCGGCATATTCTGCCGCGGCCGGGTCGCGCGACATCGCGCGCAGCAGTCGTTCGACGACCTGCTCCAGATCGGCCTTGCGCTCGCGCAGGTAGTCGTCCTCCATCTCGTCGAACTGCCGCGCCAGCACTTCCAGCTGCGCCGACAGCGCCCATTCCGCGTTGTAGTGACGGTCGACGACCCAGCTCTTGGCAGCCCCCGTCAGCGTGTCGTCGTGCAGCAGCATCAGATGCACATCGAGCAAGGCCGATAGCTCCGCCGGCGCATCGTCCGGCAGATCGCGCTGCAGGGCGCTCAACTCGGCGGCCACGGTGTCGCGGGCGTGGCGCAGGCGATCCACCTCGTCTTCGACCTGCGCGCGTGAAACGAAGTAGTGCGCCACGTCGACCCGGCTGGACGCCACCAGCACCGCGCGGCCGATGGCCACTCCGCGCGACACCGGCATGCCGAAGAACTGGATGCTCATGCGCGGCACTGTAGCGCAGCACCTCGACCGCGCCACGCCCGTGAACGAAACCATTGGCCGCAGCCTGTGCCTCGGGCGTCTATTGGCCCTCGCCGAACTTGTCGTTGATCAAAGCGACGATGACGTCCATCGCCGCCTGCTCATCTGCGCCTTCGGTTTCGATCTCCACCTCCGAGCCCGGGACCGGCGGCCAGCATCATCACGCCCATGATGCTCTTGGCGTTGACGCGCCGGCCGTTGCGCGTCAGGTGCACGTCGCTGGCAAAGCCGCCGGCCAGCTTGGTGAGCTTGGCCGAGGCCCGCGCATGCAGCCCCAGCCTGTTACTGATCGTGGCGACCCGCTTGATCATTGGGTGTAGACCTGAAGGTCTGGTTCTGCGGGGGCGAGGCGGTCACCGGCATCACGCCCTGGGTGGCTCCGGCCACGGCACGCGCGACCAGCGCATCCAGCGGCTCCTTGGTGCCGTAACACAGCGTGCGCCACAGCATCGGCACATTGACGCCGGCGATCACGCGCACACTCGGGCTGCCAAGCAGCAGCGTCGCTCCGCGGCAGGGCGTCGCGCCAAACACGTCGGTGAATACCAGCGTGTCGGTGTCAGTCTGGCACGCGATCATCGCTCGCGCATCGGCCTCGACCTGCTCGGCCGTGGCATCTCCCGGCACGTCCAACGACCGGACGTCGGCAGCACCATCAGGGTAGGCATGCTGGGCCACCGCCCTCAGGGCCGAGGCCAGCGGGGCATGCGCAATGATCAGGACGGTGGTCATCTGTGTGCCGACTCGGCCGGCATTATGACCATTCGGCGCTGCAATATCAGGAACCACATCTGCGCCGACGCGCAGCACAGCGCGAACAACCCCATCGCCCCCTGATACGAGGCCACGCGCGTCCAACCCAGCGCGCCCAACCCCTCGATGACCAGGCCGAGGCCCCACTGCAGGCAGAACACCCCGCCAAAGATCACCAGATTGAAGGCCGACAGTGCCCTGCCGGCCCAGGCCGACGGGAAGGCCTGTCCCACCGCCGGCTGGCTCAGCGACACGCAGGTGGACAGGACGCACCACAGCGCCCAGTGCCAGGCGCCAGCCGCCGAGCCCAGCGCGACGATCACGGCCAGCAACAGCATGCTCCACGGCAAGCCCCAGGTGATCATGTGACGCGCATGCAGACCCGCCTTGGCCAGCCGTGGCATGACAGCACCCCATGCCATGAAGGCGAACAGCATGCTCAGGTTGATGGCAAACAACCCCTGCGCCGCCTGCGCCGCCGAGCGGCCCGACACCTGCGTCAACCACGGGCCAGCCCACAAGGACTGGATGGCGATCAGACCGCCATAGCTGAAGAAACCCAGCGGTGCCAGGGCAACGAACATGGGGTGGCGCATGATGTCACGGTAGCGGCCCGCGGCTTGCACTGGCCCTGCCGGGTCCGCCTTTGGTGTGATCCAGGCAATCAGCACCAGCGCCACCAGCAGCAATGCGGCCAGCGCCATGAACAGCCCGCGCCAGCCCACGTGGGGCAGCAACATCTGCACCGGCAGGGTCGAAGCCAGCATGCCCAGCGACCCGGTCATCAACATCCACGAATTCAGTCGCAATTGCGTACTGGCGTCGAAGATGTGCCGGTAGCAGGTCAGCGGCGCCATGAGGCAGGCCGCCACGCCCATGCCGATGATCAGCCGCGCTGCGCTCAGCGACAGCAGGCCTCGCGCCTGCGAGAAGGCCGCACAACCAACAACCGCCAGGCTCAGCAGCGCCAGTTGCACGCGCCGCGGCCCGAAACGGTCGAGCGCGCGACCCAGTGGCAGTTGCAGCGCCGCGAAGCCCAGAAAATAGGCGCCAGCCAGAAGACCCAGGTCCGCAGGCTGCAGGCCCAACTCGGCGCTGAACACCGGTGCAAGAGTGGCAGTGACCGCACGCAGCAGCGCCGACAAGAAGTAGGCAAAGGCGAACGACAACACGATCGCAGCCGCGGGTCCGACGCGGGTATGCAAGCCCACCCCAGCCGCTGCAGGCCCCGTCATGGAGCAAGACGCAGACTGCCGAAGAAGCTGTCCATCGCCTCGGCATCGAGTTGTTTGCCCAGGGCAGTGGCTTGAAACACCCGCGTGCCCTTGGCGAACACCGCAACCTGTTCGGTGACGGCGCGACCGTCCGGCATGCGCCCCTGGAACTGCACGCGCTGGCTTGAAGGGTTGGGCGTCGCGCCTTCGACCTCGAGGGTCAGGATCTGCGGTTCAGACGCGCTCAGATTCTCGGCAGCTGCGGTGCGCAATTCCACCAGGGCCGGACCGACATGCGCCGGGTCGCCCACGTCGGCAAAGGCCAGCGCCCAGGTGGCGCCGGCGGCTTTGCAGGCATGCAGTTCCAGCCGCACCGAATCGGGTCCGAGCCTGACCTGCCGCGCGTGGGCGTCGGGCTTGCACGGAAACAGCAGCGACATGCCGCTGCCGGCGGGACGCAGCTCGCGCCAGTCGAGTGCCGGCGAACAGGCCAGCATCAAGACCCCGGTCAATCCCGACAGGCATGCGCTTCGTTTCATGGACAGCTGATTATCGAATGCAGGCATGCACATCCACACCGGTCGAGCCATGTGAACAACTGCCGACGGGCAGCAATCGATGCCAAGCGACCCCGCAATCGCGGGCTTGTGTCACGTTCTGGCAGGTCCACACTGTCGCCTGCACAGTGACAACGCGCGCCCAACGCTCGCGACGGTTTCAGGAGAGTCCCGCATGGATCTTTTCGATCGATCCGCCAGCCTTGACATGAAGAGCGGCCCATCGGCGTTCGCATCCGAACTGGGCGCCGCGGACGGCTTCAGAGAGCTCGTAGGCCAGTTCGGCCGCGAGGTTGCAGCGCCGATGACCGCCGCGCTGGAACGCATCAATGCCTTTGCGACGACCGGCCGCATCGACCGCGCCGGGCTGCGCGAGCTGCGCGAGGAGATCGAGTGCGCTCGCCGCCTCGCACTGAGTGCCCAGCAGATCAGCCGCTTCGCCTGCGGTCGTCAGCGCCAGAACCCGCAGCGGCTGAATCTGACGCAGACGCTGCGTGACGCGCTGGCGCAGCGCAGCCGCGAGACTGCGTCGCGCGGCATCGACCTGCGCCAGGACCTGAAGCCTGCCGAGATCATCATCGACGCGTCGATGGGGTCGGCCCTGCTCCAGTCGGTACTGGACTGGAGCTTCGAGCATGCGCGCTCGCACATCGAGTTCCGCATCGACATCAAGAGCTGGCCGGTGCATGCGCGGCTGGGTTGCCGCTTTGCCTACATCCCGGCGGACGAACTGCCGTCGCAGACCGTGCGGGGCACGCAGCGCCTGGACACCGTGCAATGGCAGTTGCTGCACCGCCTTACGAAGACACTCGGTCTGATCGTCAAGCGCGAAGACAAGGACGGCAACATCCAGCTGACGCTGGAGTTCCCGCACACCGTCAACGAGGGCGTGGCCACGCTGGCGGCGCTGCAGTTCGACGAGTCTGGAACCGCCGGGCCGAACTCCCAGCCGATGGTCGGCCGGCATGTGCTGGTCATCACGAGCCGGCGCGAGACACGCAATGGCGTGCGCGACACGTTGCGCTCGATGGGGCTGATGGTCGACTACGTGGGCTCGATCGACGAGGCCCGGCAGTTCTGCGAAGGCGGCCTGCCGCACGCCATCATCTTCGAGTCCGCGCTGGCTGGCGAGAACTTCCGCAAGCTGCGCGCCGAATGGACCCGCGAGGTGCCGGACCTGGCCTTCATCGAGATCGCCGAACAGGGCCGGGAACTGCAGGTCAGCGACATCGGCGGTCAGCGCACCTCGCGCATCGGCCGCGATGTCATCGCCAGCGCATTGCCCAGCGCGCTGATGTTCGAGTTGTCCAAGGACGGTTGACGCCAGGTGGCGGCGCGCATTGGCGCTGCGCCGGAGCAGGACCGAGCGCCACGCGTTCAGGCGATGGCGTTGGCCACGCCCGCCGCGTGGGCCTGCTGGTCGGCGTGGTAGCTGGAACGCACCAGCGCCCCCACGGCGGCATGGGTGAAGCCCATCTTCGCCGCCTCGGTCTCGAACATGCGGAAGGTGTCCGGGTGCACGTAGCGCAGCACCGGCAGGTGGTGGCCGCTGGGCGCCAGGTACTGGCCGAGGGTCAGCATGTCGATGCCGTGTTCGCGCATCTCGCGCATCACCTGCAGGATCTCCTCGTCGGTCTCGCCCAGCCCGACCATCAGTCCGCTTTTCGTCGGCACGCCGGGCACGGCCTCCTTGAAGCGCTTCAGCAGCTCCAGGCTGAAGGCATAGTCCGAGCCCGGCCGCGCCTGCCTGTAAAGCCGCGGCACGGTTTCCAGGTTGTGGTTCATCACGTCGGGCGGCGCGGCCTTCAGGATGTCGAGCGCACGGTCCAGGCGGCCGCGGAAGTCGGGGGTCAGGATTTCGATGCGGGTGGACGCAGACAGCTCACGCACGCGCTGGATGCAGGCTACGAAATGCGCGGCGCCGCCGTCGCGCAGGTCGTCGCGGTCGACGCTGGTGATGACCACGTACTTCAGCTTCAGCGCGGCGATGGTCTTCGCCATGTTCAGCGGCTCGTCCGCGTCCAGCGGATCGGGCCGACCGTGGCCGACGTCGCAGAAGGGGCAGCGGCGCGTGCACTTGTCGCCCATGATCATGAAGGTGGCCGTGCCCTTGCCGAAGCATTCGCCGATGTTCGGGCACGAGGCCTCCTCGCACACGGTGTGCAGCCGGTGCTCGCGCAGCACCTGCTTGATCTCGTAGAAGCGCGTGCTCGGGCTGCCGGCCTTGACGCGGATCCAGTCCGGCTTCTTCAATGCCGGCGCGGCCACCACCTTGATCGGGATGCGCGAGGTCTTGGCCTGCGACTTCTGCTTGGCGCTGGCGTCGTAGGCCGCGCCTTCGGCATCGATGGGGGTGTCGGGAGTGGACATGGGCTGGGTCGCCACTCGCGCGGCGTTCAGGGTGTCAACTGGGCACTCAGCCGCTGGCCCAGTTGCCGCGCCACCGTCGCCCAGTCCGTGTGCACGCCCAGTGTAGCCAGGTCGACGGTGCGCAGTCCGGCATGGCCGCAGGGGTCGATGCGCTCGAAGGGGCTCAGGTCCATGGCGACGTTCAATGCCACGCCGTGATAGGCGCAGTGATTGCTCACCTTGATGCCAAGCGCGGCGATCTTTCCGAGCCCGCGGAACGCATCGCCCGGCGGCTCAGGGCCGGTCAACCGGGCATGGCCGAAGGGGTCGTCGAGCCGCACGTAGATGCCCGGTGCACCCGTCACGCGGTGGCCGGTCACGCCGTGGTCTTCCAGCACCTTGAGCACGGCGTGCTCCAGCCGGTAGACGTATTCCTTGACGTAGATGCGCAGCCGGCGCAGATCCACCAGCGGGTAGGCCACCACCTGACCCGGGCCGTGGTAGGTGACCTGGCCACCGCGGTTGCTCTGCACCACCTCGATGCCCCGTGCATCGAGCACATGCTCGGCGCGTCCGGCGATGCCTTGCGTATAGACCGGCGGGTGCTCGACCAGCCAGAGTTCATCTTCGGTGTGCGCCGTGCGCTGTGCAGTGAAGTCACGCATGGCCGCCAGACTGTCGGCATAGTCTCGCCGACCCAGCACCTGCACGCGCACTACAGCACCACCTTGACCAGCGGGTGCGACGACAGCGCGCGGTACAGCGCGTCGAGCTGCTCGCGCGAGGTGGCGGTGATGTCGAGTGTCAGCCCGAGGTACTTGCCGCCGCTGCTGGGGCGCACCTGCAGCGAGGCGCGGTCGTAGCCTGGGTCGAAGCGCATCGCAATGTCGACCATCGCCGGCTCGAAACCCGGGTCGTTGAGCCCCATCACCTTGATGGGGAACAGGCTCGGATACTCGATCAGCGACGGCGGCTCGGGCGCAGCCACGTCGTTGCCTGCCGCTCAGATGGACTGCAGCGCCTTGGCCCGCTGGTAGGCCTCGTGCAGCCGCGCATAGACGGGCCCGACCTTGCCGCGCATCGCGCCATGGCCTACGGCCTCGCCATCCAGGTGGGTGACGGCCAGCACCTCCTTGGTGGCCGAGCTGAGCAGCAGTTCGTCGGCACTGCGCACGTCGGCCTCGGGGATCGGCCGCAGGTTGTAGGCGATGCCCACCTCCTCGCACAGCTCGCGCAGCAGCTCGACGCGGATGCCTTCCAGCACATGCTCGCTCTTCGGCGGGCCGAGCAGCGCGCCTTCATGCACCACCCAGACGTTGCTCGCCGCGGCCTCGGTCAGGTAGCCGTCGCGGAACATGACGGTCTCCAGCCGCGCCGTGGTCGGCCGACATCTGCCGCGCCAGCACGTTGCCGAGCAGCGAGATGCTCTTGATGTCGCCGCGCTCCCAGCGAAAGTCGCGCGCCGTCACGCAGGCCACGCCGTGGTGGCGCTGCTCGGCGGTGGGCGGCTTCATCGGCGTGACCATCATGAAGACCGTGGGCTCGACGCCGACCGGCATGACATGGTCGCGCGGCGCCACGCCGCGTGTCACCTGGATGTACACCAGCTGGTCGACCGCAGCCGGTCTGCTCGGCCAAGGCCTGCACCAGGTGGCGGCAGCGCTGCAGCCAGCCCTCGCGGTCGTGCGGGTTGTCGATGCGCACCTTGCCCAGGCCGCGCTGCAGCCGCGCCATGTGCTCGTCGAAGCGGAACAGGCGCTGGCCGTAGACCGGCACCACCTCGTAGATGCCGTCGCCGAAGATGAAGCCGCGGTCGAGCACCGACACCTTGGCGTCGCACACGCGCGTGTACTCGCCGTTCAGGTAGCACGGCGTGGTGGGCAGCGGGCTGGACATGGCAGGGTTCCTTGGAGCGAGCGATGCAGCTTACTTGATCCACAGGCGCAGCGCGTCCCAGGTGCGGCTGACGATGCCGGCCAGTTCCACCGGCTGCAGCACCACCAGCGGCACGCTGGCCACCGGCGTGCCACCGGCGGTGCTGACCTTGATCAGCCCGACCTGCTGGCCCTGCGCCAGCGGCGCGAGCAGCGGGTCGGTGCGCTCGATCTGGGTCTTCAGCTTGTCGCCCTCGCCCTTGGGCACGCTGACGAACAGCGCGCCGGGCGCGCCGAGTTGCGCCTCGGCGGCCTTGCCCTTCCACACCGGCACGGTGGCGATCGGCTTGCCGGCCTCGAACAGCCGGATCGCGTCCCAGGCCTGGAAGCCCCAGTTCAGCAGCTTCTGGCTTTCGCCGGCGCGCGCCTCGCGCGAGGCCGTGCCCAGCACCACGCTGACCAGCCGGCGCTTGCCGTTGGGCATCTCGCGCACCGCGCTGGCCACCAGGCAGTAGCCGGCGCCGTCGGTGTAGCCGGTCTTCATGCCGTCGACCGTCGGGTCGCGGCCGAGCAGCAGGTTGCGGTTGTCCTGCTTGATGCGGTTGTAGGTGAACTGGCGCATCGAGTACAGCGTGTAGAAGTCCGGGAAGTCGGTGATGATCTTCGCGGCGATGGTCGCCACGTCGCGCGCCGACGCATAGTGGCCGGGTTCGCTCAGGCCCGTGACGTTGCGGAACTGCGTGTTCTTCAGGCCCCAGGCCTGGGCCTGCTTGTTCATGCATCGCGACGAAGACGTCGAGCGAGCCGCCGACGGCCTCGGCCAGCACCACCGACGCGTCGTTGCCGCTTTGCACGATCATGCCCTTGAGCAGGTCGTCCACCTTCGGCGTCATCGTCGTGTCGATGAACATCAGCGAGCCGCCGCCCTTGCGCTCGGCCCAGGCGCGCTGCGATACCGGCAGCGTCTGCTCCAGGCTCAGCTTCTTGTCGCGGATGGCGGCAAACACCAGGTAGGCGGTCATCAGCTTGGTCAGCGAGGCCGGGTCGGCCTGGGCGTCGGCCTCGCGCTCGGCCAGCACCTGCTGGCTGTTCAGGTCGAGCAGGATGTAGTTGCGCGCAGCGATCTCGGGCGGCTGCGGCGCCTGGGCCCAGGTGGACAAGGCCGTGGCGGTGGCCAGGCAGAAGGCGAGGAATCGTTTCATCGGCAGCTTGAACAATGCAAGAGAAGGCGGGCGCGCTAGCGATGCCAGGCACCGACCACCAGGGACTTGAGCAGCGACAGCTGCCCATGGAAGAAATGGCCGGCGCCGGGGATCACCGTCACCGGCAGCGCCAGCGGGCGCGCCCAGTCGAATACCGCCGCCAGCGGCACCACGTCATCGGCCTCGCCGTGGATCAACAGCGTATCCGAACGGCACCGCCGCCATGTCGAAACGGCTGGCGGCCGGAGCGACCAGCACCAGTCGCTCGGCCGCCGCGCCGTCCGCCGCCGCCAGCCGGGCCGCCGCGTTGGAGGCCACGTAGCCACCGAAGGAAAACCCGGCCAGCACCAGCGGCAGACCCGGTGCGCGCAACGCGGCGATCACCGCCAGCGCATCGTCGATCTCGCCCGGCCCCTGCGCCCAGGCGCCGGCCGATGCGCCGACACCGCGGAAGTTGAAGCGCACCGCGGTGTAGCCCAGCTGCATGAAGGCCCGCGCCAGCGTCTGCACCACCTTGTTGTCCATCGTGCCGCCATGCTGCGGGTGCGGGTGGCAGACCACGGCCACGCCGCGCGGCGTGCCGGCCGGTGCATCGACGGCGCATTCGATCGCGCCGCTGGGGCCGGCGATCGTCTGGCGTTGGGTGTGCGCGTTCATTCGGGCGGTCAGCGACCCACCTCCGGCGCCATCAGCAGGCGCTCGACCACCTGCCCGTTCATCAGATGCGATTCGACGATCTCGTCGATGTCCTGCTGGTCCACGTAGGTGTACCAGACCGCTTCGGGGTAGACCACGGCCACCGGGCCGCCGGCGCAGCGGTCCAGGCAACCCGCCTTGTTGACGCGCACGCCTCCCGGCCCGGCCAGGCCGGCCGCCTTGACCCGCGACTTGCAGCGGTCCAGCGCGGCCTGCGGGTCGTGCTGCGAGCAGCAGGCCTCGCCGTTGTCGCGCTGGTTGACGCAGAAGAAGATGTGGTGGCGGTAGTAGCTCAAGGGCGTCTTTCTGACGGCGGCCGCGCGAGGCGCGCAAGACCACGAATTGTAGGCAGCGCAGCCTGCCGACCCCGGTGCCTGCACGCCGGCCTTCAATCCGCGCCGCCCCGGCCCAGCCGGCTCAGCAGCCAGGCCATCGCCGCATAGGGCCACAGCCAGCCGATCCACAGCGCCAGCCCATGGAAACGGATGAAGCGGCCCTGCTCCCAACTCTGCAGGCTGTGCGGCAAAGTACGGGTCGACCGGCGCCTGGTTGACCAGCACCACCAGCGCGCCCAGCACCGCCAGTCCCAGGCCGGCCGCGGCGCGCGGCTCGAGCAGCGCGCAGCCCGCGGCCAGCAACGCGCCAAGCGCCAGGGCAGGCAGCGTCTGCGGCGTCAGCCAGGCCAGCGCATGGGCCGGGCCGAAGCTCAGCGCGGTCGACAAGGTCGTGGCCAGCACGCCCAGCACGAGCAGCCCGGCCACGAGCAGCGCGCGGCGCAGGCCGCGCCTGTGTCACGCTGAAGGCCACCAGGCAGGGCGCCAGCAGGCCCAGCAACTGCACCAGCGCGTCCGACAGCGGCGGCAGCGGCTGCGCGCCCACCCCCGCGCCCTGCAGCAATTCGACGAAACCGCGGGCCCAGGGTGCGTCCTCGAACAACGCCACCAAGGCGTCACGCAACTGGTTGGCCAGATGACCCACGCCCAGCGGCACCGGGGTCGGGAACAGCAGGCCGATGGGCCACAGCGCCAGCAGACTCAGGCCGCCGGCGCTGTCGCGCACGAACCAGCGCTCGCGCAGCGCCTGCCAGCGCTGCAGCAGCCCCAGCGTCTGCAGCAACGCGGCCAGCGCCGCGCCGACGGCGGCGCCGGCACTGTTCAGCGCCCAGTCGACGCGCGACGGCACCCGCCCGGGCAGGAACTGCTGGATCACCTCGCTCAGGTAGGACAGCGCGCTGGCGGCCAGCAGCGCGCCCAAGGCAGCCTTCCAGGCGGCGCGTCCGCCGCGCACCTGCGCCACGTACAGCAGCCCGCCCAGCGGCAGATAGCCAAGCACGTTGGACCAGACATCGAACGGGTCGCGCCACGGCGGCCAGGGCAGCACCAGCAGCGCGCCCAGCGACGGGCCCGGTGGCCAGCGCCAGCCGGCAAAGGGGTACAGGCTGGCATACAGCACCAGTGCCGCATAGACCCACGCCAGTGGCGCGGCGGAACTGCGTTGACGCTGCGACAGGGCCACCGATCAGAACGGCTTGACGACCACCAGCACCACGATGGCGGCGAACAGCAACACCGAGCTCTCGTTGAACACCCGGTACCAGCGCTCGCTGCGCCGGTTGGCGCTTGTTCGAAGCGGCGCAGCAAACGGCCGCAGGCATGGTGGTAGCCCAGCACGCCCAGCACCAGCGCCAGCTTGGGTGCATCCAGCCGTGGCCGGCGCCCAGGCCGACGCCGTAGCCCAGCCACAGAACCAGCCCCAGCACCACCGCCGGCAGCATCAGGATGCCGGCAAAGCGGTAGAGCTTGCGCGCCATCAGCAGCAGCCGCTCGCGTTCGGCATGGCTGTCGGGCGCCACCATCGCCAGGTTGACGAACAGCCGCGGCAGGTAGAACAGGCCGGCGAACCAGCTGGCGACGAAGACGATGTGGAAGGCCTTGACCCAGAGATAAGCGCTGCCCATCGCAGGATTATCGGGGTCGATGCGGCCGCAAGGCCGGCCATTGAAAAAGGCCCCGGCACGAGGCCGGGGCCGGCAAGCCTTATCGCTGTCACACGCTAGGGCACCTGCTCAGGGAGGAAAAGCAGGGAATGAACACCTTGCGGCTATCATTCAATTTCGACTCTAGCAGAGGCCAAATCGTCTGTGATAGAGCGGTTTTCCCGGGGTTGGCGGTGGCCTCGTTCGGCCCTGATTCAGGGCCTGCGAGCCGACGCCGCAGCCGCCACTGAACACAGGACGCCCGCCGTGCATACGCCCCCGCCCTTTCCCGCCAGCCGCCCCCGCCGCCTGCGCCGCGACGCCTTCACCCGCGCACTGGTGCGCGAACAGCGCCTGGCGCCCGAGGACCTGATCCTGCCGGTGTTCGTGCTCGACGGCACGCAGCAGACGCAGGACGTGCCCAGCATGCCCGGCGTGCAGCGGCGCAGCATCGACCGGCTGTTCGCCAGCGGCCGAGGAATGTGTGGCGCTGGGCATTCCGGTGATGGCGCTGTTTCCGGTGATCGAGTCGTCGCTGAAGACGCCCGACGGGCGCGAGGCCACCAACCCGGCCGGGCTGGTGCCGCGCGCGGTGCGCGAGCTGAAGAAGCGCTTCCCCGAACTGGGCATCCTCACCGACGTGGCGCTCGACCCCTACACCAGCCACGGCCAGGACGGGCTGCTCGACGACAGCGGCTACATCGTCAACGACAGCACGGTCGCCGTGCTGACCGAGCAGGCGCTGGTGCAGGCCGAGGCCGGCGTCGACATCGTCGCGCCCAGCGACATGATGGACGGGCGCATCGGTGCCATCCGCTCCGCGCTCGAGGCGCACCGGCGCGGTCCACACCCGCATCATGGCCTACAGCGCCAAGTACGCCAGCGCCTTCTACGGCCCCTTCCGCGACGCGGTGGGCTCGGCCAAGAACCTGGGCAAGAGCGACAAGAAGGTCTACCAGATGGACCCCGGCAACAGCGACGAGGCGCTGCGCGAGGTGGCGCTCGACCTGGCCGAAGGCGCCGACATGGTGATGGTCAAGCCCGGCATGCCCTACCTGGACATCGTGCGCCGCGTCAAGGACCAGTTCCGCGTGCCCACCTTCGCCTACCAGGTGAGCGGCGAGTACGCCATGCTCAAGGCCGCGGCCGCCAACGGCTGGCTCGACCACGACGCGGTGATGATGGAAGCGCTGCTCGCCTTCCGCCGCGCCGGGGCCGACGGCGTGCTGAGCTACTTCGCGCTGGACGCGGCGCGGCTGCTGCGCAAGCCCTGAGCGGGCATGCGCGTCTTTCATATCGGCACCGACCAGTTCGTCGAACTCGACGTCCTGCCCGAGGCACTGCCGGCTGCGGGCTTCGTCTGGATCGGCAGCGCACGGCGCGAGTTCGAAGTCAACGTCGCGAACATCCAGGCCCGGCTGCAGGCCTGGGGCTGCGGCCAGCTGGTCGACCTGCATGTGTCGGACCTGCTGAACCAGCAGCTGCCGTCCAACTTCGACAGCACGTCGTGGTACGACCTGCTGGTCTTCCGCCGGCTGGCCATCGGCAACGGCGGCGAGGCCTTGATGGCCGACGATGCGCTGGCAACGCCAGCCGGCGCGCGCAAGGCGCTGGCCTCGATCGACACCAGCCCAGTGGGCTTTGCGGTCTTCGATCGCGTGCTGCTCACCGTGCATCCGGCCAACTGCGCGGTACGCGAGCATTTCGCGCAGCGCCTGCTGCAACAGGGCAGGGCAGCGGCGGCGAGTCGCGCGCAGCGTCGCGCCTGCCGGCCAGCCCGGCCGACCTGATGCTGCGCATGGCCAACCACATGGTCGACAGCTACCTGGCGCTGCGCCGGCTGCTGACGCGCCAGCTCGGCACGCTGCAGAGCGAGTTGCTCGACCCGAAGAGCCGCTTCGGCGACTGGAAGCTGCTGCTCGACGCCCGCAACATCCTGCACATGCTGGAGGACACCTGCGAGGACCAGCGCAGCGCGATGCAGGAATGGATCGACGCGCTCGATGAATGGCCGACCGAAGAGCGACGCCGGCTGCGCAGCGTGAACGCGAACTGCTGCGCCTGCGCTCGCGCGATGTGCTGGAACACATCGAACGGGTGCTCACCCATGTGCGCCGGCTCGAGCATTCGGCCGAGGTGGCGGTGCAGATGCACTTTTCGGCGCTCGGCCACCGCACCAACGACATCATGCGCACGCTGACCGTGCTGACGGCGATCTTCCTGCCGCTGAACCTGATCACCGGCTTCTTCGGCATGAACTTCGATTCGCTGCCGCTGATCCATTCGGCCACCGGCATCTGGGCGGCCGTCGGCGTGATGGCGGCGGTGGGCGTGGGCCTGATCGTCTACTTCAGGCGCAAGCGCTACCTGGGCACCACGCTGCGCAAGTGAGGCCTCAGCGCACGTAGGGGTCGTCGAAGCCGAGCCGCAGCAGCACGGCCGATTCGCGCGCTTCCATCGGCCTCGGCATCCGCCGCCGAGGTCTCGTGATCGAAGCCCTGCGCATGCAGCGCGCCATGCACCAGCAGGTGCGCGTAGTGGGCCTCCAGCGGCCGGCGCGCGGCGCGTGCTTCGCGCTCGACCACCGGCGCGCACAGCACCAGGTCGGCCTGCGACCCGCGGCGCGGCCGCGTAGTCGAAGGTCAGCACGTTGGTGGCGTGGTCCTTGCCGCGGTAGTCGCGGTTCAGCGCGCGGCCTTCGTCCTCGCCGACGATGCGCACGGTGATCTGCGGCTGGCGCCAGCAGCGCGGCGCGCACCCAGCGCGCCACACGATGCCGCGGCAGCACGGCGCGGTGCCGCGCATCGGGCATCTGCAGCGACAGACGCAGCGTCGGCAGCGCCATGGCCTCAGGCCGCCTCGCCGCGCGTGCGCGCCGCGTCGTAGGCCTCGACGATGCGCGCCACCAGCGGGTGGCGCACCACGTCGGCGGCGTGAACAGCGTGAAGGCCACGCCCTCGACCCCGGCCAGCACGGCCTGGGCCTCGACCAGCCCGCTGGTGCGGCCCTTGGGCAGGTCGATCTGGCTGGTGTCGCCGGTGACCACGCAACGCGAACCGAAGCCGATGCGCGTGAGGAACATCTTCATCTGCTCGGAGGTGGTGTTCTGCGCCTCGTCGAGGATGACGAAGGCATGGTTCAGCGTGCGCCCGCGCATGAAGGCCAGCGGCGCCACTTCCAGCAGGCCCTTGTCGAAGGCCCGGGTCACGCGCTCCAGGCCCATCAGGTCGTACAGCGCGTCGTACAGCGGGCGCAGGTAGGGATCGACCTTCTGCGCCATGTCGCCGGGCAGGAAGCCCAGCCGCTCGCCGGCCTCCACTGCCGGACGCGTGAGCACGATGCGCTGCACCGTGTTGCGCTCCAGCGCATCGACCGCACAGGCCACCGCCAGGAAGGTCTTGCCGGTGCCGGCCGGGCCGATGCCGAAACTGATGTCGTGCGTCAGCATGTGGCGCAGGTACTGCTGCTGGTTGGGCGTGCGCGCGGCCAGGTCGGTGCGGCGCGTGTGCAGCACGATGCGGTCTTCGCCCCGCAGTTTCCTGCGGCAGCGCCGGCTGGCGCAGCGCATGCTGCAGCGCCTCGGCCTCGATCGGATCGGCCGCGCCTTCGTACAGCCGCTGCAACAGCGCCAGCGCCGCAGCCGCGGCAGCACGCTTCGCCGTCGATGCGAAAACGCTCGTTGCGGCGTGAAATGGACACACCGAGCGAGCGCTCGATGCTGCGCAGGTGTTCGTCGAAGGCGCCGCACAGGTGCGCCAGGCGCGTGTTGTCGGCAGGCGTGAAGGCGTGTCGCAGGATCACGGTGCTGAGCCACCGGCTGCAGGGCCGGGAAGCGGAACAAGCGCACATTGTCACCGCCTCGCAGCGCAGGCACCGTCCTGCACAATCGCCGTTGCGATGCAGCGCCCATGCCCACAGCCCGCCGCCCGGCCCCCGGCACGCGGCATGTCCCGAAGCGGCTGGCACCACGGCCTGCACGTGCTGCTGTGCCTGGGCCTGCTCTGGCTGGCCGCTGCCGGCGCGGCGGCGCAGACGCAGACCGTCAGGATCCACGCCGCCCAGGCGCTGGTGTCCGACAGCCCGGATTTCCCTGCGGCGCAGAGCGCGCCGCTGGTGGACCTGCCCGACGCCTGGTCGCTCAGCCGCCCCGGCAGCGACGGCCCGGTGTGGTATCGGCTGACGTTCACCGCGCCCGGGCTGCGCGTGAACGGCGAACTGCTGGCGCTGTTCATCGAGCATGTCTGCACCAACCTGCAGGTCCATCTGAACGGCCAGCTCATCCACAGCGGCGGGCGGATGCACGAGCCGATCACGCGCAACTGCAATCACCCGCAGCTGATCAGCCTGCCGTCCGGGCTGATCGGGCCCGGTCTGAACTCGCTGGACCTGAAGGTGGTGGGCCATGCACTGCAGCGGGTGGCGTCGGTGCACCGCGCCGGCGCTCTGTCGGCGCTGGTGATCGGGCCGCAGTCGGTGCTGGCCGACAGGCATGCGCGGCAGCTGGCGCTGAACGTGGCCGTGCCGCAGGCGCTGAGCGCCATGTTGCTGCTGCTGGGCAGCTTCATGTTCGTGCTCGGCTGGACCCGCCGGCGCGAAAGCCACCTGGGCTACTTCGGTGCGCTGTCGGTGGGTTGGGCCCTCATCGAATCGAGACTGTGGCTGCGCGACCTGCCCTTCGACAACGCGACAGCCGAGCTGCTGCTGTGCGCGGTGTTGCCGCTGCTGACCTGGGCCAGCGTGCAGTTCCTGCTGCGCTTCGCGCAGTACCGGCACCGCGGGATCGATATCGCGCTGCCGCTGCAGGCCCTCGTGATGCCGGCGACGCTGCTGCTGGCCGGGCCGGAGCGGCTGTACGCGATGGCGAGCTTCTGGTATGTGCTGCTGCCGCTGCAGACCCTGGCCGCCGCCGGCTTCTGCCTGAGCACGCAGTACCGCGCGCAGCGCCCGTCCTTTTGGCCGATGGCACTGCTGCTGTGCATGGCGACCCTCGCCCTGGTGGCACAGTACGCGGCGCAGATCTTCGGCATTCGCGGGTTGACGATGCAGCTGGCGCAGATCGCCGCACCGGTGACGGTGATGCTCGTGGGCCTGCTCCTGCTGAAGGAGCAGGGGCCTGCGCCTGCGGCCGCCGAGGACAACAAGGCTCATCTGGAATCACGCATCCGCGAGGCCACGGCCGAGATCGAACGCAACTTCACCCAGCTGGCCGAATTGCGCGTGGAGAAGGTCACCGAACGTGAACGCAAGCGCATCGCCGCCGACCTGCACGACGACCTGGGCGCCAAGCTGCTGACCATCGTGCACACCAGCGACTCCGAGCGCATCTCGACCTTGGCGCGCGAGGCGCTCGAGGAGATGCGCCTGTCGGTGCGCGGCCTGACCGGCAAGCCGGTGCGGTTGATCGACGCGCTGGGCGACTGGCGTGCCGAGGTGGTCTCGCGGCTCGGGCAGGCCGGCATCGAGGCAGACTGGAGCGCACCCGCCGAAGACCTGCCGCAGACCTTGTCGGCGCGCGCCTTCGTGCAGACCACGCGCATCCTGCGCGAGGCCATCAGCAACGTCATCAAGCACAGCGGCGCCACCCATTGCTCGCTGCGCTGCGACCTCGCCGACGGCGACATGCACATCGTCGTGCGCGACAACGGCAACGGCATCCCGATGGAGCTGGACGGCCGCCTCGACCGCGGCCACGGCATGGCCAGCATGAAGCACCGCGCCAAGCAGCTGCAGGGCCAGTGCCTGGTGGAATCGGGCCCCGGTTATGGAACCGTGATACGCCTCACGCTTCCGCTGAACCGGGCGACCGAGCTGGCATGACGGACTGCTAGCATGAATTTCCCCGTCCCCGGAGCACCGTCATGAACAGCATCCTGCTCTTGGAAGACCTGCCCGAAATACGCGCCTGGCTGAGCAGCCTGGTGGTCCAGGTCTTTCCCGGCGCGCAGATCGCGGAAGCGGCGCGCGTGCACGATGCCCTGGGCCTGGTCTCGGCGATCAAGTTCGACCTTGCTCTGGTCGACCTGGGCCTGCCCGACGGTTCGGGTGTGGACGTGGTGGCCGCGCTGCGCGAGCACCAGCCTGAAACCCAGAGCGTGGTCGTCACCATCCACGACGACGACGAACACCTGTTCCCGGCGCTGCAGGCCGGTGCCTTCGGCTACATCCTGAAAGAGCAGGCGCGCGAGCTGATCATCGAACAGCTGCAGCGCATCAGCCAGGGAGAGCCGCCGCTGTCGCCGTCGATCGCACGCCGCGTGATGGCCTACTTCACCGCCAAGTCCAAGCCGCAGCCGATGTCGGCATCCTCGGCGTCGATACCGCATGTGTCACTGACGGACCGCGAGACCGAGGTGCTGCTGCGCGTGGCCAAGGGCTACACGCTGCCGGAGATCGGCGTGCAACTCACGCTGTCGCGCCACACCATCGCCGACTACGTCAAGCAGATCTACCGCAAGCTCAACGTGAGTTCGCGCGCCGAGGCCGCGCTGGAAGCGCAGCGCATGGGCTTGTTCGGCCGCTGACCCCCGCGGCCGACAACGCACGTCGTGCGTTGCGGCGCAGGTTCATATCGCGTCAGCGATGTGAAGGCGGCGTCAGCCGCTGTGCCGTAGCCATAATCGCCGCATGATCGGACGGCTCACTGGCGTCATCGCGGACAAGTCGCCCCCGCAGGTGCTGATCGATGTCAACGGCGTCGGCTACGAGCTCGACGTACCGATGAGCAGCTTCTACAACCTGCCGGGCGTCGGCGAACGTTGCACGCTGCTGACCCACTTCGTGGTGCGCGAGGACGCGCAGCAGCTGTTCGGCTTCCTCACGCACGACGAGCGCAGCACCTTCCGCCTGCTGGTCAGGATCAGCGGCGTCGGCCCGCGCACCGCGCTGTCCATCCTGTCGGGCCTGAGCGTGGCCGAACTGGCAGGTGCCGTATCGCGCCAGGAAAGCGGCCGACTGGTCAAGGTGCCGGGCATCGGCAAGAAGACCGCCGAGCGGCTGCTGCTCGAACTGAAAGGCAAGCTCGGCCCCGACCTCGGGCTGCCGGCAGCGGCCGCGGTCAGCGACGCGCAGACCGACATCGTGCAGGCACTGCTGGCGCTGGGCTACAACGAGCGCGAGGCCGCCGCGGCGCTGAAGGCCCTGCCGGCCGGACGTGGCCGTCAGCGACGGCATCAAGCTGGCGCTGAAGGCGCTGAACCGGTAGTGCCGCTCAGTGCTGCTGCTGTCGGCCAGCGCCTTCACCGGCGCCTTGACTTCGACGCGTCTCGCGCTTGCCGTCCGCGCCTTCGATCACCAGCGTCACCGGCACCGATATCGCCGGCCTTCAGCTCCTGCTTCAGGTCCATCAGCATGACGTGGTAGCCGCCGGGCTTCAGCTCCACGGCCTTGCCGGCCGGCAGCTCCAGCCCGGGGATGGCGCGCATCTTCATGACGTTGCCGTCCATCACCATCTCGTGGATCTCCACGACGCCGGCCACCGGCGACGAGGCCGACACCAGCTTGCCGCCGGCGGTGGAGGTGATCTGGGCGAACATGCCGGTGGCCTTCTGGCCGGCGACGGTGCCGCGCACCCACGGATCCTTGACGGTGGTCTGGGCCTGCACGCCAAAAGCACCGAGCGCAGCAAGCAGGACAAGCGTCTTCTTCATGACGATCTCCTTGTTCAAGATTGAATTCTAGGGTTCTGCTGACCCACGAGATGGATGCCCTGCCCTGGCGTCACCATGAGCCGGACAACAGCCAAGGCGCCGTCCACACGGCGCGCAGCATCACAAACGGGTTGTTGTTTCCGCCGGTGCGCTCGGAGCCGATCTCCGCACTCAGGCGCCACGCCGGGTCGGGGCTGTAGGCCAGCGCCGCCGTCAGGCGTCGGGCGGGCCAATTGGGCACGAGACCCGCCTCGCCGGCCACCAGCGCCGCCCCGGGGCCAGACAGGTCCTGGGTGGCACTCAGGGCCTCGAAGCGGGCAGCCAGTTGCCAGTTTTCACGCCAGTCCCAAGCCGCGTCGATCCAGCCGCCCAGGGTCTTGCCGTGATAGCGGGCGTTGCCATTTTGCGAGTACAAGGATCCTTGCTCATCGCGCCACAACAAGGCCGCATTCACGATGACAGGCCAATCGTGCGGGGCCCAGCTCAGGCTGCCGCCGAGCACGTTGACCCGCCCATCGAAGCACACCAGACCCGTCAGGCTGAACTCGCAGTTCGGCACGCCGTGTGTGTGGTTCGTGTTTGAGTCGCCGCGGGCATAGCTGCCTCGTCCCGTGGGCTGCAGATAGGCGAAAAACCCATCCAACTCAAGGTCGGCATGGGCCAACTGAACATGCAATGACGGCACGACCGGAAGATCGCCCCCGCCGGGAAAGCCGGTGCCTCGCCACACGCCGACGTCGATGCTGCGAAGCAGAGCATCGCCCGCGCCGCGCCATGTCAGCACGGCACCTTCGTCATACCAGTCGTTGTTGAGCGACGCTCGTTTGACCAATGGAATCAACGAAAAGCGGCCGAAGTCGCCAGCATCGGTCAGCACCCGGCCCATCGGCACCTTGGCGCGCCCTGCACCCAGCGTCAGCAAGGCCGCGTCGGTGGCCCAGCGCGCCTGCACCCAGGCCGCCTCGAGGTGTGCAGATTCATCGGTGTGCCAGCCCACGGCGAGGTTGGCACCGAACATGTCGTTGAGTCGCAGGCCCGCGCCAATCACCGCGTGCTCGAGGCCCAGGCCGCGCTGGTCCGAGGCAACTTCTCCGGTATCCAGCACGCCCGGCAGCCTGGCGGAGGGGACGGGGTCGTTCGCACCGATGGCGGTCACTGCCACGCCGACACCGACGCGCCAGCCAGGCGTCTCAGGCACGGGATCGGCAGCGACATCGTGTGCCCGGCTCGGCGACAGCAGGGTCAGCCCAGCGACAGCGAGCACCAAGCAGCGCAGGCCAGGCTTACTTCGCGGCGAAGGGGTCGGCATGCTTGGGGTCGTTGAGGAAGTCTTGGTCGGTCAGGGTCCGCAGGAAGGCGACCAGGTCGGCCTTGTCCTGCTCGCTCAGCCGGATCAGCGTGACCAGCCCGCTCTTGAAGGGATTGGCTCTGCCGTCGCCGGCAAGCGGGCCGCTCGTGATGTGGCGTCCGCCCGCGGCGTAGAAGTCGAGCACGTCAGCCAGCGTGGCGATCGAGCCGTCGTGCATGTACGGTGCGGTCACGCCGACATTGCGCAGGCTGGGCGCGCGGAACTTGCCCATGTCACCGGGCTGGAAACTGCTCTCGAAGACTCCCCGGTTCGGCGCTGGGAAGCCGCCCTTGCCATCGATGTTGTACAGGCCCGTGTTGTGGAACGGCGTTTCGACGAAGCCGGGCCGGCTGCCGGCATGAACGATCTGGTCGTTGAGGTTGAAGCTGCCGTGGCAATGGAAGCATTCGGCCTTTTCGCTGAAGAACAGCACGCGGCCGCGCTCCTCGGCGTCACTCAAACTGGCCTGACCCTGCCGATACTGGTCGAACTTGCTGCGGCCGGAGATCAGCGTGCGCTGGAAGCTGGCGATGGCCTTGGTCACGTTGCCCCAGTTGAAGGGGTCGACGTCCTGCGCAAAGGCTGCGGCAAAGCGCGCCGGGTAGACCGGGTCGTCGCGCAGGCGCTGCATCACCTCGGCCTGGTTGCGCTTCGTTCAGGCCCATCTCCACCGGGTTGGTGCCGAACAGCGGCACGAGCATCTGCGCTTCCAGCGACACCAGCGCCGGATTGGCCCAGGTGAGGGTGGCGTTGTAGATGACGTTGGCCAGCGACTGGGCGTTGCGCGGATGTGCTTCACCGGTCGATCCGATGGAGGTCAGGCGCCCGTCGGTGAAGGCCAGCTCGGGTCGGTGGCAGCTGGCGCAGGCCTGCCGGCCATTGCCGGACAGCCGCTTGTCGTAGAACAGGAAGCGCCCGAGCTCGACCTTGGCGGCCGTCAGCGGGTTGTCGTCGGGCACGCGCGGCGGCGGGAAATGCGCCGGCAGTTCCAGCGTCACGCCGCCGGGCGGCGGGGCGGACGACGCGGTGTCGGTCACCGTCGTCTCCCCGCCGCCGCAGGCCACCAGGCCGGCGGCGACCAACAGCAGCCATGCCAGACGATGGAAGCAAGCTCACCGGTCGACGGCCTTGAACACCAGCTGTCCCGCACCGCCGTTGATCGGCAAGCCGGTGGCCTGGGCGATCTTCAACGCGTTGAACATCGGCCACGCATTCCGGATCGTCGAGCGCCGACATGCAGCCTGACGCCGTGCCGGGGGTGTTGAGGTGACGTCGTTGCCCGCCAGCAAGGCCTGCACGTCGATCACGATCTTGTGCAGGTTCGGATTGAACGGCGTGCTCGAGTCGCCCAGCGTGAACAGCATCCGGTTGGGGATGGCGCAGCTGGCGGCCTGGCCCGCGGCGGGGTCGCCGGTGCAGCTGAGCGCGCCCAGGTGGGCGGTGAAGACCGGCGCCGGCCAGGTGGGCGCGGTGCTCAGGTTCGGGTCGGTGACCTCGATCTTCGAGAAGATGCGTCCGGTGGTCCAGTTCCAGCCCAGGCTGGTGCGAGGTCAATGCCAGCGGCGTGTCCGGGGCGAAGGGGTCGAGATGGTTCAGCGACTCGGGCACGCCCATGCTCATCTTCACGGCCACGTACTCGCCCGCCGGCACCGTGCCGGCGACGACCGAATTCGTCGCGGCGGTGCCCCCGGCGCAGGTGCCGGTGGCATCTTCCAGGTCGATCAGCGTGAGCGTGTCACTGCCGCTCTTGGCGTTCCAGTCGTCGTTGGCGCGCGATCGTCAGGACCAGCGGCACCTCGGTGCCGTCGGCCTTGACGAAGCTGACATTGGCGATGTGGAAGCGCAGGTCCTGCAGCCGCGCGGCCACGCTGCCTGTTCCCAGGCCGGCAATGGGGCTCGCGCAGTTGACCGCTGCGCTGCCGGCGCGCGCCTCGAACTGCAGGCTGACGGCACCGCCGCCAAAGCCGGAGAAGGGCGCGCTGGAATCGCCGTCGCTGCCCCCGCCACAGGCGCTGAGCGCCGCAAGCAGGGAGAGCAGGGTGTATCGCAGAGAAGTGTTCATGGGGGTTCCTTGATGGTGGTGGGGTCGGCAGGGTCGAGGCCCCGGCCGTGCCGGTGGCCTCGAGTCTTCGGGTCGGCGCTCAGCCGGGCGGCAACAGCTCGGCGCCCAGCGCCGTCGAAGTGTCGGGAGGCGCCAGCTCGGCCAGGTCGGCCAAGGCGGCGGCCGCATCGGTGGCTGCCGTTCCCTTGGCCGTGGACGGCAGGGCCAGGTCGGCACCGACCGTGGCCACGTCGGCCGGCGTCGGCGCCGGTGCAGCCGCCACCGAGGTCGTCGCTGCCGCAGCCGGTCAGGCCCTGGACCACGGCCAGGCCCAGTGCCAAGCCCAGGACATGTATCAGCTTGGTTTCGCATGTCCGGCCCCTTGTCAGTACTTGACCCACAGGGTCTCGCTGGCCGACAGCGAGGACTTGTTCACCAGCTCCGAGTAGCTGCTGTCCTTGGCAACCAGGGCCTGGATGCGTGCGGTGGTGTCGGCATTGGGGCTGTAGCCCGCCTTGCCGACCCAGACGATCTGCGCGTCGCCGAAGTAGGCCTTGACGAAGGTGCTCGACCGCGGCGGGCGTGGTCAACGTCGCCGCCACACTGGCCGGCAGCGTGTAGGCGTTCCAGCCGGCCAGCCGCGTCGGGTAGACCTTGACGGTCAGGCGACTGGTTGTCGCCGGCGGCGCTGTAGTTGGCCCAATCGGTGAACAGGTCCGGCTGCCCGGCCGCGGGGTTCTTGCAGTACTGCTTGGCGTTGAAGCGCTGCGTCGTGAACCTGGCGCCTTCCTCACTGGCGGTGGTGGCCTTGAAACTGCCACGCAGTGCGATGCGGTAGCTCTGGTTGTCGGCCAGGCCGAGCGGCATCGAAGTGGTTGCTGCTGCCGTTGCCGAGCTTGGTCCAGACGAAGGTCGTGGTGCCGTCGGCGTTGGCGGTGCGCACCGGCACGCCGAAGACGCCGTCGACGATGGCGCGCGGGCTGGCGAAGGCGACCGGGGTCGTCACCTCGACCTTGTAGGTGTCGGTCTCGACGGCCGGGCTGCTGCCGGTCACCGCACAGCCATGCGGCACGGCCAGTACCAGTTCATAGCTGCCTTCGCGCGCGAAGGGCAACTGGGTGTTGACCACGCCGACATGCGCGACGGCGAAGGGGGCACAAAGTCACCAGCGCCAGCCCAGCGGCCGCATTGATGGCGTTGAGTTTCATCATGTTGGAGTCATCCCGAGGCTGGTCGTGGAAGGTCGCACGAAGCGGCCCGCACAGGGTGGAAAGCAACGCGCAAGCGCGCCGCTTCAGGATGCGGCACGCGGCTTCGCGCGTGAGCGGCGGTTCAGGAGGACGTCTGGGGAGGGCCGCGCGGTTGCGCGGATGCCCACGCGAACAGGGTTCGCGGCGCATGCAGGTACAGCGGCGGCTTGGCGCCACCCGCCGGGGGCTGCAACTGCAGCTGCAGCGCAGCGGGCGGCAGCCCAGCGATCGACATCGCCCGCGAACAGTACGGACAGTCTTCCATGTGGTCGACCGCCGCCAGCGGACGATCATCGTCGGCACGACGCACCATCGAGTTGCACCCACTGCATGCCCTGCGGCGTGCAGATCTCGGTCAAGCTGCTCTTGCCGCCTTGCGCGAAGTTCAGCGCGTGGGCCAGGGTGGGCAACAGCGACATTGCCAGCGATGGCCGTGAGGGCCAGCCAGACGAAGCCTCGCAGCTGTTTGCGCACCGTGAACATGCGGCAAGTATAGGACCGTGCGACACGGTCGCCGGGGTCGCGATAATCGCTGTATGGCCATCCAGACCGACAGCTTCGAACCGGCACGACGCGTGCTCAGCGCCGCGCCTGCATCGCCCGGCGAAGAAGCCATCGAACGCGCGCTGCGCCCCAAGGGTCTGGCCGACTACGTGGGCCAGGCCAAGGCGCGCGAGCAGCTGGAGATCTTCATCGGCGCGGCCAAGAAGCGCGCCGAGGCACTGGACCATGTGCTGCTGTTCGGCCCGCCAGGGCTGGGCAAGACCACGCTGAGCCACATCATCGCCAACGAACTGGGCGTGCATCTGCGCAGCACCTCGGGCCCGGTGCTCGAAAAGCCCAAGGACCTGGCGGCGATCCTGAGCAGCCTGGAGCGCAACGACGTGCTCTTCATCGACGAGATCCACCGCCTTCAGCCCGTGGTCGAGGAGATCCTCTACCCGGCGCTGGAGGACTACCGCATCGACATCATGATCGGCGAGGGCCCGGCCGCACGCTCGATCAAGCTCGACCTGCAGCCCTTCACGCTGGTCGGTGCGACCACCCGCGCCGGCATGCTGACCAACCCGCTGCGCGACCGCTTCGGCATCGTTGCGCGGCTCGAGTTCTACACCCCCGACGAACTGGCGCGCATCGTCACGCGCTCGGCCGGGCTGCTGAACGTGCCCACCGACAGCGAAGGCGCCTACGAGATCGCGCGCCGCTCGCGCGGCACGCCGCGCATCGCCAACCGGCTGCTGCGCCGCGTGCGCGACTATGCCGACGTCAAGAGCGACGGGCGCATCACGCAGGCCTTGGCGCACCTGGCGCTGGCCATGCTGGACGTCGACCCGCTGGGCCTGGACGTGATGGACCGCAAGCTGCTCGACGCGGTGATCCACCGCTTCGACGGCGGCCCGGTGGGCCTGGACAATGTGGCCGCCGCCATCGGCGAAGAAAGCGGCACGATCGAGGACGTGATCGAGCCCTACCTGATCCAGCAGGGCTACCTGCAGCGCACGCCGCGCGGGCGGATTGCGACGCTGGCCGCCTATCGGCACCTTGGCGCAACGCCAACCCAAAGCGACGCAGGCAAGGCCGATGGACTGTTTGAATTCTGACCGCCGGGCGGGCCCGAGCGCAGGATCCACGTCGAATCCCCGCGGCATACGCGGCGGCGTCGGCAAGCCCGCGCACGAACGGGTGATGGGCCTCGCGGGTCTGCCGGCGCTGGCCACTTGAGCCGGGGCGCGCCTTGAAGAATCGCTGCCTCGCCGCGATGGCCGCCCTGGCCGTCGTCGCGCACGGCAGCGCGGCCGGCGCCGGCTGCGCGAACGACTACAGCGCCTCAGCGCAGTTCTCGGCCGCCGACTGCGTGTTCCAGAATGCGCAGAACCCGAAGGCGCAGCCCTCGCAACCGCCGTGGAAGATCTGGTCACGCTTCCTGCAACCGGCCGACCCGGCCAGCATGCCGGTGGACCCGATCCCGGTGCGCCAGCTCGACCGCGCCCAGCTCGACGCGCTCGATCCGGCGGCCAACCACGTCATCCGGCTCGGCCATTCGTCGCACCTGCTCAAGCTGCGCGGCAAGTACTGGCTGATCGACCCGGTGTTCGGCGAGCGTGTGTCCCCGGTCAGCTTCGCCGGGCCGAAGCGCTTCCACCCGCCGCCGATCGGCTTGAGCGAGCTGCCGCCGATCGAAGGCATGTTCCTGTCGCACGACCACTACGACCACCTCGACCTCCCCACCATCCAAGCCCTGCGCGAGCGGGTGGGGCGCTACTTCGTGCCACTCGGTGTGGGCCGGCGCCTGCAGGACATGGGCGTGGCGGCCGAGCGCATCCAGGAGTTCGACTGGTGGCAAGGCGGCAGCCACGCCGGCGTGAACTTCAGCGCCGTACCGGCGCAGCACTTCTCGGGCCGCACGCTGTGGGACCGCAACAGCACGCTGTGGGCCGGCTGGGTCATCGAAAGCGGCAGCCAGCGCATCGTCTACACCGGCGACTCGGGCTACTTTCCCGGCTTCAAGCAGATCGGCGAGCGCTTCGGCGGCTTCGACCTGGCGCTGATGGAAAACGGCGCCTACGACAGCTACTGGCCGGCGGTGCACATGAGCCCCGAAGAGACGGTGCAGGCTTTCCAGGACCTGCGCGGCCGCGTGCTCTATCTCGTGCACAACAGCACCTTCAACCTGGCCTTCCACACCTGGCAGGACCCGATGGACCGTGTCGCCGCGCTGGCCGAGGCACAGCGCCTGACGCTGGCCACACCGCAGATCGGCGAGGTGCTGACTATCGGCGCGCCGCGCAGCAACGTGCTGTGGTGGAAGGGGCTGAAGTAGCCAGGCCGCGGCACGCTGGCGTAGCGCCGGCCGAGAACCCTCCTGGGCACGGAACTTGCCAATTCGGGGTGTGGCCCATGACCGGCTCGCCCCGAACCCGCTGCACGCCGACCCGGCTGGCCCGGCGCCGCTGCGCGTGCTGCTCATCGACGACGGCGCGCATCACATCGGCCTGATCCACGACGAGCTGTCCCGCCTGGGCCATCTCGTGGTCGGCGTGGTCGACACCGCATTGCTGATCCACGACTGCGTGCTGCGTCTGCAGCCCGACGTGGTCATCGTCGACAGCGAATCGCCATCGCGCGACACGCTCGAGCACCTGGGTGCGGTGTCGTCCAGCTGTCCCAGGCCGGTGGTGGTGTTCAGCGAGGATGCCGGCGCCGTGCCGATGCAGCAGGCGTTGAAGGCCGGGGTCAGCGCCTATGTCATCGCCGGGCTGCAGCCACATCGGCTGTTGCCGGTGCTGCAGGTGGCCATCGCCCGCTTCGAGCAGGACCGCGCACTGCGCGACCAGCTCGAAGCGGCGCAGAGCCGGCTGTCCGAGCGCAAGCTGGTCGAGCGCGCAAAGGGCATCCTGATGCAGGAAATCGGCCTGTCGGAAGAGCAGGCCTTTGTCCACCTGCGCAAGCTGGCGATGGACCGCGGCCAGCGCCTGACGCAGGTGGCCGAGCGCATCGTCCAGGCGCGCAAGCTGCTGCAACCGCCCGTCTGACGCCGGCTTGTTGCACCGCACCACGGATGGGCATCCAGGGCGCCTTGTGGTGCGGCCAAGGCTCATCAGCGGCGCAATCCGGCTCCAAACGCCTGGCACGCGATGTGCATCAGTGGGAGCGAGCACCGGCCGCAACGGCGTGGCAGGTGCATCGGGATTCGGGCAAAGGCGTCCGACTCGCAGTCGCTGCGGCAGGGGCCCAGCGACTGCGGTCGAGACGCCTTTTGGTTTTGTCTTTCAGGGAGTGACCGATGGTCCATCGCGGGAGTCTCATGAGCGCGCAACGCAGGCAGTTCATCAAGGGCTCGGCCGCCCTCGCGGCCGGGGCGAGCATCGGCCCCGGCGCCTGGGCCGCAGGTTCGGACGCGCCGGAAAAGAAGGAGCTGCGCATCGGCTTCATCCCGCTGACCGACTGCGCCTCGGTGGTGATGGCCTCGGTGCTGAAGTTCGACGAGAAGTACGGCATCAAGATCATTCCCACCAAGGAAGCCTCGTGGGCCGGCGTGCGCGACAAGCTGGTCAGCGGCGAGCTCGACATGGCGCATGTGCTGTACGGGCTGGTCTACGGCGTGCACCTGGGCATCGGCGGGCCGAAGAAGGACATGGCGGTGCTGATGACGCTGAACAACAACGGCCAGGCCATCACGCTGTCGAAGAAGCTGGCCGACAAGGGCGCGGTCGACGGCGCGTCGCTCGCCAAGGCGATGGCCACGGACAAGCGCGAGTACACCTTCGCGCAGACCTTCCCGACCGGCACGCACGCGATGTGGCTGTACTACTGGCTGGCGGCGTCAGGCATCAACCCGATGAAGGACGCCAAGGTCATCACCGTGCCGCCGCCGCAGATGGTGGCCAACATGCGCGTCGGCAACATGGACGGCTTCTGCGTCGGCGAGCCGTGGAACCACCGCGCCATCATCGACGGCATCGGCATCACCGCGGTGACCACCCAGGACATCTGGAAGGACCACCCGGAAAAGGTGCTCGGCACCACCGGCGAGTTCGTCAAGAAGAACCCGAACAGCGCGCGCGCCGCCGTGATGGCGATTCTCGAAGCCGGCCGCTGGATCGACGCCAGCCTGCAGAACAAGAACAAGATGGCCGAGGTCATTGCCGAGAAGTCCTACGTCAACACCAGCGTCGATGCCATCAACCAGCGCATCCTCGGCCGCTACCAGAACGGCCTGGGCAGGACCTGGGACGACCCGAACTACATGAAGTTCTTCAACGACGGCGCGGCCACCTATCCGTACCTGAGCGATGGCATGTGGTTCCTGACGCAGCACAAGCGCTGGGGCCTGCTGAAGGAACACCCCGACTACCTGGCGGTGGCCAGGCAGATCAACCAGACCGAGCTGTACAAGCAGGCGGCGGCACAGCTGAAGGTCAGCGTGCCGAAGAGCGAGCTGCGCAGCAGCAAGCTGATCGACGGCGTGGTCTGGGACGGCAAGGACCCGGCCAGGTACGCCGACGGTTTCAAGGTCAACCTGTGACGCGGGGAGTCAGCCAATGAGCACGGCCACCACTTTTCATGCGCAATGGGCCGCGGGTGCCGACGAGCGGCGCTCGGCCGCCGCGGCGAAGACGGTTCCGACGGCCGCCGCACCTGCCCTGGCCGCGCGGCCCAAGCGTGTGCCCATCGACTGGCGCGCGCTCGCCCTGAAGGTCTTTCCGCCGCTGTTCGGCTTCGGCCTGCTGGTCGGCGTCTGGGCGCTGCTGACCATGAATGGCGGCAGCTTCCCGACGCCGGCCGCCACCTGGGCCGCGGCGCTCAAGCTCTTTGCCGACCCGTTCTACCGCAACGGCCCCAACGACCAGGGCATCGGCTGGAACATCCTGTTCTCGCTGGAGCGCGTCGGCCTGGGCTTCGGCCTGGCGGCGCTGGTCGGCATCCCGCTGGGCTTCATGATCGGCCGCTTCGCGGTGCTGAACCGCATGGTCTCGCCGATCATCAGCCTGCTCAAGCCGGTGTCGCCGTTGGCCTGGCTGCCGATCGGCCTGCTGGTCTTCAAGGCCGCCAACCCGGCGGCGGTCTGGACCATCTTCATCTGCTCGATCTGGCCGATGGTCATCAACACCGCGGTCGGCGTGCAGAAGGTGCCCGAGGACTACCTGAACGTGGCGCGCGTGCTGCGCCTGTCCGAATGGCGCATCGCCACGCGCATCCTGCTGCCCGCGGTGATGCCCTACCTGCTGACCGGCGTGCGCCTGTCGGTGGGCACGGCCTGGCTGGTCATCGTCGCCGCCGAGATGCTGACCGGCGGCGTCGGCATCGGCTTCTGGGTCTGGGACGAGTGGAACAACCTGAACGTGGCGCACATCCTGATCGCCATCTTCGTCATCGGCCTGGTCGGTCTGGCGCTCGAATGGCTGCTGGTGTCGATCGCGCGCCGCTTCGAATTCAGCTGAAAACGAGGACCCATTCGATGATCAACACCTCCCCGGCCGTGCGCACCGAACGCACGCTGCACATCGAAGACGTGGGCATGGTCTTCGACACGAAGCGCGGGCCCTTCACGGCCTTGCGCGACATCAATCTGGACATCCGCCGCGGCGAGTTCGTCACGCTGATCGGCCATTCGGGCTGCGGCAAGTCCACGCTGCTCAACCTCGTGGCCGGGCTGACCACGCCGACCAGCGGCCTGATGCTGCTCGAAGAGCGCGAGCTGCGCGGCCCCGGGCCGGACCGCGGCGTGGTCTTCCAGAACCATTCGCTGCTGCCCTGGCTCAGCTGCTACGGCAACGTGCACCTGGCGGTCGAGCGGGTCTTCGCCGACAGCGAGAACAAGGCGCAGCTGCGCGAACGCTGCCTGGCCGCGCTCGACCTGGTCGGCCTGACCGCGTCGAAGGACAAGAAGCCGGGCGAGATCTCCGGCGGCATGAAGCAGCGTGTGGGCATCGCGCGGGCGCTGGCCATGCAGCCGAAGATGCTGCTGATGGACGAGCCCTTCGGTGCGCTCGACGCGCTGACGCGGGCCAAGCTGCAGGACGAGCTCACGGCCATCGTCGCGCGCACCGGCGCCACGGTGCTGATGGTCACGCACGATGTCGACGAGGCGGTGCTGCTGTCCGACCGCATCGTCATGCTCACCAACGGCCCGGCGGCGACCATCGGCGAGATCCTGCGCGTCGATCTGCCGCGCCCGCGCCTGCGCCTGGCGCTGGCCGAGGACCCGCACTACGTGCAATGCCGCAAGGAGGTGTTGGACTTCCTGTACACACGCCAGGGCCACGTGGAGAAGGCCGCCGCATGAAGACCTTCATCAAGGCGGTCGAATACTGGGTGCCCGGCAACGACCGGCTGCACCTGGAATACGGCGGCGGCCTCTACGGCCAGGCCACGCGCTTCGCGGTGCTGAGCCGCAAGCTGTGCTTCGGCCGCGGCGAGGGCCTGCCCGGCAAGGCCTGGGAGCAGGGACGGCCGCTGCTGCTGAAGCAGTTCGAGGGCTCGTATTTCCAGCGCACCGCCGCTGCGCACGCCGAGGGCCTGACCGGCGCGCTGGCGCTGCCGATCTTCGCCGGCGAGTATCTGAATGCGGTGCTGGTGGTCTTCTTCGGTGATGGCGACGACCATGCCGGTGCCATCGAGCTGTGGTGCAACGACCCGGCCGAATCGAAGGACATGGCGCTGGCCGACGGCCACTATGGCCGCACGGCCGAGGCCTTCGAGTACCTGTCGCGGCGCACCGAGTTCCGCCGCGGCACCGGCCTGCCGGGCCAGGCCTGGGACAGCGGCCTGCCGGTGTTCATGCCCGACCTGGGCAAGGGCTCGCGCTTCCTGCGCAGCGCCAGCGCGCTGCAGGTCGGCATCAACCGCGGCTTCGCGCTGGCCTGCACCAGCACCGACGGCAAGCACCATGTGGCGGCGCTGCTGTCGGCGCTGAACACGCCGATCGTGCGCCGTTTCGAGCTCTGGCAGCGCGACGGCGCGAGCCTGGCGCGCGTCTGCGGCTTCTGCGAGACCGCGGGTGTGCTGGCTGCAGACGCGCTGCCTATCGAACGCGGCCAGGGCACGCTCGGCCGCGCGCTGCTGACCGGCGCGCCGGTCGTCGGCGACGACGCGCTCGGCGAGCCGGGCGGGCTGGGCGCGACGCTGCGCGATGCCGGCGTGCATTCGCTGGTGGCCATCCCGGTGCTGCGCGACGGCCGCTGCCTGGCCGTGATGGCCTGGTATTTCTGAACGCGTTGCTTCGGGGGAATCGCGAATGAAGAAGATGAAGCTGGTGGTGGTCGGCAACGGCATGGCCGCGATGCGCGCGGTGGAAGAGCTGATCCGCCTGGCGCCCGAGCTGTACGAGATCACCGTCTTCGGCGCCGAGCCGCACCCGAACTACAACCGCATCCTGCTGTCGCCGGTGCTCAGCGGCGAGCAGACGCTCGACGAGATCGTGCTCAACCCGCTGGCCTGGTATGCCGAGCACGGCATCACGCTGCACCTGGGCAAGACGGTGGTCGACGTCAAGCGGCGCCAGCGCCTGGTCATCGCCGACGACGGCACGCAGGCCGAATACGACCGCCTGCTGCTGGCCACCGGCTCGACGCCGTTCATGCCGCCGCTGCCGGGGCGCGAACTGCAGGGCGTGATCGCCTACCGCGACATCAAGGACACCAACGAAATGATCGACGCGGCCGCGCGCTACCGCCACGCGGTGGTCATCGGCGGCGGCCTGCTCGGGCTGGAAGCGGCCAACGGCCTGATGCGCCGCGGCATGGACGTGCATGTGGTGCACCTGATGCCATGGCTGATGGAACGCCAGCTCGACCGTGTCGCCGGCGGCTTGCTGCAGCAGTCGCTGGAAGCGCGCGGACTGAAGTTCCTGATCGGCGCCGACACCCAGGGTTTCGTCGGCGATGCCGACGGCCGCGTGCGCGCGGTGCAGTTCAAGGACGGCAGCGAAGTGCCGGCGCAGCTGGTGGTGATGGCCATCGGCATCCGCCCGAACACCGCGCTGGCCGAAAAGATCGGCCTGCACTGCAGCCGCGGCATCGTCGTCAGCGACACGATGCAGACCATCACCGACCCGCGCATCTATTCGATCGGCGAATGTGCCGCGCACCGCGGCATCGCCTACGGCCTGGTGGCGCCGCTGTTCGAGCAGGGCAAGGTCTGCGCCACGCACCTGGCCGAATTCGGCATCGGCCGCTACAGCGGCAGCCAGACCAGCACCAAGCTCAAGGTCACCGGCATCGACCTGTTCTCGGCCGGCAACTTTTCCGGCGGCGACGATTGCGAGGAGATCGTCATGAGCGATCCCTACGGCGGCGTCTACAAGAAGCTGGTGATCCAGGGCGACAAGCTGGTCGGCGCCTGCCTGTACGGCGACACGGTCGACGGCAGCTGGTACTTCAAGCTGCTGCGCGAAGGCCGGGCCATCGCCGACATCCGCGACAAGCTGATGTTCGGCGAGTCGAACATCGGCGACACCGGTCACCAGGGCAACACCCGCGCCGCCGCCATGGCCGACAGCGACGAGGTCTGCGGCTGCAACGGCGTCACCAAGGGCACGCATCTGCAAGGCCATCAAGGACAAGGGCCTGTTCACGCTGGACGAGGTGCGCAAGCACACCAAGGCCAGCGCCAGCTGCGGTTCCTGCACCGGGCTGGTCGAGCAGCTGCTGATGTTCACCGCCGGCGGCGACTACTCCAAGCCGCCGACGAAGAAGGCGATGTGCGGCTGCACCGACGCCAGCCACCAGGACGCGCGCGATGCCATCCGCAGCGAGCACCTGCTGAGCATCGACAGCGTCTATGCACACCTGGGCTGGCGCACGCCCAACGGCTGCGCCAGCTGCCGTCCGGCCATCAACTACTACCTGCTCAGCACCTGGCCGAAGGAAGCCAGGGACGACCCGCAGAGCCGCTTCATCAACGAGCGCAGCCACGCCAACATCCAGAAGGACGGCACGTACAGCGTGATCCCGCGCATGTGGGGCGGCGAGACCAACGGCCGAGCGAACTGCGGCGCATCGCCGACGCGGTCGACAAGTTCAAGATCCGCGACGGTCAAGGTCACCGGCGGCCAGCGCATCGACCTGCTCGGCGTGAAGAAGGAAGACCTGCCCGCGGTGTGGCAGGACATCGGCATGCCCAGCGGCCACGCCTATGCCAAGGCGCTGCGCACGGTGAAGACCTGCGTCGGCAGCGAGTGGTGCCGTTTCGGCACGCAGGACAGCACGCAGATGGGCAAGGACCTGGAGCGCGCGCTGTGGCGCATGTACGCGCCGCACAAGGTCAAGCTGGCGGTCTCGGGCTGTCCGCGCAACTGCGCCGAGGCCGGCATCAAGGACGTGGGCGTGATCGGCGTCGATTCGGGCTGGGAGATCTATGTCGGCGGCAACGGCGGCATCAAGACCGAGGTGGCGGCGTTCCTGGTCAAGCTGAAGACCGAGGCCGAGGTGCTGGAGTACAGCGGCGCCTTCCTGCAGCTGTACCGCGAGGAAGGCTGGTACCTGGAGCGCACCGTGCACTACATCGCCCGCGTCGGCCTGGACCATGTCAAGAAGCGCATCCTCGACGATGCCGCCGGCCGGCGCGCGCTGTGGGAGCGGCTGCAGTTCAGCCTGGACGGCGAGCCCGACCCGTGGTTCGAGTTCGACAAGGCGCAGGTCGACGTGCGCCAGTTCACCCCCCTGCAGGCGGCCGTGGCCGTGGACGCGTGAGGCCCGCATGAGCGACTGGATTCCCATCTGTGCCCTGGCCGACATCCCCGTGCTGGGTTCGCGCCGCGTGCAGCGCGAGCGCGGCATCGCGGTGGCGCTGTTCCGCACCGCCGACGACCGGGTGTTCGCGCTGCTCGACCGCTGCCCGCACAAGGGCGGGCCGCTGAGCCAGGGCATCGTCTTCGGTCAGAGCGTCGCCTGCCCGCTGCACAACTGGAGCATCGGCCTGGCCGACGGCTGCGCGGCGGCGCCCGACGAGGGCCGAACACCGGGCTTCGCCTGCCGTCTGCAGGACGGACAGGTGTACCTCGACGCCGCCGAGCTGGCGAGCAAGGCGCTGGACCTGGCGGCCCCGCTGGCCGGCCCCTGCGCCAAGGCCTGCGCGTGAGCCACGCGCTGACGCGCTCGACCTGCACCGACGGCGGCGTCGGCTGTGATCGCGCGCTGCCATGCCGCCCGCAGGGCGTGTCCTGGCACCCCGCCGACTCGTCGTCCCGCCGAGCGGGGTGCATCGCGGCCGAGCGCAGCGCTGAAAGCCATGCGCGAGACGAAATCCACCTGCCCCTACTGCGGCGTCGGCTGCGGGGTCATCATCGAGCATGACGGCGCGCAGATCGGCGGCGTGCGCGGCGACCCCGAGCACCCGGCCAACTTCGGCCGGCTGTGCACCAAGGGCAGCACGCTGGCGCTGACCGCCGCGCCGCACCTGCGCAACCAGCGCGCGTTGACGCCGCTGCGCCGCGCGGCGCGCGGCCAGGCGCTGCAGCCCGTGGGCTGGGACGACGCGCTCGACGAGGTGGCCTCGCGCTTGGCAGCCACGGTGACGCAGCACGGGCCGGACTCGGTCGGCCTGTACCTCAGCGGCCAGCTGCTGACCGAGGACTACTACGTCTTCAACAAGCTGGCCAAGGGCCTGCTCGGCACCAACAACGTCGACACCAATTCGCGCCTGTGCATGAGCAGCGCGGTGGCCGGCTACAAACAAAGCCTCGGCGCCGATGCGCCGCCGGCCTGCTACGACGACATCGGCCTGGCGCGCACGATCTTCATCACCGGCTCGAACATGGCCTGGGCGCACCCGGTGCTGTTCCGCCGCGTCGAGGATGCGCGCCGTGCCAACCCCGAGCTGAAGCTGATCGTCGCCGACCCGCGGCGCACCGAGACCGCCGCCGTGGCCGACCTGCACCTGGCGCTGCTGCCCGGCACCGACGTGGTGCTGCACCACGCGCTGCTGCACGTGCTGCTGTGGGAGGGCCTGGCCGACATGGCCTTCGTGCGCGAACACACCCACGGCTTCGAGGCGCTGCGCGACCGGGTGCGCGAGTTCACGCCGGCGCACGCCGCCAAGGTCTGCGGGCTGCAGGCCGACGACATCGTGCAGGCGGCGCGCTGGTTCGGCGGTGCCGTGGATGGCGCCAGCGAGCGCCGCACGCCGACGCTGTCGCTGTACTGCCAGGGCCTGAACCAGAGCCGAAGCGGCACCGACAAGAACAGCACGCTGATCAACCTGCACCTGGCCACCGGCCAGATCGGCCGGCCCGGCGCCGGGCCCGTTCTCGCTGACCGGGCAGCCCAACGCGATGGGCGGGCGCGAGGTCGGCGGCCTGGCCAACCTGCTGGGCGCGCACCGCGACCTGGGCAATGCCGAACACCGCGCCGAACAGGCCGCGCTGTGGGGCGTGGCCGACATTCCGTCGAAACCCGGCAAGAGCGCGGTCGACATGTTCCAGGCCGCGGCCGACGGGCAGATCAAGGCGCTGTGGATCGTCTGCACCAACCCGGCGCAGTCGATGCCCGACCAGGCCACCGTGCGCCGCGCGCTGCAGCGCGCCGAGTTCGTCGTGCTGCAGGAGGCCTACCGCCACACCGCCACGGTCGAATTTCGCCGACCTGCTGCTGCCGGCCAGCAGCTGGGGCGAAAAGAGCGGCACCGTCACCAACAGCGAGCGCCGCATCAGCCGCGTGCGCGCCGCGCTGCCGCCGCCGGGCGAGGCGCGCGACGACTGGCGCATCGGCGTCGACGTGGCGCGGCGGCTGGAAGCGCAGCTGCCGGCGCGCCGCCTCGACGGCCAGACGCTGTTCCCCTACGACACGGCCGAGAGCGTCTGGAACGAACACCGCGACAGCACGCGCGGCCGCGACCTGGACATCACCGGCCTGAGCTACGCCGCGCTGGAGCAGCCGCAGCACTGGCCCTGCGCCGAGGGCGCGACCGCGCGGAACGGCGCGGCTGTACACCGACGGCCGCTTCGCCACGCCCGACGGCCGCGCACGTTTCGTCGCGCCGGCCTGGCGGCCACGGCCGAAGTGCGCGACGCGCGCTTCCCGGTGTCGCTGACCACCGGCCGGCTGCGCGACCAATGGCATGCGATGAGCCGCACCGGCACGCTCGGCCGGCTGTTCGCGCACAGCGCCGAGCCCGAGCTGGAACTGCACCCGCAGGAGCTGGCGCGCCGCCGCTGGGCCGACGGCGACCTGGTGCGCATCAGCTCGCGCCGCGGCGAGCTGGTGCTGCCGGTGCGCGCCAGCGCGTCGGTGCCGCCGGCGCAGGCCTTCATCGCCATGCACTGGGGGCCGGAATACATGGCCGGGCTGGGCGTCAACGCGCTGACCACGAGCGCCTACTGCCCGCAGTCGCAGCAACCCGAACTGAAGCATGCGGCGGTGCGGCTGGAACGTGCCGAGCTGCCCTGGCAGCTGGTGGCCGCGGCCTGGCTGCCGCAGGACGAGGCGCTGGCCCTGCGCGAGCGGCTGCGCGGGCTGTTCGGCCGCTTCGGCTATGCCGTGTGCGTGCCTTTCGGCCGCGAGCCGCAGCCGCGCCTCGGCGTGCTGTTCCGCGCTGCCGCCGCGCATGCCCGAGCTCGAGGCGCTGGCCGAACTCGAAGCCGCGCTGGACCTGCGGGACGGCGCCGGTGCTGCGCTATGCCGACGCGCGCGCGCAGCCAGTGCCGCGCCATGCGCCTGCACGCCGACGGCAGCCTGCAGGCCTTCCTGCTGGCCGGTGATGCCGCGGCGCAGGGCTGGATGCTCGAGCTGCTGCAGCAGGGCGCAGCCGGCCGCCGCCTACGGCCGTGCGCTGCTGGCCGCGCGCCGCCAGCCGCCGCAGCCGGTGGCGCCGCGCAGCCGGCAGGTCTGCGCCTGCCACGACGTCAGCGAAGAGCGCCATCGTCGGCCCAGCTGCGCGCCAGCGCAGGCGATGCCGGCGCAGCGCCTGCAGCAGCTGCAGGCGCAACTGCGCTGCGGCACCGAATGCGGCTCCTGCCTGCCGGCGCTGAAGGTGCTGGTGCGGCAGCACGGACCACAGGAGGCGCTGGCGCCATGAACCCGATCCGCCCCGTCACGCTGGTCGGCGCCGGCCCCGGCGACCCGGAACTGCTGACGCTCAAGGCCGTCAAGGCGCTGCGCCGCGCCACGGTGGCGCTGGTCGACGACCTGGTGCATCCCGGGCGTGCTGCGCTACCTGCGCAAGGGCGCGCGCATCGTCCACGTCGGCAAGCGCGGCGGCTGCGCCAGCACGCCGCAGGCCTTCATCCACAAGCTGATGGTGGCCGAGGCGAAGCGCGGCGAACGCGTGGTGCGCCTGAAGGGCGGCGACCCCTTCGTCTTCGGCCGCGGCGGCGAGGAATGCGATGCGCTGCGCGCAGGCCGGCATCGAGGTCGAGGTGGTCAGCGGCCTGACCGCCGGCATCGCCGGGCCGGCGGCCATCGGCGTGCCCGTCACCGACCGGCGCTACAGCCGCGGCGTGGCGCTGGTCACCGGCCATGCCGGGCACGGCCGACGCCGAGCCGGACTGGGCCGCGCTGGCGCGCTGCGGACTGACGCTGGTCATCTACATGGGCGTGTCGCGCGCCGAGGCGATCGCGCGCGCACTGCTGCACGCTGGCATGACCGCTCACACGCCGGTGGCGGTGGTGTGCCGCGCCCACCTGGCGCAACAGCGCCAGGCGGTGTGCACGCTGGCCACCGTGGCCGCCACGCTGGCCGACGAGGAACTGGTCAGCCCGGCGGTGCTGGTGGTCGGCGACGTGGTGCAGGCCGCGCCGCTATGGCAGCAACTCGCTGCGGACGAAGCCGCGCGAACCGCCTCAAGCCGTCAGGGTGCGGCGAGCACCGTGTAGTGCACGCGCTTGGCCCCTGAGTCCGGCTGGAACCAGGGCCTGCCGTGCAGGCACAGCAGGAGCGCGTTTCACTTGGGTGCCTCGACGATGTCGATCTCCACGCGGCGGTTCCTCGCACGGCCTTGCGGCGTGTCGTTCGACGCCACCGGGTGGGTCTCGCCCAGGCCGACGGTCGAGGTGAGTGCGGCGGGCACGCCCTGTGCCACCAGGTAAGTCGACACGGCGTTGGCGCGGGCCTTCGACAGATCGCCATTGTTGGCGAAGCGCTGGTGCAGCTCGGGGCCGATCGGCTCGTTGTCGGTGAAACCCTTGATCACGATGCGCTGGCCGGTGATGGTCTTCAGCGTCGGCGCCGCCTTGGTCAAAATGGCCGTGCCCGCCTCGTTCAGCTCCACGCCGCCCTCGGCGAACAGAATGCCGTTGGCCAGGGTCAGGCGCACCAGGTTCTGCAACTGCTCGATCTGCACCTGGTCACTGGCGAGTTCGCTCTTCAGCTGCGTGTCCAACTGCGCGTAGGTGCTGGTCTTCTGCACCTGCTGGTTGTGGCTGCTCTGCGACACGCAGGCCGACAAGAGTATGGCGACGCCCAGTGCGACCGTGGTGGATCGAAAACGCATGTCCGGACTCCTTTCAGTCGTGAAACCGGCGCAGCGCGGCAAGGTTTTATGGCAGGGAAATCTAACAGACGCATAGGACCGGCTTTGCAGATGCGGCAGCGGTCAGGCCGTTCCTGCGCCACATCAAATGGCAGCGTCGCCGCGACGGCGACCGCCGCAAGCGACCGACCGACGACCAACGATGAGCCCCTCAGCGACCCCCTTCCTGCAACCGGACCGACGCCACGACGGTGCCGCGCGGGTCGGCCCGTTGATGGCCCGGCCTGCGCTGCGGACCCACATGGGTGTGCCTCCGCGGCGCACCTTCGCCCGGGCCGCGGTCAGTCCGAGCGTGTTCGCCGATGCCGGCAACTGCACCACACCCGAATGAACCCTGTCGGAGGCGGCGGCCCGACGCTACGCCGACCTGCCCGGCTTCTCGCGTGCCTGTCGCAAGTGGTCTGGCATGAGCCCGCACGACGGATGCCTGCGCGACGGCAACGGCACGGCCTGACGGCCGCTTCGCCCGGCGCCACGGCCGGGAGGGTCCTGGGTACAATCGCGCTGCTGCCGAGGAATTGCGGCGCCAAAGCCGAATCCGACCCCGCAGCCTGCGGATCTGCAGATTCGCGCATCTGTTGAACTCCAGCGCCCCGGTGCGGCACCGCGGACGGGCGCTCCCCGGCCGGACCCGTCGGGCCGCGGCCGGGGTAGGGCCAATGGAGCCCGCCCGCCTTACTAGAATCGACATTCCGCCCGCCACGCGCGGGTTTGCCAGGAGGACATCGACGTGTTCATTTCCGAAGCCTTTGCCCAGACCGCGCCGGCCGCCGCCAGCGGCGGCGCGGAGTCCAGCCTGCTGAGCCTGCTGCCGCTGGTGCTGATGTTCGTGGTGCTGTACTTCATCATGATCCGGCCGCAGATGAAGCGCCAGAAGGAGCACAAGGCCATGGTCGAGGCCGTCGGCAAGGGTGACGAGGTGGTCATCGGCGGTGGCGTGCTCGGCCGTGTGGCCAAGGTGGGCGAGTCCTACCTGCATGTCGAGGTGGCCAACGGCGTGGAACTGCAGGTGCAGCGGGCTTCGGTGGTGCAGGTGCTGCCCAAGGGCACCTTCAAGTAGGTCGGCGGTCTTTGCCGGTGCCGCGGCGCTGCGCACCGGCCATCAGGCGGCGGCCGCGCCGCTGTGCAAGGAATCCCCCATGAACCGCTATCCGCTGTGGAAGTACGCGATCCTGCTGGTCGCGCTGCTGGTCGGCCTGATCTACACGGCGCCCAACTTCTTTGGCGAGGCGCCGGCGGTGCAGGTGTCCAGCGCCAAGGCCACGCTCAAGCTGGATGCGGCCTTCGCGCCGCGCGTGCAGCAGCTCCTGGAGCAGGCCGGGCTGAAGCCGGACTTCGTGCAGTTCGATGGCAACTCGGTCAAGGCCCGGCTGAGCGACACCGAGGCGCAGATCAAGGCCAAGGACGCGTTGTCCAAGGAGCTGAACCCCGACCCGGCGAATCCCAGCTACATCGTCGCGCTGAACCTGCTGTCGCGCTCGCCGGCCTGGCTGGCGAAGCTGCATGCGCTGCCCATGTACCTGGGCCTGGACCTGCGCGGCGGCGTGCACTTCCTGATGCAGGTGGACATGAAGGCGGCGCTGACCAAGAAGGCCGAGGCGCTGACCGGCGACGTGCGCACGCTGCTGCGCGACAAGAACATCCGCCATGCCGGCATCAGCCGCGAAGGCGAAAGCCTTGAAGTGCGCTTCCGCGAGCGCGAGACGCTGGCGGCTGCGGTGGCGCTGCTGTCCGACCAGCTGCCCGACCTGCAGTGGGCCGAGTCGGCCGACGGCGCCGACTTCAAGCTGCGCGGCACGCTCAAGCCGGCCGCCGCGCGTGCGGTGCAGGAGCAGGCCCTCAAGCAGAACATCACCACGCTGCACAACCGCGTCAACGAACTCGGCGTGGCCGAGCCGGTGATCCAGCAGCAGGGCCTGGACCGGGTGGTGGTGCAGTTGCCGGGCGTGCAGGACACCGCCAAGGCCAAGGACATCATCGGCCGCACCGCCACGCTGGAGGTGCGCATGGTCAACGAAAGCGCCGAGGCGCGCGAGGCCGAGCGCGGCGGCGGCCCGGTGCCTTTCGGCAGCGAGCGCTTCCTCGAGCGCAACGGCGCGCCGATCATCGTCTTTCGCCAGGTGGTGCTGACCGGCGACAACCTGACCGACGCGCAGGCCGGCTTCGACGGCCAGACCCAGGAGCCGGCGGTGCACCTGACGCTGGACGCCAAGGGCTCGCGCATCTTCCGCGACGTGACGCGCGAGAACATCGGCAAGCGCATGGCCATCCTGCTGTTCGAGAAGGGCAAGGGCGAGGTCGTCACCGCACCGGTGATCCGCAGCGAGATCGGCGGCGGGCGCGTGCAGATCAGCGGGCGCATGACCACCGCCGAGGCCGCCGACACCGCGCTGCTGCTGCGCGCCGGCTCGCTGGCCGCGCCGATGGAGATCATCGAGGAGCGCACCGATCGGCCCGAGCCTGGGTGCCGACAACATCGACAAGGGCTTCAACAGCGTGCTCTACGGGTTGATCGCCATCGCAGTGTTCATGTGCGTCTACTACGGCCTGTTCGGCGTGATCTCGACGCTGGCGCTGGCTTTCAACCTGTTCCTGCTGGTGGCCGTGCTGTCGATGCTGCAGGCCACGCTGACGCTGCCCGGCATTGCCGCCATCGCGCTGACGCTGGGCATGGCCATCGACGCCAACGTGCTGATCAACGAACGCGTGCGCGAGGAACTGCGCGGCGGCGCGAGCGCCGCAGCTGGCCATCCACAACGGCTACGAGCGTGCCTTCGCCACCATCCTGGACTCGAACATCACCACGCTGATCGCCGGCGTGGCGCTGCTGGCCTTCGGCTCGGGCCCGGTGCGCGGCTTCGCCGTGGTGCACTGCCTGGGCATCCTGACCTCGATGTTCTCGGCCGTGATGTTCTCGCGCGGTCTGGTGAACCTGTGGTACGGCCGGCAGAAGCGGCTGAAGTCGGTGTCGATCGGGCAGATCTGGAAGCCCGACACCGACAAGTCCGTGGTCAAGGCCTGAGCTGAACGGAGCTTCTGGTGAAGTCGTCGGGTGCGCTGCGCGCCCATGCGCCTTCCCCAGGATTCCATGAATTGACGAAGGTAGCCAGATGGAGTTTTTCCGCATCCGCCGCGACATCCCGTTCATGCGGCATGCGCTGGTGTTCAACATCATCTCGCTGCTCACCTTCCTGGCGGCGGTGTTCTTCCTGTTCACGCGCGGCCTGCATCTGTCGATCGAGTTCACCGGCGGCACGGTCATCGAGGTGGCCTACGCCCAGCCGGCCGACGTCGCCAAGGTGCGCGGCACGATCGAGGCGATGAAGGTCGGCGACACCCAGGTGCAGAACTTCGGCAGCGCACGCGACGTGCTGATCCGCCTGCCGCTGGCCGATGGCGTCAAGCAGAGCGAACTGGTCGGCCGGGTGTTCGACACGCTGTGCCGGGCCGAAGGCGGCGCGATCGAGTCGCGCCAGGGCGTCAGCGACAAGGGCGAATCGATCAGCAAGCAGGTCTGCGCCGCCGGCGCCGCCGAGCCACTGACCCTGCAGCGCAGCGAGTTCGTCGGGCCGCAGGTCGGCAAGGAGCTGGCGGTGGACGGCGCCATGGCGCTGGGCTTCGTCATCGTCGGCATCATGATCTACCTGGCGCTGCGCTTCGAATGGAAGTTCGCGGTGGCGGCCATCGTCGCCAACCTGCACGACGTCATCATCATCCTGGGCTTCTTCGCCTTCTTCCAGTGGGAGTTCTCGCTGGCGGTGCTGGCGGCGGTGCTGGCGGTGCTGGGCTATTCGGTCAACGAGTCGGTGGTCATCTTCGACCGCATCCGCGAGACCTTCAGGCGCTTTCGCAAGATGAACCCGCCCGAGGTCATCGACCATGCCATCACCAGCACCATCAGCCGCACCATCATCACCCACGGCTCGACCCAGCTGATGGTGCTGTCGATGCTGATCTTCGGCGGCCCGACGCTGTACTACTTTGCCCTTGCGCTGACCGTGGGCATCCTGTTCGGCATCTATTCGTCGGTGTTCGTGGCCGCGGCGATTGCCATGTGGCTGGGAATCAAGCGTGAAGATCTGGTCAAGTCGGGCAGCAAGGAGATCGATCCCAACGATCCCAACTCCGGGGCCGTGGTGTAGAGTGACCTGACCTGGGAGTTCAAGAGTCCCGACCTCATGACACACAGCGCAGATCACGCCGAAATTGCCGAACAGGCACGGCGTATCTACGCCGAACAGCTGGTCAAGGGCCTGCCGGCGATGGTCAACTCGCTGGCCGCGACGGCCAGCTCGCTGCTCGACAAGCCTTCCGAACATGCCCGCTTCATGCGCCGCCGCGAGCTGGTGCACGAGCTGAAGAAGGGCGCCGCGGTCTGGCACAAGACCATGGTCAACAGCCTGCGCAACGCGCTGCTGAACGGCGTGTCCGCGGTGCGACCTGGCGACCTGCCGCCGCCCGGCGCGTCCAGCGGGCCGCTGTCGCTGGTGGACGACGACACCATCGAACGCGAGATCCTGACCTCGCGCCTGGCGCTGGCGGTGATGGACCAGGCGGCCTCCGAGTTCACCGACCTGCGCGCGCGCATGTCGGCCCTGGAGCGGCGCGAGGAGCTGGACGCGCAGGACATGCTGCGCGCCCATGTGCTGGCGCGCATCGTCGTCGATGCCTGGCGCTCGGCCGGCTGCAGCCTGGACAGCTGGCGCGAGCTGCAGATCGACCTGCACGAGGAGCTGGCCGGGCTGGTCGAGGAGGCCTACCACGAGACCAACCGCTGGCTGGTCGAACAGGGCGTGCTGCCCGACGTGGACCTGCACCCGTATATCAAGCGCTCGCGCAACGTGCCGACGCAGCAGGCCGGCTTTGCCGGCGGCGGCAGCGGCCGCTCCGGCTACGCCCAGGGCTCGGACTTCGGCGCGGCAGGGCCGGCCAGGGGCCAGCTCGGGCTACGGCCCGGGGCCGGGTTCGGCACGGGCCGGCGCTTCCGGCCCGGGCGGCGGCGCGGGGGCAGGCCATGGCATGGCGGGGGTGGCCGTGGCAGCGGCCCGGGCGCCGGTCCAGCCGGCTCCGGGGCCGGTCGCAGCTCGCACTCGGCCTATTGGGCCGGCTCGCATGCCGGGGCCTCGGGCGACGGCAGTTTCCGCGGCGGCGTCGGCGACGAGACGCGGATGATGACGCGCACGGCGCCGCTGGCGCGCAGCGGCGAGCATTCGGAGGCCGTGCTCGGCCGACTGAACCGGCTGGTCGGCCGCCATTTGCCGTCCTTCAGCGACACCAATCGCGCGCACAAGCTGTCGCCGGAGCTGGCCCAGGCCATCGACCAGGCCCAGCAGGGCATTCGCCGCCGCGTCGGCGCCAGCACCAAGCGCGCCGGCGAGCCGACCGTGACCACGCCGGCGCTGCTGGAAGAGCTGCACCAGCGCAAGCAGGCGCTGAAGCAGTCGGCCGCCACGCCCGAAGAGCGCGCCACGATCGAGATCGTGGCGCTGCTGTTCCAGAGCATCCTCACCGAAGACCGCATCCCGGCCAGCGTGCGCGTGTGGTTCGCGCGGCTGCAGATGCCGGTGCTGCGCGTGGCCGTCACCGAGCCCGATTTCTTTGCCACCGTCGACCACCCGGCGCGCCGGCTGATCGACCGCATGGGCGCCTGCGTGATGGGCTTCGACACCTCGACGCGCAGCGTCGGCGACGCGCTCGAGAAGGAGATCAAGCGCGTCGTGCAGGTGGTCGAGGCCTACCCCGACACCGGCCGGCGCGTGTTCCAGACCGTGCTCACCGAGTTCGAGAAGTTCCTCGAGCACTACTTCAGCACCGAGAACGAGGCCACGCGCAAGGGCGTGTCGCTGGCGCAGCAGGTCGAGCAGCGCGAGACCATGGCCATCCAGTACACGATCGAGCTGCGCCGCATGCTCAACGAGATGCCGGTGCAGGAAAGCGTGCGCGCCTTCCTGTTCCAGGTCTGGGCCGACGTGCTGGCCACCACCGCGGTGCGCTACGGCGCGCAGAGCGACGAGACGCGGGCGATGAAGCGCGCCGCCTCCGACCTGATCTGGTCGGCCAGCGCCAAGGTCACGCGCGAGGAGCGTGCCGAGGTCATCCGCCGGCTGACGCCGCTGCTGAAGACGCTGCGCGACGGCATGTCCTCGGCCGGCATGGACCCGGCCAGGCAGGACGAGCACATCCAGATCCTCAACAACTCGCTGGCCGCGGCCTTCACCGCCAAGGCGCCGGTGATCCCGCACGAGCGGCTGCAGGAACTGGCCGAGCGGCTGGAGTCGCTGGAAGAGCTGCTGCCCGACGCCGCCGACGTGACCATCGACGACTCGATCGTCTTCGACCTGTCGGGCCACGAAAGCTCCGAGCTGGAGGTGGTGTCCGAAGGCGGCTCGATGCCGACGCCGGCGATGATCGCCTGGGCGCGCGAGCTGCAGGTCGGCGGCTGGTACATGCTCGACTACCGCGGCCGCAACGAGGCGGTGCAGCTGGCCTGGCTGGGCCTGCGCAAGCAGCTGTCGATGTTCGTCACGCCGCAGGGCCGCTGCGTGCTGTTCCAGCAGCAGCGGCTGGCGTCGTTCCTGCAGGCCGGGCTGCTGCTGCCGGCGCAGGACGAGTCGTCTGAGCGTGCGCGCCACGCGCAGCGCGCTGGCCAAGCTGGACGTCGATCCCTCGCGGCTGCTGAACTGACGCGGGCGTCAGTGGATCAGGCGCTCTTCCGGGGCGACGAACAGTTCGTCGAGGATCAGCGCGTCGGGCTCTTCGCCCAGGCTCCAGAAGACCATCAGCACGATGATCTTCAGGTCGTCCAGTTCCACCGGCCCGTTGCCGATGGCGGTGGCGCGGTCGACCACCATCTCGCGCATCGTCGGCGGCAGCACGCCGGCCGATTCGAGGAAGCTGATGAAGCCGATCGATTCGTCGCCCAGCAGTTCGCGCTCGGCCTCGGAATAGACGCGCAGGCTCTGCTCGCCTTGCTGGCCGGTGCAGGATTCGGCGCTGCTGGCCAAGCCGTCCAGCCAGTTCAGCGCGTCCTGGATCTCGTCGCTTTCGAAGCCGACCGCGGACAACTTCCTGGACAGCTGCTGGTGGCTCGGGCAGGCGTCCGGGCGCCAGTAGTTTTCGTACAGGTACACGAGCACTTCGAACATGAAAACACTATAGCGCACCCCGTGCGCGCACTGGCCGCGGTTACTTCGTGCCCGACACTCAGGCGTGGCTGCGGCGCTGGTACAGGCCGCCGGGCAATCGGGCCACCCGGTCTTCGAGTTCCAGCTCCAGCAGCCGCGCGCTCAGTTCCTGCGCGCTCCAGCCGGTGCGGGCGCACAGCGCGTCCAGCGTGGCCGGGTCATGGCCCAGCGCCTGCAAGACCGGGTCGTCGCGGCCCGTCGGCGCCGGGGCCGCGTCGGCCGCCACCATGCTGGGACGGCCCTGCAGTTCCTCGAGGATGTCGTCGGCGCTTTCGACCAGCTTGGCGCCCTGGCGGATCAGCGCATGGCAGCCGCGCGACAGCGGCGAATGGATCGAGCCCGGCACCGCAAATACCTCGCGCCCGTATTCGGCGGCCTGCCGGGCGGTGATCAGCGAGCCCGATTTCAGCGCCGCTTCGACCACCAGCGTGCCGCGCGCCAGCCCGGCAATGATGCGGTTGCGCTGCGGAAAGTTCGGCGCCAGCGGCGGTGTGCCGGGCGCGAACTCGCTGATCAGCACGCCGTCGGTGGCGATGCGGTGCGCCAGCGCACGGTGCCGCGCCGGATACACCCGGTCCAGCCCGGTGCCGACCACTGCCACGGTGCTGCCCGCGCCTTCCAGCCCGCCCTCGTGGGCCGCGCCGTCGATGCCGAAGGCCAGGCCGGAGACGATGGTCCAGCCCTGCCGGCTGAGGTGCGCGCCGAAGGAGCGGGCGTTGTCCACGCCCTGCGCGCTGGCATTGCGGCTGCCGACGATGGCCAGGCTGCGCCGGTTGAGCAGCCCGACCTGACCTTGCACGTACAGCAGCAGCGGCGGGTCGGGGGTCTGCAGCAGCACGGCCGGGTAGTCGTCGTCGCCGAGGGTCAGCACCTGGCGCTGTTCGCCGCCGGCCAGCCATTGCCGGGCTGCGCGCAGACGCGGCTGCAGCTCCTCGGGTTCGCGTGACCAGGGCCTGCGCCCGCTGCGCGCCGACCACCTGCTGCCACGCCGACTTCGAGGCCTGCAGCACCTGCGCCGCCGAGCCGAAGCTGGCCAGCAGGCGCCGCGCGCCTTCGCGGCCCAGCCCAGGTGTTTCGAGCAGCCGGAACCAGGCGGCGAATTCGTCGGCGTCCAGCAACGCCGGCCCCTGGAATCAGGGCTGCGTGAAGGCGTCGCCGGGGAACACCGGCACGTTCACCGACAGGATCAGCGCGTACGAGGTGCGCTCGAAGACGCTGAAGACGAACAGCAGCCCGTTCTGCTCGTTCGGCAGTTGCAGCACCGCGCGCTCGCCGTCGATGCGCTTGGCCAGGCGATCGCCCTGGCGCCACAGCGCCAGCACATGGCCGCGCTCGACGCCGTCGCGCGTGCCGCGATTCAGCGCGACGATCTGGTTCTGGCCGGCGCTCAAGCGCGTCGCCGTAGATCTGCAGCACGCGGCCGGCCATCGGCACGTTCGGGATGGTGCGGTGCATAGGCGTCCAGGTCGCGCACCGGCAGCGGCGCCAGCCGGTCGCCGACATTGACCTCCATGCGCGCCGACTTGATCGACACCGTGGCGGGCACCACCACCGGCTTGCCGGCCTCTTCGAAGCTGCGGCCGGGGCGCACGAAGTCGGCGGTGCCGACGTAACGCGCCTCGTAGCCGAGCAGTTCCCTGGTGTCGAAGTCGTACAGCGGCTGCGGTTCGCGGAACAGCCGGTAGCCCGACGAGCGGTTCACGTCGCCCAGCACATAGGCCAGCTGGCCCTGCGACATGGCGACATAACCCTCCTGCGCGGCGACGATGCGCGGCGCCCGGTTCAGCTCGTCGTTGTTGAAGATCACCGCCTCGGTCAGGAAGGGCCCGATCAGGTGCAGCGGGATCGAGCCGATCGCGCCGTTGTCGAGCAGGTTGCTGCGCACGCGCGGCGACAACTTGACCGTGTTCTCCGGCGCGCCGCCGCCGGCTTGGGCCACGCGCAGCCGTGCGCGGTCGCCGCTCTTCTCCAGCACCAGCACCTGGCCCGGGTAGATCAGGTGCGGGTTGCGCACCTGGTCGAGGTTCATGCCCCACAGTTCGGGCCAGCGCCACGGGCTCTTCAGGAACAGCTTCGAGATGTCCCACAGCGTGTCGCCGCTTTGCACCGTGTGCGAGTCGGGCGCATTGGGCGCCAGCTCCGACAGCGGCACGCCGGCCTGCGCCACCTGCTGCGCGGTACTGCGCTGCTGCGGCGTGATCGGGAAGTTGGGCTCGGCCAGCGCGGCCGGGCTGGCCAGCATCGAGGCGCCAGCCCACAAGGCGGCAAGGGCGCCAGCGCGGCGACGAAGGGGTCGTGGGTTCATTCGATCGAGCTCCCGGCGGACCTTGAAGCCCCCGGCGGGTGCCACAATCTCGCCATGTGTTTGGACATTTTTCGGCCTCGGCGCACCATAGCTCAAGCGTCGATGAAATGCTCAAACGGTTTCTCAGATTCTGCCCATAAACCGTTGATATCGCAACGAAACCGGCCCACAACGACACAGCCTGTGATGACTGTCACGCATCGCTGGCGTTGTGCGTTGCTGACGGCTGTTGCGGCTTGTCACGCCCCACGTCATCGCGCCGACCATGGCCCAGCTGAACATCCTGCGCTACCCCGACCCGCGCCTGCACACCGTGGCCCGCCCGGTGGCCGAAGTCGACGCGCGCATCGCCCGCCTGGTCGAGGACATGCTCGACACCATGTACGCGTCCGACGGCATCGGCCTGGCGGCCACCCAGGTGGACGTGCATGAGCGCGTCATCGTCATCGACGTGTCCGAGTCGCGCGACAAGCCGCTGGTGCTGATCAACCCCGAGATCACGTGGCGCAGCGAGGACATGGTCATGGCCGAAGAAGGCTGCCTGTCGGTGCCGTCCTTCTACGACTCGGTCCAGCGCCATGCGCGGGTCAACGTGCGCGCCCAGGACCGCCGCGGCCAGCCCTTCGATCTGGAGGCGTCCGAACTGCTGGCGGTGTGCGTGCAGCATGAGATGGATCACCTGCTCGGCAAGGTCTTCGTCGACTACCTCAGCCTGCTCAAGCGCAACCGCATCCGCAGCAAGCTGCTGAAGCGGCAACGCGAGGAGCGGCGTGGCGACTGACGCGCCGCACGCGACGAAGCCCCTGCGCGTCGGCTTTGCCGGCACGCCGGAGTTCGCGCGCACTGCGCTGCAGCAGTTGCTGCAGGCCGGCTACGAACCCCCGCTGGTGCTGACGCAGCCCGACCGGCCCGCCGGCCGCGGGTTGAATCTGCAGGCCTCGGCCGTCAAGCAGTTGGCGCTGGCCCAGGAGCTGCCGGTGGCCCAGCCGCGCAGCCTGCGCCTGGATGGCAGGTACCCGCAGGACGCGCAGGCGGCGCAGCAGGCACTGCGGGCCGCGCAACTCGATGTGCTGGTGGTCGCGGCCTATGGGCTGATCCTGCCGCCGTGGCTGCTGTCGCTGCCGCGCCTTGGCTGCATCAACATCCACGGCTCGCTGCTGCCGCGCTGGCGCGGGGCGGCGCCGGTGCAGCGTGCCATCGAGGCCGGCGACACCGTGACCGGCATCTGCATCATGCAGATGGATGCCGGCCTGGACACCGGCGACATCCTGTGCCGCGAAACGCTGGCCATCGGGCTCGGCGGACACCAGCGCCAGCCTGTCGCAGCGACTGGCCGAACTGGGCGCGCGACTGCTGGCGCACACTCTGGATGAGCTTGCCGAGGGCCGCATCGATGCTCGACCTCAGTCGACCGAAGGCGTGAGCTACGCCCACAAGATCGACAAGGCCGAGGCGCCGATCGACTGGCACCAGGACGCCGCCGCCCTCGAGCGCCGGGTGCGCGCCTTCGACCCCTTTCCCGGTGCCAGCCTCCAGCTGCGCGGCGCAAGCCACAAGCTCTGGCGCGCGGCCGTGCACGCCGGTGTGGCCGGGCCCGCGGGCAGCGTGCTGCCGTCGGCGCCGGGCACGCTGCTCGTCGCCTGCGGGCGCGACGCGCTGCAGTTGCTGGAGCTGCAGCGCCCGGGCGGGCGGCGCCAGCCGGTCGCCGCCTGGCTGCAGTCGCTGCCCGGCGGCGCGCTGGCGCCGGGCACGCTGCTGGCGCCGGCCGACGCCGCCTGACTCAAGGTGTCGCCGCCAGGTGCCGATATGGGTTGAAGCCACCCGCCGCTTCAGTCCGCCATGACGCCGATCCGCCAGACGCTCCTGTTCGCCGCCGCCCTGCTCGTCGCCGGCTGCGACATGCTGGGCATCGAGTCGACCCAGGCCGTGGCCGAGCGCCGCGAGGCCGACGGCAAGGCCGTGGGCGGCGCCTGCCGCCATGCGGGCCGGGCGCTGGAGGACTGCTACGCGCTCAATCGCAAGGCCGAGCGGGCGGCGGTGTTCGCCGGCTGGCGCGAGATGAACGACTACATGCGCGAGAACAAGATCGACGCGGTGGCCCCGCAACTGGGTGCCGGCACCGAACTGGCCGCCAGGCCGGCGCAGGCCGATGCTGTCGAATCCAAGGCAGCCCCGGATGCCAAGGCCGCCAAGCCGGCGCCGGGCAAGCGCGCCGCGCACGAATCCTGAGCCGTCGCGGCCGCAGAACTTCTTGACGCGGCGCAGCAACGCGCCGCGGCACCGCTGCACAATGGGCTTCGGCCGCGGCGGGTCGTCCAGCGCCTGCCGCGTGGCACAGACTCCATTCGGAACCCCCACATGAAAGTCCTCCGCTTCAGCGACCTGGTCGCCGCCGGCAAGGTGGCCGGCCAGCGTGTCTTCATCCGTGCCGACCTCAACGTGCCGCAGGACGATTACGCAGGAGGCGGCCACATCACCGAGGACACGCGCATCCGGGCCTCGCTGCCGTGCATCCGCATGGCGCTGGACGCCGGCGCGGCGGTGATGGTCACATCGCACCTGGGCCGCCCGACCGAAGGCGCGTTCAAGCCCGAGGATTCGCTGGCACCGGTGGCGCAGCGCATGGCCGAACTGCTGGGCCGCGACGTGCCGCTGCGCGCCGACTGGGTCGATGGCGTGCAACGTGCAGCCCGGCCAGGTGGTGCTGCTGGAGAACTGCCGCGTCAACAAGGGCGAGAAGAAGAACGACGAGGCACTGGCCAGGAAGATGGCGGCGCTGTGCGACATCTTCGTGCACGACGCCTTCGGCACCGCGCACCGCGCCGAGGCCTCGACCTACGGCATCGCGCAGTTTGCCAAGGTGGCCTGCGCCGGCCCGCTGCTGGCCGCCGAGATCGACGCCATCACGAAGGCGTTGGCCCAGCCGAAGCGGCCGTTGCTGGCCATCGTCGCCGGCTCCAAGGTCAGCACCAAGCTGAGCATCCTGCAAAGCCTGGCGAAGAATGTCGATGGGCTGATCGTCGGCGGCGGCATCGCCAACACCTTCCTGCTGGCTTCAGGCCTGCCCATCGGCAAGAGCCTGGCCGAAGCCGCACTGCTGGACGAGGCCAAGGCGGTGATCGCGGCGATGAAGGCGCGTGGGGCGGCAGTGCCGATCCCGGTGGACGTGGTCACGGCCAAGGAATTCAAGGCCGATGCGCCGGCGACCGTCAAGAAGGTGGCCGACGTGGCCGCGGACGACCTGATCCTGGACATCGGCCCGCAGACCGCAGCGCTGCTGGCGGCGCAGCTCAAGGCTGCCGGCACCATCGTCTGGAACGGACCGGTGGGCGTGTTCGAGTTCGACGCCTTCGCCAAGGGCACCGAGGCGGTGGCCCGCGCGATTGCCGAGAGCAGCGCCTTCAGCATTGCCGGCGGCGGCGACACGCTGGCGGCGATCGCCAAGTACGGCATTGAGAAGGACGTGGGCTACATCTCCACCGGCGGCGGCGCCTTCCTCGAGGTGCTGGAAGGCAAGACCTTGCCGGCCTTCGAGATCCTGGGACGGCGCGCCGACGGTTGAACCCGGCCGAGGGATTGCCACCCCGGCAGTCGATTCTGTTTGAGTCCGAAGGCGGTGATGGCGCCGTCAATCCGGCGTAACCTTCGGCGTCCCGACCCCGCCAAAGGAGCGCCGATGAATGCCCCGCTGACCCCTGCCGAAGAAGCGCTGCGCGAAGCCGCCCTCGAATACCACCGGCTGCCCGTGCGCGGCAAGATCTCGATCACGCCGACCAAGCCGCTGTCCAACCAGCGCGACCTGTCGCTGGCCTATTCGCCGGGCGTGGCCTATGCCTGCCTGGCAATCGAGAAGGACCCGACGCTGGCCGCCGAATACACCGCGCGCGCCAACCTGGTGGGCGTCGTCACCAACGGCACCGCGGTGCTGGGCCTGGGCGACATCGGCCCGCTCGCCGGCAAGCCGGTGATGGAGGGCAAGGGCTGCCTGTTCAAGAAGTTCGCCGGCATCGATGTCTTCGACATCGAACTGGCCGAGCACGACCCGGACAAGCTGGTCGACATCATCGCCGCGCTGGAGCCCACGCTCGGCGGCATCAACCTCGAGGACATCAAGGCACCGGAGTGCTTCTACATCGAGAAGAAGCTGCGCGAGCGGCTCAACATCCCGGTGTTCCACGACGACCAGCATGGCACCGCCATCATCTCCGCCGCGGCGCTGCTCAACGGGCTGGAGCTGGTGGGCAAGAAGATCGACGACATCAAGGTCGCGGTCTCCGGCGCCGGCGCGGCGGCGATCGCCTGCCTCGACGTGATGGTCGGCCTGGGCGTCAAGCCATCGAACATCTTCGTCTGCGACTCCAAGGGCGTGGTGCGCGAGGGCCGTGGCGACAAGCTCGACGAGAGCAAGCAACGCTATTGCCAGAAGACCGAGGCGCGCACGCTGGCCGACGTCGTCAAGGGCGCGGACGTGTTCCTCGGCTGCTCGGCCGCCGGCGTGATGGACGAGGCCATGGTCAAGAGCATGGCCGACCAGCCGATCATCCTGGCGCTGGCCAACCCCGAGCCGGAGATCCGCCCCGAGCTGGCCAAGGCGAGCGCGGCCCGACTGCATCATCGCCACCGGGCGTTCGGACTATCCGAACCAGGTCAACAACGTGCTGTGCTTTCCGTACATCTTCCGCGGCGCGCTGGACTGCGGCGCGACCAAGATCAACGAGGCGATGAAGCTGGCCTGCGTGCGCGAGATCGCCGCGCTGGCCAAGGCCGAGACCAGCGACGAGGTGGCCGCTGCCTACCCCGGGCGCGAGCTGAAGTTCGGCGCCGACTACCTGATCCCCACGCCCTTCGACGTGCGCCTGATCCTGCGCATCGCGCCGGCGGTGGCCAAGGCGGCGATGGACTCCGGCGTGGCGACGCGGCCGATCGCCGACCTGGAGGCCTACCGCCAGTCGCTGAGCCGCTTTGTCTACCAGACCGGCATGTTCATGCGCCCGGTGTTCGCCGTGGCCAAGGCGGCCTGCGAGCGCGGGGCGGCCCGGGTGGCCTACGCCGAGGGCGAAGACGAGCGCGTGCTGCGCGCGGTGCAGGTGGTGCTGGACGAAGGCCTGGCCCGGCCGATCCTGGTCGGCCGGCCGGAGGTGATCCGCATGCGCATCGAACGCGCCGGGCTGCGCCTGGCGCCGGGCCGCGACTTCGAGGTCGTCGACCCGGCCGACGACCCGCGCTTCCGGGCCTACTGGGAGACCTATGCTCGGGCTGATGGGCCGCGACGGCGTCACCCCCGAGGCGGCCAAGGCCGCGGTGCGGCGCTCGAACACGCTGATCGCGTCGCTGATGCTGCGTCGTGGCGAGGCCGACGGCATGCTGTGCGGCCTGGTCGGCCGCTACGACAGCCACCTGGAGCATGTGCGCACGGTCATCGGCATGAAGCCGGGCATGCGCACCATGGCGGCAATGAACGCACTGATGCTGGACGAGCACACGCTGTTCATTGCCGACACCTACGTCAACGAGGAGCCCAGCGCCGAGGAACTGTGCGACATCGCCGTGATGGCCTCGGCCGAGGTGCGGCGTTTCGGTTTCCCGCCGAAGGTGGCGTTCCTGTCGCATTCGGTCTTCGGTTCGTCGCAGCGCGCGTCGGCACGGCGCATGCGCTCGGCCCGCGACCTGTTCGTGCAGCGCTGCCCCGACATCGAATGCGACGGCGAGATGCAGGGCGATGCGGCGCTGTCGGACAGCGTGCGCCGCAGCCACCTGCCGCAGACCACGCTCAGCGGCGCGGCCAACCTGCTGGTGCTGCCCAACATCGACGCCGCGAACATCCTGTTCAACGTGCTGAAGATGACCGGCGGCCACGGCGTCACGGTCGGCCCGATGCTGCTGGGCGCGGCCTTGCCGGCGCACATCCTGGCGCCGTCGGCCACGGTGCGGCGCGTCGTCAACATGACCGCACTGGCGGTGGCCGACGTCGCCGCGGCGCCGCCGAAGTAGGCCGGGCCGGATGACTCCGCCGGCGCGGCGCTCATAATCGCCGCGCGCAGCCGACAGATCAGCGAAAGACCACGCCATGCCCCGTGCCACCAAGATCGTCGCCACGCTCGGCCCCGCATCGAGCGACCCGGTGGTGCTGGAGCGCTTGCTGCGCGCCGGTGTCGACGTGGTGCGGCTTAACTTCAGCCACGGCACGGCGCAGGACCATCGCGACCGTGCCGCGCTGGTGCGCGCTACGGCGTTGCGCGTGGGCAAGCCGGTGGCGCTGATGGCCGACCTGCAGGGCCCGAAGATCCGCGTCGGCAAGTTCGAGGGCGGCAGCGTGATGCTGGTCAACGGCGCCGCGTTCGTACTGGATGCATCGCGCGAGGAGCCGGGCGACCTCGGCAGCGTCGGGCTGGACTACAAGGAGCTGCCGCGCGACGTCAAGCCCGGCGACCACCTGCTCCTCAACGACGGTCTGATCGTGCTGACCGTGCAGGCGGTGCGCGGCGAGCAGGTGCACACCGTGGTCCGCCAAGGCGGCGTGCTGTCCAACAACAAGGGCATCAACAAGCAGGGCGGCGGCCTGACGGCGCCGGCGCTGACGGCCAAGGACATGGAGGACATCAAGACGGCGATGAGCTTCCAGGCGGACTACCTGGCGGTGAGCTTTCCGAAGAACGCCACCGACATGGAGATGGCACGCCAGCTGGCCAACGTGGCCGGCGAGGCGGACAGGCACAAGCCGGCATTGATCGCCAAGATCGAACGCAGCGAGGCCATACCGCAGCTCGAGGCGATCCTGAAGGCCAGCGACGGCATCATGGTGGCGCGCGGCGACCTGGCGATCGAGGTCGGCCCGGCCGCCGTGCCGGCATTGCAAAAGCGCATGATCCGCATGGCCCGGGCGCTGGACAAGATCACCATCACCGCCACGCAGATGATGGAAAGCATGGTGCAGGCCCCGGTGCCCACGCGTGCCGAGGTCAGCGACGTCGCCAACGCCGTGCTCGACGGCTCCGACGCGGTGATGCTCAGTGCCGAGACCGCGGCCGGCAAGTATCCGGTGGAAACCGTGGAGCAGATGGCGTTGATCGCGCTGGAGGCCGAGCGTGCCGAGGACACCGAGCAACAGGGTGACTTCGCGCGCAAGCACCTCGGCCGCATCGACCAGAGCATTGCGATGGGCGCGTTGTTCACGGCCTTCCACCTGGGCTGCAAGGCCATCGTCGCACTCACCGAGAGCGGCTCCACGGCACTGTGGATGAGCCGGCACAACATCCACGTGCCGATCTTCGGTGTCACCTCGTCGACCAGTTCCGAACGGCGCATGGCGCTGTACCGCAACGTGCGCCCGATCCTGATGGACGCACACAGCGACCGCGACGAGGCGCTGCAAGACGCCGAGCGGCTGCTGGTCGAGCGCGGTGTGCTGATGCCCGGCGACACCTACGCCATTACCTGCGGCGAACCGATGGGCTACCCGGGCGGCACGAACATGCTCAAAGTCTGCCGGGTGGCGTGACGCCACCCGTGACGGCCTTCGGCCGGCCCCTTCGAGGGGGCAACACCTGCGGCGCGGCGCAGCCGGTTCCGCGGCGTCTGCTTGATCTGGCGCGCGGCCTCCGGGTGCGTCGCTAAAATTCGCTGTCATACTCCCAACCTGCCGAGGTCCGCACATGCCACTCGTCTCCATGCGCCAGCTGCTCGACCACGCCGCCGAAAACGGCTACGGCATCCCGGCCTTCAACGTCAACAACCTCGAGCAGGTGCAGGCGGTGATGACGGCGGCGGCCTCGGAGGTCGGGGCACCGGTGATCCTGCAGGCCAGCGCCGGCGCGCGCAAGTACGCGGGCGAGGCTTTCATCAAGCACCTGATCCAGGCGGCGATCGAGACCTGGCCGCAGGTGCCGCTGGTGATGCACCAGGATCACGGCCAGAGCCCGGCGGTGTGCCAGGGCGCAATCGACCTGGGCTTTTCCTCGGTGATGATGGATGGCAGCTTGGAGGCCGACGGCAAGACCATTGCCAGTTACGACTACAACGTCGACGTGACGCGCAAGGTGGTGGACATGGCGCATGCGCTGGGCGTCACCGTCGAGGGCGAGCTCGGCTGCCTGGGCAGCTTGGAGACGATGCGCGGCGACAAGGAAGACGGCCACGGCACCGAAGCGACGATGACGCGCGAGCAGCTGCTCACCGACCCCGAGCAGGCCGCCGACTTCGTCAGCGCACGCAGCTCGACGCGCTGGCCATTGCCATCGGCACCAGCCACGGCGCCTACAAGTTCACGCGCAAACCCACCGGCGACATCCTGGCCATCGACCGCATCAAGGAAATCCACCGCCGCATTCCCGAATACCCACCTGGTGATGCACGGCAGTTCCAGCGTGCCGCAGGACCTGCTGGCCGAGATCCGCCAGTTCGGCGGCGACATGAAGGAGACCTATGGCGTGCCGGTCGAAGAGATTCAGGAAGCCATCAAGCACGGCGTGCGCAAGATCAACATCGACACCGACATCCGCCTGGCAATGACCGGCGCGATCCGCCGCTACCTGGCCGAGAACCCCGGCAAGTTCGACCCACGCGACTACCTGAAGCCCGCGCGCGAGGCGGCCAAGGTGATTTGCAAGCAGCGCTACGAGCAGTTCGGCTGCGCGGGCCAGGCGGCCAAGATCAAGCCCGCCAGCCTGCAGGACGTGGCCGGCGCCTACCGCAGCGGCAAGCTGGCGCAAACGGTCGTCTGATCCTGGTTCACGGGTTGCGGCATGGGTGCCTGAGGCGGCTGCCGGCACCTTGGCGCCAAAGCAAGTGCTGAGTGCTGCAGCCGTTTGCGGCCACGTTGCCCGCGCGTGCGCTGCCGCTGAGGCTCTCTCGGGCCAGAAGCACAACTCTGCGGGCACGCGCTGGCGGACCGGCGCTTCTTGACCGAGCCGACTTTCTGCATCGAACGCCTTTCGCGACGGCATGGGGCTGGGCGATCGGGTGGACGGGCAGCGCCGCAGCAGCGGCTTCTACAATCGGCGCCTTCCCGTTCCCCGGAGCCGCCCGTGACAAGCGCTGCCCCTGTGGTCGGTGTGCTGATGGGCTCGTCCAGCGACTGGGAGACCCTGCAGCACGCGACGCAGATCCTCGCCGAGTTCGGCGTGCCGCACGAGGCGCGCGTGGTCAGCGCCCACCGCATGCCCGACGACATGTTCGCCTATGCCGAAGCCGCGGCGGGCCGCGGCCTGCAGGCCATCATCGCCGGAGCCGGCGGCGCCGCGCACCTGCCCGGCATGCTGGCTGCCAAGACCACCGTGCCGGTGCTCGGCGTGCCGGTGGCCAGCCGTCACCTGCAGGGCGTCGACTCACTGCATTCCATCGTGATGATGCCCAAGGGCGTGCCGGTGGCCACCTTCGCCATCGGCGCGGCCGGCGCGGCCAACGCTGCGCTGTTTGCCGTGGCCCTGCTGGCCAACCACGATGCGGTGCTGCGCGGCAAGCTGCTCGAGTGGCGCCAGCGGCAGACCGACGCTGCGCGCGCGATGAGCGCCGAGCTCGGCCGCGGTCCCGGGTGATGTCCGCCCTGCTGCCCGCCTCGGCCGGGCCCGATGGCCTGCCGGCCATGCTCGGCGTGATGGGCGGCGGCCAGCTGGCGCGCATGTTCGTGCATGCGGCCCAGGCTCTGGGCTACCGCACGGCGGTGCTCGACCCGGATCCGGCCAGTCCGGCCGGCGGGGTCGCGCACCTGCATGTGCCGACCGCCTACGACGACCCGGCCGGCCTGGCGCGGCTGGCACTGCACTGCGTGGCCGTGACCACCGAGTTCGAGAACGTGCCGGCACCGGCGCTGGCCTGGCTGGCCACGCAGCGGCCGGTGGCGCCGCGCGCCGAGGCGGTGGCCGTGTGCCAGCAGCGCGCCGCGGAGAAGGCGCATTTCGGGCGCTGCGACGTGCGCTGCGCGCCCCACGCAGTGCTGGCCGATGCCGCCGATCTGGCCACGCTCGGCGACGAGTTGTTCCCCGGCATCCTGAAGACCGACCAACTGGGCTACGACGGCAAAGGCCAGCACAGCGTGGCCTCGCGCGCCGACCTGCCCGCGGCCTGGGCCGCGCTGCAACATGTGCGCTGCGTGCTGGAAAAGCGTCTGCCGCTGCAGCGCGAGATCAGCGTCATCGTCGCCCGGGCCGCGGACGGGCAATGGGTGCACCTGCCGGTGCAGCACAACCTGCACCGCGACGGCATCCTGGCGGTGAGCGAAGCGCCGGCGCCCGGCCTGCCGCCGGCGCTGGCGGCGCAGGCGGTCGAACAAGCGGCGCGCCTGGCCGCATCGATGGACTACGTGGGCGTGCTCTGCGTCGAGTTCTTCGTGCTCGACGACGGTTCGCTGGTGGCCAACGAAATGGCACCGCGGCCGCACAACTCCGGCCACTACAGCATCGATGCCTGCGACGTGTCGCAGTTCGAACTGCAGGTGCGCTGCCTGGCCGGGTTGCCGCTGGTGGCGCCGCGCCAGCATTCGGCCGCGGTGATGCTCAATCTGCTCGGCGACCTGTGGTTCGGCGCCGGCGGCGACAGCGCCACCGTGCCGCCCTGGGACCAGGTGCTGGCGCTGCCGGGCGTGCACCTGCACCTGTACGGCAAGGCCGAGCCGCGGCGCGGCCGCAAGATGGGGCACCTGACGGTGACTGCCGCCGATCCCGCCGCGGCACGGCGCGTGGCACTCGAAGCCGCGCTGCGGCTCGGGCTGCCGTCGTTCTGAGCCGGCCGGGACCGCTTGCCGCCATGCCGCTGCTCGACGCTGCCGACCCGCTGGCGGTGCGTGCTGCCGCCCAGGCGCTGGCGGCCGGCGAGTTGCTGGCCTTCCCGACCGAGACGGTGTATGGCCTGGGGGCCCGCGCCGACGACGATGCCGCGGTGCAGCGCATCTATGCGGCCAAGGGCCGGCCGGCGGCGCACCCGCTGATCGTGCATGCCGCCGACACGGAGCAGGCGCGGCGCTTCGCATCGGCATTGGCCGGCCACGGCCCAGACGCTGGCCCAGGCCTTCTGGCCCGGACCGCTGACCTTGATCGTGGCGCGCGATCCGAGTCTGGCCCAGGCAGCGGCCGGCGGCCAGGGCAGCATCGGCCTGCGCGTGCCGGCGCATCCGGTGGCCCAGGCGTTGCTGCACGAGGCCCGGCGGCTGGGCGTGCCCGGCGTGGCGGCGCCCAGCGCCAATCGCTTCGGCCGGGTCAGTGCCACCTGCGCAGCGCATGCGGAGCAGGAATTCGGCCCCGAGCTGAAGGTGCTGGACGGCGGCGAATGCCCTGGCGGCATCGAATCGGCCATCGTCGACTGCACGGCCGCGGTGCCGGCGCTGCTGCGCCCCGGGCTGCTGCCGCGCGCAAAGCTCGAGGCGGTGCTGGGCAGTGCCGCTGCGCGAGCCCGACGAGCAGTCGCCGCGCGCCAGCGGCAGCCTGAAGTCGCACTACGCGCCGGCCGCCCGCGTGCGCCTGATGAGCACCCAGCAGCTGCGCGACGCGCTCGAGCTGCTCGGCTCACAGGCATCCAGCCTGAGGCTGGCGGTATATTCGCGCAGCCGTCTGCGGGCCGGACGGGGCGTCGAGCACAGGCTGATGCCCGACAACCCGGCTGCCGCCGCGCACGAGTTGTTCGCCGCGCTGCGCGAATTCGATGCCCGCGGCCTGCAGCTCATCTGGGTGGAGGAACTGCCCGGCAGCGCCGAATGGGAAGGCGTGCGCGACCGCTTGCTGCGGGCCGCGGCCACGTGACCGGGACAATTGATCCATGCAAGTTTCTGGAGCGACGATGAAGTCAATGGGCAATTGGGCGCGGCGCGGCTTCGCGGGCATGGGGGCAGGCCTGGCCCTGCTGCTGGCGGCCTGTGGCGGCGGCACCGAGCGGGTGACGGAATTCGAGCCCACGCGCTACATCGCGTTTGGCGACGAGATGAGCGTACTGACGAAGGACGCCCCACAAGGCCGCAAGTACACCGTCAACGCGCTCGACAGCGACAGCACCGGCATCAACTGCGCGGCCAACAGTTCCAGTCAGCCTTCGTTGCTGTGGACACAAAGGCTCGGCAACGAGTTCGGGTTCGTGTTCGAGGAATGCAATCCGTCGGCGCGCGCCGTGGCCGCCTTCAGCTATGCCACGCCGGGCGCAAAGTCGGCGGATTTCCTGACCCAGCTCGCCGCAGCGAGAGAGGTGCACGGCCCCTTCGGCTGCAAAGACCTGATGTCCGTATTGATCGGCGCCAACGACGTGTTCGATCTCTTCGAGAACGTCTATCTTGCAGACCCCACGTCCAGCACGGCGACGGCCATCACCGACGAACTGAGCGCTCGCGGCGCGCGCCTGGGCAAGGCGATTGCCGCGCTCACGGACAACGACGGTCCGAACATCATCGTGTCCACGATTCCGCTGGTGAACCTCACACCGTGGGCGCGGCAGCTGAACATCGATCGTCCGGGAATCGACACGCCGGGTGTGTTGAGGCAATTCAGCGATGCCTTCAACACGGCGCTTCGAGTCAACATTCCGAACGACGGTTCCCGCTGGGGTCTGGTGGAACTGGATGCGCTGCTGCAAGCCGGGTTCAACAATCCGGACAACTACGGACTGAACAATGTCCAGGATGCCGTGTGTGACCCATCGACCTGGAACACCGCGAACTGCACGACCGCAACCCTGGTGCTCAACGGCAACGCCAACACCTGGCTGTGGGCCAGCAACAAGTGGATGAGCTGGCAGGCGCACGACCGGCTGGGCAGCTTTGCCCGCCAACGCGCGGAGGGCAACCCCTTCGGTTGCAGCTGACGGCTGCGGTCCGGCAGGCACCTGTCTGGGCATGCCTCTGGAGCGCCACTGCACGACCAGCTTGGTCACCAGGATCGTCGCCGCCAGCACCAGCGTGACGGCGTTGGCGATGATGATCGGCCATTCGCCCGGGCGAAAGCCGTAGGCCAGCCACAGTGCCACTCCGAGGGTGAAGACGCTGTACCTGGCGGCAGAAATGCCGTGCACTTCGCGCGTGTGCGCAACGTCAACAGCGCCTGCAGCACGAAGGACAGGGTGGTCAATGACGCGACCGAGTAGCCCAGCCCGTCGGCGCAAATCCAGCCGCCATCCCTGGGCGCTCGGCATCGACGCTCAGCGCGACGGTGCGTCGCGCAGGCTCCATTGGACCAGCGCATCCAGCGCGGGCCGCGCGGCGTTGGCATTGGGGTGGTTGATGATGGCCACCAGCACGTAGCGGCGGCCGCTGTCCGACAGCACGTAGCCGGCCAGGCCGGACACGTCGCGCAAGGAGCCGGTCTTCAGGTGTGCGCGGCCTGGGGTGGCACGCGAGCGGCGCAGCGTGCCGTCCAGGCCGTTGATCGGCAGCGAGCTCAGCAACTCGGGCATGGACGGGCTGCTCCAGGCCTGCTGCAGCAGCCGTACCAGCAGCGCGGCGCTGAGCCGGGTTTCGCGCGACAGGCCCGAGCCGTTGTCCAGGTGCAGGCCCGCCGGCAGCTCGCCCACGCGGACCCTCAGCCAGTCGCGCAGCAGTGCACGCGCCGCCTCGGCCGTGGCCGGCTGCCCCGGCTGGTGCTGCAATGCCAGTGTCAGGAACAGCTGCTGCGCCATGACGTTGTTGCTGAACTTGTTGATGTCGCGCACCACGTCGGCCAGCGGCGGCGACTTGAACTCGAAGCTGGGCTTCACGCCCACTGGGGCACCGCCGTCGAGCACGCGGCCGGACAGCTTGCCGCCCAGGTCGCGCCACAAGGCTTCGATCAGCCGGGCGTTGTAGCTGGCCGGGTCGGCATCGGCCACCGGCCAGTTGAGCTCGCCGCAGGCCGCCGGGTAGCTGCCGGCAAAGCGCACCCGCTGCGCATCGGCGAAGCTGGCTTTCAGGCCGCTGCGCCAGTCTTCGCAGGGCCCGGACGACAGGCGCACCGTGCGCTCCACCTGTGTGCCGGCCAGCTGCGGATCGACGCCCACCAGGGCGACGCCGCGCGGCACATCCGGGACGAAGCTGTAGGTCACCGACTTGAAGTTCAGCAGCAGCGCATCGGGCTGCACGTTGTAGGGCCGGGTCGGGTCGCCGTCGAACTCGGCCGGGTCGGCCTGCTGCGCCGCAAAGGCGCTGCGGTCGAGCACGATGTCGCCGCGGATCTCGCGCACGCCCAGCTGCTGCACGCGCTTCAGAAGCAGCCATACACGCTCGACCACCAGCTTCGGATCGCCCGTGCCCTTGATGAGCAGCGAGCCGTCGAGCACGCCATCGCTGACGCTGCCCTGCAGCCACACCGGCGTGCTCCATGTCCAGGCCGGGCCCAGCTGGTCCAGCGCGGCCAGCGTGGTCAGCAGCTTGGCCAGCGACGCCGGGTTGACCGGCGTGTGCGCGTTGTGCGACAGCAGGGTTCGGCCCGTGCCGGCTTCCTGCAGCAGCAGCGCCAGCGCGTCGTGAGGTACTCGAGCGCGCTGCAACGCGGCATCCACCTCCGGCGGCATGGCCTGTGCAGCCAGCGTGCACAGCCCCAGCCACGGCAGCACCCAGCGGGCGCACCGGCACGCAAATGCACGCCATCGAACCGCCCTCTTCCACATGCCGGTGATGATCGCACGGCTACACTGCGCGCATGTTGTCGACATGCCCGCCGTGGCAGTTTCCGGGGCCGGGCGCGAGGCGTCGGCCATCGAGGGGCGGACGTCGCAAGGAACGGCCAGTGAGCGCGCCGGGCCGCCCCCAAGCGCTCAACCCGCAGCGCGTAGCGCGGAGGGTCGTCCAGTGAGCTCGGCCCGCCTGCTTGCCTTCGACACCTCCACTGAAGTCCTGGCCGTGGCGGTGCTTGCCGATGCCGGGCTGTTCACCTGCAACGCCCCGGGCGGTGCAGCCGCCTCGGCGCAGCTGCTGCCACAGGCCCGCCGCCTGCTGCAGCGCTCGGGGCTGGAATGGTCGCAGTTGCAGGCCATCGCCTTCGGCCGCGGGCCCGGCGCCTTCACCGGCCTGCGCACGGCCTGTGCCGTGGCCCAGGGCCTGGCACTGGGCGCGGCGCTGCCGGTGCTGCCGCTGGACAGCCTGATGATCGTGGCCGAGGGCGTGCGCCTGGCACAGCCCGGCGTGCCTGCAGACATCGACGTGGTGATGGATGCGCGCATGGGCGAGGTCTACACCGGCCGCTATCACTGGGATGGGGCGTGCTGGCTGGCGACCCGCGCTCCGGCACTGAGTTCTCTGGACACGCTGCACGCCGTCTGGGCACTGCAGCCGCCGCATTGCGTGGCTGGTTCCGCGCTGCCCGCCTTCGGCGAGCAACTGTGCAGCGGCGACGCACTGCGCTTTGCTGCCGACATCGACCGAGCCGCCGCGCTGATGCGCCTGGCGCAGCAAGGGTGGCGCGACGGCAGCGGCGTCGATGCCGCGGATGCGCTGCCGCTGTACCTGCGCGACAAGGTGGCGCTGACCGTGGCCGAGCGCGCAGCGCGGCGCCGCGGCGAGGCAGCTGCATGAGCGCCCTGCTGCAGCCTGGGCCGCAGCTGTACGCGATGCAGTACGCCGACCTGGACCGGGTGCTGGCAGTCGAGCGCACGGCCTACAGCTTTCCGTGGACGCGCGGCAATTTCATTGATTCGCTGGCGGCCGGCTACCTGGCCGAGCTGCTGGTGGACGAGCGCGCCGCGCTGGTCGGCTACTACGTGGCCATGGCCGGCGTCGGCGAGATGCACCTGCTGAACCTGACGGTGACGCCGGCGCTGCAGGGGCGCGGCCATTCGCACACCTTGCTCGATGCACTGGAGCGCCGCTGCCGCGAGCAGCAGCTGGCCACACTGTGGCTCGAGGTGCGCGCCAGCAACGCGCGTGCGCGCCAGGTCTATGCGCGGCGCGGCTTGTCCGAGGTGGGGCTGCGCCGCGGCTACTACCCCGCGGCCAAGGCGCAGCGCGAGGACGCGATCGTCATGAGCTTGGCGCTGGGCGAGGGCTGAGCGCATGACCTGGACCGAACGCCACAGGCTGATGCTGCACGAGATGGGCATACGGCTGTGGGCACCGACTGCGAGCGAGACCACCGCCACGCCGGCCGCACCGAAGGCGCGCTGGCGCCGGTCGCGGTCGAACAGCACAGTGCGGCGTCGCAGGCGGGCGCCGCCATCGCGCTGCTGTCGCCTGCGCCGGCCGACGAGCGCAGCGTCGCCATCGCCGCGATGGCCTGGCCGGCGCTGCGCCAGGCGGTGGCGCAATGCACCGCCTGCGTCCTGTGTCAGTCGCGCCGGCAGACGGTGTTCGGCGTCGGCCACCCCAGCGCTCACTGGATGATCGTCGGCGAGGCGCCCGGCGAGCAGGAGGACCAGAAGGGCGAGCCCTTCGTCGGCGCAGCCGGCCAGCTGCTCGACAACATGCTGCGCGCGCTGAAGCTCACGCGCGAGGAAGCCGCGCCCGAGCGGCAGGTGTACATCGCCAACACGCTGAAATGCCGGCCGCCGCGCAACCGCAATCCGCAGCCCGAGGAACTGGCGTGCTGCGAGCCCTTCCTGGTGCGACAGATCGAGCTGATCCGCCCGCGCCTGATCCTGGCGATGGGCCGCTTCGCAGTGCACTCGCTGCTGCGCAGCAACGAGCCGATCGGCAAACTGCGCGGCCGCGTGCACCGCTACCAGGGCGTGCCGCTGGTCGTCACCTACCACCCGGCCTACCTGCTGCGCAACCTGGCCGACAAGGCGCGCGCCTGGGACGACCTGTGTCTGGCGGCGCAGATTGCCGACACCGCGGGCTGAAAGTTCGGACTGGAGCCAGCAGGCGGCGGCTTGTCATTCGACCCGACATAGCGGCGGGCAACAACGCTGCGACGGACCGAACCTGACCGCGGCGGCGCCGGAGGATGTCGAAGTTTCTGACACATAGTCAGGCGCCGTCCGGCATGAAGGTCTGTATGTATTTGATTGCAAATAGATTTCTACGCCTGGCGTGATTCTTGCACGTGCGCCGCCCGTTTCGGCAATGAATGAGGAGAACTTGAATGGGATTTTCCAGCTGGATCAAGCGCACCGGCGTCGCATGCACATTGTTCTCTGCAGCCATCGCCGCGCATGCTGCGCCAACGCTCTGGGTGAGCACGGGCTCGGCGCCGGCTTGGCGACTGTCGACGTCGCGACCGGCGCAACGTCGTTCATCGGTGGCACGAGCATTTCCCTCACCGACATCGCATTCAGCCCCTCGGGCGACCTCTACGGGATATCGTTCTCGAGTCTGTACAAGGTCAACTCGAGCAACGGAGCAACGACCTTGGTCGGCGGCTTGGGCGCTGTCAGCGGCACCGCCAACGCCCTGGTCTTCGGGTCCGATGGAACCCTGTACATGGCCGGGAGCACGCTTTACGCGGTCAACACGCTGACCGGCGCTGCGAGCGCGATCGGAGCGCTTGGCTTCCAGTCGGGCGGTGATCTCGCGTTCATCGGTGGCGACCTCTTCATGGCGTCGAGCGGCAATCAACTCGTCGAGGTGGACATCACCACCGGTGCCGGTACTTGGTCGGCAATTTGGGTGTCGGGAGTATGTTCGGGCTGGCAACCCCCGACAACGTGAACCTCTACGGTGTGGCCGGCCAGAGCGTTTACTTGGTCAACACGACGACGGGCGCAGCCACGTTCCAGTCCACGTTTTCCCCGACCCTAGCAGGAGGCGCGTTCGGGCTGGCCTTCCTTACCGAGGCCGGCGGCGGCGGTGGTGGTGGCAACGTTCCGGAGCCCGGCACCCTGGCACTGATCAGCCTGGCTCTGCTCGGGGCCGTGGCAGGGCGTCGGCGGGGGGCCGAAATCGCCCGCTAGCTCTCTGACGCCGCAGCGGACCTGCATTCGAAGTCGGTCGATCTTGGGTGTTCCGGTGAAAGTGATGGCAGCGATGGCCGGATAGGCTGTTTCATTGGCGGGCAGCCCGGGGCTTCGTGCCCTGGGTGTGGCCAGTCAGCTTCTGGGGCTCGAGCGCAGGTCGCAGGACTCAGTTCTTCTTCGCCTTCGTCGGCCGTTGCCAGCCGTCGATGTTCACTTGGCGCGCGCGGGCCAACACCAGCTTGCCGGCCGGCACGTCCTTCGACACGGTGGAGCCGGCACCGACGGTGACGCCGTCACCCAGCGTCAGCGGCGCGACCAGCACGCAGTTGGAGCCCACGTGCACGTCGGCGCCGATCACGGTGCGGTGCTTGTGGGCGCCGTCGTAGTTGGCGGTGATGCTGCCGGCCCCGTAGTTGACGCGCTCGCCCACCGAGGCGTCGCCCAGGTAGGCCAGGTGGTTGGCCTTGGCACCGGCGGCCAGCGTGGCGTTCTTGACCTCGACGAAGTTGCCGATGTGCACCTCTTCGCCGAGTTCGGCGCCAGGGCGCAGCCGGGCGAAGGGCCCGACCGTGGCCTGCGGCCCGATCCTGGCGCCATCGATGTGGGTGAAGGGCTGGATCACTGCGCCGGCCGCAATCTCGGTGTCGCGGATCACGCAGTGGGCGCCGATGCGCACGCCCTCACCCAGGCTGACGCGGCCTTCGAAGACGCAGTTGACATCGATCTCGACCTCGCTGCCGCACAGCAGTGTGCCGCGCACGTCCAGCCGCGCCGGGTCGGCCAGGCGCACGCCGGCTTCCATCAGCGCTTCGGCGCCGGCGCGCTGGAAGCGCCGCTCCAAGTCGGCCAGCTGCACGGGGCTGTTGACACCCAGCACCTCGGTCTCGCTGTCGGGCTGGGTGGCCACCACGGGCACGCCTTCGGCCACCGCCATGGCGACGATGTCGGTCAGGTAGTACTCGCGCTGCGCGTTGTGGTTCTTCAATGCCGCCACCCAGCGCTGCAGGGCCGCGGTGGGTGCGGCCATCATGCCGGTGTAGACCTCTCGGATGTCGCGCTGCGCCGCAGTCGCGTCCTTGTGCTCGACGATGCCTGTCACGCGGCCGACAGCGTCGCGCAGGATGCGGCCGTAGCCGCTGGCGTCGGCCAGTTCGATGGTCAGCAGCGCCAACTGCTCGCCGCCGCAGGCGCGGGCCAGCGCCGCCGCGGTATTGCTGCGGATCAGCGGCACGTCGCCATTGAGGATCAGCGTGGTCGAGGCGTCATGTTCCAGCGCCGGAACGGCCTGCTGGATGGCATGGCCGGTGCCCAGTTGCGGCACCTGGCGCACGAAGGCCAGCCCTTGGCCGTGCACGCTGGCTTCCACCTCGTCGGCCTCGTGGCCGGTGATGACCACGGTGCGCACGGCCTGCAGCGGCACGCAGCAATTCAGAACATGCTGCAATAGGCTGATGCCGCCCAGGCGGTGCAGCACCTTCGGCCGCGCCGACTTCATGCGGGTGCCTTTGCCGGCAGCCATGATCACGATGTTCAGAGCCATGCCATCTTCCGCAGCCAAAGCCGCGATTATCGGGTTGTGGCTGCTGGCGCTCGGGCTGCTGGGCGGCTGCAGCGCGGTACGAATTGGCTACAGCCAGGCACCGACGCTGGCCTGGTGGTGGCTCGACGGCTACCTGGATTTCGATGCCGAGCAATCGCCCAAGGTGAAGGAGGCGCTGAACCAATGGTTCGCCTGGCATCGCACGACCCAGCTGCCGGACTATGCCAACCTGCTTGCCGCGGCCCAGGTGCAGGTGCTGCTGCCGGCCACGCCGCAGCAGGTGTGCCGCTGGGCCGACGACCTGCGCGTGCGCCTGGCTGCGGCCTTTGCGCAGGGCGTGCCGATGGCGGCCGAGCTGCTGCCGGCGCTCAAGCCCGAACAGCTGGCACATCTGCAACGCCGCTATCAGAAGTCGAATCGCGACTTCGAGGACGACTTCCTGCAGCAAGACAGCGACGAGCGGCTGAAGGCCGCGGTCAAACGCACCATCGACCGCTCGGAGATGCTCTACGGCCGCCTCGATGAACGGCAGCGCCAGCTGATCGCTGCCGGCGTGGCCGCATCGCCCTTCGATCCGGCGGCCTGGTTCGCCGAGCGTCAGGCGGTGCAGGGCGAGACGCTGCAGACGCTGTCGCGGCTGACGGCCGGTGGCCCGGCGCGCGCCGACCGCGAGTCGAACCTGGCCGGCCTGCAGGCGCTGGCCGCGCGCGTGCAGCGGGCGCCGCCAGGGCCGTACCGCAGCTACCAGCAGCGGCTGACCGAATACAACTGCGCCTTCATCGCCCAGCTGCACAACAGCAGCACGCCGGCACAGCGCCAGATGGCGCGCAACAAGCTCAAGGGCTGGGAAGACGATCTGCGCGCGCTGGCCGCACAGAAGGCGTTGGCGCGCAGCGACGCGGCGCTGTAGCCCGGCATCCGTTGAGCCGACTCTCGCCGGCAGCCGACGGCCAGCCCATTGCCGGCCGGTCGGTCTTTAGCCGATCTCGACGCGGATGGGCACGGCCGCGGCCGGCGTGGCGCAGCCAGTGTCGTCCGCATCGAAGGCCTTGTCGCCGCCCGCATCGGCCACGCCGCTGGCCTTCAAACTCGTGAAGGGGTACAGCCGCGAGTCCATCAGGTGCGAGGGCACCACATGGCTCATGGCGTGCAGCATGTTGTCGGTGCGCCCGGGATACTGGCGCTCCCATTCGCGCACCATGGCCTTGATCTGCACGCGCTGCAGGCTGTCCTGGCTGCCGCACAGCGTGCACGGGATGATCGGAAACTGCCGGTGCACGGCCCAGCGCTCCAGGTCGGTTTCGGCCACATAGGCCAGCGGCCGGATCACGATGTGGCGGCCGTCGTCGCTGGCCAGCTTGGGCGGCATGCCCTTCAGGCGCCCGCCGAAGAACATGTTCATCAGCAGCGTTACCACCATGTCGTCGCGGTGGTGGCCGAGCGCGATCTTGGTCGCGCCCAACTCGCCGGCGACGCGGTAGAGGATGCCGCGGCGCAGCCGCGAGCACAGGCTGCACATCGTCTGGCCATCGGGGATCAGCTTCTTGACGATGCTGTAGGTGTCCTGGTCCTCGATGTGGAAGGGCACGCCGCGCGAGCGCAGGTACTGCGGCAGCACGTGGGCCGGAAAGCCGGGCTGCTTCTGGTCGAGGTTGACGGCGACGATGTCGAAGTGCACCGGCGCGCGCTCGCGCAGCGACAGCAGCACGTCCAGCAGCGCGTAGCTGTCCTTGCCGCCGGACAGGCAGACCATGACCTTGTCGCCGGCCTCGATCATCTTGAAGTCGGCGATCGCCTGGCCCACCTGGCGGTGCAGCTTCTTGCTCAGCTTGTTCGCCTCGAATGCCTGCCGGCGCGTGTCGCGCTGGGCCGGATCCGCGGCGGCTGGGACGGGGTCGGTGATGGTGTGCATCGCGCTCTTTCAGTTCGGTTCGGCGCGCACGCCGAAGACTGCGACGCCGACGGCATCGCAGTCCGGGTAGACGTCGGGCTTGTCGGTCGACACGCGCGCGGCGCGCACGCGCGGGTGCGACCGCATCGGGTGCAGCGGGTCGTCGGCCAGCGTTTCCTGCAAGTGGATGGGGCCGCGCGCCTGGCGTTCACCGATGCTGCGACGGATGAAGTCGCAGTCGACCAGCTCGTGCAGCTCGTCGGCCTGCGGGGTCGACAGCGCCAGCGGCACGGACCCCTCGACGTTGATCAGCACGCGCCGCTCGCCCGACTCCTCGAAATCGCGCACGCCGATGTCAACCCAGCCCTCGCGCAGGAACAGCAGGCGGCAGTCGGCCGCGACGGGATGCTGCAGCAGCGAGCGCACTCTAGCCCAGTGCCTCGCGCGCCAGGAACAGCACATCGCGCGGCTGTGCCTGGAGGTGCTGACCGCCGTCGACAAGCAGCGTGGTGCCGGTGATCGTCGGCGCTTCGAGCAGGAAGCGCACCGCGCGCGCGATATCGCGCGGTGTCGACGAACGATGCAGCGGCGTCATCGCTTGCGCCGCCTCGAACTCGGCTTCGCTCATCACGTCCGAAGGCAGGGTGATGCCGGGTGCCACGCCGCAGACACGCAGGCGCGGCGCCAGCGCCAGAGCCAGCAGCCGCGTCGCCGACTCGAGCGCTGCCTTCGACAGCGTGTACGACAGGTGGTCCGGGTTCGGGTTCCAGAGCTTCTGATCGAGCAGGTTGACCACGCAGCCGGTCGCGGTGCCACCATCCAGATGGGCATGCAGCGCCTGGGCCAGCAGCACGGCCGGGGCGACGTTGCACCGCCAGTGCCGGTCCATCAGCGCATGGCCGAAGGTCTGCACATCGTCGTACTCGAACAGCGAGGCGTTGTTGACCACCGCGCGCAGCCGGCCGAAGTGGCCGAGCACGGCCGGGACCAGCGCGCGGCAGGCCGTTTCGTCGGCCAGGTCGGCGGCGAAGGCGCGGGCGTCGGCGCCGAGCGCGCGCAGCGCCTGCACCGTGTCGTCGGCCTGGGCCTGCGAATGGCGGCAATGCACGGCCACGTCCCAGCCCTGCGCGGCCAGCTCGAGCGCGATCTCGCGCCCGAGTCGGCGGGCGCCGCCGGTCACCAGGGCCACGGGGCGTTGATCCATGCTTCCTACAATCGATCCATGGGGGAAGGGCAAGCCGCGAGTTTATCGGCGCAACTGCAACAGCGGATTCGTGCGGCCATCGCCGTCAACGGCGGCTGGCTGCCCTTCGACCGCTTCATGGGGATGGCGCTGTATGAGCCGGGCCTGGGTTACTACGCCAAGCGCAGCCGCAAGTTCGGGCAGATGCCCGGCTCGGGCAGCGACTTCGTCACCGCGCCGGAAATGTCGCCGCTGTTCGGCCGCGCGCTGGCCGTACAGGTGACCCAGGCGCTGCAGGCCTGCGACTGCGCAGAGATCTGGGAGTTCGGCGCGGGCTCCGGCGCACTGGCGGCGCAGCTGCTGGCCGAGCTGGGCGATCGCGTCGGGGCCTACCACGTCGTCGAACTGTCGGCGGCGCTGCGCGAGCGCCAGGCGCTGCACCTGCAAGCCTGGGCCGGTCGGGTGATTGGCATGAGCGGCTGCCCGAGCGCATCGACGGGGTGCTGCTCGGCAACGAGGTGCTCGATGCCATGCCGGTGCAACTGCTGCATTGGGACGGCAAGAACTGGTTCGAGCGCGGTGTCGCCGCAGCCGACGCGGCCTTCGTGTGGCAGGACCGGCCCACGCCGCTGCGGCCGCCCGCGAGCAATTTCGCGCCCGGCAGCGTGGTCGAGATCCACCCCCAGGCCGAAGCCTTCGTGCGCACGCTGGCCCGGCACATGGGCCGGGCGGCGGCCTTCTTCATCGACTATGGCTTTCCCGAGGCCGAGTACTACCACCCGCAGCGCACCGGTGGCACGCTGATGTGCCATCGCGCGCACCGGTCCGATGCCGATCCGCTGGTGGACCTCGGGCTGAAGGACATCACCGCGCACCTCAACTTCAGCGGCCTGGCGCTGGTGGCGCAGGACGCCGGCCTGGAAGTGCTGGGCTACACCTCGCAGGCGCGCTTCCTGCTCAACTGCGGACTGGCGGGGATGCTGCAGGACGCGGCGCTGCCCGAGCGCATCGCAGCCCAGCGCTTGATCCACGAGCACGAGATGGGCGAACTGTTCAAGGTTCTCGGCCTGGCCCGCGGCATCGGTCTGGACGCCCTGGGCTTCAGCAGCGGCGATCGCAGCCACCGACTGTGATGCGCTGGCTGATCGTCTTCCTGCTGGCCTGCCTGCTGCTCAACGGGCTGAAGGGCTGGCTGGCGCGCATCGGCCTGGGCCGGCTTCCTGGTGACTTCAGCTTCCGGGCCGCCGGGCGCGAGTGGTTCGTGCCTCTGGCCAGCAGCCTGCTGCTCAGCCTGGTGGCCATGGGAATCGGCTGCGCTGCTGTAGTCGCGGCTTCAGCTCTCGATCGTCCATTCGTGGCCGCAGCGGCAGCACACGCGGGCCCGCTCGTCCAGCGCATCCGCGCGGACCAGCTTGAAGCGGGCGTAGGTGCCGCAGGCCGGGCAATCGGCCTGTTGGGCCGCGTTCTCGGCATGCATCAGCAGGAACAGGTAACGGCGCAGCGCCCACAGGCCGGTGGCGCCGCACACCACGATCGCGACGACGTCGATCATCTGATCGACCCAGCCCCGGTACCTGGACGCGGCTTCAAAGGCCGCCAGCACGCCGATCATGCAGAAGAAGGTCAGCGCCAGGTGGGCATGGCTGCGCAGCAGTTCGCGCTCGTACCACTTGCGAAAACCGTGTTTGCGGATGCCCGCAGCGAGCTTCACCCACGCGCCCTCCCTGGCCGATGGTGACACAGTCGCGTCCCCAGAGCATGGCCCGTCGGCTCGACGGGCCGCAGGCGGGGTGCGCCTACTTCGGCGCTGGCGCGGCGCTGGCGGCCGGGGGCTGCCGATACGGCTCGTCGAAGTCCAGGAAGTCGTGCTCGGCCAACGCCGCAGCGTTCCAGTCCCGCACGCTGGCCAGCGCGTGCACGCGCTGCACATACGCCGCAGCGGCGTCCGACAGCGCAAGCCCGTAGGTCCCGATCCTCGAACACACCGGGGCGTAGAACGCATCGACCGCCCCGAATCGGCCGAACAGCATCGGCCCGCTGCCGGCAGCCAGCTGCTCGATCCACATGCGCTCGATGCGCTCGACGTCGCGCCGGACATCGTCGCGTTCCTGCCAGACCTTCTTGCCGACCTCGCGCAGGTCGGCCTCGACGTTCATCGGGCAATGCTGGCGCAGCGCGCCGAAGCCGCTGTGCATCTCGGCGCACAGGCTGCGCGCCCGGGCGCGATCCCGCGAGTCTTCGGGCCAGATGCCTGCGGCGGGAAACTTCTCATGCAGGTACTCGGCGATCGCCAGCGAGTCCCAGACCGGGAAGCCGTCGTCCACCAGAACCGGCACCCGCCCGGCCGGGCTGACCCGGGAGACGGCTTGGCGGAAAGGCGAGCCGTCGTTGAAGTCAAAGCGCAGCGCGACCTCCTCAAAGTCGATGCCCAGCTGGCGCATCAGCACCCAGGGCCGCATCGACCAGGACGAGTAGTTCTTGTTGCCGATGTAGAGCTGGAGCGACATGGTGGCTGCACCCGAGATCAAGGTGGCGGCATCGTACGACGCCTTGCCTGGCCGCACGATGCAAGTTCGTCATCGCCGTCATGTGCGGCGAACAACGTGCCGCCCGCCGTTTGCTGAGGGCCGGCTCAGTTGCCGGCGCGATGACCGCGCCAGCGGTTGAAGCGGGCGACGCCCTGACCCGCGGACAGGTAACTCGGCGCCACGGCCAGCAACGACGACGGCTGGATGCCCAGGGCGTCCAGCCCCGGCAGCTGCCCGGTAGCCACGTTGGGCACGCGCATCGACAGGATGTTGTCGCGAGACATCAGCGGCACGCCGGGCATCAGCTCCATCGCCGCGGCCTGCAGCTTGCCCAGCGCTTCGGGCAGCGGCAGCACCGGCCGCTCGTGTGCGCACAGCCGGCCCGCCAGCCGCACCAGTTCGCCCAGTGTGAAGACCTGCGGACCGGCGCATTCATAGGTGACGCCGATGCTGTCCTGGCGCTGCAGGCAGCGCAGCACGGCCTCGGACACGTCCTCGACCCAGACCGGCTGGAAACGCGCGTCGACGCCGGCCAGCGGCATCACCGGAAACACCGACTGCAGTGCCGCGAACAGGTTGAGGAAGCGGTCGCCGGCGCCGAAGATGACCGAAGGCCGCAGCACGCTCAACTGCAAGGGCGCCGCGCGCAGGATGGCTTCGGCCTCGGCCTTGCTGCGCAGATAGTTGGACGGCGCATCCGGGCTCACGCCGAGCGCGCTGACGTGGACCAGCCGCGTCACGCCGCGCGGCCGCGCAGGCATGCGCCAGGCGCCGCGCCAGCCGCACATGCACCTTGTCGAAGTCGGCAGCGCTGCCGTGCAGGATGGCGATCAGGTTGACCACCGCGTCGTGCCCGGCCACCAGGCGAGCCAGCTGGGCATCGTCGTGCACGTCGCATTCGACCGGGTCGACCGTTGGCAGGAACTGCACCGGCCTGGCATGGGCCAGGCGGCGCGTGGCCACGGTCAGGCGCGTCGCGGCATCGCGCTTCGACCAGGCGCTCGCAGACCGAACGGCCGACGAAGCCGGTACCGCCCAGCAGAAGAACACGCTTCATCGAGCCCACTGGACGACCCTTCGCGCTGCTCGCACCGGTATAAGCGCTTTGGAGCGGCCATGCGCGCTCATCAAGCAACCTGCGCGCCGTCGGCGCTGCGGTATGAGCGCTTTGGAGCGGCCATGCGCGCTCATCAGGCAACCTGCGCGCCGTTGGCGCTGCGGTATGAGCGCTTTGGAGCGGCCATGCGCGCTCATGGCAACTCCTTGTCCGAGGCCGGCGCGCGCGAGTCTCGCGGCCCGATCTGCGGACCCAGACGGGCCTTCAGCGAGGTCGGCTTGCTGCCGAGCAGGGCGCTGTAGTAGACCGAGTTGGACAGCACCTTCTTGACGTAGTCGCGCGTTTCGGCGAATGGGATGTTCTCGGCCCAGGCGGCCGGCTCCATCAACGGGCCGTCGCGCCAGCGGCGTGGCCGGCCCGGGCCGGCGTTGTAGGCCGCGGCCGCCAGGGCCTGCGAACCGCCGAAGTCGTCGAGCACCAGTTTCAGGTAGGCGGTACCCAGCTTCAGGTTCACGCCACGGTCGGTGATCATGTCCGGTTTGTAGTCCAGGCCGATCTTCTTGGCGGTCCAGCGTGCCGTGGCCGGCATGATCTGCATCAGGCCCGAGGCGCCGACGTGCGAGCGGGCGTCCATGATGAAGCGCGACTCCTGGCGGATCAGGCCGTAGACGTAGGCCGGATCCAGGCCGATCTCGCGGGCCTGCGCCACCACCTCCTGCCTGAAGGGCGTGGGAAAGCGCTGCGCCATGTCCACTTCCAACCGCGTGCGGTCGCTGGTGTTGATGCAGCGGTCCCAGACCTCGCGATCGCAGGCCAGCTGCGCGGCCGCCAGCAGTTCGCGATCGCTCAATCCGCGCAACGTGAAGTTCCATTCGCGCACGCCCTCGTTGCGCAGGCCGATGCCGATCAGCAGCAGCGCGCGCTCGAAGCCTGGGGTGCGCCGCGCGGCATCGCGCTCGGCGGCTGACAGTGCGGCGGGCCGGGCAGGCAACACCACCGTCCCGCCCAGCTCCTCATGCGCCAGCTTGCCGTAGAAGTGCATCTGCCCCGAGATCGATTCCAGCAGCTGCCGGGCAGCCAGTCGATCGGCCTCGCCGTCGGGCCCGGCCTTGGCCAGACCCTGCAGCGCGCGCGCGCGCCAGTAGACCCACGCCGGGTCCTTCTGCTCGTCGGCGCTCATCGCCTGCACTGCCGTGTTCACCAGGTTCCAGCGTTCCTCGTCCGGGCCGTCGAAGCGCAGCGCCGAGCGAATTTGCCAGCCCAGCATGTCGTCGGACCACGGCGCCAGGTCGAGCTGGGCCGCTGGCGCGTCACGGCGCAAGGTCCAGGCGCGCTGGTAGTAAGCCACGGCCTCGGGCATGAGCTTCTGCGCCGCCTGTTTGGCGGTGCCGGCCCAGGCCAGCGCGGCCAGGTGTTTGGGCAAGGCCACCTGCCAACGATCCTTCAGCTGCGCGGCGGCGGCCTGAGGGTCGTTTCCGGCCATGCGCAGCAAGGCCAGCGTGGCCAGCTCCGCCCCGGGCCCGTGGTCGCCAGCGGCCTTGCGCGCCAGGTAACGTGCCGGGTTCTCCGCCAATTCGGCCACCGCATTGCCCGCCGCCGGGCTGACGAATCCGGCCGCGGCACGGGCGGCCCGTGGGCGGTTGTTCTCGATCGAGGTCCGAGCCTCCAGCCAGGCGTCGTTCTGGCTGAGTTGTCCGGCCGCGAAAAGCGTGCTGGCCAGCAGGTTGCAGCCGTCGTCCAGGTCGCGCTGCGTCAGCCAAGCGCTGCGCGCGGCCTCGCGCACGTCGCGCCCGGCCAGGTGCTGGGTCAGCAGGGCATAGCACGTGACCTCGCGGTCGTCGTTCATGCGAAAGCGCGGGTGGTCGAGGCTGAAGTTGGCCCAATCGCGGCGCCGGCCCAGTTCGAGCAGCCAGTCGTTGCGCAGTCGGTCCTCGACATAAGTGCCGGGCCAGCGCGCGTAGAAGGCCTCGATCTCGTCGACCTGAGCCGCGCCCAGCCGGTTGCTCAGCTCCCAGTACTCGGTCCAAAGCGCCAGCGGATGCTGCCGCGCCGCCAGCGCAGCGGCCGACAGTTGCGCTTTGTCCTTCTTGCGCAAGGCCTCACGCGCGTCCAGCAGCACCTGGTGCTCGCTTTGCGCCAGCGCCGCCATGGGCTGGCCTGCCAGCAGGGCCAGGGCCATGACCAGGCCGACGGGCCGCAGCCGGCGCGAAAGGAGCAGGCAAAGCGTCAACTGACTGGCGACAAAGCTCAGCACGGTGGCCGCCCTTCCCCCCGGCAGCGCGGCCACCGGTATGGCAGCGGCCCGAGGGGCCGCTGAACTTCGTCGCCAATCAAGAAGCGTCATGGGGAGCGGCCGGGAATGCATTGCGGGAATCTAGCGCTTCGCCATGGGCGCGCCCGGCATTTTCGCACTGGCAGCCTGGATTGCCGCCGACCCGGGCGGCGAAGCCAGCGCGCGCCGCGTGTCGACGCCTTGCAGCCCGCGCAGCCGCATCAGCCGCTCCACCGCGCAGCGCGCCACGGCCGTGCCCTCGCGCCCAAGCTGCCGCCAGACCTTGTCGGCGCCATAGTCCCGCAGGTACTGGTCGTACACGCGCTGCACCTGCGGTCGCAGTTGTGCATCACGCTGAGCTCGCGCTCGACGGTCGTCGGGGCCAGGCCGTGCGCCACTGTCGCGCTCGCCCCGGCGCACCCACTTGCGCAGCGTCTCGGCCGTGCACCCGATCTTGTCTGCGACCGACTCGATCGCCGCCCACTGCGACGGGTACTGGTCCTTTGCATCGAAGACCATGCGCACGGCACGCTCGATCACCTCGGGGGAAATCTTCGGGGACTTCCTCATCATGGCTCCATTCTCGATCGAAGGAGCCTCCACAAAAGCCGGGGCGGTTCATTCTCTTGATCGGCGCCCGGGGGCCGAGTGGCAAGACAGGGATCGGCGGCGATGAGTTCATGCAAGCTGCGTCGTCGCGAAGGGTCTGCGACTGCGGCCACGGCGCTCAGGCGGTCATCCGCGTAGTTCCACGTGCTGCGGTGGCCGTCGCCGCGGCGGGTGCCGCCAGCCGGCGACGCCACAACATGTACGCCACCGGCAGACCGGCGAGGCCCGCCACCACGTGCTTCAAGGTGTGGCCGCTGACCATGCCGGTCAGTTCGAAGATCTGACGATCGTAGTGCTCGAAAACCTTGGCCAGCAGATAGCCCACAAACACCGCATAGATGGCGCTGCCGTGGGTGTAGCGCGACGGGTGCATCGCTGCCAGCTTGAGCAAGACGACTACCGCATACGCTTGCAGCACGACGTAGGGCATGACGTTGCCGCGCCCCCGGCGCTCGGTGACGATCCAGTAGACCACGGTGCCAACGCCGATCAGCAGCATCGGCACCAGCGCCAGCAGACCGGCACGCACGGCGACGCGGTCGACGATCTGCGCCGAGATCAGCGCCATGAAGGCGATGGTCATCGGCAACCGGTCCCAGAACAGCGTCTCGTTGCTCGGCTCGAGGTGGTAGTAGCAGGAGCCGGCCGCCGTGAGCAGCACGCCGATGCAGAACACCAGGTAAGGCCAGCGTTCGGCCTGGTTGGCGAAGCAACTGCGCGGGCGCAGCACCAGCAGCAGTCCGGCTCCGCCGGCCAATGCGAAGGCCAGGTTCGATCCCACATCGAGGAAGTTCTCGACGCCGTAGGCCTCGCGCTTGTCGGCGAAGTCATGGTAGGCCAGTGGTTGCGGCACGGCCGGCAAGAACAGCGCCAGCGCAACAGCCAGCAGTGTCAGCCCGATCAGCAGCAGGGTGCGTGTATTCATCGTCATTTCCGGGTTCGATCGTACGACGGCCGGCGCACCCGTGCGCAGCCCGCGGGCTATCGGAGTCGCTGCTTGATCGTTCGTGTCGCCTGACATCGGGCTTGCCCAATGGACCGGGCAACGCACACCACCCGGAATCAGCGTCAGCGCAAGCCGCAGACCCTGCCGGCGTGCAGGTCGGCGCTTGCAGGCCGCGCCAGGAGCCCGCGCGAATCAGCGCGCACCAAAGGCCCGGCTGCCGCGAGTCGACTGGTTTCTTGCGCCCCGCCCTGCGCGACTTTGGCGAAGCCTGCGCCGGTCGCCCAACCCGGCAAGTGCCGCCAACCCGGCTGCCAGCAGCAGCGCGGTCTGGGGCTCCGGCACCGAAGCCATCGTGACCCCCATGTCCTGCAGCATCGCCAGGTCGAGCGCCGACACGTCGTAGCGGGCTCCCCGGTACAGCGCTACGCCGTTCATCAGATCGCCCAGCAGATCGGAGCCCGCGCCGGCCATGTTGCCGACGTGCCAGTTGTTGCCGGCCGTCACCGGCACCGGGCCGCCGTACAGCGCCGTCGCCGCAGCGCCCGTGAAATAGTGCATCGCGCCGTCGTAGTAGGTGTTCAGGTCCCAGGTCGAACCGTAGTGCAGCGGCATGCGGCCCTGGGGTTCGTCCCACCAGCCATTGAACGCAATGGCATGACCGAGTTCGTGGGCGAAGAGCGAAACTGCGTCGGTCCGCTCGATCGGCACGCTGCTCGCACGCCGCGTCGGCTTCGGGTCGAACCACAGCTCGTTGGCCGCGTAGTCGTTGTTGAGCTGGATGCGCAGGTCCGCCGCGGCGCCGTTCGGATCCAAGCCAGTGCGGATCTCGTGCGCGACGCCTTGTTCATAGACTTCGCGGCCGCCGTCGTAGCGCACGAAGCCCGAGGTCCGCGAATGGCCCCCGGCACGCACGACGTGGTCGGTCAGCTCGATCTCGACCTCGATGGATGCACCGCCTGCCAGGTGCCGCGTCCAAAGGTCGAGCGCCGCGGCCACGTTCGACGCGATCGCACGCTCCAAGCTGCGTGCCGTGGGCGACCCGCCCAGGACATCGACCGTGTAGGTCCAGGCCGCCTGCGCGCCTGCTGCGCTCGTCAAGGCCAACGCCACCAGCAGTGCCCGGGCGGCCTCGGTCAGCGCGGTTCCCAAAGAAAGTGCCATTAGTTCGGGGCCTCGTTTTGGCATTCGTGAGCAACTGTAACCAGCGCGATGCGTCGCTGTGCCCTGTCAAGGTCTCCAGGTGCGCCAAAGATCCGACTGCGGTACTGACCGAATGCGGACGGGTGCCACGCTTTGCGTACGCGCAGCGCATTGGGCCGAGTGGCTGCAAGGCGTCGCAGCAACTCGGTGGCAAGGGCGATGGCATCCGGCTGCCGTCGGGCAAGTCGATCGACACGCGTGCCCGCGGGGCGAAACGGCATGGGCGTTGCCGGCAAGGTGGTCAACGGCGCTCCTGGACGACAGTGCATCCCCGTGCGCCGGCGCGGCGTGCCCAGGCGTTGGCGCCAGGCAGAGCAAGGGTTGCGGGTCGCCAGACAGGTTGCCGTGCGCCGCCGGCGGGTTCCGTTTCCCCAAGGGCAGCGTCGGCGGACGGGTCATTCGCTGCCCAGCGCGTCTACAACGTCCGGGCAGCGAAGTCGTCAGGCCTTGTCGCGCTTGCGTCGGGCATAGCCCGCGACGATGCTCAGGCTGACCAGCGCGAGCGCGTAGGTTTGGGGCTCGGGGACGGGCGTGGCGATGACAAGATCCTGCTTATTCGCCGGATTCTGATTCGCGCCGCTGTAGAGGGACTGCACGGAATACCCCTCGGCCGCATTGGCGAGCGACGACAACCAAGTGTCGGCTTGGGCCGCCGCGGCAGCGTTCGTGTCGGTCAGCCAGAAATTCCCGTAGGCTCCAATTTGGTAGGTGCTGCTGGTCTTCTCATACAGCAACTCCCACAGCGCATACTGAAACGCGGCCGAAGTCGTGCTGTCTTTAACGCTGCTGTAAGCCGTGGTGAACAGCTTGCTGACAAGGCTGTAGCTGTTGGGGTTGTAGAGGTCGCCTCCCCAGAGCTGCTTCGTCTGGTCCACCGTCTTGCGGTCGTACTGGTAGGTCGGACCGAAGCTCAATGACTGATACACATCAGTACAAAACGTCGAGAACGACTGCCCATCGATGGAGCCCAGGTATTCGCCTGCGCGATAGGAAGCGCCGTTGCCGATTGCAAATCCGTCGTTCGTGATCCTGGCCTGCTCGTTTCCACCGTACTTGAACTTTTCAAGGATCACCGTCACCGGGTCGGCCGCGAACGATGGTGCGCACGCGCGCCAAGGCCAGAACCGTCATCACGCTGCGCAACTTCATTGAGAACCTCTCTTTGGGGACCGATGGCTGAATGATGCGTGGAAGCGCCATCGACTTGCACCCCGCAGCCGCGGGGCGCTATCCCCCTGTCCACGGGGGTGTGCGTGGCCAGGCGCGTAACGACGCTCACGCTCGCGCGTGTCGTGACCGGGTTCACTGCCCTGGGCGGATCCGCGTCGTACCATCGCGTTTTTTGGGGGACACGGGTTGCCCGATCGTGCCGCGATGGACGGTTGCAGACCTCGAGCGCATGACCATGACCAATCAAGTCGCACGCAGCCGCCGGCCAGCCCCGGGCATGGTCGCCATCCTGGTCGCTGCCGTCGGCTTGGCGGCCTGCGGCGACTCCAAGGCGCCGCGGCCACGCAGATCGCCGCCAGGGTCAACAAGTCCGAGATCTCGATCCACCAGGTCAATTACGCGCTGCAAGGCGTTCCTGGCGGCGCAGCCAACGCCAACGACGCCGCGACCCGGCAGGTCGTGGACCGGCTCGTCGCGCAGCAGCTGGCCCTCGATCGCGCGGTGGAGCTGAAGCTGGACCTCGTGCCTGAGGTGCAACAGGCCCTGCAGGACGCGCGGCGCAATGTATTGACACGCGCCTACTTCGACCGGCTCGCGGCCGGCCTGACCCAGCCCGATCCCGCCGAGGTGTCCGCCTTCTACGACAAGCGGCCCGAGCTGTTTGCGCAGCGGCGCAACTTCACGATCCAGGAGATCGACATCGAGGCCTCGGGCGCGCAGCTCGAGGCGCTGAAGAAGAAGCTCGCCGAGTCGCCGATGCCGGCCTTCGCCGAATACCTGCGCGGCAGCGGCTTGCGCTACAGGTCGCGGCTGCTGAACGAGCCGTCCGAGAACCTGTCGATGGATCTCCTCGGCCGCCTGGCCCCGGTCAAGGAAGGGCAGAGCATCTACGTCACCCGCCCGGACGGCTTGAGGGTGCTGCTGCTGGTGTCGGCGCAGCCCGCGCCAGTCACCCTGAGCGAGGCGACGCCTGCGATCAAGCGATATCTGCTCAACGACAAGAGCCGCAAGGCCGTCGAAGCCGACCTGGAGACGATGCGAAGCGCGGCGAAGCTGGAGTACTTCGGACGCTTCGTTCCGATCATGGCGGCGTCGGCCGCCGCATCGGGCGCCGACGCGGCGTCGCTGGCGGCAAGCGCCGTTGCGCCCGCCGACGAATCGCGCAAGGCGCCCGACACGAAGTGAGCGCCGTTCGAGAAGGCTCGAACTCTGTCTGGTCCGAGCGTCGATCGGCGTTCGTGGCGCGCTGGATCGCGCCGGGCGCCGACGTCGGCGCGCTGCTGCTGCTGGCACTGGGCTTCCTGGCCCTGTACGCGGGCACCTACGCCGAACTGGCGCGAACGAACTGGACTTTCGAAGAGCTCAACTACGGCCCGCTGATCCTGGCCGTCAGCCTGTGGCTCTTCTATCGCGAGCGCGAGGCGCTGTCCCGGCTGGTGCCGCGTCCGGCGCTGCGTACCGGCTACGCGCTGCTCGCCTTCGGGCTGCTGCTTTACGCCGTGGGCGTGTCGCAGAGCATCATGATGTTCGAGGTGGGGTCGCAGATCGCGGTGATTGCCGCGGTCCTTCTGATCTTCAGGGGCTGGCCTGCGATTCGGCTGCTGTGGGTGCCGTTGCTGCTGATGGTCTTCCTGGTGCCGTTGCCCGACCTGGTCGTTGCGCTGGTCACCGGGCCGTTGAAGATCGGCGTGTCGGCCGTCGCGACGCACCTGCTGCACGCCGCCGGCTACCCGGTGGCGCGTTCCGGCGTGGTGATGACCGTGGGCCAGTACCAGCTGCTCGTGGCCGATGCCTGTGCCGGCCTGTCGTCCATCCTCACGCTCGAGGCCGTGGGCATCGTCTACATGAAGCTGGTCGGCCATGTCTCGGCGCTGCGCAACACGATCCTCGCGCTGCTGCTCGTGCCGGTGGCCTTCGTGGCCAACGTGGTGCGCGTCATCATCCTCGTGCTCGTGACCTACTACCTCGGCGATGCCGCCGGCCAGGGTTTCGTGCACAGCCTGGCCGGGCTGGTGCTGATCGGCGTGGCCACGGTGTTGATGATCGCCATCGACAGCCTGCTTGGGCTGTGCCTGCGCGGCATGCGCCGCTAGCCGACGGGCACGCCGACCGATGAAGCGCTTGCATGCCTGGGTCATCTGCGTCGCGGCCGTGGTCGTGGCCTTGGCCAGCCACGCCTTCCAGCCCACGGAGCTGCTGGCGCAGCGGCTGGGCGAAATCGACCTCGAAGCCGTCGTGCCCGAAAAGTTCGGCGCGTGGCGTCACGACGCGTCGAGCGCCACCGGCGTGGTCGACCCCCAGACCAAGGCCTTCATCGACAGCATCTACACACGCACGCTGGCCCGCGTCTACGTGGCCGACGACGGCTACCGCGTCATGCTGTCGATCGCCTACAGCCGTGACCACAGCGACAACCGCGACTCGTTCCATCGACCGGAAATCTGCTATCCAGCCTCGGGCTTCAACATCCTGAGCCAGGCGGACGCACAGGTCGCCACCGCCTACGGCGACGTGTCGGCGCGCCGGCTGGTCACGCGGCTGAGCGCGGCACGGCCCGAGCCCGTGACCTACTGGGTCACGATCGGCGAGCATGCCGTCGTCACCGGCATGGACCGCAAGCTGGCCAGCCTGCGCTACACCTCGCGCGGCCTGATCCCCGATGGCCTGCTCTTCCGCGTGTCGTCCATCGATCCAAACCCCGACCGTGCGTTTGCGCGTCAGGAGCAGTTCATCCGCGAGTTCGTGGCTGCGCTGGCGGTGCAGGATCGCCGCCGCGTGGCCGGTCTCGGCGGCGATTGACCCCTGCCCTGCGCCACCAGCGGGACTGCCAGACCGAAACCGCCGACCAGGCCAGCAAGCGGCCGCGCGCAGGCTTGCCGGGTCCTCAGGCGGCGTAGCGCGTGCCGGCCTGGTCCAGCTTGCGCAGCAGCGCGGCGTACACCGCCGCGCACACGGCCGGCTCCAGCGGGCCGGCCTCGCGCACGCATTGCGCGCGGGCCTCGTTCGTGATGGCATGCATCGCGCCGAGGCTGCGTGAGGCCACCTGCACGTCGCAGGCGCGCTGCAGTGTCCACAGCCACATGAAGGCCTCGGCGATGCCGTGGCCCCAGCTCAGCAGGCCGTGGTTGCGCAGGATCACGCATTGTTTGTCGCCGATGCTTTCGAGCATGCGGCTGCGCTCGTCGGGGTTGACCGTGATGCCCTCGAACTCATGGCAGGCCACGCGGCCATGCAGCTGCGCACCATAGAACGAGTCGTGCGACAGCCCCTCTTCCGAGCAGGCCACCGCCATGCCGGTGGTGGTGTGGGTGTGCATCACGCAATGCGCCTGCTCGACATGGCCATGGATGGCACTGTGGGTGACGAAGCCGGCGCGGTTGACCGCATGCTCGGTCGGCCGCACCGGCCGGCCCTCGATGTCCACCGCCACCAGGTTCGAGGCCGTGACCTCGTGATACATCAGGCCGAAGGGGTTGATCAGGAACACCCGCTGCGGCCCGGGCACGCGCAGCGTGATGTGGTTGAAGATCATTTCAGTCCAGCCCAGCAGGTCGAACACCCGGTAGCAGGCTGCCAGCTGCACACGGGCTTGCCATTCGACGTCGGTCATCGCTATGGGGGCTTCCAGGCGCGGATTTTCCTGCATCGTCAGCGTCATGGCATCAACTCCGGGGGGTGGTCGGTCAGGCATCTTAGCGACGTGGCCCGTCCCCCGAAGGTGTGATGTCGGGCCTCGGCGGGCTGACCGACAATGCCGAGCATGAGTCCGGTCAAGACCCATGTCGCATCGTCCGCGGCCCTGCGGCTGGCGCGCCGCTCGTGGCGCCTTCTGTACAGCGATTCCCAGGCCTGCATCGCCGCCGCCGGCCAGGCCTTCGAGCGTGCCGGCCGGCGCGGCGACCTGGCCGCGATGGGCTGGGCCCGGCTGACCCGCGGCTTCCACTTCATCTGGTATGCGACGCCGCGCGAGGCGGTGGACGAACTGGTCGAGGCGAAGCGCTGCTTCGCTGCCGTCGGCGACCGTGCCGGCCAGCTGCTGGCCGAAGTCGGTCTGGCGCGCTGCGGCTGGCGCGACGGCGAGTTCCGCGCCGCGCTCGAGCGTGTGCTGCCGCTGCGCGACGAAGGGCTGAGCATCCTGCAGCACGACGGCCTGGGCATGCTGCTGGCCACCATCGCCGGCTGCTACTCGGAGCTGGGCGAATCGAAGCAGGCCTTTGCCTACATGTATCAGGCGCTGCGTGAGTCCACCGCCGGCAAGAGCCAGGGTTTCGACGTGGTGCTGTACTGCAACCTGGCGCACGAGTTGATCCAGCTGGGCGACTACCACCAGGCGCTGAGCTACCTCGAGGAAGGTCTGGCGCGCTGCACGCAGCTGAACAACGCGCGGCTGTTCAGCGTGCTGACCATCAACCGCGTCATCTGCCTGACCAACCTGGACCGCCCGGCCGAGGCCCTGCCCGACGTGCGTCGGCTGCTCGCGCTGCCCGCCGATCGGGACGGGCGCGGCCCGATGAACGCGCATTTCGAGACGCTGGCACTCGCCGCGCTGCATGCCGGCGACTCGACGCTGGGTGCCGACATGGTCGACCGTGCCTGCCGCATGCTCGCCGGCACCACGGTACCCGACGAGCGCGCCACGCTGCGCGTGGCCCAGGCCGAGCTGCTGATGGCACGTGGCGGCTGGGCCGAAGCCGCGGCACTGCTGCGGCGATCGCCACAGCCCGGCGAAAGCCTGCGCGTGCGCTGCATGCATTTCCAGGCGCTGGCCGCAGCGCACGAGCACCTGGGCGAACCGGCGGCGGCGCTGCAGGCGCTGCGCATCTGGCAGAAACTGCACACCGAGCGCGCGCTGCAGGCCTCGGGCGCTCGCTACCAGGCCGCGGCGCTGCAGACCGAGCTGCTGCGCATGAAGCAGGAGCTGCAGAGCATCGACGCGCGGCGGCGCAGCACCGAGCGTGCCCGTGCCGAGCTGGAAGCGGCCAACCTGCAGCTGAAGAGCAAGATCGCCGAGGTCGAGGCGCTGCAGCAGGCACTCGAGCAGCAGGCCACGCGCGACTTCCTCACCGGTCTGTTCAACCGCCGCCACCTCGACGACGTGCTGCCGGCCATGCTGGCCATGGCGCAGCGCGACCGGCAGCCGCTGTCGGTGGTGATCATCGACTTGGACCACTTCAAGACCGTCAACGACCAGCTCGGCCACGCCGCGGGCGACCGCTTGCTCGCCGCCTTCGGCGAACTGCTGGGCACGCACAACCGCAAGAGCGACGTGGCCTGCCGCTACGGTGGCGAGGAGTTCTGCCTGCTGATGCCACGCACCGCGGCAGCGGCGGCACGGCGCAAGACGCTGTCGCTGCTGAAGCAGTGGTCGGCACGGTGCGAGGGCGATGTCCAGAAGCTGCCTGGCGCACGCAGCTTCTCGGCCGGTGTGGCCGATTCGTCGCTGGTGCCCGGCCCGCTGCACGCGCTGCTGAAGGCCGCCGACGACATGCTGCTGCAGGCCAAGCGCCTGGGCCGCAACCGCGTGCTGGTGCACGACGTCGGCAGCCGCATCGCCGCCTGACGCAGCCGGCGCTTGTAACGGACAATGGGGCGCCGCACCGTGCGCCTGCCCATGACCATCCGCTACGACATTACCCACACCACGCTGTACCGCTACAGCAAACCAGTGACCTTCGGCGAGCACCGGGTGATGTTCCGTCCGCGCGACAGCCACGACCTGCGCGTGCTGGCCACCGACCTGGTGTGCAGCCCCGAGGCCCAGGTGCGCATGATCCAGGACCCGCATTCCAACTCGGTGGCGCTGGTCACGCCGTTGCGTGCCGCCACCGAACTGAAGATCGTCTGCACCTTCCGCATCGAACATGCGCCCGGCGATGGCACCGAGCTGGCGGTGTCGCCGAGCGCGCTGATCTTCCCCTTTGCCTATTCGGTGCAGGAGCGCTTCGACCTCGAGCACTACATGCGCCCGCTGCACGACGACCCGGACGGCGTGCTCACCCACTGGGCGCGGCAGTTCATGCGCACCGATGGCCCCACCGGCACGCGCGACCTGCTGCTGCAGATGAACGGCTTCATCCGCGAACACTTCGGCTACGCGGCACGCGACGAGGAAGGCACGCAGACGCCGCTGCAGACGATCAAGCTGGGCACCGGCAGCTGCCGCGACTTCGCGCTGCTGATGATGGAGGCCGTGCGCCAGCTGGGCATGGCCGCGCGCTTCGTCTCCGGCTACCTGTACGACCCCGCGCTCGACCCGGCCGCGCAGTCCAGCGGCAAGCCGGACACGCTGGGCGCGGGCAGCACCCATGCCTGGCTGCAGGTGTACCTGCCTGGCGCCGGCTGGGTGCCCTTCGACCCCACCAACAACCTGCGTGCCGGCACCGCGCAGCTGATCCGCGTGGGCGTGGCCCGCGACCCGCATCAGGCCGCACCGATCAGCGGCAGCTGGTTCGGCCCGGCCGACGCCTACCTGGGGCTGAGCGCCAGCGTGCTGGTCAGCCGCGTCGCGGATTGAGAGATGGCCGTCATCCTGCTGCGCCATGGCGAGACCGCGTTGAACGCGGCGCGCGTCATGCAGCCGGCCGCCACGCCCCTGAGCGCGCGCGGCCAGGCCCAGGCCCGCGCGGTGGCACAGCGCCTGGCGCGGCGCGGCGGCATCGCCGCCATCGTCAGCAGCGACCTGCCGCGCGCCTGGCTCACGGCCCAGGCCGTGGCCGAGGCGCTGGCCCTGCCCATCCGGCCCAGCGCGCTGCTGCAGGAGCGCAACTTCGGCGAGCTGCGGGGCCGGCCCTACGACAGCCTGGGTTTCGACCCGCTGGTCATGAGCGAAGCGCCACCAGGGGGTGAGTCGGCGACGGCCTTCGTGCAGCGCGTGCAGCAGGCCTTCGGCGACATGCTGCGGCAGCACAAGGGACTGGACGGCGACCTGCTGGTGGTGACGCACGGGCTGCTGATCCGCACGCTGCTGGCCGGGCCGTTGCTGCCGCGCGGCGACGCCCCGGGTTCGCTGCACCTGGGCAACACCTCGCTGAGCATCTTCGACGCCGCGCCGCCGCATGCGCTGCAGCTGCTCAACTGCACCCGCCACCTCGACGAGGCCGAGCGCGACGACACGCGATCCCTGTCGGGCGGCTGATCCTTGCCATGACCGAGGAGGTACGCACCCTGAGCACCGACACCCACCTGCGGGCCGACATCCGCGACGGTGTCGCCTTGCGGACGGAGAACGTGCACGCCGCCGCCACCGAGAGCTACCTGCAAGTGCTCGACCGCGAAGGCTTCACGCAGCGGCGCACCGGCGGCGCGGTCGACCACCGCGCAGGCGTGGCCGCCTTCGTCGAAAAGCGCGCACCGAAATTCACCGGCCGTTGAGCAAGAGGAGCACAGCGCATGCGCATCCGCCAGATCGTCTTTGCCGCGGCCGAGTTGTCGGCCGGTGCCGCCCGGCTGGGCACGCTGCTCGGCCTGGCCGCGCCCTACCGCGATCCCGGCGTGGCCGAGTTCGGCCTGGACAACGCCGTGTTCGTGTACGGCGACCAGTTCGTCGAAATCGTCTCGCCCACGCGCGCCGGCACCGCGGCCGGCCGGCTGATGGAGCGGCGCGGCGACAGCGGCTACATGCTGATCCTGCAGACCGACGACTTCGAGCGCGAGCTGGCGCGCTTCGAACGCCTGGGCGTGCGCCGCGTCTGGGCCAAGGACCTGCCGGACATCCGTGCCACTCACCTGCACCCCAAGGACATCGGCGGCGCCATCGTTTCCATCGACCAGCCCACGCCGGCCGCGTCGTGGCGCTGGGGCGGGCCCGATTGGGGCGTGCAGGACGGCCGCGCCGGCCAGCAACGTGTGGTCGGCGTCACGATAGGAGCCGACGACCCGGCGGCGATGGCGCGGCGCTGGGCCGGCGTTCTCGGCCTGGGTGCACCCACGGTGCAGGGTGCGACGCAGCGGCTGGTGCTGGACGGAGCCTGGATCGACTTCGAGACTGCCGACGCGCGCGGCGAAGGCATCAGCGGCTACACACTGGCGGTGGCCGACCGCGACGCGGTGCTGGGGCGCGCCCGCGACATGGGCCTGGCCGTGGCCTGCCAAGCGGTGACGCTGTTCGGTACCCGCGTCGAGCTGCGCCAGCTGTAGCCGCCAGTCCGATCTTCGTCAGCGCCGGGCAGTCGCGCGAGCTGCCGACTGGCGAACGCAGCGGCGGCGGCTCAGAGCCTGTGAAGTATTCCGGCGCGTCCGAGCGGGCGCTCCAGGTGGTGTCGATCGAGGCGCAAAGCACAGCCGTAGCCCGAGCTAGGGCGAGCATTGGCAACGAAGAGCGGCGCCGTCTGGGGCGCACGAGCGGGCGTGGCGGAATGCTTCATATCACAGGCTCTTCAGTCCAGCGACACCTCGGTGCGCACCGCACCCGCGCGGTCGGCCACCGCGCTGAGCCCGAGCCGCGCGCCGCGTGGGCCGCGCACGAACCATTCGGCTACCGCGCGGTCGGCGGTGATCGCCGGGTTGGGCAGGAAGGCCTGCATCGAGGTCTTGGGCGCATGGCCTTCGAGCTGCGGGCCGACGATGCGCTCGACGCCGCTGACCAAGCTCAGGCCCGGCGGCAGGTGGATGTTGAAGACCACGCCGCGCGCCACCTTGCGCTCCAGTGCACGCTTGCTGATGTAGGCCGGCAGGTAGCCGGCGTTGGCCACGGCGAAGCGAACGCCCCAGGTGTCCTCGCCGAGTGCGCGCACTTCGGTGCGCAGCAGCTCCAGCTTGGGCAGCGACAGCGCAATCTGCGTCATCCAGCCCGGGAAGCGCGCGGCCTCGCGCTCGCGCAGGCTTGGCGGCGGGTTGCGCCAGTAGTTCATCTTGTCCCAGCCGCCCAGCTCCACCGCGCCCAGCTGCGGGTGCTGGAACGCGTACCAGTCGACGTGCGCCAGGCCGCCGCACTGCTCGTCGCTCCACTTCAGCAGCCTCAGGTCGTCCTCGGGGCCGTGCTCGCGGTACCAGTGGATCCAGTCGTAGTCGGTGATGCCGGCCTCGCGGTTGGGCGCCCACAGCTCGACCGTCCAGAACAGCGCGCCCAGGTGCTCGTAGATCCAGTCTTGCGTGCCGGTGACGATTTCCTTCGGGTGGTACTTGAAGTCGTGGTGGATGCTGATCGCCGGGTAGCCGGTGAGCTGGGTGCCCAGCGCACTGAGGCGCTTGTAGATCCACAGGTCCTCGGGCGTCATGTCGTCGTCGCTTTGCGTGCCCATCGGCCGCAGGATCACGCCGCTGTGCGTGTGGAAGCTGATGGCCGCGCCGATGTTTGGGTGCTTGACGATGAAGTCGACCATCGCCCGCACTTCGGGCTCGCTGGTCGGGTAGGGGCCGGCGCCGGGCTGCTCGAATTCCTGCCGCCAGTAAGCCGGGAAGTTGCGGTTCAGGTCCAGCCCCTCGATGTTGGGGTTGGTCTTGATCGTCAGCCCGTCGTAGTTCTTCAGCAGCCCCTCAGGCATCACGCGGAAGTATTCGCCGCCGAAGTCGCCGGGCTCGCGCGGCACCAGCAGGCGCGGTTGCTGCGGGTGCTTCTTCCAGCCGCCGTGCGGGTCGGCGATGCGCATGCTGAGCACGCGGCCGTCGCCGTCCACGTCTTCCACCGTCAGGCCGTCGACCTGCGGCTCGTCGAAGGGGTAGGGCCGGGTGCCGCTGCGGATGTGCCGCGGCCGGTCGGCCAGTGCCAGCTCGGCGCCGTCGGGGTTGAGGCGCGGCACGATGTAGACGGCGCGCGTCTCGAGCAGCTGCGTCACCTGGCGGCCAACCTCGTCGCTGCCGCCGTAGTGGCTGACCAGGTGGTGCAGCCAGTACAGGCAGGCCGTGCTGGCGGTCAGCTCGGCGGCGTGGATGTTGCCGTCGACCCAGAAGGCCGGCTTGTCGGTGTCTACGCCGGTGTTGGCCTGCGTCAGCGTCACCAGCCAGATGTCGCGGCCCTCGAAGCTCTTGCCGATGGAGCTCAAGCCCACCAGGTCGGGCCGCGCCTGGGCAAAGTCGGCCAGCAGGCGCGTCAGCTCGGGGTGACGGTAGAACTGGTCGAAACGCGGTACCGGGACGTCGGGCATGATCTCGTTCGGTGCACAGTGCGACCGATTGTGCCCGGCCGGCCGCTGCCGGCACCCCCTCAGGCGCGGGCGTCCGGCAGTGCGGCGCCGTCGACGAACACCTTCAGCTCGCCCGGCGCGATGGGCATCCAGGCTTCGCCAGTGGTCAGCGGCTGCGTGGCGACCACGGCCACCCGATCGGAGGTCGAGGTCAGCGCGGCGAAGTCCACGCTCAGGTCTTCGTCGGCCAGCGTCGCCGGGCGGAACGGATGTTGCCGCTGCAGCCAGTGCAGCTGCGTCGCGCCATGCGCCCACAGCGCCTGGCCATTGCTCAGCAGCATGTTGAAGCTGCCGTGCGCGCGCAGCACCGGCAGCAGTTCGCGCAGCGTGGTGCTCAGCTCGCCGACGTTGGGCACGCCGGCATGCGCCTTGGCCAGCTCCTGCATCAGCCAGCAGAAGGCCCGCTCGCTGTCGGTCGAGCCCACCGGGCGGAAGGCGCCGTGCAGCCTTGGAGAGAAGTCCTTCAGGTCGCCGTTGTGCGCGAACACCCAGTAGCGGCCCCACAGCTCGCGCACGAAGGGGTGGCAGTTCTCCAGCGCCACCGGGCCCTGCGTGGCCTTGCGGATGTGGGCGATGACGTTGCCGCTGCGGATCGGGTAGCGGCGCACCATCTCGGCCACAGGCGAATCGACGGCACTGGCTGGGTCGACGAACAGGCGCAGGCCCTTGTCCTCGAAGAAGGCGATGCCGAAGCCGTCCTTGTGCTCGTCGGCGCGCGTGGCCAGGCCGGTGAACGAGAACATCACGTCGGTCGGCGTGTTGGCGTTCATGCCGAGCAACTGGCACATCCTCAGCCCACCCCCGAAGCGCCTGCGGCGCTCCCCCTCGAGGGGGGCGAGTCGGGCGAGGAAAGTCCGAAGCGGACTGTCCCTCGCCTGCGAGCGCCAGCAGCGCCCCCGCTGTTGGCGCCACCCGCGCCCCGGCAAAGCCGGTTCCGCGGTGGCCGCTTGGCGAAGACGCAGTGCGCCGGCCATAGCTTCAGCGGATCGGCAGGAAGAGCTTGGCGAAGCCGCGGGCGCTGACCAGGTTGCCCGGGTTGGCCGTCTCTTCGAGCACGCCGCTCATGCGACGCAGGATGCGCGGGCTGTTGCGCGCGCGCCAGATCACCAGGTCGGCCAGCCAAGGGTGGGCGTTGACGCGGCTGGCCTTGCGGTACAGCTCGAAGCGCGGCTGCAGCGCGCGCAGCCCCTGTTCGTAGTCGGCCCGCACCGCGGCCTCACCCCGCTGCTGCTCGCGGCCCTTGACGATGGCCGCTGCCGCCAGCATGCCGGTCTGCATTGCCTTGCCGATGCCTTCGCCGCTGAAATCGTAGGTGCTGCCGATGGCCTCGCCGGTGGCCAGCATGCCGGCGCGCGAATACAGCGCGCCGTCGAGCGAGCAGCGCAGCGGCGCGCCCTTCAGCTCGCCCAGCAGCGTGCCGGTGGCCATCAGCTCGCGGGCCGGCGCGTAGATCTCGCAGAAGGCCTCGAACACCTGGCGCAGGTTGACGTCCTGCATGCGCAGCCGGCCGCTGCCGGCCAGGCCAAAGCAGTCACCCAGGCCGACGCCGATGTTGAACACGCCGCCGGGGCAGGGGAAGATCCAGCCGTAGCCCTGCTTCAGGCGCTTGTGCCAGACGATCTCCAGCGCGCGCACGCGCCCGACCATCGCCTCGTTGCTCACGTAGCCACGCAGCGCAATGCCTGTGGGCGTGCGGCGCTGGCACAGCTCGCTGGCGATCATGGCCTGCGGCGGCGCGCCGGTGGCCATCACCACCCAGGGCGTGCGCACTTCGTGCAGCTGCTCGCCGGCCTTCAGCCGCGCACCGACCACGACGCTGCCTTCGAGCAGCGGCGCCTCGAAGCGCAGCGGCGTGTGCAGCGCCGCGCCGGCACGCTGCGCCGCGCGCACCAGAATGTGGTCCAGCACCTTGCGCGGCAGCACCGCCACCGAGCCGGGCACGTCGACCCGGCCGCCGCGCGGCCCGATGCACGCCACATGCTGCGCCGGCTGCGCCTGGGCCATCACCTCGTCGTGCACACCCAGGCGGCGCAGCGCGGCATGGGCGTCGGGGATCAGGCCGTCGCCGCAGACCTTGTCGCGCGGGAAGTCGTGCTGGTCGACCAGCACGGTGTGCAGCCCGGCGCGGGCCAGCATCTGCGCGCAGGCGCTGCCGGCCGGGCCGGCGCCGATGACGAGCACGTCGCAGGTGGGTGGCAGGGGTACGTCGGGCATTGGCTGGGGCAGGCGAAGGCAGGCGCGGATTGTAGGCAGCCGCCCCGCCGCGGCTGTGCGATGCTTGCGCGCCGAACACCCGACCCGCCGCAGGAGACACCCCATGCCCCAAGCTGTCGTCGACCCGAAGATGCTGCAGCCACTGTGCGAAGACCTGGCGCTGGCGCTGCGCGCCGCCGCCCACCACGGCCTGAGCGAAGGCGTGTGCAACCATTTCAGCGTGGCGCTGCCCGACGACAGCCGGCGCTTCCTGATCAACCCGCGCGGGCTGCACTGGAGCGAGGTCGGGCCCGCGGACATCGTGCTGGTCGACGAACAAGGTGCGGTGCTGCACGGCCGCCACCGCGTCGAACCGACCGCCATGTTCATCCATGCCGCGGCGCACCGCATCACCGGCCAGGCGGTGGTGCTGCACACCCACATGCCCTATGCCACCGCGCTGACGCTGACCACCGAGCGCGCGCTGGACACCCGCGCCAGCCAGGGTGCGATGCGCTTCCACGGCCGCATCGGCATCGACACCGGCTACAACGGCCTGGCGCTGGACTGGGCAGAAGGTGAGCGCATCGCCCGTGCCATGCAGGGGCGTGACGTCGCCTTCCTCGGCAACCACGGCGTCATCGTCGCCGGCGCCACCATCGCCCACGCCTACGACGACCTGTACTACCTGGAGCGGGTGTGCATGCACCAGGTGCTGGCCATGAGCACCGGCCGGCCGCTGGCGCGCGTGGACGAAGCGTTGTCGGCGCAGGTGGCGCGGCAGATCCAGGGCGAGCGCGAGCAGTCGGACCTGTTCTTCGAGGCGCTGCGGCGCATGTTGCCGGCAGCGCAGTGAGGGCCGCGGCGGGGCCTCAGTGCAGCCCGCTGTGGATGCTCTCCAACTCGGCGATCACATCGTCCACGCGACTCAGGAAGGCCGCCCGGCTGGCGTGCGGCTCCGGCGCGATGGCTTCGGCCGCCAGCGCGGCCAGCGCATCGCGCTGGGCAAAACGTGCCCACTTGCGCACGTCCCAGTAGGTCAGCAACGCCAGCCGACCCAGATCGCCGGTGCGGCGGGCGTGCTGCAGGCTGCCGAGCACGTCCTCGAGAATTCGGTGCTGCGCCACTGACAGTTGCTTGTTCATGTTGCGATGCAGCATGAAACTCCAGGCTGAACCCAGGCTTACAACCGAACAGCCCGCTTTGGAGAGCGCTCTCCAGCCTGGTTCAGTCGCCCCAGACCTCGGCCGCCACCTCCACCACACGCTGCAGCTTGCGCCACTGGTCGTCCATCGACAGTGCATTGCCGTGGTGCGTGCTGGAAAAGCCGCATTGCGGCGACAGGCACAGGTCCTGCAGCGGCACGAACTGCGATGCCTCGTCGATGCGCCGCTTCAGCATGTCCTTCGATTCCAGCTCGCCCAGCTTGGTGGTCACCAGACCCAGCACGACCTTCTTGCCCTTGCCCGATTCGCGCAGGGCGCGCAACGGCTCGAAGCCGCCGGCGCGCACGCTGTCGAACTCCATGAAGTATCCGTTCACATTCGTCGAGAACATGGCCTGCACGACCGGGTCGTAGCCGCCTTCGGCCACCCAGGCGCTTTTGAAGTTGCCACGGCAGGTGTGCAGGGTCACGTGCAGGTCGGCCGGCTTGCCGGCCAGCGCGGCATTGATGGTGTCGGCATAGGTCTGCGGCAGCGCCGCGGGGTCGTCGCCGTTGGCGCGGCAGCTGGCCTGGATCTTCGGGTCGCACAGGTAGGCGAAGCTGATGTCGTCCAGCTGCAGGTAGCGGCAGCCGGCCGCGTAGAGGTGGCCGATGGCCGCGCGGTAGGCGGCGGCCACGTCGGCCCAGAAGGCGGCCAGGTCGGGGTAGGTCTCGCGCGAGATGGCGGCGCGGCCGCCGCGCAGGTGCAGCATCGACGGCGACGGGATCGTCATCTTCGGCGTGCGCGTGGTCTGTGACTTCAGATAGGCGAAGTGTCCGGCCATGATCGGCCGGCTGCAGCCGATGCGGCCGGTGACGGCGGCAATCGGCGGCTGCTCGCCGCCTTGCTCGCCGGTATGGAACTTCGGCCCGGGGTTGTCCTTCAGCGTCACGCCGTCCAGTTGCGCCAGGAAGTCCAGGTGCCACCAGTCGCGGCGGAACTCGCCGTCGGTGATGCTCTGCAACCCGATGGCTTCCTGCCGCCGCACGGCCTCGGTGATGGCCTGGTCCTCGGCCGCGTACAGCGCGGCAGCATCGATCTCGCCGCGCTTGAAGCGCGCGCGGGTGGCCGCCAGTACGCCGGGGCGCAGCAGGCTGCCGACCTGGTCGGCGCGGAATGGAATGCTCATGGCTCGGCTCGCGCAAGCGGGCCCAGGCGGCGCCCGGACCGGGGGATCATAGACGGCATGTGCGCACCAACCCTCCCGCCACAAGGGGTGCATCAGGCCGTGCTAGGCTTAGGGTTAACACTTAGGGAGTCAACCATGTGGAACTTCCCATCGGCGGCTTGGCCGCCGCCTCTTGCCGACCTGGCGCGCCTGCCGTCCGACCTGGCCTGGGGCCGCGCCTGGCAGCAGGCCCGGCTGCAATTCGGCCTGTTCGAGCGCTTGTTTCAGCGCCCCGACGCGCAGACGGCCGACCCGTGGGCGCAAGCGCTGCACGAAGGCGCTGCCAATCTGGCAGGCCTGCCTTTCGACTTGGCGCGCGTGCAACATGCTGGCGGCGTGCTGGCCGGAACCTGGCCGCGCTCGCTGCTGGAGTCGATGCGCTTCGAACAGCAACTCGGCGCCATGGAACGCCTGGCCCTGGGCCCGCTGGCGCGCAGCGCGTAATCGGCGCGTCGCTTGCAGATTGACGGACCCAGCCGCACCGGCAGGTGCGTGACACCGACCGGTGAGCAATCGCACAGGAGCCCGGCGGCGGTTCGCGGCGCACAGCGGCTGCTCGCGAGAGGCCGCTTTCATTCCCTGTTCAGCGCATCGCGACGGGCGGTACCCGCCAGTGGCTCATGCTGCGGCGGTCGGCCCTTCGGTCCGACTGCACTGCGGCCCTGGCGCTTGCAGGCGCCAGGGCGTTCGCCAGGCACGGAACAGTCCGCAGGGACTCCGTGTCCGGTGTCGCGCAGGCTCGCTGCATCGCGCCAGCGCGCTGCGCTCGGACAGATGCGGCAAGTCAGATCACGAAGCGCGCTGACGCGCGCCGACCCTGGCACTGCGCTCCTCGCCGCCGCACAAATCGCCTCTGCCGGGTACCGCCCGCCGCGAGTTCGTGGCATGGGCTGTTGGGGTCCGAACACCACGGGCGTTGCCGCGAAGCCGGTGCAGGGCAGGCCGCGATGCGCCTGTGCGGCGCCGAGAAGCGCAGTGACCCTGGCCGCGCGCGCAGCGCGCATCCACATCAAACTTGGCGCGTCTGTCCGAGCGCAGCGCGCAGCGCGTAGCGAGTTACGCGCCAGGCCAGGGTTGCGAGCATCGCAGGGCAGTCGGCGTAGCCGACCGCCGCACCGAAGCTTCGCGGCCTGCCCTGCGCCGGCTTCGCCCTCACGAATGCCACGCGCGCATAGCGGACCGTCAAGGTCAGCTTTGCGCCAGCAGCCGCCCACCCGGATGAACGCCGCGGCTCAAGGATTCGTCTCAGACGCGGTCGGGCAGACGCTGCCGCCTTCGCGCTGGATGCGCGGCGTGCCGCCGTCCTCGGGCCGGGTGCCCGGCGCGTAGGGCGCGTTCGGCGCCTTGAAGCGCGCCATGTAGTCGACCAGCGCGTCGATGTCCAGCGCAGCGCCCATGGGCGCCTTGCCCTTGAGAAAGGTGTCGAAGCCGTCGCCTCCGCTGGCCATGAAGCTGTTCGCTGTGACGCGGTATTCGCGTGCCGGGTCCAGCACCTTGCCACTGGCGTCGACCAGCGTCTCGGTGCGGCCATCCCGGGTCAAGGTCACTGAATGGACGCGCCGGTCGCAGGCCTTGGCGCCGTCCCAGCGGTACTTGAAGCCGGCCGATGGGATCATGATGCGCGTCGCGCCGGGCAGTTGGCCGCGGCAGCCGGCGAATTGCTGCTCGAGCACGTCCTTGAGGTCCTGCGCCGTCAGCGTCATCGTCACCAGGCTGTTGCCAAAGGGCTGCGTGGTGAAGGCTTCGCCATAGGTGACGTTGCCGTCGCCCTCCGTCCCGCGCTGCTTGTAGGTCAAGCCCGGCGTGCGCACGCCGCCGCGGTTGATGAAGGCGATGGCGGCGGCGCCGAAGGCCGGCGCCGCCGTGGCGGCCAGCTGCGCGTCGGCGATGAGCTCACCCGCCGGCATGTTGCAGGCGGGGTCGCGCGCGCTGTTGGGCAGCTCGGTGGCGATCGAGCCGATGACCACCGCGGCGCGCGGCGCGACCAGCGCGTCGTAGCCATTGACGATGCCGGCCAGCGCGGCATCGGGCGCGATCTCGTGGCCAACCAGCCGGTTGGTGACCTGGACTGCGACCACGTCGCGCGTGGCCGGGTCGATGCGCAGGTCGATGTCGCTGAGCACGCGGCCGAAGGCATTGGCGCTGCTGACCGGAATCGCACGGCCCCTGGCATTGGGCAGCCGGCAGTTGTAGGCGGCGTGGGTGTGGCCGCTGAGCACCACGTCCACGGCATCGTCGAGCTGGCTCGACGATGCGCACGATCGGCGAGCCGGCCAGGTTGCCCTCGCAGGCATTGATGTCCTGCTGCATTCCGCTCTGCACGCCGCCTTCGTGCACCAGCACGACGATGGCCTCGACGCCCTCGGCGCGCAGCTTTGGCACCAGCGCGTTGACGGTGGCGGCCTCGTCGCGGAACTCCAGCCCGGCCACGCCGGTCGGGATCACGATGCCCGGCGTGTCCTTCAGCGTCATGCCGATGAAGGCCACCGGCACCCCCTGGAAGCGCTTGACGCCATAGGCCGGCAGCAGCGTCTGGCCGGTGGCGCTGACCACCACGTTGGCCGACAGCCACTGGAACTTCGCGCCCTCGAAGGGCACGGGCGTGCCGACCTTGTCGCCCTGGCAGCTGTTGAGGTCGACCTTGTTGCCGTCCATCCTGCAGCCGCCGCGCTGCAGCCGCAGCAGCGTGGCCGAGCCCTTGTCGAACTCGTGGTTGCCGACGGCGTTGAACTCCAGGCCGATGCGGTTGAGCGTCTCCACCGAAGGTTCGTCGTGGAACAGCGACGAGATCAGCGGCGTGGCGCCGATCATGTCGCCGGCACCCACGACCGCATGGTTGGGTTGCAGCGCCTTCAGCTTGTTGACATGCGCGGCGATGTATTCGGCGCCGCCCACCGGCACACGCTGCGCCGCCGGCAGCGCCAGGTTCGGCGCGAAGCTGCCGGGCGACTGCAGGTTGCCGTGGTAGTCGTTGAAGCCGATCAGCTTCACGTCGATGGGCGCGCCGGTGGTGACACAGCCGGACAGCGCCAGCACGGCAGCCAGGTGCAGAAGACGCGTCATTCATCCGCTCCGCGACGCCACACGCCCAGGAAGGCGCGGGCCTTGTTCCACGCACCCAGGCGCTCGTCCGACAGCGCGTCCAGAAAGTCCGACAGCCGCTTCGACTTGGCCATGGTGTAGACCGTCAGCGCCGCGGTGGCGACGAAGACCACGCCGAACAGCATCAGCCGCTGCGCCAGCGGCGCGTCGGCCTCGGCCAGCAGGTTCATGCCCAGGAAGCCGGTGGTGACGGTGCCGATCAGGCCGAAGATCGTCACCACCGTCAGCCGCACCACGGTGTTGGCCTGGCGGCGCAGGCTGTCGGCTTCGAGGTAGCCGCTCATGTCGGCGATGCGCTCCTTGACCTCGGCATACAGCGCGTCGATTTCCAGGTGCGTGGTACACATGCGGAACAGCGCGCGCGCCTGCGCCTGCTCCGACACCTCGTGGAACCAGTAGCGGTGGGTGAAGGCCAGGAAGCCGGCGAAGCTCTCGCGGATGTTGCGCTTGAAGCGGCGGATGCTGTCCGGGTCGGCGATGTCCAGGTGCTTCAGCGCCTCGGCCAGCCGGTCGCTGAACATCAGCAGCGCCGCCTTCTGGAAATGCGCGATCAGGAAGAGCAGGAAATGCTGGTGTCGGAACTGCGCCAGCACGCCACGCTCGGCACAGTTGTAGAAGGCCGCGCGCGCATCGCCCACCACCACCAGCGAGTGCCCGCTGCACAGGTAGCGCGTGTTTGGCGCGGCGCCGGCGTCGGACCAGAAGCGGTCGTAGCAGTGGCGCGCCTCGAACTCGGCCAGCTGCGGCTCGGCAAAGGGCAGCAGCGCGTCGTTGTCGCCCACCGGCGCGGCGGTGAGCAGACCCAGGCGTACGAAGTCGTTGCGCGTCAGCGCACGCGGGTCGTCCAGCGCCAGGAAGGCCATGGTCGGCATGCGGTGGTACTCGATCTGGCGGAAGCGCAAGGGCCCGGGGCGGCCCGAATGGTCGCTGACCAGCGGTTCCATCATGAAGGCCCAGTGCGCGGCGATGCGCGGCGCGCGGTGCTCAGCCACATGGGCCAGGAAGGCGTCGCGGTGCTGCGCGTCCGACGCTGCCAGAACCTGGCCGGCGGCATCCAGGAACTCCACGCTGGCCATGCAGTGCAGCGCCTGGCCGCTGCGCGTCCCAGCCGGCCGGGTAGGCGCGGCCGAAGCGGTACAGCAGGTCCTGTGCCTGGTTAAGCGGCAGCTCGTCGGCGCTGAGCTCCACGTTCAGCAGCACCAGGTCGATGTTGAGGAAGAAGATCAGGTCGACATGCACGATGTCCAGCAGCAGCGGCGCATCGCCCGGCTTGGAGACCACGCGCACCTGCGCCACGTCGCGGCGGCGGAACAGCCGCATCGGCGAGCCGGCGGCGCCGGCATCGCGCTGCGCCCGGCCGTCGCCGTACAGGAAGCGCTGCACGTAGGGCAGGAAGGTGACGAACTCGTTGTAATGGCGCTCGTGGAAGTCCTCGGCGTCGCCGGTGTACTCGTCCACCTCCTCGCGCCAGTTCGGCGTCAGCAGATCCCAGGGCCGTGCGCTCGTGCCTTCAGGCAGCGGCATCAGCCGCAGCGGCCACAGCAGCACCTGGCGCAGGTGCCTGACCTGGGCTCGCGGGGTGGGTTCGGTCGCGGGCATCGGCATGCCGCGCAGTGTAGGAGCGTCAGTCAACCACGGTCTGCGACTGCTCGCGCAGGTATTGCGGCAGATACCAGAACGAGCCGATGGCCTTGCCGGTGTTGCCGCTGCCCTTCCAGCCGCCGAAGGGCTGGTAGCCGGGCCAGGCGCCGGTGGTCGCGCCCTGCGGCCGGTTGACGTAGGTGACGCCGGCCTCGATGCGTGCGTGGAAGGTGGCGATCTCGTCGCTGGCGCCGTAGAAGCCGGCCGTCAGGCCGTAGTCGCTGTCGTTGGCGCGCACGATCGCCTCGTCCAGCGAATCGACTTCGCCGACCAGCACCAGCGGCAGGAACAGCTCGTCGCGCCACAGGCGGTGTCCATACGGTGCGGTGGCCAGCGTCGGCGCGACGAAATGGCCGCGCGCCAGCGCGCCTTCGTCGAGCAGCCGGCCGCCGCACAACACCTGGCCGTCGGCGCGCAGCTCGATGACGGCGCGGCGGTAGCGCTGCACTGCCGCGGCGCTGATCAGCGGGCCCATCCAGTTCGCGGCCAGGGTCGGGTCGCCGACGGCGATGGCGTCCGTGCGCTTCAGCAGCAACTTGTGCAAGGCCGCGGCGACCGGCCGCTCGACATAGATCCGCGAGCAGGCCGAGCACTTCTGCCCCTGCAACCCGAAGGCCGAGCGCACGATGCCGGTGGCGGCGCGCTCCAGGTCGGCGTGGCGGGTGACGATGGCGGCGTTCTTGCCGCCCATCTCGGCGATCAGCGGCCGCGGCCGCGACCCGGCGACGAAGTGGCGCAGCAGCTCGGTGCCCACCTCGGCCGAGCCGGTGAAGGTGCCGCCGGCCACGGCGGGGTGTTTCATCAGCGCCGCGCCGACTTCATCGCCAGAGCCGCTGACCAGGTTGAGCACGCCGGGCGGCAGGCCGGCGGCCTCGAACACATCCATCAGCAGCCGGCCGCTCCAGGCGGTGTCGCTGGCGGTCTTGAAGACCACCGTGTTGCCGGCCACCAGCGCGGCGCCGATCGGCCCGCCGGCCAGCGCGAAGGGGAAGTTGAAGGGTGCGATCACCGCCCACACGCCGTAGGGCTTGAGCACGGTGCGGTTGTGGCTGCGCCAGCCGCTCAGCGGATCGTCGGGCAGCGCTCGGTCGAAGCCGGTGTGCTCGGCCATTTGGTCGCAATACCAGGTGATCAGGTCGGCCGTTTCCTGCACCTCGCCAATGGCCTCCATGCGGTTCTTGCCGACCTCCAGGGCCAGCGCGGCGGCCAGTTGATAGACCCGCTGCTCGATCAGCGCGGCGGCGCGCTTCAGCAGCTCGATGCGCTGCGGGAAGGGCGTCGCGGCCCAGCCGGGTGCGGCGGCGCGCGCCGCAGCCACCGCGTCGTCCACATCGGCGGCACTGCCCAGCGGGAAGCGGCCAAGCAGCAGTTCGTGGTCGATCGGCGAGCGCAGTTCGAACTGGCGTGCCGCCTGCCGCGGCCGGCCGCCGATGTGCATGGCGTGGTCGCCGCCAAGCATGCGCCGCACATCGGCCAGCGCCGCCTCGAAGCGCTGGTGCAGCGCCGGCGGCGGGTCGAACATCGTCGCGTAGGTCAGGCGGTAGGGCGTGCTCACCTGACTCCCCTCGTGTCCGGCGCTACAGCGGTTTCTTCAGCCAGTGGCCCAGTTCGCCGATGATGCCGCGGCGGAAGGCCATCACGCAGACGACGAAGATCACGCCCTGCACCACGGTCACCCAGGCACCGAGCTGCGCCAGGTAGTTCTGCATCGTGATGATGACCGCGGCGCCGACGACCGGGCCGAACACCGTGCCCATGCCGCCGAGCAGCGTCATCAGCACCACCTCGCCGGACATCGACCAGTGCACGTCGGTCAGCGAGGCCAGCTGGAACACCAGCGCCTTGGTGGCGCCGGCCAGCCCGGCCAGCGTGCCCGACAGCACGAAGGCCAGCAGCTTGTAGCGGTCGGTGTCGTAGCCCAGCGAGATGGCCCGCTGCTCGTTCTCGCGGATGGCCTTCAGCACCTGGCCGAAGGGCGAATGCACCGCACGGTAGATCAGCCCGAAGCCGGCCAGGAAGATGCACAGCACGAAGGCATACATCACCAGCTGGTTGTCCAGCGGCACCATGCCGAAGAGCTTGCCGCGCGGCACACCCTGGATGCCGTCCTCGCCGCCGGTGAACTTGCGCCTGCAGGCTGAAGAAGAACACCATCTGCGCCAGCGCCAGCGTGATCATCGCGAAGTAGATGCCCTGGCGGCGGATCGCCAGCAGCCCGGCGCCGACGCTGAGCAGCGCGGCGCAGCCGGTGCCGAACAGGATCGCCAGCTCTGGCGTCAGCCCCCACACCTTGGCGGCGTGCGCCGAGGCGTATCCGGCCGCGCCGAGGAACATCGCGTGGCCGAAGGACAGCAGCCCGCCGAAGCCGATCAGCAGGTTGAAGGCGCAGGCGAAGAGCGCGAAGCACATCACCTTCATCATGAACACTGGATACACCACGGCCGGCGCCAGCACCAGGATCGCCAGCATCACCCCGAAGGCGATGCGATGCACACGCTGCTCTTCGGCACGCTTGCGCGCCGCGGCGGAGCCACCTGCAACGTCGCTCACTTCTGCGTCCCGAACAGGCCGGCCGGCCGCACCAGCAGCACGATGACCATGATGATGAAGATGACGGTGCTCGAGGCTTCGGGGTAGAAGACCTTGGTCAGGCCTTCGATCAGCCCGAGGCCGAAGCCGGTGAGGATCGAGCCGAGGATCGAGCCCATGCCGCCGATGACGACGACGGCGAAGACGACGATGATCAGGTCGGCACCCATCTGCGGGCTGACCTGGTACACCGGCGCGGCCATCACGCCGGCCAGCGCCGCCAGCGCCACGCCGAAGCCGTAGGTCAGCGTGATCATGCGCGGCACGTTGACGCCGAAGGCCTGCACCAGCTGCGGGTTCTCGGTGGCCGCGCGCAGGTAGGAGCCGAGCTTGGTGCGCTCGATCACGTACCAGGTGCCCAGGCAGACGATCGCCGACGCGACGATGATCCAGGCGCGGTAGTTGGGCAGGAACATGAAGCCCAGGTTCTGGCCGCCGACCAGTTGCTGCGGGATCGCGTAAGGCTGGCCCGAGGAGCCGTATTCGTTGCGGAACAGCCCCTGGATGATCAGCGCCAGGCCGAAGGTCAGCAGCAGGCCGTACAGGTGGTCCAGCTTGTACAGCTTGGACAGCAGGAAGCGCTCGATCACCACGCCGGTGGCGCCGACGACCAGCGGCGCGACCAGCAGCGCCCACCAGTAGCCGATGCCCAGCTTGTTGAGCAGCAGGTAGGCGACGAACGCGCCCATCATGTACTGCGCGCCGTGCGTGAAGTTGATGATGTTCAGCAGGCCGAAGATCACCGCCAGCCCGAGCGACAGCAGCGCGTAGAACGAGCCGTTGATCAGCCCGATCAGCAACTGGCCGAACAGGGCCTGGGTGGGGATGCCGAAGATTTCCGTCATGGGGGTGAGTGCCTGCGGCCAGGGCGGCAGCGATGCCGCCGCCCGGTGCCTTTGCGCGTGCAGGCCTACTTCTTCGCGACCAGCGGGCAGTCGCCCTGGTCGATCGGGCGGAAGGCCTGGTCGGCCGGGATCGTCGCGCGAATCTTGTAGTAGTCGTACGGCCCCTTCGACTCCGACGGCTTCTTCACCTCGACCAGGTAGGCCGGGTGCAGCTTGCGGCCGTCGGCGCGGATCGTGCCCTTGCCGAACAGCGGATCGTCGGTGGGCATGGCCTTCATCTGCGCGATGACCTTGGTGCCGTCGTCGGTCTTGGCCGCCTCCACCGCCTTCAGGTAGTGCAGCACCGACGAGTACACGCCGGCCTGCACCATCGACGGGTACTTGCCGCCATTGGCCGCGCGAAGCGCTTGCTCCAGGCACGCGTCTGGTCGTTCAGGTCCCAGTAGAAGGTCTCGGTGAAGATCAGGCCCTGCGCGGTGTTCAGGCCCAGGCCGTGCACGTCGGTGATGAACACCAGCATGCCGGCCAGGTTCTGCCCGCCCTTGACGATGCCGAACTCGGACGCCTGCTTGATCGAGTTGATCGTGTCGCCGCCGGCATTGGCCAGGCCGATGACCTTGGCCTTCGACGCCTGCGCCTGCAGCAGGAAGGACGAGAAGTCCTGCCCCGGGAACGGATGGCGCACCTTGCCCAGCACCTTGCCGCCGGCCTTGACGACCGCGGCCTCGGTGTCGCGCTCCAGCGCATGGCCGAAGGCGTAGTCGGCGGTCAGGAAGAACCAGCTGTCGCCGCCGGTCTTGACGATCGCGCTGCCGGTGCCGTTGGCCAGCATCCAGGTGTCGTAGGTCCAGTGGATCGTGTTCGGGCTGCAGGCCTTGCCGGTCAGGTCGGAGGTCGCCGCGCCGGAGACGAGGAAGGCCTTGCCCTTGTCGCGCGTGATCTGGTTGACCGCCAGCGCCGACCGACGAGGTCGGCACGTCGAAGATGGCGTCGACCTTGTCGACGTCGTACCAGGTGCGCGCGATCGTCGAGCCGACGTCGGGCTTGTTCTGGTGGTCGGCGCCGAGCGATCTCGACCTTCATGCCCTTGGCGGCGGCGCCGAAGTCCTCGACCGCCATCTTCGCCGGCGATCACCGAGCCGGGGCCGGCGATGTCGGCATACAGGCCGGACATGTCGTTCATCACGCCGATCTTGATGACGCCGTCGGAGATCTGCGCCTGCGCGGCGGCTGGCACCCAGGCCGCAGGCGGCGGCGACCAGCGTCGACAGGAGATTGCGCTTCAGTTTCATTTCCAGCCCTTTCAGTTGATGACCCACATCCGGCGCATGCGCCGGTACCACTCAAATCCCCAGCACCTCGTGCAGCATGTGCTTCTTGGCTTCCAGTTCGGCCGCCGCGAAAGCCTCGATCACCCGGCCGTGCTCGATCACGTAGAAGCGGTCGGCCAGCGGCGCGGCGAAGCGGAAGTTCTGCTCGACCATGACGATCGTCAGCCGCGTTCGCGCAGCGTGCGGATCGCGCGGCCCAGCGCCTGCACGATCACCGGCGCCAGGCCTTCGGAGATCTCGTCCAGCAGCAGCAGCTTGGCGCCGGTGCGCAGGATGCGCGCCACCGACAGCATCTGCTGCTCGCCGCCCGACAGCCGTCCGCCGGGGCTGGCGCGGCGTTCCTTCAGGTTCGGGAACATCGCGTAGATCTCGTCGACGCTCATGCCGCCGCTGGCCACCGGCGGCGGCAGCAGCAGGTTCTCCTCGCAGGTCAGGCTGGTGAAGATGCCGCGTTCCTCGGGGCAGTAGCCGATGCCGAGGTGGGCGATGCGGTGCGGCGACAGCGCCACCGCCTGCGGTGCCGTTGATCATGATCGAGCCGGTGCGCCGGCCGACCAGGCCCAGGATGGCCTTCAGCGTGGTCGTGCGCCCGGCGCCGTTGCGGCCCAGCAGCGTGACCACCTCGCCGCGGTTCACCGTCAGGTCGATGCCGTGCAGGATGTGCGACTCGCCGTAGAAGGCGTGCACGTCGGTCAGGCGCAGGAGTTCGGTGCTCATCGTTCAGCGTTCACAGCGCGATCCGCGGCGTATGCACCGTCGATCGAGCGACCGCCGCGGATCCGGCTCCGCCGGTCCGCCAGCGGTGCCCCCTAGGGGGGCGGCCGAAGGCCGTAGGGGGTGGTCCGCTCACCCATGGGCACCCTGCAGTTCGGTGGCTTCGCTGCCCATGTAGGCCTCCAGCACCTGCGGATTCTTCGACACCACGTCGTAGGGCCCTTCGGCGATGACCGCTGCCGCGCGCCAGCACGGTGATGGTGTCGGCGATGCTGCCGACCACGTTCATGTTGTGCTCGACCATCAGCACGGTGCGGTTGGCCGAGACCTTCTTGATCAGCTGCGTGACCAGTTCGACGTCCTCGTGGCCCATGCCCTGGGTCGGCTCGTCGAGCAGCATCATCTTCGGCTCCATCGCCAGCGTGGTGGCGATCTCGAGCGCGCGCTTGCGGCCGTAGGGCAGCTCCACCGTCACCACCTCGGCCAGGTCGCGCAGGCCGACCGTGTCGAGCAACTCGAGCGCGCGCTCGTTCAGCGTGTCCAGCACCTTTTCGGAGCGCCAGAAGTGGAACGACACGCCCAGCTTGTGCTGCAGCGCCACGCGCACGTTCTCCAGCACCGTCAGGTGCGGGAAGGTGGCCGAGATCTGGAACGAGCGGATCACGCCGCGGCGCGCGATCTGCGCCGGCTTCTCCTTGGTGATGTCGTGGCCCTCGAACAGGATCTGGCCGCGCGTGGGCACCAGGAACTTGGTCAGCAGGTTGAAGCAGGTGGTCTTGCCGGCGCCGTTGGGGCCGATCAGCGCGTGGATGTCGCCGCGCCTGACGCGCAGATCCACGCCGTCGACGGCGACGAAGCCCTTGAACTCCTTGACCAGCCCTCGGGTCTCCAGGATCACGTCACCGGACATGGGCGCAGTCGATGCCGTGCAGGCGGGTTGTCGGGATCATCGGGCGATTATTCGGGCAAGGCACGGCGCGGTGCGCCCGGGTTTGTGCTTATGCAGCATTGCCAGGGTTGAGGCTGCGCAATGACGTCAGGCGGCGTCGACGCCAGCGTGGAAGACCTGCAGGTCGAAGTCGGACGAACCTTCCTTCATCGTCGCGCACAGGATGCGCTGGCCGTCCGTGCGCACGTTGACCAGGCCGTACACCAGGTCGGTGGCCATCGGCAGCCAGGACAGGCGGCGGTAGTAACCCAGCGGCGAATCGTCGAACTTGGCCTCCAGCTGCTCGGGCGCGTAATCCACCCGTGGCTCGGCCACGGTGCGCGTGCGCGAGGCGAAGTCCAGGCCGACCGAGCGCGCCAGCTCGGTGGAGTACAGCAACGGCGGCATCAGCTCGCCGTCGGCACCGCGCGATTCGCGGCCGTAGCGTGCGCTGGCGCCCAGGATGCGCGGGCGCGGGTGCGCATAGTCCTCGTTGTCGCCCGAGGAGATGACGGTGGCCCGCGCCGCCATGGCGCGCACGAAGCGCAGGTCGATGTCGTCGCTGCCGTGGTGGCAGCCCTTGGCGACGTCGGCGTTGAACTCCTCGGCGGCGTGGCAGCCGAGCAGCAGCCGCTGCGAGGCGGTGTTCAGGTCGCCGGTGAGCAGCAGTCGCGCCTGCCCGTAGTCGACCCGCAGCACCACCGAATGGCCGTTGCGCGTGACGCTGTCGCTGCCCAGCCAGCGCAGCCCCTGGCCGCCGCCGGCCAGCTTTTCCACCACCGGGCCGAGCACGCGGATGGCGGCGGCGCCTGGCGCCGGCGCATAACCCGGCAGCCAGCCGTTGGCCTGCGACAGGCTGACCACCTTCTTCGGCAGCTTGCCCACCAGCCTGGCCAGCAGCCGCGAAGTCGGTGGCGAAAGGGCGCTTCGGCCGGCCGAAGTGGGTCTTGCCGCTGATCAGCTCGACGATGAAGCGAGCCTGCGGCTTCAGCCGGGAGTCGGGCTGCGGCAGCGGCGTGAGGCTGGTGTCCTCGCGCAGCGTGCCGAGCTTGTCGCCGTCCTTGAAGCGGCCGATGCCGCAGTGCCAGAAGTTCTGCACCTCGATGCCGAACGTGCGCCCGTCGGGCAGCGCACCGGACAGCAGGTCCACCATGCCGCCGTAGTGGTCGGCGTCCGGATGGGTGACGATCATGTTCTTCAGCGCGACGCGATCGTGCTGCAGGTCGTCGATGAACTTCCAGCGCACGAAGTTGGCGGCGCCCTTGCGCGTCATCTGCTCGGCGGCGCGGATGCCGGCGTCGATCATGTGCCAGGCATCGTCGTGCGGCGTGCGCATCAACACGCCGTCGCCCTGGCCGACGTCGATGACGTAGATCTCCAGCAGCCCGATCTCGCCCACCGCGCTGGCCGGCAACCAGCCGGTGCGCCGCCGCGCACGCACCTTGACGCGTTCGCCGTCGCGCTCGATCTCCTGCAGCGGGTCGCCCCACAGCAGCGTGCACAGCGTCTTGCCGGTGTCGCTCTTCAGTGGCAGCTTGAAGCGGCCGCCGGCGTCGTTGAGGTACTTCATGAACTTTCCCGCTGCGAACTGTCATGCGCAGCGCTCACAATGATGCGTCATCCCCGCAGCCAAGAAAACGCCATGCCCTCACGCCCCATGTTCATCGCGCCGGCGCGCTTCGACGATCCCGCGCAGGCACTGGCGCAGGTGCAGGACATCTACCGCAGCAGCATCGAGCACCTGCGCGAATCGCTGCATCGCTTCGTCGCCGGCGAGGCGCTGGCGCAGCGCGTGCGCGCCTGCTACCCGTTCGTGCGCGTGCATACGGCCACCGTGGCGCGCGCCGATTCGCGCCTGAGCTACGGCTTCGTCGCACGGCCCCGGCACCTACGAGACCACGCTGACCCGGCCCGAGCTGTTCGGCCGCTACTACCTGGAGCAGTTCAGCCTGCTGCTGCGCAACCACGGCGTCGAGCTGGAGATCGGCACCAGCTCGCAGCCGATCCCGGTGCACTTCTCGTTTGCCGAGCATGACCATGTCGAAGGCACGATGAGCGCCGAGCGTCGGCTGCTGATGCGTGACCTGTTCGATCTGCCCGACCTGGCGGCGATGGACGACGGCATCGCCAACGGCACGCACGAACCGCGCCCCGGCGAGGCGCAGCCGCTGGCGCTGTTCACCGCGCCGCGCGTGGACTATTCGCTGCAGCGGCTGCGCCACTACACCGGCACCGCGCCCGAGCATTTCCAGAACTTCGTCCTCTTCACCAACTACCAGTTCTACATCGACGAGTTCATCAAGCTCGGGCCACCAGATGATGGCCGACCCGGCCGCCGACTACGACTGCTTCGTCGAACCCGGCGACGTGGTGACGCGCCGCGCCGGCAGCCGCGAGCAGGCGGGCGACGACGCCGGCAGCGCGCCGCCGCGGCTGCCGCAGATGCCGGCCTACCATCTGCGCCGCGGCGACCACAGCGGCATCACCATGGTCAACATCGGCGTCGGCCCGGCCAACGCCAAGACCATCACCGACCACATCGCCGTGCTGCGCCCGCATGCCTGGCTGATGCTCGGCCACTGCGCCGGGCTGCGCAACACGCAGGAACTGGGCGACTACGTGCTCGCGCACGGCTATGTGCGCGAGGACCATGTGCTCGACGAGGAGCTGCCGCTGTGGGTGCCGATCCCGGCGCTGGCCGAGGTGCAGCTGGCGCTGGAGCAGGCGGTGGCCGACGTGACGCGGCTGCAGGGCTACGAGCTGAAGAAGGTGCTGCGCACCGGCACCGTGGCCAGCACCGACAACCGCAACTGGGAACTGCTGCCCAACTTCGGCCCGCAGCGCCGCTTCAGCCAGAGCCGCGCGGTGGCGCTGGACATGGAAAGCGCCACCATCGCCGCCAACGGCTTCCGCTTCCGCGTGCCCTACGGCACGCTTGCTGTGCGTCAGCGACAAGCCGCTGCACGGCGAGATCAAGCTGCCGGGCATGGCCAACACCTTCTACCGCGAGCGGGTCGACCAGCACCTGCGAATCGGCATCCGCGCCGTGGAACTGCTGCGCCAGGAGCGGCCCGGCCAGCTGCACAGCCGCAAGCTGCGCAGCTTTGCCGAGGTGGCGTTTCAGTAGCGGACCGGCAGGCCGGGCTCGCTACACTGCGCGCCGGTCTGCGCGACCGCAACGCTCCTGCGATGGCCGGCTCTCCTCCTTCAGACAACGCATTGCCATCACTGCGTGCGGCGGACCTGCTTGGCGGTGCGCAGGCCTGGCAGGCGCTGCTGGACGTGCAGGGCTGTGGCGTCGTTGTCTATGACGCGAAGGGCTGCCTGGTCACCTGCAACGAGGACTTCAGGCGCCAGTACGCACCGATCGCCGAACAGATGGTCCCGGGCGCGTCGTTCGAGCAGCTGCTTGCGCCTGGCGCTGGCACATGGCCTGGTGCCGCAGGCCGCGGGCCAGGAAGCGTCATGGCTCGAGTCGCGACTGCGCGAGTTCGGCCGCGCCAGCGCGCCGATCGAGCGGCAGATGGCGGATGGCCGCTGGCGCCTCGTCAGTGAAACGCGCCTGTCCGATGGTGCCGTGTTGTACTTCAGCATCGACATCACCGAACTGGTCGAAAAGCGGGCGGCCCTGCAGTCGGCACTGCAGCAGACGCGGCTCGCCAGCGAGCGCCTCGAGGATGCGCTGGAGGCGCTGCCGGCGGGCTTCGAACTGTGGGATGCGGACGACCGGCTGGTGTTGTCCAACAGCGAGCTGGCGCGCATGTACCCGAAGATCGCGGCTGCGCTCAAGCCGGGCATCAGCTTCGAGCAGCTGGTGCGGGCCAACCACGCGGCCGGCGCGCTCGCGGTGCCGCAGGAAGAGCTCGACGCGTACATCGAGCGCCGACGCACCGAGCGCAGCATCTCGCGACAGCCGGCCGACCATGCCACCGACGAGGGACGCTGGTACCGCGTGTACCACCGGCCCACACGGCACGGCGCGCTGGTGGGCGTGCGCATGGATGTGACCGAGCTGCGTGACCAGCGTGCGGCGGCCGAGCGCGCCCGTCAGGAGGCGGAAGTCGCACGCCAGCAGCTGGCCGATGCCATCGAAGCCTTGCCCGATGGCTTCGCGCTGTTCGACGCCGACGACCGCTTGTCGATCTGCAACGCCCGCTACCGCGAGCTCTACATGGAAACCGCGCCGGCGCTCGTGCAGGGTGCCCGCTTCGAGGACCTGCTGCAGTACGGCCTGGCGCACGGCCAGTACCCGCAGGCCGTCGGCCGCGAGGCCGAATGGCTGGCCGAACGCCTGAAACGCCATCGCGCGCCGACTGGACCGCAGATCCAGGAGTTGCCGGGCAACCGCTGGCTGCGCATCGACGAACGGCCGACGCGCGATGGCGGCATCGCCGGCGTGCGCACCGAAGTCACCGAGATGGTGCGGCGCGAGCAGCAGCTGACCGAACTCAACGCCCGGCTGGCCGAGGCGCACGCGCAGGTGGAAGCGCTGTCGCAGACCGATGCGCTGACCGGCATCGCCAACCGGCGGCGCTTCGACACCCGGCTCGAAGAGGAATGGACGCGCGTGGTGCGCTACGGCGAATCACTCGGCCTGCTGATGATCGATATCGACCATTTCAAGCGCTACAACGACCGCCATGGGCATCAGCAGGGCGATGCCTGCCTGCGGCGCGTGGCGCAGTCGCTGGCGGGCTGCGCCGGCCGCCCGACCGATGTCGTCGCGCGCTATGGCGGCGAGGAGTTCGCGGTCCTGTTGCCGCATGCGGACCGCGAAGAAACCGCCGCCGTCGCACGGCGCTGCCTTGCGGCCGTCGACGGCGCCTGCCTGCCGATGGGCGATGCGCCGCGGGCCGGACAGGTGAGCATCAGCATCGGTGCGGCCTGGGCGGGCCCCGGCGAAGTGCGCCCGCAAGACCTGCTCGTGCGCGCCGCCGACGAGGCGCTGTACCGCGCCAAGGCGGCAGGTCGGCATTGCCTGGTCTTCGCGGAGTGATGCGCTCCTAGGGCACCGGGCGGCTGCGCCAGAGCGGCCGCAGCGCCCATACCCCGAGCAGCGGCCCCAGGCCCAGCCAGGGCAGCAGCGTGGCCAGCTCGCGGCGCTCGGCCAGCGTCACGAACAGCTGGATGCTGAGGATGGAGATGCCGAAGCCGATGCTGTTGACCAGCGTCAGCACGCTGCCCACGGCCTGCGGCGGGGCGTTCTGCGCGGTCAGCGCCGAGAACTGCGGTGAGTCGCCGGCCACGGTGATGCCCCACAGCAGCAGCCATGCGGCGAAGACGAAGTCACCCGCTTGCAGCAGCCACGGCGCGAACACGCAGCACAGGCCGCTGGCGCCGAGCTGCCAGGCCGCGACGCGGGCGCTGCCGATGCGCCGCGCCCAGCGCCCGCCGACGATGCAACCCAAGGCGCCCACGCCCAGCACCGCAAATGCGGCCCAGGACAGCGTCGCGCCGGCCAGGCGGGTGGCCAGGATCGCCGGCACCAGCACCCACATCGTGTACAGCTCCCACATGTGGCCGAAGTAGCCGAACACCGAGGCGCGCACCTTGCGGTCGGTCCAGATGCTGCCCAGCGCGCGCCAGCGCAGCCCTGCGCCGTGGCCGGCAGGCCGTGGCCGTTCGGGCAGCGCCGCGAAGAGCAGCACGCCGCCCAGCGCCGCCGCAGCAGCCACGGTGTAGAAGACCATCGTCCATGGCAGCGCCGCGCCGATGGCGCGCACCGCATGGGCACTGGCGCTGCCCAGTACCAGCGCGCCGATCAGCCAGCCCAGGGCGCCACCCAGGCCCTGCGGGAACCACAACGATGCGATCTTCATGCCCACCGGGTAGATGCCGGCCAGGAAGAAGCCGGTCGCCGCGCGCCACAGCAGCAGTTGCTGGAAGGAGCCGGCGCTCCACACGCCGGCCAGGGTGCAGGCCGCGCCGGCCAGCGAGCACAGCAGGAACACGCGCCGCGGGCTGAAGCGGTCGGCCACCGCCAGCAGCGCGAACAGCAGCGTGCCGGCGATGAAGCCGAGTTGCACCGCGGACGTGAGCGTGCCTACGTCGGCGCTGTTCCAGCCGTAGTCGCGCTGCAGCGCCGGCATCACGGCATTCACCGCAAACCACGGCGACACGCCGGCCAGTTGCGCCAGCACCAGGACCGGCAGCACGTGCCGCGGTGCGACTGCGCTCAAGCGATATCCGGCCGCCGCGCCAGCCAATCGCCGATGACCGTTTCGTGGGCCGCGGCGGCGTTCAGCACGGCCGAGTCGCCCAGCGGCGGGCCGATCAGCTGCATGCCCATCGGCAGGCCTTCGTCACTGAAGCCCACCGGCACGCTCATTGTCGGCAGGCCGGCCAGCGTGGCGTAGATCACCACCTCCGTCCAGCGGTGATGGGTGTCCATGGGGCAGCCGGCCACCTCGCGCGGCCAGGTCCATTCCGCCGCGAAGGGCCAGGCCTGCGCGCTGGGCAGCAGCAGCAGATCGAAGCGTGCTGGCATCCAGCGCGGTGAGCTCGTCGACATGCATGGCGCCTGCTCCATCGCAAAGACAGTCAGACTAGCAGAGCGCGCCTGGCTGGGCAGCCGACAAGCTCCTAGTACAGTGAGGTGTCCATCATCCGCGCGGGTCCGCACGCCCGGCGCGCAGCCCCAATCACCGGCGCCCGCACGCCGAAGGAGACGCACCCATGCCCAGCCCAGCCCCGAACGGCAGCAGCAACGGACCTGCTGCCGATGTCATCGCCGGTATCCGTACCTTGGCCCTGGTCGGCCCGGCCGCGGCCGGCAAGACCAGCCTGGCCGAGGCGCTGCTGCACCGCGCCGGCATGATCGCCGCGCCGGGCTCGCTGGAGCGCGGCAGCACGGTCAGCGACTTCGACCCGCTGGAGCGGCGCATGCAGCATTCGCTGAACGCCGCCGTGATGCACCTGCAGCATGCCGGCACGCGGGTGCATTTCATCGACACGCCCGGCGCGCAGCGACCTGGTGGGCCAGTCGCTGCCGTCGCTGGAGGCGGTGGAGACCGCGGCCATCGTCGTCAATGCCGTCAACGGCATCGAGCCGATGGCCGTGCGCATGATGGAGTACGCGGCGCAGCGCCACCTGGATCGCGTGATCCTCGTCAACAAGATCGATGCGCCCGGCGTGGACCTGGCGGGGCTGCTGGCGCAGATCCAGGCCACCTTCGGCAAGGAGTGCCTGCCGGTGAACCTGCCCCTGACCGACAGCGGCGTCACGAAGGTGGTGGACTGCTTCTACAACCGCGAAGGCCGCAGCGACTTCGGCGACGTCGATGCCGCGCACCGCGCGCTGGTCGAGCAGGTGGTCGAGGTCGATGCCGATTTCGTCGACCGCTACCTGAACGACGGCGACATCGACGCCGAGCGAACTGCACGCGCCGCTGGAGCAGGCACTGCGCGAAGGCCACCTGATCCCGGTGTGTTTCGTCTCGGCCAAGAGCGGCGCCGGCGTGGCCGAACTGCTGGACGTCATCGTCAAGCTGCTGCCCAACCCGTCGGAAGGCAATCCGCCGGACTTCCTCGAGGGCGAGGGCGCCGAGGCCAAGCTGATGCACGCCGAGCCCGACCCGGCCAAGCACGTGCTGGCGCATGTCTTCAAGGTCACGGCCGACCCCTTCGTCGGCAAGCTCGGCATCTTCCGCATCCACCAGGGCACGGTGGCGCAAGGCAGCCAGCTCTACGTCGGCCACGGCCGCAAGCCCTTCAAGGTCGGGCAGCTGTTCATGCTGCAGGGCAAGGAGCATGTGGAGGTGCCGCGCGCCTTTCCCGGCGACATCTGCGCGGTGGCCAAGGTCGACGAGTTGCACTTCGACGCGGTGCTGCACGACGCCGCCGAGGACGAGCACATCCACCTGAAGCCGCTGGATTTCCCGGTGCCGGTGCACGGCCTGGCGATCAGCCCGAAGCGGCACGGCGACGAGCAGCGCATGTGGGAGATCCTCAACAAGCTGGTGGCCGAGGATCCGTGCCTGAAGGTCGAGCACCTGGCGACGACCAACGAGACCGTGCTCTACGGCCTGGGCGAGCTGCACCTGCGCATGCTGCTGGAGCGGCTGCGCGAGGTCTACAAGTTCGAGGTCGACACGCGCCCGCCGCGCATCGCCTACCGCGAGAGCGTCACCGCGCAAGGCGGAAGGCCATCACCGCCACAAGAAGCAGAGCGGCGGCGCCGGCCAGTTCGGCGAGGTCTTCCTGCGCATCGAGCCGCTGCCGCGCGGCGGCGGCTTCGAGTTCGTCGATGCGGTCAAGGGTGGCACCATCCCCGGCCAGTTCATGCCGGCGGTGGAAAAGGGCGTGCGCGAGGTGCTGGCCAGCGGCGCGATCGCCGGCTACCCGGTGGTCGACGTCAAGGTCATCGTCTACGACGGCAAGCACCACAGCGTGGACAGCAAGGAGATCGCCTTCGCCACGGCCGGCCGCAAGGCCTTCGTCGAGGCCATCCGCGCGGCGCGGCCGATCGTGCTCGAGCCGATCGTGCACATCGAGATCAGCGCGCCCGACACGGCGATGGGCGACATCACCGGCGACCTGTCGTCCAAGCGCGGCCAGGTCAACGGCACGCACAACGGCGCCGCCGGGACGATGGTGGTGCGCGGCCAGGTGCCGATGTCCGAGCTGTCGGGCTACCAGTCGCGCCTCAATGCCATGACCAGCGGCCAGGGCCGCTACACGATCGAGCTGTCGCACTACGAGGCGCGTGCCGCCCACCGTGCAGCAGCAGCTGGTCGCAGCGCACAAGGTGCACGACGAGGAGTGAGCCTCACCTACCTGGTCGGCGCGGTGCTCGTGCCGCCGGCCTCGCTGATCCTGCTGGGGCTGCTCGGGCTGGGCGCTGGGCCGCCGCCGCCCCGCGCTCGGCGCCGCGCTGAGCGGGTTCAGCCTGGCCGCACTGCTGCTGCTCAGCCTGCCGGTCACCGCTTACTCGCTGATGAGCCGGCTCGAAGCGCCGCCACTGTCCGACCCGCGTGCGCTGGGCGACGCGCGCGCGATCGTGTCCTGGCCGGTGGCGTGGCACGCGGCGCGCCCGACTGGGGCGGGGACACCATCAACCTGTTCACGCTGCAGCGCGTGCGCTTCGGCGCCAGGCTCGCGCGGCAGAGCGGGCTGCCGGTGCTGGTCACCGGCGCCGCGCCCGATCGAGGACGGGCCCGGCGAGGCGGCGATGATGCGCGACGTGCTCAGCCAGGAGTTCGGCGTCACGCCGCGCTGGGTCGACGAGCGCGCGCGCAACACCGCGGGCAACGCGCGCGAGGCTGCGGCTCTGCTGCAGGCCGCGGGCATCGGGCGCGTCGCGCTGGTGACCAGCGCCTTCCACATGCCGCGCGCGCAGCGTGCCTTCGAGCGCGCCGGGTTGCAGGTGGTGCCCGCGCCAACGGGCTACTTCGGCCATGCCGGCGGCGAGTTCGAATGGACGCACTTGCTGCCCAGCGGCGATGCGCTGCGCATCTCGTACTTGGCGCTGCGCGAGATGGCCGCAGGGTGGATGTACCGCAACATCGATCGCCGGTGAACGCCCGGCCGGCACAAAGCCTGACGCCATCGGGGGACTTTCCGACGCGGGCAGAATCCGCGCTGTCGAAAGGGGAGTAGCGGGCGGTTCCCCGCCGCCGCGGACCCCGTCAATACGGCTTCTGGCGCCCGCCAGCGGCCCGGGCCCGCAGAGGACAAACCTCCTCAGCAAGACCTTTCGGCGCGACCTTCAACCCTTCTTACGGGAGTGTCCATGGACACCATCGCGCCGATTTGGCTTTGGATCTTCTTTGTCGCGGCCGTGCTCGCCGCGCTGTTCGTCGACTTTGTCGTGCTGAAGAAGCAGGGCGTGCATGAGGTCGGCGTCAAGGAGGCGCTGAATTGGTCCATCGTCTGGGTGGGCTTGAGCTTCGCCTTCAACGGCCTGTTCTGGTGGGCGGTTGCGCAGGACCACGGCAGCGCCGTGGCCAACGAGAAGAGCTTGGAGTTCCTCACCGGCTACCTCATCGAGAAGAGCCTGGCGGTGGACAACATCTTCGTCTTCCTGCTGATCTTCAGCTACTTCGCGGTGCCGCCGGCCTTCCAGAAGCGCGTGCTGATGATCGGCATCATCGGCGCCATCGTGCTGCGCACGGTGATGATCCTGCTCGGCAGCTGGCTGATCGCCGAGTTCCACTGGGTGCTGTACCTGTTCGGCGCCTTCCTGCTGATCACCGGTATCAAGATGTGGTGGGCCGCCGGCCGGGAACCCGACCTCGAGGGCAATCCGGCGCTGAAGCTGCTGCGTCGCCTGATGCCGGTGAGCAAGCGCTACGATGGCGAGAAGTTCTTCACCGTCGAAAACGGCAAGCGCATCGCCACGCCGCTGCTGCTGGTGATCGCGCTGGTCGGACTGACCGATGTGATCTTTGCGGTCGATTCGATCCCTGCGATCTTCGCCATCACCACCGACCCCTTCATCGTGCTGACCAGCAACGTGTTCGCCATCCTCGGTCTGCGCGCCATGTACTTCCTGCTGGCGGCGGTGGCTGCCAAGTTCCACCTGCTGAGCTACGGGCTGGCGGTGATCCTGGTGTTCATCGGCACGAAGATGATGCTCATCGACGTCATCAAGGTGCCAGTGGCGGTGTCGCTGGGCGTGGTGGTGTCGGTGCTGGCGCTGACGATGTGGCTGAGCCTGCACGTCGCGCCGAAGCGGCCCGGCGAGGCGCCAGCGCGCTCGGAGTGATTCAGCCGACTGCCAGCGCCTGCTTGCGCCGCGGCGGCGGGAACAGCCGGTCCAGCGCGGCCAGATCCTCGGCCGACAGCGTCCATCGTGCGGCCTGCAGGTTCTGGCGCAGGCGCAGGGAGTCGGAGGACTTCGGGATCGACACCACGCCCGGCTGCGCCAGCGTCCAGGCCAGCGCCAGCTGGCCTGGCGTGCGGCCCAGGCGCTCGGCCAGCGCGGCCAGCGCCGGCATGCTCGGTCAGCGCACCCTGGTCGATCGGCGAATAGGCCATCAGCGGCATCTGCCGCTGCGCCTGCCAGGGCAGCAGGTCGAACTCGACGCCGCGCCGACCCAGCGAATACCACACCTGGTTGGCGGCGCAGGCTGCGCCGCCGGGCAAGGATGCCAGCTCCTGCAGGTCGGCCAGGTCGAAGTTGCTCACGCCCCAGTGGCGGATCAGCCCGCGCGTCTGCAGTTGCTCGAAGCCCCGCACCGTCTCGCGCAGGGGCACCGCGCCGCGCCAGTGCAGCAGGTACAGGTCCAGGTGGTCCAGCTGCAGCCGGCGCAGGCTGCGCTCGCAGGCGGTGACCACGTCCTGCGTGCCGGCATGGTGCGGGATAGACCTTGCTGACGACGAACAGCGCGTCGCGCCGCAGCGGCCCGCGCAGTGCCGGCGCGAAGGTCTCGCCGAGCAGCGATTCGGCGCCGCCTTCGCCGTACATCTCGGCGGTGTCGAAGAGGCGGTAGCCCAGGTCCAGCGCCAGCCGCAGCGCGGCCAACTCGGCGCTGCGCGCCGCGCGGCGCTCGCCCATGCGCCAGGTGCCCAGGCCGAAACGCGGCATCGTGCTGCCGTCGGGCAGGCTGATCTTCGGCGGCGACGCATCCGTGGCCATGGCCGGCATCTTAGGCCGCGCCGCGCTGCATACCTGCTGGACGGCACGATGGACGCGCGCGACGGCCTGGTGCTGTCGCTGCAGCCCGCGGCAGGGTGCGGGCGCCGGCTCAAGCCGGTGCCGGTGCGGCCGATATGCCGTGGACGTATCCCGTCCCCAGGAGGGCCGATGTGCAGCGCCCCGCCGCCCCCGATCACCCGCGCGCTGCCTGAGCTGCAGGCGTGGACCCGGCATTTCCTGGCCAGGCCGATACCGGTGCTGGCCGAAACGGCCGAGCGGCTGGAAAGCTACCGCGCCAACGAGGACGCGGTCGATGCGCACCTGCTGGCCGAGACCGTCTCGGCCGACCCGCTGATGAGCCTGAAGCTGCTGGCCCACGTGGCCGGCGTGCGCTCGCCGCGCAGCACCGCCGATCCGCAGACCGTGACCGCCGCGCTGCTGCTGCTGGGTATCTCGCCCTTCTTTCGCGCTTTCGGACCGCAGACCACGGTGGACGAGGCCCTGGCCGGCAACCCCGCGGCGCTGCAGGGCCTGGGCGGAGTGCTGAAGCGCGCGCGCCGCAGCGCGGCCTTCGCGCTGGCCTTCGCGGTGCATCGGCTGGACCCTGACGCGCAGGTCATCCATGCCGTGGCGCTGCTGCACGACTTTGCCGAAATGCTGCTGTGGCTGCATGCGCCGGCACTGGCCCTGCAGATCGCCGAAGCCCAGCAGCAGGACCCGACGCTGCGCTCGGCCGCCATCCAGCGCGAGCTGCTGCGTGTCGAGTTGCGTGAACTGCAGCAGGCGCTGATGCGCGAGTGGCACCTGCCCGAGCGGCTGGTGCGCATCACCGACGAACGTCACGCCGAGACGGCCCAGGTGCGCAGCGTGCAGCTGGCCGTGCGCCTGGCGCGGCACACTGCCCGCGGCTGGGACAACGCCGCGCTAGCCGACGACGTGCGCGACATCGCGGCGCTGCTCAACCTGGGCGAAACGCCGACGCTGCGCCTGCTGCAGGACATCGGCTGAGCGCGGCGCCACCGTCCATAATGCGCCCGCGCTGCCCTGCCGGCAGCCGAAGAATCAAAACAGCAGCAGCGGGGTAGCGTTCCATGGACATGCAGGGCATTCAAGTCTTTCTCAGCACCACGGTCACCGAGTTGGGGATCAAGATCCTGGCCGCGATTGCGTTCTGGATCGTCGGTCGCTGGCTGATCGGCCGGGTTGTCGATCTGATGCAGGCCGCCATGAGCCGCAACAACGTCGACCCGACGCTGACCAAGTACCTGGGCTCGATCGTCGCGGTGATGCTGAACATCGCCCTGGTGCTCGGCATCCTGGGCTACTTCGGCATCCAGACCACCAGCTTCGCCGCGCTGATTGCGGGCGCCGGCGTGGCCATCGGCGTGGCCTGGAGCGGCATGCTCGGCAACTTTGCCGCCGGCGCCTTCATGCTGGTGCTGCGGCCCTTCAAGGTGGGCGACTTCGTCGGCATCGGCGGCCTGGTCGGCACGGTCAAGGAGCTGGGGCTGTTTGCCACCACCATCATCACGCCGGACAACGTGGTCACGCTGATCGGCAACGCCAAGGTCTTCGGCGACGTGATCAGCAACTTCTCGGCCAACCCGGCGCGCCGCGTCGAGCGCACCGCGCAGCTGGCCGGCGGCGTCGACGCGCTGGACGCGATCGCGCGCCTCAAGGCGGCGGTGACAGCCATTCCCAACGTGGTGCGGCAGCCCGCGACCGAAGTCAACGTGCTCGACATCAACCTCGTTGGCACGGTGATCTCGGTGCGGCCCTACTGCCACACCGATCACTACTGGCAGGTGTACTTCGACACCAACGAAGCCATCCTGCGCGTGGCCAAGGAAGCCGGCTGGCCAGCCCCGACGCCGGCGCAGATCAACAAGCTGATCCAGCTGCAGCCGACCTGAGGTGGCGGCTGACGGCGCCTTTGGTGTCATTCGGCCCGACGGCCTGGCTGGCAGCAAGGCAGCGCAGCGACCGAGTTGATGCTGAGGCGATCGGCCCGAGCCGCTCGTCGTTCAGGCGATCGGCTTCAGGGCGCGACGAAGCGGACGAACGACGCCGCGGGCGGCGTGCCGGCAGCGCTGGCGGCGCGGGCCCGCCAGTTGCCTGGCGTGCATCCGGCCCAGTTGCTGAAGGCCCGAACGAAGGAGGACGTTTCGGTATAGCCGACCGCCATCGCGATCGTGTTCAACGGCAGCCGGGTCTCGTCCAGCAGCAGCCGTGCGACTTCGAAACGTGTGGTCGCCACCATCTCGTGAAGGTGCACGCCTTCGGCGGCGAGCTGGCGACGCAAGGTGCGCTCGTGCATGTCCAGTGCTTCGGCCACGTGGCGGGTCGACAGCTTGCCGGCCGACAGCAGCACCCGGACCACGGTGCGCACACGGTCCGGCAGACCCAGTGGCCCGCGGGCTTCCGCCGACTGCGCCATCGACTGCGCCCGTGCATGCTGCGTCGAGTCCGCGCCAGCGACCGGAGCTTCGAGCCAGGCAGCCGCAAAGCGCAGCTCCGTCTGCGGAGCATCGAAGCTCACCGGCGCGAGGAAGCAACGCCAGTAGGGCGCCTTGTTCGGCGGCGCGACATGGGCCAGGCAGACCTCGTTCGCGCGAAACCGCGGTCCCGCCAGCGCGCGCATGATGGACATGGCAATCGACATCACCAGGTCATAGGTCAGGCCGGCGCCCGGCGTTTCGGGATCGAGAATCGAGTAGCCGAGCGCCACGACGCCTTGTTCGGTGGAGCGGAGGTAGGCCACGCTGCCGCGATCTTGCAGATGGAAGAAGCGCTGTAGATCCTCGAGTGCTTCGCCGACGGTCCCGGCACGGGCCATCAACTGGCCCAGCAGTCCCAGGTCGCCGAGCTCGAAGCGCCGGCCGGCAAACAGCGCGAAATCAGGGCGGCCCGTGACCCACGCGGCGCGCTGCACCAGCCGAGTCGCGATGCCGAACGGCACGCGCTGCTCGGGATCGTCGAAGGCCGCCCTCTCAAGCCCGCACTCTGCGAGGACCGCCGCCGGATCGTGTCCCATCTCGCGCAGCAGCACGCCGATCGAGCGCAGCGGCCCGAAGCGCACGTCGCCCAGATGGCCGGCCGCGGCACCTTGTTGATGGCGCGAACGGCGCCGGCTCTCGACGCTCGATCGGTTCGACATGCCTGCTCCACGCCTCATCTATTGACCCTGGCTTGTCCGCAAATGCTAATGATGCCCGTTTGTACCCTGCTAGATTGACTCTTCTATCACCACCGAATGGAGTCCAGCATGAAGGCACTCAAGGGCTTCAGCTTGCTGCTGGCTGGCATCGCGGCGGCAACCTTGGCCGGACCGACTTGGGCCCAGCAGGTGACCGGCACGCTGGGCTCGCCCAGCGCCACCACCACGATTCCCGGCAACCAGTTGCCGGCACCGAGCCCGACGTTCGGCGGCGTCATCAAGGACGACGCGCTGCAGTCCAAGCCCTGGTGGGCGCCGCGCATCGTGCCGCCGAAGAGCGCGCCGAACGTGCTGCTGATCATCACCGACGACGCCGGCTTCGGCGTGCCCAGCACCTTCGGCGGCGTGATCCCGACCCCGACGATGGACCGCATCGCCAGCGAGGGCCTGCGCTACAACCGCATGTTCTCCACTGCGCTGTGCTCGCCCACGCGCGCCGCGCTGATCACCGGGCGCAACCACCATTCGGCCGGTTTCGGCGTGATCTCCGAGCAGAGCACCGGCTTCCCCGGCTACAACAGCATCATCGACCGCGACAAGGCCACGATCGGCCGCATGCTCAAGGACAACGGCTACGCCACCGCCTGGTTCGGCAAGGACCACAACGTGCCGGCCTTCGCGGCCAGCCAGGTCGGGCCCTTCGACCAGTGGCCCATCGGCATGGGCTTCGAATACTTCTACGGCTTCATCGGCGGCGACGCCAACCAGTGGCAGCCGAACCTGTTCCGCAACACCACGCAGATCTATCCCGTTCGAGGGCAAGGCGCCGGGCAGCTGGAACCTGATCACGGCGATGGCCGACGACGCCATCGACTACATGACGCGCATGCACCAGACGCAGCCGGACAAGCCGCTGTTCATCAAGTACGCGCCGGGCGCGACGCACGCGCCGCACCACCCGACGAAGGAATGGGTCGAGAAGATCCGCGCGATGAAGCTGTTCGACGACGGCTATGAGAAGCTGCGCGAAGCGCATCTTCGCCAACCAGAAGCGCCTGGGCGTGATCCCGGCCGACACGCAGCTCGCGCCGTGGCCGGCGAGACCTGCTGACGCCCTGGGACAAGCTGAGCGGCCGAGGAGAAGAAGCTCTTCATCCGCCAGGTGGAGGTCTTTGCCGCCTATGCCGCCTACAACGACCACGAGATCGGCCGCGTGATCCAGCACTTCCAGGACCTGGGCCGGCTGGACAACACGCTGATCATCTACATCAACGGCGACAACGGCACCAGCGCCGAAGGCGGCCCGCTGGGCACGCCCAACGAGGTGGCCTTCTTCAACGGCCTGAACAAGCTGCCGGTCGACGTGCAGATGAAGTTCTACGACGTGTGGGGCACCGAAGCCACCTACAACCACATGTCGGCCGGCTGGTCCTGGGCCTTCGACACGCCGTTCTCGTGGTTCAAGCAGAACGCCTCGGCGCTGGGCGGCATCAACCAGAACATGGTGGTGTCGTGGCCGGCGCGCATCAAGGACAAGGGCGCGCTGCGCGAGCAGTTCGTGCACGTCATCGACGTGGTGCCGACCATCCTGGAGGCCGCCGGCCTGAAGGCGCCGACGGTGGTCGACGGCATCAAGCAGAAGCCCATCGAAGGCACCAGCTTCGCCTACACCTTCGACGCGAAGAACGCCAAGGCGCCCGAGCGCCACAAGACCCAGTACTTCGAGATGATGGGCCAGTGGGCGCTGTACGACGAGGGCTGGTTCCTCAGCACCAAGGTCAACCGCGCGCCATGGGACGCCTTCGGCCCGGCCAACCCCGATCCGCTGAACAACCAGGTGCTGCGAGCTGTACAACCTGAAGAAGGACTTCAGCCAGACGCAGGACCTGGCGGCGCAAGTACCCGCAGAAGGTCAAGGAGATGAAGGCCAAGTTCGTCGCCGAGGCCAAGAAGCACCAGGTCTTCCCGCTGGACGCGTCGGTGGCGGCGCGCATCGTCGCGCCGCGGCCGAACATCACCGCCGGGCGCAGCGAGTTCGTCTACACGCGGCCGATGGTCGGCCTGCCGCAGGGCGATTCGCCGCTGCTGCTGAACACCAGCTACACCGTCACCGCCGACATCGAGGTGCCGGCCGGCGGCGCCGAGGGCATGATCCTGACCTCCGGCGGACGCTTCGGCGGCTACGGCTTCTACCTGCTCAAGGGCAAGCCGGTGTGGCTGTGGAACATGGTCGACCTGGAGCGCTGAAGTGGGAAGGCGCCGAGGCGCTGCGCCCGGGCCGGCACACCATCGAGTTCGACTTCAAGTACGACGGCCTGGGCGCCGGCACGCTGGCCTTCAACGACTTCAGCGGCGTCGGCCGGCCCGGCGTGGGCACGCTCAAGGTCGACGGCAAGGTGGTGCGACACCAAGCCGATGCCGAAGACGCTGCCGATGATCCTGCAGTGGGACGAGAGCTTCGACATCGGCTCGGACACGCTGCACCGGCGTCGAACGACGCCGACTACAAGCCGCCCTTCGCGCTGACCGCGCAAGCTGAACAAGCTGACGCTCAAGCTCGACCGGCCGCAGCTGTCGCCAGCCGACATCAAGAAGTTCGAAGCGGCGATGAGGAACACGGATGAAGAGCCGTCCTTGCCGTGGCGGCGCCGGCGAAGCCGACGGGCTTGGGCTTTGCTGCTGCTGCCGTCGGCGGTCGGGCAACTGCTGCTCGGTGCGGCGCTCAGTGACGATGCCGCGGCCGTCGCACGCGTGCGGTATCGCAACCGAAGCCCGGCAGACTCGCCAGGGCCACCCGCCGCGGCATGCTGGCCACCGCACGGCAGTCATGGTTTGTCTCGGCCACCTCGGCCTGTCAGGTGCTGCCAGTGGCGTGCTGCTGTGGCCCGCGGCTGCGGCACTGACCATGAGCGTGCTGCGGGCGCGCGAATGGTTGAGCCCAAAGCCGATTTCAGTCTGGTCCACCCGAGATACCGAAATGTCACTCAGGCTTCACTCCGCCTGTGCACTGCTGCTGGCCACACTGCTTTGCGGCTGTGTCTCACAGGGCACCTACTACCAGGAGGTGCAGAAAGCCAGCACCCACAAGCAACTCGACGCCCAGCTCAGGACCGAGGTGATAGCCGACCAGGCGCAGATCACGCAGTTGCACAACTTGGTGAGCGTGACGCTGTCCAATGGCATCCTCTTCGCAGAAGGCGGGTGGCAGCTCAACGCAGCCGGAAAGGCGACGCTGAGCGAAGCTCGCGCCGATGCTGAGGCAGCTGACCGCCCAGACGATCGAACTGCACGGGCTACACCGACAACGTGCCCATCGGGCCCGAACTGCGCGAGCGTTTCCCCAGCAACGTGGAGCTGTCGAAGGCACGCGCGCAGTCGGTGGCCGACTTCCTGGTCGTCCAGGGCGTGCCGGCTTCCATCATCACCGTCGGTGGCTTCGGTGATGCGCGGCCGTGGCCAGCAACGACACGGCGCAGGGCCGTGCGAAGAACCGCCGCGTGGTCATGGACATCATCGAAACGAAGTGACGTTGTCTCTCGCAACGGAACGTCACGCACGATGAACACGCGCTCCCTGAAATTTGCTGCGGCACTCGCCGACGGGCCTTTGCCGGACGAGTGCCGACCGACTACCCGCTGATGAACATGGCGGCCGACAAGGTGATCCAGAAGTACCCGTCATCCAGCTGCAAGCATCTGTGGGCGCGGAGCAGCGCCGAAGTCCGTCCAGGAACGTGCGTCATCGGCTGCCGAAGATCGTCCGCATCTGCGCAGGCTGCCGGTGAACACGCAGCTCGGCGCCTACTACAACGTGGTGCACCCCGACAATGGCTCGACCTGGAGACTGCGCCTGCAGGTGCAGTTCATGTTCCGGAAGTAGTCGCAGGTGGCACCGTCCTTCGGCCATGGAGAACCGTCCTTGACACACATTTATTCCGCCGTCGAGCGGCTGTGCGCCCTGCCCAAGGCCGAAGTGCATGTGCACCTGGAAGGCTGCTTCGAGGCCGCGATGCTGGAGCAATGGGCACGAGGTTCGGCGAGCCGATGCCGCGACCGCGCGAGCGCCTGTTCCGTTCGACGGGCTGGCGGACTTCCTGCATTTCCTCGACTGGGCCTGCGGCCTGGTGCGCACGCGCGAGGAGCTGGCCGCAGCCGGCCTATGCGTTCAGCCAGCGGCTGGCAGCCAGCGGCACGGGCTATGCCGACCTGATCTTCAACCCCACGCACTGGAAGCCCTGGCACGGGCGGCTGCCGGCAATGATCGACGCGCTCGATGCTGGTTTTCGCGCCGCCGAACAGGACGGCCTGCCGCCGGTGGGCCTGTGCGTGAGCCTGCTGCGCACGCAGTCGGCCGACGCCGCGGCCGAACTGGTCGACGTGCTGGTCAGCTTGCGTCATCCCCGCGTGGTGGCCTTGTCGATCGACGGCAACGAGGCCGCCGCCGGGCGCACCGGGCCGCGTTTTGCCGAGGCCTTCCGCCGTGCCGGGGCTGCGGGCCTGAAGCGCACGGTGCACGCGGGCGAGTCGAGCGGGCCCGAAGGCGTGCGCGATGCCATCGAGCTGCTGGGCGCCGATCGCATCGACCACGGTGTGCGCGCGATCGAGGATCCGAGCGTGGTGGCACTTGCTGGTCGACAGGCGGATTGCGCTGGGTGTCTGCCCGACGTCGAACCTGAAGCTGGGTGTGGTGCCCGCGATCGACCAGCACCCGATCGAGCGGCTGCGGCAGGCGGGCGTGCCGTGTCGGTCAACACCGACGATCCGGCGCTGCTCGACACCAGCCTGGAGCGCGAATACGCGCTGTGCCGCGACACCTTCGAGTGGTCCGATGACGATGTGTGGTCGGTGGCGCGCACGTCCATCGACGCCAGCTTCGCGAACGACGACGTGAAGACGCGGCTGCGCGAGGCGCTCGGCGCGCTGGTAAGCGGGTCTTCAAACGATGGGCCGCCTGCCTGCCGATCTGCCGCTGTGGGGCGTATTGCTCGGCACGCTGGCTCAGGTGCTGGCCGCCGTGGAAGCCGGCCACCGCCTGGCCCGCCAGAGGCAGAAGGTGCACAAACTCGAGACGGAGGCCCCGGTGGGCGCGATGGTGAGCGCCATCCGCATGACCTGTCTCCTCAGCAGCATGACACCCGACGCCCCTCTCGCGGGGAGATCCGAGTTGCTCGCGGTGGCGATTGCCTTCTCGGCGTCGGCTCGTCCAAGAATCGGCGCCAGCGACTGCGAAAACGGCAAAGAAGAAGATTCTTGGCGAGCTGACCCAGTAGCGCCGTGCGGCGGGATACTTGCTCAGGCTCGCGAAGCCCAATTCCGACATGCACGATGCCTACACGCAACCACATCCTCCTTCTGTTGATGCTTGTCGTGGCCCTTGCGTGCCCCGGCGTGAGTGCTGCTGCGGGCGCCGACGTACCGCCTGCGGCGCCGGCCGAGCCCGCAGTTGACGACGTTCCCGACACGGTTCCCACCGCGCCTGTGGTCATCGACGGTGTCGTCCTGTTCAATGTGCGGGGCATCGCCACGCGCTCGGCTGCGACACGCGCAGACAACATCGCCAACAGGATCGTCGCGATGGCCCGCGACGATCGCATCGCCGCCGATGCGATCAAGCTCGACGAGTTGCCGTTCGGCAGTAGGATCATGGCGGGCAACCAGGCCTTGATGACAGTGCTCGATGCCGACGCCCGGGTCGAGGGCATCGAGCGGGCCGTGCTGGCTCAGGACTATCTGCAGCAGATTGCGCGTGCCGTTTCGCGCTATCGCAGCGATCGCGAGCCCATGGCCCTGGCGCGTGGCGCGGGGTATGCCAGCGTGGCTGTGGCATTGCTGATCCTTGTGCTGTACGCGCTGCTTCGCCTGCGGCGTCGCGTCGACACGATGCTGGAGCGCCGCTATCGCGCGCGTTTCGAGCATCTGCAGATCGCCGGGTTCAAATTGCTGCATGCGCATCATCTGTGGGGCGGGCTGCGAAGCATCGTCGCTGCCGCCTTCGCGCTGTTTGCGCTGACGTGCGTGTACCTGACGCTGGACTTCGCGCTGGCGCAGTTTCCCGGCACGCGTGGCATTGCAGTCAGCCTGCTGGATCTGGTCGTCGGCTCGATCGCACAAATGGGCCGCGGCCTGGTGTCGTCGATCCCCGGGCTGGTGTTCCTGTTGATCCTTGTGCTGGTAACGCGCTACGTTCTGCAGACGTTGCGTTTGCTCTTCAGTGCAGTCGAGCAGGGCTCGGTGACGCTCAAGGGCTTCGATCGCGACTGGGCGATGCCGACCTATCGAATCCTTCGCCTGCTGGTGGTGGCGTTCGCGGTTGTCGTGGCCTTCCCCTACATCCCCGGCTCGCACTCGGACGCATTCAAGGGTGTGTCAATCTTCCTCGGCCTCGTGTTCTCGCTGGGCTCGACCTCGATCGTCGCGAACACGATCGCCGGCTACACGATGACGTACCGGCGTGCGTTCCGTGTCGGCGACTGGATCCAGGTCGGCGACGTCTTCGGCGAGGTGACCGAGGTGCGCATCCAGGTGACCCACCTGCGGTCCCGGAAGAACGAGGAGATCGTCCTGCCGAACTCGAAGATCCTCAACAGTGAAGTCGTCAACTACAGCACGCTGAGTACGACGAAGGGCCTGGTCCTGCATACCACCGTGGGCATCGGCTACGACACGCCCTGGCGGCAGGTCGAGGCCATGCTGCTGACGGCGGCCGGGCGAACGCCGGGCCTGCTGCTGCAGCCGCAGCCCTTCGTGCATGCGCTGTCGCTGGGCGACTTCGCGGTGACCTACGAGCTGAACGTCTACTGCGACCGGCCCGGCGACAGGCAGGCGATCTACGGCGATCTGCACTGCAACATCCTGGACGTCTTCAACGAGTACGGCGTGGCCATCATGACCCCTGCCTACGAAGGCGACCCGGAGCATCCCAAGCTCGTGCCGAAGGACCAGTGGTACGCCGCGCCGGCTCGTCGCCCTGATTCGGTCGGTGGCTGAGCGCGAGCCTCCAGCCCGCGTTGGCTTGGCACTTGCGACAGGTGTTGCCCCCAAAGTCGAGCGCCACGCCCAGCGACCGGAAACTGCAAACGACCCGAGTCAGCCAGAGCCTGTCGGCGCCAAAGTGAAAGGCGCGCGATGCAGGCGATGGATAGCACAAGCACGGCGCGCGGCGCATGGGCCCAATGCAGCGCATCGGCAAGGGCTTGCGGCGAGGTCGAGCGCATCATCCGCAACTCGAACACCCCGGACAACGTCGCCGCGATAGCCAGCGGGAAGAACGGCGCAGCGTGGTGCGTGCCGAAGGAAGGTGTCCCACGACCCTTGCCAAGTGTCGACCAGCGTCGCAAGACCGTGGGCGACCGCATCGGAGAACGAACGTCTTCGAGCGGCCGTGTCCCTGACCGCCGTCCTGCACCTTCAGCGACTGCCCTGGAGAAGGGAGATCGAACAGTCGAGTGACTGGACCCAGTCTGCGGTCGCTCGACCCGTTGCCACAAACGACAGCAAGGCGCCGAGAGCAAACAACCACGACCCACTGACCGATCGGCGGAGCGCCCGCGCCGAGTGGGTCGTCACACCGGCACGGCGGTGGTGTTCTTGACCCGGTCGAGCACGAAGCTGGTCTTGCAGTCCTGCACGCTCGGGTGCTTGAGCAGCGTGTCCATGACGAAGCGCGAGTAGTGCGCCATGTCCTGCACCACCACGCGCAGCAGGTAGTCCATCTCGCCAGTGAGTGCGGCGCACTCCACCACCTCGGGCCAGGTCTGCACCGCGGCGCGGAACAGGTCCATGGGGTTGCGCTTCTGCACCTCGGAGTGCTTCTCCAGGCGCACGTTCAGGTAGGCCGTCAGCCCCAGGCCGATACGCTCCGGCGCCACCAGCGCCACGTAGCCGGCGATCACGCCACTCTCCTCCAGCCGCTTGACGCGCCGCAGCACCGCCGACGGCGACAGGCTCACGGCTGCGGCGAGCACGTCGTAGGTCATCCGGCCATCACCCTGCAACGCACGAAGAATGCGTCGATCTATGGTGTCGAGCGGGTTGCCGGCTTCCATCTCTCGCATTCTGCAGTTTTCCTGTGCGAAGCGTGCGCCGCGCGGTGCATCTTGCAAGAATGCTGCGCCTTTGCCACCCTACAGTGCCGCCCAGCGCCGAAGGATTGACCGAGATCAGGGCGGCGCCCTCTCACTCCCACCGCAACCGGAGCGAACATGAAATTCACCCCCTGGGACAACCCGATGGGCACCGACGGTTTCGAGTTCGTCGAGTACGCCGCGCCCGACCCGCAGGCGCTGGGCCGGCTGTTCGAAACGATGGGCTTCGTCGCCATCGCCCGGCACCGCCACAAGACGGTCACGCTGTACCGGCAGGGCGAGGTCAACTTCATCATCAATGCCGAGCCGAACTCCTTCGCGCAGCGTTTCGCACGGCTGCACGGCCCGAGCGTGTGCGCGATGGCCTTTCGTGTGCAGGACGCTCGCGCCGCATACGAGCGCGCGCTCGAACTCGGCGCCTGGGGCTTCGACAACCACACCGGCCCGATGGAGCTGAACATCCCGGCGATCAAGGGCATCGGCGATTCGCTGATCTACTTCGTCGACCGCTGGCACGGCAAGGACGGTGCCGCGCCCGGCGCGATCGGCAATATCAGCATCTACGACGTCGACTTCGTGCCGATCGAGGGCGCGGTGGCGGCACCGGCCGGCCACGGCCTGACCGGCATCGACCACCTGACGCACAACGTGCACCGCGGCCGCATGAAGGAATGGGCCGACTTCTATGAGCGGCTGTTCAACTTCAAGGAAGTGCGCTACTTCGACATCGAAGGCAAGCTCACCGGGCTGAAGAGCAAGGCCATGACCAGCCCCTGCGGCAAGATCCGCATCCCGATCAACGAAAGCAGCGACGACAAGAGCCAGATCGCCGAATACCTGGACCTGTACCACGGCGAGGGCATCCAGCACATTGCCCTGGGCACGAACGACATCTACGCCACGGTGGACGGCATGAAGGCCGGCGGCGTGGCCTTCCAGGACACCATCGAGACCTACTACGACCTGGTCGACAAGCGGCTGCCCGGCCACGGCGAGCAGCTGGCCGAGTTGAAGCGCCTGCGCGTCCTGATCGATGGGGCCACGCACCAGGGCGCACCCAACGAATTGCTGCTGCAGATCTTCACGCAGACCGTGATCGGGCCGATCTTCTTCGAGATCATCCAGCGCAAGGGCGACGAGGGCTTCGGCGAAGGCAACTTCCGCGCGCTGTTCGAGAGCATCGAGCTCGACCAGGTGAAACGCGGCGTGCTGCAGGATCCGGCGTTCGCGAAATGAACGCTCCCGCCAAGGCGCTGAACCAGGGCGTGGCGCCGGTCACCTACGGCGCGGGCGAGCGGCCGCCGCGCGGCGACTATGCAGCGGCGGCCAGCGACTACACCTGCGCGCAGCGCTGGGACCGGTACACGCCCGAGCAGCATGCGCTGTACGCCCGGCTGCACCAGCGCCAGACGGCGCAGCTGCCGGGGCTGGCCTGCGACGAGTTCATCCAGGCGGTGCAGCAGCTGGGCCCGGCCGACCAGGTGCCGCGCTTCGACGATGTGAACGAACGCCTCTATCCGGCCACGCGCTGGCAGATCGTGGCCGTGCCGGGGCTGATCCCCGAGGAAGCCTTCTTCGCGCTGCTGTCCAAGCGCAAGTTCCCGGTGACCGAATGGCTGCGCAAGCCGGAGGAGTTCGACTACGTGGTCGAGCCCGACGTCTTCCATGACCTGTACGGCCATGTGCCGCTGCTCTTCAATCCGGTGTTCGCCGACTACATGCAGGCCTACGGCGAAGGCGGCCTCAAGGCCAGCCGGCTGGATGCCTGCGAGCTGCTGGCACGGCTGTACTGGTACACGGTGGAGTTCGGGCTGATCAACACGCCGCAGGGCCTGCGCGCCTATGGCGCCGGCATCCTGTCCTCGGCCGGCGAGCTGCGCCACAGCGTGCGCAGCGCCGCAGCCGCGGCGCGTGGCCTTCGAGCTGAAGCGGCTGATGCGCAGCCGCTACCGCATCGACAGCTACCAGGCCAGCTATTTCGTCATCGACGATTTCCGCCAGCTCTTCGACGCCACCGCGCCCGACTTCACGCCGGTCTACGCCGAGGTGCGCGCCGAGGCAGAGATCGAGGCCGGCACGGTGCTGCCCGGCGAGCGCGAGTTCGCTGCCGGCTTGATCGGCATCGCCTTCGGCCAGGCGCTGCAACACGGTGTCCAGCACCTGCGGGTGCTGCAGCAGGTGCACATGCGCATGGCCGCGCAGGTGGCGGTTGTCGGCGCCGGGCAGCGTGGCGGTGGAGGCCGGGAAGACGATGTTGTCGCAGTGCCCCCAGAAGCAGGTGAAGCGCCGGTAGCGCTGCGCCGGCTCCGCGGCGGCCAGCTGCAGCAGCCAGGGGCTGTGCCAGCGCATCTGCTGCGCGTTCGGCGCGAAGCCGAAGCGGCCCAGCCAGGTGCCATGGTGCGGCGAGCCGACGGTGACCACGCCATGCACGCGCGCATCGGCGTCGTGGTCGCGCAGCCAGGCGCGAACGGCCAGCCCGCCCATGCTGTGCGCCACCAGCAGCGGCGGCCGGCCGGTGGCCAAGCTCATGCGCTGCACGGCCGCCTCGATCTGCGGCGCATAGCCGTCGATCGGGCCGAACACCGGCTCCAGGTTGACGGCGATGCAGGGCACGCCGGCGGCCTGCAGGCGCGGCCACCAGGGGTTCCAAAGCCCGCGGTTGCAGACGAAGCCGTGCACCAGCACCAGCCCGCGGCGGCCCGCGGCGTCGGCCGGCAGATGGTCTGCGAAACGGCGCCAGCGCCAGGGCTGCTGCCAGCCGAAGACGCGCAGCGCGCCCAGCGCCTCGGCGGCCCAGGCGCGCAGCATCTCGATGGGTGTGGCCGGCGGCGCCGCATCGCCGCGGTTGACGCAGCGCAACAGCACGAACTCCAGCGCCATCAGCGGCACGTGCAGCAGTGCGATGGCCAGTGCCAGCAGCACCAGCAGCACCGACGCGCCGGCCAGCAGCCACAGCGCCAGCGCGCTGCCCACGCCCAGCAGCAGCACCAGCGTCAGCATCTGCAGCAGACGGGCCAGACTCATGCGGCCATTGTCGGCCGCTCGGCCGGCCGCTTCCTGGAGCGATGCCTCTATGGCGGGCGGCTGGCCTCTTGGTAGGCTTTGTCCATGAACGCGCAAGTCCAGGTCATCCTCGAGTTGTTGCGCCGGGTCGACGCGCAGCGCGCGCTGCGTGTCGCCGACCCGGCGCTGCAGGCGCGTGTGCAGGCGGTCAAGCACTACCAGCACGAGCGCTTCCAGCACACCTATGCCGACCTGCTGGCCCAGCCGCGATATGCCGGGGCCACGCGCTTCTTTCTCGAGGAGTTGTACGGCCCGGTCGATTTCACGCGGCGCGACACCCAGTTCAAGCGCGTGGTGCCGGCGCTGGTGCGGCTGTTCCCGCGCGAGGTGGTGCTGACGGTGCAGACGCTGGGTGAACTGCATGCGCTGTCGGAGGAACTGGATACCGCCATGGGCCGCGTCGTGCCGCCGGGGCCGGTGGACCTGGCCGGCTACATCGCCGCCTGGCAGGCTGTCGGCCGGCCGGCCGACCGCGAAGCGCAGATCGTGCTGATGCGCCGCGTCGCCGACGCGCTGGATGTCTACACCCGCAACCCGCTGCTGCGCCACAGCCTGCGGCTGATGCGCACGCCGGCGCGGCTGGCCGGGCTGCCGCAGCTGCAGGCCTTCCTGGAAGCCGGCTTCGACACCTTCGGCGCGATGCGCGGCGCCAAGGACTTCCTGGACACGGTGGTGAGCCGCGAACGTGCGCTGGCCGCGTGGCTGTTCGCGGCCGGCGTGCCGCCGGCAGTGGACAGCCGCTTCCCGGTGCCCGCCTGAGGGCGTCAGCGCGCGCCCGCTCGCCGCGGCAGTTGCGCCGCCTGCTCGCCCAGGTCCCAGAACAGCCCGGTCATCAGCTGCAGCGCCTGGCGCACCACCGGCTTGAGCAGGTGCTCGTCCGGCGCATGCTGCGAGCAGGCCGGGTAGCTGTGCGGCACCCACACCGTGGGCAGCCCCAGGCCCTCGGCGAACACGTCGTTGGGCAGCGAGCCGCCCAGGTTGGGCAGCAGCGCCGGTGCGATGCCGGTGCTGCGCTCGATCGAGGCCAGCGCAAAGCGCACCCAGGGGTTGTCCGGGTCGAGCCGGGTGGCCTGCATGACCACCGGCTCGCTGACCTCGATGTCGCCGCAGCCGTGCTCGCGCAGATGAGACTGCACATGCTGGCGCAGCCTGTCGATGTCGGTGCCGACCACGAAGCGCAATTGCAGATGCGCCTTGGCATGGGCAGGGATGGCATTGACCGGGAAGTCGGGGTTGCCGGTGCGCATGGCCAGCACCTCCAGCGCGTTCCAGGCCAGCACGCGTTCGATCGGCGTCTGGTCGTCTCGCCCCAGTCGACATCGACGGCCGGATCGTCCGGACCGCCGCCCACCTGCAGGGCGGCCAGCGCGGCGCGCACGTTGGCCGGAATCGGCGGCGGGCGCAGCCCCGGCACGAGGATGCGGCCGCGAGCGTCCACCAGGCTGGCGATGGCCGAGGCCAGCACCGTGCCCGGGTTGCGCAGCAGCCCGCCCCAGTTGCCCGAGTGGTGTGCGCCGTCGCGCAGCTGCAGGCTCAGGTCGAAATTGGCCACGCCGCGCGTGCCCAGGAACAGCGTCGGCAGCTCGGCACGCAGCCGCGGGCCGTCGGAGGCGATCAGCGCGTCGGCGGCCAGCAGCTCGCGCTGCTGCGCGCAGAACTCGGCCAGCCCGGGCGAGCCGGTCTCCTCGCCGGTTTCGATCAGCCAGGTGGTGTTGAAACCGAGCTGGCCGCCGCGTGCGGCCAGCGCAACAGCCAGCGCGGCGATGTTGATGCCGTGCTGGCCCTTGTTGTCGGCGGTGCCGCGGCCGTAGAGCCTGTCCCCGTCCTCGGCCAGCACCCACGGGCCCTGGCCGCGTGTCCACGCGGCGTCCTGGCCGCGGATGACGTCGCCGTGGCCGTACATCAGCAGCGTCGGCAGCGCATTCGGCTTCGTGCCGCCGCGCGACGAGGAAGGGCCCGCAGCCGGTGCCCTGCAGCGGGTTGTCGAAGACCTGGCAATCGAAGCCCAGCGCGCCGAGCGTGCTGCTCATCTCGTCGGCGACATAGGCGCGCAGCGACGCGGCCTGGGCCGGGTCCTGGCTCTCGCTGCGGATGGCCACGCGCCGCGCCAGGTCGCGCGCGAAGTCGCCGCGGTCGAAATGCGCCGCGGCGGCGGCCAGCGCCGCGTCGCGGGCCGTGCTCACGCCGACTTGCCGAGCAGCGTGAAGTGCTCGACCACCGGCGGCGCAGCGAAAAAGGGGCCGACGATGGCGCGCCATTCGGCGAACAGCGGGCCGCCGCGGAAGGCGACGGTGTGGTCCTCCAGCGTCTCCCAGAAGATCATCAGCAGGTAGCGCTCGGGGCTTTCGACGCCCTTGTTGACCTTCCAGCCCTTGAAGCCCTGGGCACGGCTGACCACGGTCGTCAGCCCACGCTGGATGGCCTCGTCGAAGGCCGCCTGCTGGCCGGGCCGGATGCGGATGTCCGCCACTTCGAGAATCATGCTTGGTCCTCCTCAGACGCCCAGGTAGCGCTGCAGCACCTGCGGTTGCGCACGCAGTTTATCGCTGCCGCCTTGCCAGACGACGCGGCCCTTTTCCAGGATGTAGTGCCGGTCGGCCAGGTTCAGCAGCGGGCCGATGTGCTTGTCGATGACGATCATCGACAGCCCGGTATTGCGCAGCCGGCCGAGGCAGGACCAGATCTCGGCGCGGATCAGCGGCGCCAGGCCCTCGGTGGCCTCGTCCAGGATCAGCAGCAGCGGGTTGGTCATCAGCGCGCGGCCGATGGCCAGCATCTGCTGCTCGCCGCCCGACAGGTTGGCGCCGAGGTTGCGCTCGCGCTCCTTCAGCCGCGGGAACATCGCATACACGGTGTCCAGTGTCCACGGCGGCTCGCGCCGGTGGCGGTTGCCGGCGGTGGCCACCAGGTTCTCGCGCACGCTCAGGTTGGGGAAGATCTGCCGGCCCTCGGGCACCAGGCCGAGGCCGGTGCGCGCGGCGCGCCAGCTGGCCGCGCCGACGAGCGCCTTGCCGTCCATCGTGATGCGGCCCGCGCGCGGCCGCAGCATGCCCATGATCGACTTGACGGTGGTGGTCTTGCCCATGCCGTTGCGGCCGATCAGCGTGATGCACTCGCCCGGCTGCACGGCCAGGCTCACGCCGAACAGCACCTGGCTGCTGCCGTAGGCGGTCTCGACGCCTTCCAGCTCGAGTCGGCCGCCCACGTTCATTGGACTACCCTACGCGCTGCGCGCTTCGGGATGAGCGCTTGGCAGCGGCCCGGCGGGCCTCCAAGCCATGCTCAAAGCAGCGGGGGCTTGAAGGGTGTCTCATGCGTGCTCCTGCTCGCCCAGGTACGCCTCGCGCACCTCGGGGTGGTTGCGGATCTGGTCGGGCGTGCCGGTGGCGATGGGCCGGCCGTAGACCAGCACCGTCAGCCGGTCGGCCAGCGCAAACACGGCGTCCATGTCGTGCTCCACCAGCAGGATCGTGTGCTCGCCCTTCAGCTCCTGCAGCAGCGCGACCACGGCCACGGACTCGGCCGGGCTCATGCCGGCCATCGGCTCGTCGAGCAGCAGGCACTTGGCGCCCGTCGCCAGCACCATGGCGATCTCGAGCTGGCGGCGTTCGCCGTGCGCCAGCGAGGCCACCGGCACCTGCGCGCGATCGAGCAGACCCACCCGGCGCAGCGCGGCCAGGGCCGGCTCGGTCAGCGCACGCTCGCTCGCGGCGGGCCGCCAGAAGCGGAAGCTGTGGCCGGCATGCGCCTGCACCGCGAGGGCCGCGTTCTGCAGCACGCTGAAGTCGTTGAAGACCGAGGTGATCTGGAACGAGCGCCCAAGCCCGGCCATCGACCTGCGGAAGGGGGGTTCGCGCGTCAGCTCCCGGCCGTCGAAGACGATGCGGCCCGCGTCGGGCAGGATCTCGCCGCTCAGCTGGTTGATCAGCGTGGTCTTGCCCGCGCCGTTGGGGCCGATCACCGCATGGATCTCGCCGCGGGCGAGCGTCAGGTCCAGATGATCGGTGGCGAGCAGGCCGCCGAAGCGCTTGACCAGGCCGGTCACTTCCAGGTGGTTCATGACTTGTTCGCCACCAGCCAGCCGTAGATGCCCTGCTTCAGCACCAGCACCACCAGCACGATGAAGATGCCGATCAGCGCCAGCCAGTGCTGGTTGACCACCGTGTCGAGCCAGGGCAGCGCCCACCTTCAGCGAGGACAGGCCTTCCTCGACCAGCAGCAGCGCAGTGGCGCCGGCGATCGGGCCGATCAGCGTGCCGAGCCCGCCCAGCACCGTCATCACGATCAGCTCGCCGGACACCGTCCACGCCATGTACGACGGCGAGACGAAGCGCGTCAGGTTGGCCATCAGCATGCCGGCCAGCACGCACACCAGCGCCGAGATCACATAGGCGCTGAGCTTGTAGCGCAGTGTCGGAAAACCCATCGAGCCCATGCGCCGCTCGTTGCTGCGACAGCCGCGCAGCACCATGCCGAAGCGCGAATGCACCAGCCGCCACAAGCCGTACAGCACCGCCAGCAGCAGCGCATAGGAAAGGTAGTACAGCAGCGTGGCGTTGTTCAGGTCGAGCGCGCCGAGCAGGCTGCGGCCCTTCAGCTGCATGCCGTCGTCGCCGCCGTACTCGCGCAGGCTCACCGCCAGGAAGAACAGCATCTGCGCGAAGGCCAGCGTGATCATGATGAAGGCCATGCCGCTGGTGCGCAGGCAGATCGCGCCCACCCCCAGCGCGACGACGGCGCCGATGCCCAAGCGCCGCCAGCAGCTGCACGAAGCCGCTGTCGATGCCGTGGTAGGACAGGATGCCCACCGCATAGGCGCCGATGCCGATGTACATCGCATGGCCGAAGCTGACCATCGCGCCGAAGCCGAGCACCAGGTTCAGCCCCGTCGCGGCCAGCGCGAAGATCAGGATGCGGGTGAACAGCGTCACCCAGAAAGGCTGGTCCAGCCATGCCGCGAGCGCCGGCACCAGCGCCAGGCCGGCCAGCAGCAAGACGGCGAAGACGCGCGCGGCGGCGGAGCTAGCCATGCTTCACCGGGAACAGGCCCTGCGGCTTGAGCGCCAGCACCGCGGCCATCAGCAGGTAGATCAGCATCGACGCGATCGCCGGGCCCACCGCCTGCGCCACCGAGCGGTCGAACAGCTCGCGCAGCAGCGTGGGCAGGAAGGCGCGGCCGATGGTGTCGACGATGCCGACGATCAGCGCGCCGTAGAAGGCGCCGCGGATCGAGCCGATGCCGCCGGTGACGATGACCACCAGCGTCAGGATCAGGATCGGCTCGCCCATGCCGGCCTGCACCGAGACGATCGGCCCGGCCATCAGCCCGGCCAGGCCGGCCAGCGCCGCGCCCAGGCCGAAGACCAGCGTGTTCAGGCCGTTGATGTTGACGCCCAGCGCCGACACCATCTCCGGGTTGGAGGCGCCGGCGCGGATCAGCATGCCCACGCGCGTGCGGTTGATCAGCGCGTACAGGCCCAGCCCCACGGCCAGGCCGACGGCGATGATCGCGAAGCGGTACGAGGGGTAGGGCAGCCCGAACAGGTTGACCGTGCCCGACAGCCAGCTCGGCACGTTCATGTACACCGACGACGCGCCCCAGACGAAGCGCACCACCTCGTTGAAGAACAGGATCAGGCCGAAGGTGGCCAGCACCTGGTCGAGGTGGTCGCGCTGGTACAGGCTGGCCAGCACCAGGCGCTCGATCAGCAGCCCGAGCAGCAGCGTGCCGGGGATCGCCACCAGCGCCGCGGCCAGGAAGGAGCCGTCGAAGGCGTTGAAGCCGGCGGCCGCGAAGTACGCGCCCATCATGTACAGCGAACCGTGCGCCAGGTTCACGACGTTCATGATGCCGAACACCAGCGTCAGCCCGGCCGACAGCAGGAACAGCAGCACGCCGAGCTGCAGCCCGTTGAGCAGCTGGGTGAAGAACAGGCCGGTGGTCATGGTGTGAAAAGGGCCGGTCGAGCCGGCCCGTGCGCTTCAGCAGCGCGCCGTCACATCTTGCACTGCGACGCGTAGGCGTCGACGTGGTTCTTCAGCGGCGTGGCGATGGTCTTCAGGCTGACACGGCCCTTGGCGTCCTTGGCCACCTCGAAGATGTGCTGGTCCTGGATCGGGAAGTGGTTGTTGCCGAACTTGAAGTCGCCGCGCACCGACTTGAAGTCGGCCGCCTTCAGCGCCGCGCCGAAGGCCTTCTTGTCGGCGACGTTGCCCTTGACCTTGGCGATGGCCGAATCGAGCAGCAGCGCCGCGTCGTAGCTCTGCGCCGCGTACTGGCTGGGGATGCGGTTGAACTTCTTCTCGAACTCCTCGACGAACTGCTTGTTCGCCGGGTTGTTGAAGTCCGGGCCCCAGAAGGTGCCGCTGATCACGCCCAGCGCGGTTTCCTTCTGCGCCGGCAGCGTCGAGCCGTCGGTGGTGCTGCGACGACAGCAGCGGGATCTTGCCCAGCAGGCCGGCCTGCTGGTACTGGCGCACGAAGTTCACGCCCAGGCCGCCGGGGTAGAACACGTAGACCGCGTCCGGGTTCTTGGCCGCCACCTGGGCCAGCTCGGCGCAGAAGTCGGGCTGGTTCAGCGGCGTGTAGATCTCGTCGATGACCTCGCCCTTGTACATGCGCTTGAAGCCGGCGACGAAGTCCTTGCCCGCCTGGTAGTTGGGCGCCATGCCGATGACGCGCTTGTAGCCCTTGTCGGTGGCGTACTTGCCCACCACCTCGGCCTGGTTGTCGTTCTGCCAGGAGACGATGTACTGGTAGGGCGAGCACTGCGCGCCGGCGATCGGCGCCGGGCCGGCGTTGCTGCCGATCAGGAACACGCCCTTCTCGGTGATCGGCTTGTGCACCGCCATCATCACGTTGGAGAAGGTGATGCCGGTGATGATCGGCACGTTCTCCTTCTCGATCAGCTTCTGCACGATCTGCGTGGCCACGTCGGGCTTGAGCTGGCTGTCCTCGCGCAGCACCTGCACCGGCACGCCGCCGAGCTTGCCGCCGTTGCGCTCGACCACCATCATGAAGGCGTCGTACTGGTCCTGGCCCAGCGCGCCCTGCGGGCCGGACAGCTCGGCCATGAAGCCGATCTTGATCGGCGCCTGGGCCTGGGCGCAAGGTGGCGGCGCCGCCAGGGCGAGTGCGGCCAGGAGTGCGTGTCTTGCGTCCGGTCATGGTGGGGTTCCTTCGAGAAGGCGAGCGGATGAAACTAGTTTAGACCTAAAGTATTTTCGGTCGGCAGTTAGGGCAAGCCCGAAGAAGGCCTCGGCATTGCCGCGCAGCATGCGCTGCGGTCGCGCGTCGTCCAGGTAGGGCGACTCGCGCACCAGGCTGCCGATGCGCTGCTCGCCCAGCGGAAACGGGCTGTCCGAGCCGAGCATCACGCGGTCGCTGCCCATCACGTCGGTCAGCAGCCGCAGCGCGCCGGGGTCGAACACCGCGCTGTCGACGTGGAAGCGCCGCGCATAGCTGCGAGGGCAGCTGCGGGCAGTCCTGGCGCACGATGTCGCGGTGCCGCCAGGCGTTGTCGACCCGGCCCAGCAGCCAGGCGAAGCTGCCGCCGCCGTGGGCGAAGCAGATCTTCAGCGATGTCGGGGATGCGCTCCAGCGCGCCGGACAGGATCAGCGACAGCATGCCCAGCTGGGTTTCGGCCGGCATCGCCACCAGCCAGGGCAGCATCCACTTCTTCATGCGCCCGCCGCCCATCATGTCCCAGGGGTGCACCAGCACCGGAATGCGGCGTCTCGGCGCAGTGGATCAGGAACTGCACCAGCGCCTCGTCGTCCAGGTCGCGCTCGCCGACGTGGTTGCCGATCTGCACGCCGATGCAGCCGGCAGTCCATCGCGCGGCTGGCCTCGCGGCAGGCCAGGTCCAGCGTCCTGCAGCGGCACCTGGGCCAGCGCCTTCAGCCGCGTCGGGCGCGTGCGCGCAGTAGCCGAGCACGTGTTCGTTCATGCGCGCCGCCCAGTCGGCGGTGCGTCGCGCGCCGGCCAGGCGTAGCCGAACATCACCGGCGTGGCGCACACCACCTGCAGCGCGACGCCCTGCGCGTCGAGCTCGGCCACGCGCACCGCCGGGTCCCACAGCGACGCCGTCACCGGGCGGAAGCGCTGGTCGCCCAGCATGATGTGGCCGCGCTGCGCCGCCGGGCTCGACGTCCAGCCAGGGCGCGCGCTCGGCGTCCACCGCAAAGGCCTCGTCGCGCGCGATGCGCGGGAAGCAGTGGGCATGCATGTCGATCATCGGTGCGGCCCCGTCCAGCAGGCCCGAGGCGGCCAGCGCCGCGTGCCAGGCCCGGTGGTCGCGGCCCGGGTGCACCGTGCCGCAGTGCGGGCAGCGGCGCTCGGCCTCGCTCGACGTCGTAGAAGCGCTGGTAGGTGGCCGGCAGGTCGGCGACGATGTCGCCCAGCTGCACCTCGATGCGCTGGACCAGGCCGCCGCAGCGCGCGCAGTGCCACTGGAAGGCGTCGACCAGGCCCTTGCGGGCGCTGGCGTTCGATCACCAGGCAGCGGCTGTCGGCTTCGGGCCGCTGCGGCGAATGCAGCATGTGCGGCGGCATCAGGAAGATGTCGCCTTCGTTCAGGTCGCACCCGCTCGTAGCGGCCGCGGTCCCAGACCAGCAGGTGGGCGTTGCCCTTGAACTGCCAGAAGAACTCTTCCAGCGGGTCGTCGTGGAAGTCGCTGCGCGCGTTGGGCCCGCCGACCACCGTGACCATGAAGTCGGCATCGGCCCAGATCTGCTGGTTGCCCACCGGGCGGCTTGAGCAGGTGGCCGTGTTCGTCGAGCCAGCGCTGGAAGTTGAAGGGGCGGCCGTAGCGGAAATCGGTCTGGCGGGTCATGGCTTGTAGGCCACGCACTTGATCTCGATGAGCAGCTGCGGATGCGGCAGCTGGTGCACCGCCACCGTGGTGCGCGCCGGCCCGCCGGGGCCGAAGAACTCGGCATAGACCTCGTTGTAGCCGGCGAAGTCGTTCATGTTGACCAGGAAGCTGCTGACCTCGACCACGTCCTCCAGCCCGGCGCCGGCGCCGGCCAGGATGTCGCGGATGTTGCTCAGCACCACGCGCGTCTGCTCGCGGATGTCCAGCCGCATCGTGCCCATCGCGTCGATCTCGGCGCCGGCGATGGTGTTGTCCGGCCGGCGGCTGCTGATGCCGGCGGTGAACAGGAAGGGCCCGGCGCGCCTGACATGCGAATAGTTGCCGCGCGGTTTGGCCTTGCCGGCGAGCACGCCGTCGGTGTGGTGCTCATGCGTTGGCTTTCCTGAACTCGGGGATGTCGGGCAGCGAGCCCCACATGCAGAACGACGAAGGCACTGCCGGGAACTGGCGGGGGCGGTAGTTCGCCTCCTGCTCCGGCGCGATGGGGCGCACGCCGGTGGAGTATTCGAAGATCATGCCGTCCGGCCCTTCGAAGTAGAGGAACACCGCGCCCGAGGTCGGGTGCCGGCCCGGGCCGAAGACGATCTTCACGCCCTGCTCGCGCAGCAGGTACCAGGCGCGCATCACGTCGTCGATGCTGGCCACCTGGTGGTTGACATGCTGGATGCCCGAGCGCGTGGTCGGAAACAGCGCCACCTTGTGGTGCACCGGGTCGATGCGCAGCAGCGCCGCGTCGCCGATGCGGTCGCTGACGCGCGCGCCGAGCACGCCGCACCAGAAGGCCTCGTCGCGCGGCGCGTCGGTGCTGCACAGGCCGACGTGGCTGAAACCGGTGATGCCGGCATCGCGCGACGGGAAGTGGCGCCGCCCACTGTGCTGCGGCCGCACCACCAGGTCGATGCGGTTGCCGGTCGGGTCGCGGAAGCTGATCGAAGTCGTGCACGCGGCGCTGCTCGCGCGCGTCGGCGGTGCCCGTGTGCACCTCGAAGGCCGCGGTCGGACAGCGCCGCGGCGGCGGCGTCCAGCGCGGCGGCGTCGCGCAACTCGAAGCCCACCGTGTGGTCGCGCGGGTCGCCCTCGAAGTACACCAGCGTGTGGTCGCGGTCGTCGCTGCGGTAGTAGCGCGCGCCGGCCTCCTCGCGCGCCAGCTCCAGGCCCACGACCTCGCGCGCGAAGCGGTCGGCGCCGACCAGGTCGCGCGTGCCCAGGCGCACGTAGCGGATGTCGAGCAGGTCGATCAAGCGTGGGTCCCGCGGTGCGGGCGGCCAATATAACCGCGCCCTCTCGCCGCGAACATCCGGGCTGCTACTCCCAGCCGAAGTGCGCGCGCACCGCGCGCGCCGTGTGGTTGATCGGCGCCACCGGCGCCTGCGGAAACTGCAGCAGGTTCGGCGAGCGCACGCCGCCGCCGTTCTGTCCCAGCACCGCGATCGCGTGGATGCGCCAGCCGGCGGCCGCGAAGGCGGCGAGGTAGGCCTGCGCGTCGGGCAGCCGCTCGGCATGGTCGGGGTTGGCAACGGGCGCCAGCAACACAGCACCGCGTCGCAGCGCATGCGCCGACTTCGGCGATGAAGTCGGCGGGGCGGCCTTGCCGTCTTGCAGCGCGCCGACGCGCGCATACAGCCGCAGCACCTGCTTGCCGCCCAGCGGCAGGATGTCGCGCACGCTGCGGTTGAAGCAGCCGGTCAGGCAACGCACCAGCGATGCCTTGCGCGTGTTCGGGTTGCCGATGACGATGTAGCGTCCACGGCGCAGTGCGCTACAGCGCCAGCCCGACGTAGTTCTCGGCCACCACCTCTGCGCCGCGCGCGAGCTGAACAGGTAGTCCAGCTCGGCCCGCTGCATCTTCGCGCCGAACTCGCCGTTGTCCGGGAAGTGGTGCATCAGCGTGGTGAACCACCACGAGAAGCGCTCGGCCTTCCAGACGCGCGCCAGCGCGCGCTGCGAGTACTGGTCGATGCCATCGTCGCGGCCGCGGTAGTGCTCGGCCAGCGCGCGCGACAGCAGCGCCACGTCGCTGGCCGCCAGGTTCAGGCCCTTGGCGCCGGTGGGCGGCACGATGTGCGCGGCGTCGCCGGCCAGGAACAGGCGGCCGAAGCGCATCGGCTCGGTGACGAAGCTGCGCAGCGGCGCGATGCTCTTTTCGATCGACGGCCCGGTCACCAGGTGCTTGGCCGTGTCGTCCGGCAGCCGGCTCTTCAGCTCGGCCCAGAAGGCCTCGTCCGACCAGCCGTGCGACGTCGTCGGCCAGCGAGCACTGCACGTAGTAGCGGCTGCGCGTCTTGCTGCGCATGCTGCACAGCGCGAAGCCGCGCTCGTGGTTCGCGTAGATCAGCTCGTGCGCCACCGGCGGCACGTCGGCCAGCACGCCCAGCCAGCCGAAGGGGTAGACCTTCTCGAAGGTGCGGATCGCGGCCGTCGGCACGCTGGCGCGGCACACGCCGTGGAAGCCGTCGCAGCCGGCGATGAAGTCGCATTCGATCTCGTGCGCCACGCCGTCCTTGAGGTAGCGCACGCGCGGCGACGTGCCGTCGAAGTCGTGCACGCTCACGTCCTGCGCCTCGTACACGGTGGGCTGGCCCTGCGCGCGGCGCGCGCGTCCATCAGGTCGTGCGTGACCTCGGTCTGGCCGTAGACCATGACGCGCTTGCCGGTCAGGCCGAACAGGTCGATGCGGTGGCGCTGGCCGCCGAAGCACATCTCGAAGCCGTCGTGCGGCAGGCCTTCGGCGCGCAGGCGCGCGTCGACGCCGGCCTCGGCCAGCAGGTCCACCGTGATCTGCTCGAGCACGCCGGCGCGGATGCGGCCGAGCACGTACTCGGCGCTGCGCTGCTCGATGACGATGTTGTCGATGCCGTGCTTGTGCAGCAGCGCGCCGAGCAGCAGGCCCGAGGGGCCGGCACCGACGATGGCGACCTGGGTTTTCATGTGTGTTCTCCTGCGATGTCCTCGGTTTTGCGCAGTTGCGCTGCCACGCGGCTGACGCCGGACGGCACTGCCGCGCGAACGCGCGCAATCCCAGTGCGCTGGTCGAGCGTCTGCTTTGATCCCCATAATCCCTCGCCGATGCGCCGAAGGTTTGGCGCGAGGTCATCATGAGCCATGTCAGCGGATCGAAGTGGTGGACGAAGTGGCGGACACTCGTCGGCGCCGGCGCCGCGCGCTGTTGCTGGCCCTGTTGCCGACGGCCCTGCACGCCGCGGCCCGGAGGCCATCGTCGGCACCTGGCTCACCGACGACGGTGCGTCGAAGGTCGAGGTGACCGCCGGCAAGGCGCCGACGGGAGCAGCGTCTACAACGGCAAGCTGGCCTGGCTGAAGGAAGCCACGCGTGACGGCAAGCCGCTGCGCGATGCCAACAACGCCGATGCGGCGCAGCGCGAGCGGCCGATCCTCGGCCTGCCGATCTTGTCGGGCTTCAAGCCCGCGGCCGGCGGCTGGAGCGGCGGCACGGTGTATTCGCCGCGCGTCGGCAAGAGTTTTCCGGCCGAGCTGTCGATTGCGCCGATGGCCGGCTGCAACTGAAGGTCAAGGCCGGCCTGCTGTCCAAGACCGACTACTGGACGCGCTGAGGCAAGCTTCGGCACCCGTACCGACCTGGCCATGCGCCGTTAGACAAGGAGAGCAAGACATGCAGCGATCGAACCGTTTGCGGAATCTGGTGGTGGGTGGCGTGCTGCTGCGGCCTGCGGCCTGGCGGCCGCGCAATGGGTGTTCCTGGCGCGCCAGGCCATCGGCCGCGTCGAGCAGATGCAGCAGTCCTCGGCGCAGGCGGCCGGCGGCGCCGGCGCGTCCTACGACGTGGCCACGGTCATCGTCGAGGTGCCGCCCGACAAGGTCTTCGACACCGTGAAGCGCATGCTCGGCAAGAACACCGAAGTGCAGCGTCACGCGCACCGACGCGACGCGGCGCTCGGTGGAGTTCACCGACGGGCGGCAGATCGGCGGCATCCAGGTCAACGTGCTGGGCGACAACCTGTCGCAGCTGATGGTGTCGACCGCGCACCCGGGCGTGCCGACGTCGACCACCTCGACCATCGTCGACGCGCATCCTCAAGGTGTGCAAGGAACTCGGCGTCAGCTGCCAGCGCAGCGGGTCCTGAAGTGCCGCGCTAGAACAGCGGCGGCGGCAGCGCGCTGACCGGCGGCGCGCGCCGGCGTGCTGCCGGTCAGCTGGTCGGCCTGCGTCGACCCAGCCGCCGCCCATCGCCTTGTAGATGTTCACCGCCGAGGCGAACACCTGCGCGCGGATCGACGCCAGGTTCAGCTCGGCCGGGAACAGCGCCTGCTCGGCCTGCAGCACCGTGCTGTAGCTGGTGTAGCCGCCGTCGTACTGCAGCCGCGCCAGCTCGTTGTACTGCTGCAGCGCGGCCACCAGCTTGACCTGCGCGTCCAGCTGCTCCTGCAGCTTCTGGTTGGCGATCAGCGCGTTGTCGACATCGGCAAAGGCGTTGCGGATCGACAGCTGGTAGTTCAGCAGCGCCGCGTTCTGCGCGGCCTCGGCCTGCGCCACCTGGCCGCTGACCGCGCCGAAGGTGAAGATCGGCCCGACCAGCGAGCCGGCGTAGCTCCACACCCGGGCCGGGCCGCTGAACAGCTTGGACAGGTCGGCGCTGGCGCTGCCGAAGGCGCCGGTGAGCGAGATGGTCGGGAAGTACAGCGCCTTGGCCGCGCCGATCTGCGCGTTGGCGGCGATCAGCTGCTGTTCGGCCTGCAGCAGGTCGGGCCGGCGTTCCAGCAGCTGCCGACGGCACGCCGGCCGGCACCTGCGGCAGCTGCAGGTCGTAGACCGACTTGCCGCGCACGATCGGCCCCGGGTCGCGGCCGATCAGCACCGCCAGCGAGCTCTGCGTCTGCGCGATCTGCGATTCGATCAGCGGGATCTGCGCGGCCGCGGTCTCGTACTGCGACTGCGCCTGCGCCACGTTCATCATCGACACCTGGCCGTACTGGAACTGCAGCGTGAACAGGTCCACCGATTCCTTGTAGGTCTGCAGCGTCTTCTTCGCCACGTCCAGCTGCGCGTCCAGCCCGCGCAGCTGCAGGTAGCTGTTGGCCACCTGCGCCACCAGCGACAGGATCACGCCGCGCCGCGCCTCGTCGGTGGCCAGCACGTTGGCATAGGCGGCTTCGGACTGGCGGCGGATGCGGCCCCACAGGTCGATCTCCCAGCTGGCCTGCAGCGCGGCCTGGTAGGCCGAGGCCGGGTTCGGGTAGTTCGGGATCAGCGACGCGAAGGCCGGCTCGCGCGTGCGCTCGCGCTGCGCGCCGGCGCCGTAGCCGAGGTGCGGGAAGAGCTGCGAGCGCGTCTGCGTCAGCAACGCCGCCGCCTGCTCGACGTTGGCCGCGGCGATCTGCGATGTTGGTGTTGTGCTCCAGCGCCTCGTCGATCAGCTGGTCGAGCACCGGGTCCTGGAACTGCTGTCCACCACAGCGTGTCGGCGGTGTCGGCGGCGTCCTTGGGCTCGTACTGGAAGGCGGCGGGCGCGGCGACGTCCGGGCGCTTGTAGTCCGGGCCCAGCGTGCAGCCGGCCAGCGCCAGCGCGGCGCAGGCGGCGCAGCGTGCAGCCGCATCATGCTCAGGCCTCCTCGCCGGCGGCGGGCAGGTGGCCTCGCCTTCGGGCTTGTGCTTCCGCCTTGGCCTTGCCTTGCGCTCGCCCCAGCCGGTCGAAGATGTAGAAGAACAGCGGCACGTACAGCATCGCCAGCGTGGTCTCGCCGATCATGCCGCCGATGATGCCGGTGCCGATCGAGTGGCGCGCATTGGCGCCGGCGCCCACCGCCATGCGCCAGCGGCAGGCAGCCCACCGCGAAGGCCAGCGAGGTCATGATGATCGGCCGCAGGCGCTGCTCGCCGGCCAGGCGCGTGGCGTCCATGATGCTGTAGCCCTGCTTGCGGAAGTCCACCGCCGCCGAGACGCGCAGCACCGCGTTCTTCGCGCCCAGGCCGATCAGCACCAGCAGGCCGATCTGGAAGTACACGTCGTTCTCCAGCCCGCGGATGTAGTTGATGAGCAGCGCGCCGAGCACGCCGAAGGGGATGGCCGTCATCACCGCGCCGGGCAGCGTCCAGCTCTCGTACTGCGCCGCCAGCACCAGGAAGACGATCAGCAGGCCGAAGACGAAGGCCAGCGACGAGGTGCCGCCGGACTGCTTCTCCTCGAAGGCCAGGCCCGACCAGGCGAAGGTGTAGGCCGGCGGCAGCTCGCGCGCCAGCTCCTCCATCGCCGCGATCGCCTGGCCCGAGCTGTAGCCGGCCGCGGCGTTGCCGATGATCTTGGCCGCCGGGAAGCCGTTGAAGTGCGGCAGCAGGTCCGGCCCGGCCGTCCACTGGGTCGTGACCACGGCCGACAGCGGCACCATCTTGCCCTGGTTGGAGCGCGTGTACAGCCGTGTCAGGTCGCCGGGCTGCTGGCGGAACTGCGCATCGGACTGCACGATCACCCACCACACGCGGCTGTACTGGCTGAACTGGCTGGCGGTGAGCGAGCCGAACTGCGCCTGGATCGCGCTGTACACGTCCTGCACCGGCACCTGCAGCAGCATCGCCTTCTCGCGGTCGACATCGGCGCGCAGCTGCTGGCGTTGGCGTTGAAGGTGGTGTTCAGCCCGGCCAGCTCGGGCCGCTGCCGCGCCTTGGCCAGGAAGGCCTGCATCTGGTTGCCCAGCTCCACCGGCGAGCCGGCGGCGGTGTCCTGGATCCAGAACTCGAAGCCGCCGGTGGTGCCGATGCCGGGGATCGCCGGCGGCGCGATCGGCAGCACCACCGCCTCCTGGATGTGCTTGGCCTCGTCGTAGAAGGCGATCAGGATGGCGCGCGCGTTCTGCGCCTTGGCGGTCTCGATGTCGCGTAGCGTTCCTTGAAGTCCTTGAAGGTGATGAAGAAGGTGGCCGCGTTGGTCTTGAAGCCGGCGTCGATCAGGCTGTAGCCGGTGATCATCGAGCGCTGTCGCACGCCGGGGATCTTGGCCAGGATGGCGTCGACGCGCTCCGCCACCGCCTGCGTGCGCTCCAGGCTGGCCGCCTGCGGCATGATGATCGCCACCATCGCGTAGCCCTGGTCCTCCTGCGGCACGAAGCTGGTCGGCAGGATGTGGAACAGGTGCCAGATGGCGTACAGGAACACGCCCAGCAGCACGAAGGCCACCACCATGCGCTTGATGACGAATTCCACCGCATGGCCGAAGCCGCGCGTGACGCGGTCGACCTGGCGGTTGAACCAGGCGAAGAAGCCGCGTGTCGGCGGCGGGTTGTGCTTGAGCAGCAGCGCGCACATCGCCGGCGTCAGCGTCAGCGCGACGAAGCCGGAGATGATCACCGAGATGACGATGGTGATGGCGAACTGCTTGTACAGCTGCCCGGTGGTGCCGGGCAGGAAGGCCGCCGGGATGAACACCGAGGCCATCACCAGCACCACGGCCACCAGCGAGCTGCCGATCTCGCCCATCGAGCGGATGGTCGCGTCCTTCGGCGACAGGTGGTGCTGCACCATGTTGCGCTCGACGTTCTCGCACACCACGATGGCGTCGTCGACGACCATGCCGATGGCCAGGATCAGCCCGAACAGCGTCAGCAGGTTGATCGAGAAGCCCAGCGCCAGCATGCCGCTGAAGGTGGCGACCAGCGAGACGATGATGGCCACCGCGCAGATCAGCGTGGTGCGGAAGCTCTGCAGGAACAGGTAGACCACCAGCACCACCAGCACCATGCGCCTCGGCCAGCGTCTTGATCACCTCCTCGATCGACAGGCGCACGAAGTCGTTGGTGTCCAGCGCGATGGTCGTCTCCAGCCCTTCGGGGAAGCGCGACTTCATCTCCTCGAGCGCCTTGCGCACCGCGTTCGACACCACCAGCCCGTTGGCGCCGGGCTGCTGGTAGATGGCGATGAAGGTGGCCGGCTCGCGGTTGAGCTGGCTGTCGACGATGTACTGGCGCAGCCCGATCTCGGCGCGCGCCACGTCGCCCAGGCGCACGATGGCGCTGCCGTCGGGGTTGGCGCGCAGGATGATGCGCTCGTACTGGCGCGGGTCGGTGAAGGGGCCTGCGTCACCACCGGGAAGGTCAGCTGCACGTCGCCGGGGCTCGGCTCCTGGCCGATCTGGCCGGCGCCGAACAGCGCGTTCTGCTGGTTCACCGCGTTGGCGATGTCGCTGGTGGTGATGCCGAGCGAGGCCATGCGGTCCGGGTTCATCCAGATGCGCATCGCCTGGTCGGGCACGCCCATGATCTGCGCCTGGCCGGCGCCGGGCACGCGCTTCAGCGCATCGAGCACGTAGACGTTGGCGTAGTTGGCGACGTAGTCGGCGCTGTAGCGCTCGCCCTTGCCGGTGACGGCCACCAGCATCATGATCGACGAACTCTTCTTCTGCACCGACACGCCCTGCTGCTGCACCGCCTCGGGCAGTGCCGGCAGCGCCAGGTTGACGCGGTTTTGCACCTGCACCTGGGCGATGTCGGGGTCGGTGTTCAGCGAGAAGTACACGGTCAGCACCAGCTGGCCGGTGGCCGAGCTGGTGCTGCTCATGTAGAGCATGTTGTCCACGCCGTTGATCTGCGCCTCGATCGGCGCGGCCACGCTGTCGGCCAGCGTCTTGGAGTCGGCGCCGGGGTAGGTGGCCTGCACCGTCACCTGCACCGGCGTGATCGCCGGGTACTGCTGCACCGGCAGCACGGTCATCGACACCAGCCCGGCCAGGCACAGCAGGATCGCGACCACGGCCGCGAAGATCGGCCGTTCGATGAAGAAGCGCGAGAACATGCGCCGGCCGGCCGC
>CAWFQP010000005.1:0-201388 GCA_963818005.1 uncultured Pseudomonadota bacterium
AGCGGGTCGATCGCCGGCGCGCTGTTCACGCTGCTGGCGCTTGCGCCTGGCACGGCGCGGCTAGACTGCGCCTTCCCTTTTTACCGCCGGAGACCCCCCTTGATCACGCTGTGCGGCTTTCCCGTTTCCAACTACTACAACAAGGTCAAGCTGGCGCTGCTTGAAAAAGACGTGCCTTTCAACGAAGAGGTGGTGACGCTGCCCATTGCCGACGAGGCGGCGCTGCAGGCTTCGCCGCTGGGAAAGGTGCCTTTCCTGCGCACGCTTGCATGGCTGCCTGTGCGAAAGCCAGGCGATCATGGAGTACATCGAGTCGGCCTATCCCGCGCCGCCGCTGCTGCCCGCCGACCCGTTTGCCGCCGCCAAGGTGCGCGAACTCATCACCTTCATCGAACTGCACCTCGAACTGGTCGCGCGCGAACTCTACGGCCAGGCGTTTTTTGGCGGAGCGGTGAGCGAAGCGACGCAAGCGCGCGTGCGCAGGCAACTTGAAAAAAATATTCCAGCCTTCAAGCAACTGGCGAAATTCTCGCCTTACGTGGCGGGCGAGGGGTTCACCCAGGCGGACTGCGCCGCCTTTGCCAGCCTGCCCGGCGTCGCGAATGGCCACCGGGCGGTGCTGGGCGAAGACCTGCTGCTGGCGGCCGGCATCGATTACAAGCCCTACGTCAAGCTGATCGGCGAGCGGCCCAGCGCCCAGCGTGTTGCGGCCGATCGCAAGGCCGACAGCGAGCGCATGGCGGCCGCGGCCAAGAAGGGTTGAAGCCCTGCGCGCCGCCGGCCCTCAGGTCGGCTGCGGGCTGCACTGCCGGCGGGGCCAGCGCCAGCCGGGCGCTGACTTCCTTGCGGTAGCGGTTCAGCTCCTGCACGCTGGCGAAGCTGCGCTCGAGCAGCAGGCTTCATGTTGTGCAGGATGCGTTCGACGACCTTGGTCTCCCAGGTCTCGTCGAACTTGATCTGCTCGTCCAGCCAGCGCTCGAGCCAGCCGGGTCGGGCGGCTTCGCTCTGCACGGTGTCGCGCGGAATCAGCCTGGCGTTGACGTGCAGGTTGGTCGGGTGCAGCCGCCTGCTCGTGCGCGCGCGCGCTGGCCATCAGCAGCCCGATCCTGGCGAACGCGGCACGCGCGTCGTCGCCGCGATGGGCGATCGCGCGCTTCATGTAGCGCAGGTAGGCGCCGCCATGGCGTGCCTCGTCGCGGCGAGAGGGTCTCGTAGATCTTCCGGATGACCGGCTCGGTGTGCCACTCGGCGGCGCGCCGGTACCAGTGGTTGAGCCGGATCTCGCCGCAGAAATGCAGCATCAGCGTCTCGAGCGCGGGGCCGGGTCGAACTCGAAGCGCACCGCGTGCAGCTCCGCCTCGGTGGGCACGAGCTCTGGCCGGAAGCGGCGCAGGTATTCGATCAGCACCAGCGCGTGCTTCTGCTCCTCGAAGAACCACACCGACATGAAGGCTGAGAAATCGCTGTCGCCGCGGTTGTCGCGCAGGAACATCTCGGTGGCCGGCAGCGCCGCCCACTCGGTGATCGCGTTCATCTTGATCGTGAGCGCCTGCTCGTCGCTGACAGCTTGCCGGCGTCGAAGCCGTCCCACGGAATGTCGTGGTCCAGGCTCCAGCGCACCGGCTCGAGGTACTTGAAGAGTTCGGGGTACAGCATGACAATGACCCGGGTTTGTTGCGATGTTAATCGCATGTGGGCTGTATTTGGCTGGGTGCGGATGTCGAACCCGGTGGACGCGGTGCCTGCACATGTGCCGCGTGTTGCGCGCGCCAGCGCTGCAGCGCCTGCGGCACATCGCCAAGCAACTGCATCGCGGTGACACCCGGCAGGCTGTGGCGGCGCAGCGCCGGTGACGACCCGCCGACCCACAACTCGACATCGGCCGGCAGCTTCAGGCGCAAGTCGGCCAGCGCGCCCCGCACCTGCTTGCCAGTCAGGCAGGCGGTGAAACTCAGCGCCAGCACGTCGGTGCGATTCGACTCGGCCGCCCGCAGCAGATCACCCACCGGCGTCTGCACGCCCAGCGAGCAGCAGCTCGCGCCTTCGGCGGCACACAGGGCTTCGACCATGAGCAATCCGATGCCGTGCGGCTCGCCCGGCAGCGGTACTGAACACCATGCGCGGCCTTTGCCCCATGGCCGCTTCGGGCAGGCTCTGAATGCCACCGCGCAGCACCCGCTGCACGGTCTCGGTATAGCCGTGCTCCTGGTAGATCTCCAGGTCGCCGCGCATCCAGGCGTCACCCACCAAGGTATTGAACGGGGCCACCACTTCGACGACGAAGGCGCTCAGCCCCAGCCGCACCTGCGCCTGCCGGAGCCCCCCGCGCAGTCCGGCCAGGTCGTCGCGGCGCAGCATCTCCATCAAATCGGCGAGCTTCAGCGCAGCGTCGCTCGCCGGCCAGGCGCGCGACATGTCCGCACTGCGCTGGCTGAGTTCCTGGAGTTGCTCGATCGACAACGCCATCAGCTGACCAGGGCGGTGCCCTGCGTCGAGCAGACGCTTGATGGCGCGAAGCTTGTCCAGGTCGGCAGCGCCGTACTCGCGTTCGCCCGTGGCGTCGCGTCGCGGCATCGGGAAACCATAGCGGCGCTCCCAGACGCGCAGGGTGTCCTTGCCCAGTCCGGTTTCGCGCTGTACCGCAGAAATCGTCAACCGCGAGCGCAAAGCTTCGTCTGAGTTGTCCATGACGAAATTGTGCACGAAACGCAGTTTCTTGCTACCATCGGACCAGAATCAGATTTTGTCCATGACAATAACCCTATCAAACCCCTTAAACCGCGGCGACAGACGGCACCGCATGACGGCTCGCTTGGCGCGTCGGGCAAGGAGCTGAGCGATGCGTCGCATTGCCGTCGTCGGCTCGGGCATTTCCGGCTTGGCCGTCGCGCATGAACTGGCCGGTTCAGTCCCGATCACGCTGTTCGAGGCGGGCGGGCACTTTGGCGGCCACAGCCATACGGTCGACGTGCGCTTGAAGGGCCTGCGCCATGGCGTGGACACCGGCTTTCTGGTCTTCAACCACCGCACCTACCCGCGGCTGGTTGAGCTGTTCGATGCGCTTGGCGTGACCACTGCGCCCTCGGAGATGTCGTTCTCGGTGCAGCTGCCGCAGCAGGGCATCGAATGGAGCGGCCGCGACCTGAACACGGTGTTCGCACAGCGCCGCAACCTGCTGCGCCCGCGCTTCCTGGCCATGCTGGCGCAGATCCTGCGCTTCAACCGCCTGGCCACCGGTATCGCCGAGCATGGCGACGAGGCCTCGATGGCCGAGCCGATCGGCAACTTCCTGGCCCGCCATCGCTTCGGCGAGGCCTTCCGCGATTGGTACCTGTTGCCGATGCTGGGCTGCATCTGGTCCTGCCCCACCGACCAGATGCTGCGCTTCCCGGTGGCGACGATGATCCGCTTCTGCCACAACCACGGCCTGATCCAGGTCAGCGACCGGCCGCAGTGGCACACCGTGGTCGGCGGCTCGCGCGTGTACGTGCAGAAGATGCTGGCGCGCATCCCCGACGCGCGGCTGCGCACGCCGGTGCGCGCGGTGCGGCGCGTGGCCGGCGGCGTGATCGATCGCCACCGACGCCGGCAGCGAACGCTTCGACGAGGTGGTGCTGGCCTGCCACAGCGACCAGAGCCTGGCCTTGCTCGCCGACGCGCGCGACGACGAGCGCGCGTTGCTCGGCGCCATCCGCTACCAGCCGAACCGCGCCGTGCTGCACACCGACGTGTCGGTGCTGCCGCCGGCGCCAGCTGGCCTGGGCCGCCTGGAACTACGAACGCGTGGCCGACACGGCGCGCGAGCAGTCGGCGGTGTGCCTGCACTACCTGATCAACCGGCTGCAGCCGCTGCCGTGGCGCACGCCCGTGGTGGTGTCGCTGAACCCAGGCCGCGCCATCGCGACGGACAGGATCATCGGCGCCTACGACTACAGCCACCCGGTGTTCGACGCCGCGGCCATCGACGCGCAGCGCCGGCTGCCGCGCATTCAGGGCCGCGCGAACACCTGGTTCTGCGGCGCCTGGACACGCTACGGCTTCCACGAGGACGGCCTGATATCGGGCCTGGCCGTCGCCGCCGCGCTACGCGATCGGCTGCGTACCCCCACGCCGGTGCGGGAGGCGGCATGACCGGGACGGCGGGGCGCAGATCGGCACGGGTGTGGTGCGCCACCGCCGGCTGCGGCCGGTGGACAACGCCTTCGCCTACCCCACCTATTTCCTGATGCTGCCGATGCGCAGCCTGCGCGACGCACCCTGTGCCGCACTGGTGCGCAACCGCTTCGGCCTGCTCGCCTTCCACGACCGCGACCATGGCGACGCCCGCGGTGACGCACTCGCCTGGCTGGACGAGCTGCTGCAGGCCGAAGGCATCGCCGATGCCGATGGCGAGGTCTGGCTGCAGACCTACCCGCGCGTGCTGGGCTATGTGTTCAAGCCGGTCAGCTTCTGGTTCTGCGAACGCGCCGACGGCGCGCTGGCGGCGATCGTCGTCGAGGTCAACAACACCTTCGGCGAGCGCCACTGTTACCTGCTCGCCGGCGAGCGGCTGACCTATGGACGCGACCTGCAGGCGCGCAAGGTGTTCCACGTCTCGCCCTTCAGCCACATCGTCGGCGGCTACCGCTTCCGCTTCATGCGCAGCCGCTCGCCGGACGGCGAGCGCTGCGTGGCCCGCATCGACCACGAAGACGTCGAGGGCGCGCTGCTGCAGACCAGCCTGTCGGGCCGCCTGGCGCCGCTGACGCGGGCCAGCGCGCGCGCCGCGTTCTTCGGCGTGCCGCTGATGAGCTTCGGCGTCATCGCCCGAATCCACTGGCAGGCGCTACGCGTATGGGCCAAGCGCGTGCCCTACGTCGCCAAGCCGGCACCGCCCGAGCGCTTCGTCACTCGTTGAATCCCTTGTCTTCCCCGCCACCATGAGCAGCAGCACCACCGTCCCGTCCCTGTCCTTGCCCAAGGCGGCGCCCGCTGCCGCGCGCGCCGCCCTGGGCTTGCTGCGCCAGTTGCGCAGCGGCACGCTCGATCTGCAGCTTCCCGACGGCACGCAGATGCGCTTCGGTAGCGGCGCCAAACACGAGCCGCGCGGCGCGATGCGCCTGCGCAACTGGAAGGTCTGCGGCGCCGCGCTGCGCAGCGGCGACATCGGCTTTGCCGAATGTTTCATCGACGAGGACTGGAGCTCGCCCGACTTGGTGGAACTGCTGAAGGTCTTCATCGCCAACCGCGAGGCGGTCGAATCGGCCATCTACGGCAGCTTGTGGGGTTCGCTGCTGTACCGCATCAAGCACCTGCTCAACGGCAACTCGCGCCGCGGCAGCCGCAAGAACATCCATGCCCACTACGACCTGGGCAACCCGTTCTACAAGCTGTGGCTGGACGAGACGATGAGCTACTCGGCCGCCTGGTTCCAGGGCGACCTGGGGGTGAGCTGGCGCAGGCGCAATGGGCCAAGGTGCAGCGCGCGCTGGACGAATGCCGGGTGCAGCCGGGTCAGCGCATGCTCGAGATCGGCTGCGGCTGGGGCGGCCTGGCCGAGTACGCGGCGCGCCACTTCGGCGCCCATGTCACCGGCGTCACGCTGTCCACCGAGCAGTTGACCTTTGCGCAGCGGCGGCTGCACGATGCCGGGCTGGCCAGCCAAGCCGATCTGCGGCTGCAGGACTACCGCGACCTGGCCGACGGCCCGTATGACGCGGTGGCCTCGATCGAGATGTTCGAAGCCGTCGGGCGCAAGTACTGGCCCGGCTTCTTCGCCCAGCTGAACGCGCTGCTCAAGCCGGGCGGACGGGCTTGCATCCAGAGCATCACCATCCGCGACGACCTGTTCGAGCGTTACGTCGATTCCACCGACTTCATCCAGCAGTACATCTTCCCCGGCGGCTTGCTGCCCAGCCCCACGGCCTTTCGCGAGCAGGCCGAACGTGCCGGGCTGCGCATCGTCAACGAGCTGCGTTTCGGCGCCGACTATGCCGAGACGCTGCGCCGCTGGCGCGTGCGCTTCCTGGCGCAGGAAGCCGCCGTGCGCCGGCTGCGCTTCGACGGCCGCTTCATGCGGGTCTGGGAGTTCTACCTGGCGTATTGCGAAGCGGCCTTTGCTACCGGCAACACCGACGTCATGCAGTTCACGCTCGAAAAGGCATGACACCAGACGTCCGACTCCCACGCCGAACCGCGCTGCTGCTGATGGCCGCGCTGCCAGCCACTGCGCTGGCCAGCCGCGCGCCGCCAGCGCTGCCACCGGAGCTGAAGGGCGAGTTGCGCGATGCACAACTGCTCGGCGAAGGCCGGCTTCGCTATCTGGGCCTGCATGTCTACGACATCCGCCTGTGGGCCGAAGCCGAGCTCAGTGCCCGCGACCTGTTGTCACAGCCTTTGGCACTCGAACTGGAGTACGCGCGTGCGCTCGAAGGCAAGGCCATCGCCGAACGTTCGCTGAAGGAAATGCAGGGTCTGGGCGCGATCGATGCGGCGCTGGCCGAACGCTGGCTACAGCAGATGCGGCAGATCGTGCCCGACGTGAAGAAGGGCGACCGAATCATCGGCGTGCAGCGCCCGGGCGAGGCGGCGCGCTTCTTCGTCAACGGCCAGCCGCGCGGCGAGGTGCGCGACGCCGAGTTCACGCGGCTGTTCTTCGGCATCTGGCTGTCGCCGCGCACCTCGCAGCCCCAGCTGCGCGAAGCGCTGCTCGGCACGCGGGCCGCCAGCTCGTGAACGGCAGCCTGGCCGCCATGCCCGCCGCACCGCGGGCACCAGCCGCCGGCTGGCGCGACGGCTGGCGCAGCGGCCTGAGCTACGGCGCGCTCGGCCTGCCGCTGGCCTTCGTCGCGCTGCCGCTGTACGTGGTGCTGCCCAACCACTATGCCGAAGCTTTTGGCGCGCCGCTGGCCTGGCTGGGCGCACTGCTGCTTGCGGCACGGCTGCTCGACGCCTTCGTCGACCCGTGGATCGGCCGCCAGTGCGACCGCTGGTTCGCGCATTCCACACCGCGTGTGCTGGCCATCTCGGTGGGCGCCGCGCTGGCCCTGGCTGTGGGCTTCGTGGCGCTGTTCTTTCCGCCGATGCGCGACCTGCCCGGGCTGCTGGCCTGGTGCGGCGCGACGCTGGCGGTGTGCTACCTGAGCTACAGCCTGCTCAGCATCGTGCACCAGTCGTGGGGCGCGCGGCTGGGCGGCGATGCACCGCAGCGCGCACGCATCGTCTCCTGGCGCGAAGGGCTGTCGCTGGTCGGCGTGCTGCTGGCCAGCGTGCTCAGCTCGACGCTCGGCCCCGCAGTGACCAGCGCGGTGCTGGCCGTGTCGCTGGTGCTGGCGCTGGCCGCGCTGTGGCAGGCACCGCGCGCGCCCGCCGGGCAGGCCAGTGCCGCGGAAACACCGATGCGGCTGGCGCTGGCCAACCCTTCGTTCCGCCGCCTGCTGGGCGTGTACCTGGTCAACGGCATCGCCAGCGCCATCCCGGCGACGCTGGTGCTGTTCTTCATCCGCGACCGGCTGCAGGCCCTCGCCTTCGAGCCGTTGTTCCTGGGCAGCTACTTCCTGGCCGCGGCACTGTCGATGCCGCTGTGGCTGCGCGCCGTGTCGCGCTTCGGCCTGGCGCGCAGCTGGCTGGCGGGCATGCTGCTGGCCATCGCCAGTTTCGTCTGGGCGGCGGGCCTGGGCGCGGGTGACGTGGTCGGCTTCGCCGCGGTGTGCGTGGCCAGCGGCGTGGCGCTGGGCGCCGACTTGGGCCTGCCCGGCGCGCTGCTGGCCGGCGTGATCCGCCGCGCCGGCCACCAGGGCCGCAGCGAAGGCATGTACTTCGGCTGGTGGAACTTCGCCACCAAGCTCAACCTGGCGCTTGCCGCGGGCATCGCGCTGCCGCTGCTGGGGCTGTTCGGCTACGCGCCGGGCAGCCGCGACGCAGGTGCGCTGGACGCGCTGACGCTGGCCTACTGCGCGCTGCCCTGCGTGCTGAAGCTGGCCGCGGCGGCGCTGCTTTATTTCGGCTGGATGCGCAGCCCGGAGGGATCGACCGAATGAGACGCCTCTTCTGGCCGCTGCCGCGGCGCTGCTGCTGAGCTCCTGCGCGGGGCCGAGCGTGAGCGACTACGCCGACCAGAAGCCGGTGCTCGACCTGAAGACCTACTTCAACGGCGAGTTGGTCGCGCACGGCCTGTTCACCGACCGCAGCGGCATGTGCAGCGCCGCTTCGTCGTGCAGATGACCGGCACGTGGCAGGGCAACCAGGGCACGCTCGACGAACGCTTCACCTACAGCGACGGCAAGACCGAGCGCCGCGTCTGGCGCCTCACCGACGAAGGCAACGACCGCTGGAGCGGCCGTGCCGACGATGTGCTCGGCGTGGCCGAAGGCCGCGCCGCCGGCAACACGCTGAACTGGCGCTACACGCTCAAGCTGCCGGTGGATGGCGCGTCTACGAAGTGCAGTTCGACGACTGGATGTTCCTGATGGACGAGCGTGTGATGCTCAACAAGGCGGTGATGAGCAAGTTCGGCATCCGGCTCGGCGAGGTCACGCTGGCCTTCTACAAGCAATGATCGGCACCCCATGTCCTTGAACCCCCGTATCGCCGACTGGAACGGCCGGGTCGTCTGGCTGGTCGGCGCTTCCACCGGCATCGGCCGCGCCACCGCCGCGCTGCTGCACCAGCGCGGCGCCCAGGTCATCGTCTCGGCACGCACCGCCAGTGCGCTGGACGGCTTCGTGCGCGCGCACCCCGGCAGCGAGGCGCTGGCACTGGACGTCACCGAGCGCGCGTCGCTGGCCGAGGCCGCGGCCGAGGTGGTGGCGCGGCACGGCCGTATCGACCTGGTGGTGTACAGCGCGGGCGTGTTCAAGCCGATGCGCGCCACCGCCTTCGACCTGGACGAGGCGCTGCGCCAGTTGCAGATCAACTATGTCGGCGCGCTGAATCTGCTGGGCGCCGTGCTGCCCGCAGCTGCTGCAGCAGGCCGCCGCCGGCCGCAGCGGCCACCTGAGCCTGGTGTCCAGCGTCACCGGCTACCGCGGGCTGCCCACCGCGCTGGGCTATGGCCCGACGAAGGCGGCGCTGATCAACCTGGCCGAGACGCTGTACCTGGACCTGCAACGCCAAGGGCATCGGCGTGTCGGTGGTCAACCCCGGCTACGTGGACACGCCGGCCACGGCGCAGAACAACTACCCGATGCCGGCGCTGATCGGGGCCGACGAGGCGGCCAAGGAAATGGTGCAGCGGCTGGCAGCGCGGCGACTTCGAGATCCACTTCCCGAAGCGCTTCACGCGCGCGCTCAAGCTGGCCAGCCTGATCGGCGACCGGCTGTACTTTGCCGGCGTGCACCGCGTCACCGGGTTGTGAAAGCGAGCGACCCGCGCGTGCAGCGCATCGTCGAGGCTGTTCGAGACGCTGCAGCCGGCCGATGTCGCGCGCCTGGGCGAGCTGTACAGCGCCAACGCGCGCTTCAAGGACCCTTTCAACGAGGTGCACGGCGTGCCGGCGATCCAGCAGGTGTTTCGCCACATGTTCACGGCACTGATCGAGCCACGCTTCGTCATTCGCGATGTGCTCTGCGACGGCGACCAGTGTTTCCTGAGCTGGGACTTCCTCTTCCGCATGCGCCGCTTGCGCCATGGCGAGCAGTGCATCCGCGGCGCCACGCACCTGCGCCTGGCCGCCGACGGCCGCATTGCCGAGCACCGCGACTACTGGGACGCAGCCGAGGAGCTGTATCAGAAGTTGCCGCTGTTGGGCGCGCTGATGCGCTGGCTCAAACGTCGTGCCAGCCGCTGAGACGCTAGATTTGGCCTTCAGTCAGCGAGTGCACCTGGAACCGGCCGGACCTGTCCACCAGCCAGACTTCGACGAACTTGACGCGGCCGATGCGCGCCGGCGGCGGCAGCGGCGAGGCACGGTGGATCATCGACACCACCCAGGGCGTGACCTCGCGCGCCGCGGCCGGCTGGCGCACGATGCGCACCCTGAGCACCTTGCCGCGGGCGTCGATCTCGGTTTCGGTGACCAGGATGGCGTAGACCAGCGCCGGCACCTTGCCCTTGAGGATCTGCGCCGGATAGGCCGCGTAGAGGTGCCGGGCCGCGTCGATGCGGTAGGCCTTTTCGTTCAGCGCGTCGGACGGCTGCGGTGCGGCCACCTTAAGCGGCTGCGGCGAGGCCGCGAATTGAGCGCGGGCCGACGCGCCGCCCAGCGCAAGGATCGCCAGCAACACGAACGCGCAAGCACGCTGAATCAACTTGGCCGAAGACATGCCGCAGCGTAGCGCGGCAAGTTGTATCGCCAGGTGCTCGAGTGCTGCCGGATGTGACGCACTCAGCGCAACCAGCCCTTGCGCCGGAAGAAGATGAAGGGCGCGGCCACCGAGGCCAGCATCAGCGCCAGCGCGAACGGGTAGCCCCACGCCCAGTCGACCTCGGGCATGAAGCGGAAGTTCATGCCGTAGATGCTGGCGATCAGCGTCGGCGGCAGCAGCGCCACGCTGGCCACCGAGAAGATCTTGATGATCTTGTTCTGGTTGATGTTGATGAAGCCGACGGTGGCGTTCATCAGGAAGTTGATCTTGTCGAACAGGAAGGTGGTGTGGCTGTCCAGCGAATCGATGTCGCGCAGGATCTGCCGCGCCTCATCGAACTGCTCGGCGTTGAGCATGCGGCTGCGCATCATGAAGCTGACCGCACGCCGCGTGTCCATCACGTTGCGGCGGATGCGGCCGTTCAGGTCCTCCTCCTTGGCGATGGCCGACAGCGCCTCGCCGGCCGCCTGGTCGTTGACGCCCTGCTTGAGCACGCTGGCGCTGACGCGCTCCAGGCTGTCGTAGATGCCCTCCAGCGCGTCGGCGGAGTATTCGGCGTCGGCGTCGTACAGCTTCAGCAGCACGTCCTTGGCGTCCTCGATCAGCGACGGGATGCGCCGCGCGCGCAGCCGCAGCAGCCGAAACACCGGCAGGTCCTCGGCATGCACCGAGAACAGCATCTGGCGCCACAGGATGAAGGCCACGCGCACGTTGCGCGGCGTGACATCGTCGTCGATCAGGAAGTCGGAGCGGATATGCAGCTCGCCGTTGTCCTCTTCGTAGAAGCGCGCCGATTCCTCCAGGTCGTCATCGACGATGTTGTCGGGGATGGTCAAGCCGAACTGGCGCACGACCCAGGCCTTTTCTTCGGCGCTGGGCGCTTCCATGTCGACCCACACCGGCGGCGGCTGGCCGGGCAGGTCCAGGCGGTCGACTTCTTCCTGGAAGATGCGGCCGGCGAGGCGGCCGTTCTCCAGCGTGAATACGTTCAGCATCAGCGACTCCGGCGCGCTTGGGCGGCCGCGTCGCGGGCGCCACGGGGACTGCGGGAAGGATCGGCAGGAACCGTCTCACCCCCGCGAACCCTGCGCGACATCGGTGCAAGGTCACTGACTGCCGGAGTGGACGGTCACCAAGGGTGACTCTGGTCCAAGAAGGCCTCTACGAAGACTGCAAAGCGTCATTATCACACCCTGCGGACGGCCTTCAGGACGGCGTTACGCGATGCGTAACGGGTCACTTGTCAGCGCCGCATTTCGGTAGCACACTGGGCTTGACGACCGGGCGCACAGCCGCCCCACCCCTCGAAGATCCGCTCCCCCTTCCCCCTTCCATTCCCCACCACCCCTGCAAAGGAGGCCTTGATGAACCTGACGATCAGCGGACACCATCTTGAAGTGACTTCGGCGTTGCGAGAGTATGTGCTTACCAAGTTGGAACGCGTCACGCGTCATTTCGATCAGGTGGTGGATGTGAACGTCTTGCTCACCGTTGAAAAGCAAAAGGAGAAGGAGCGAAGGCAGCGCTGCGAAGTCACGCTGCACGTGAAGGGCCGCGACATCTTCGTCGAACAATCGCACGAGGATCTGTACGCTGCCATCGACCAGCTGATGGACAAGCTGGACCGCCAGGTGGTGCGTCACAAGGACCGTACCCAGGAGCACCACCACGCCAGCGCCAAGCGGCTGGACATGGGCGCGGTATAGGCCTGCGCGCGACGGCCGGGCTTCGAACGGCCGTCGCCAGGGACTCGCGCAGCACAAGCGTTGCTGCGGCGCAGCAGCCTGGGGCCTATCCCTCAACTCCGGGGTCGCGCAAGCGCCGTCTTCGCGACCCCGTTTCTATAATTCACAGCTCTGTAACACGTCCGAGGCACGCGCCGCGTCCGCTGGCGTATCGGGTCCAACCATCGACATGAACCGTCTCGCTGCCATCTTGCCGCCCAGCAACGTGTTGGTCGATGTCGACGCCACCAGCAAGAAGCGCATCTTCGAGCATGCCGGCCTGCTGTTCGAGAACCAGCATGCCATCGCCCGCGGCATGGTCACCGACAATCTGTTCGCGCGCGAACGCCTGGGCTCCACCGGCCTGGGCCATGGCGTGGCCATTCCGCACGGCCGCATCAAGGGCCTGAAGAACCCACTGGCGGCGGTGCTGCGCACGCGCACGCCGATCGGCTTCGATTCGCCCGATGACGAACCGGTCAGCTTGCTGATCTTCCTGCTGGTGCCGGAAGCCGCCACGCAGCGACACCTGGAAATCCTGTCCGAGATCGCCGAGATGCTGTCCGACCGCGAGTTGCGCGAGCGCCTGTTGGCCGAGCCCGACGCAGCCACCGTGCATCAGCTGATCGCCGACTGGCAGGCACAGAAATCGACCGCGTGAAGCGGCACCGGGCGCCACCGGTGCGCAGCCGATGAAACCCACCACCATCAGTGCCGAGGCGCTGTTCGAGGCGCACCGCGCGGCGATGCGCTGGGACTGGATCGCCGGTCACGCCCACCCCGAGCGCCATTTCGACGACAACGCGGTGCGCGACGCGCGCTCGCCCGCCGACCTGGTGGGCTACCTGAACTACGTCCATCCGTACCGCGTGCAGATCGTCGGCCGCCGCGAGGTGGCCTACCTGCTGACCTCGACACCCGAGGATCAGGAGCGCCGCATCTCGCGCATCGTCACGCTCGAGCCCCCGGTGCTGATCGTGGCCGACGCCGAGACGCCGCCGCCGCGCCTGGTGGCGATGTGCGAGCGCGCCGAGATCCCGCTGTTCCAGACCGCGGAATCGGCCGGCCATGTGATCGACGTGGTGCGCGGCTACCTGGCCCAGCTCTTCGCCGAACGCACCACGCGCCACGGCGTGTTCATGGACATCCTCGGCCTGGGCGTGCTGATCACCGGCGAATCTGGTCTGGGCAAGAGCGAACTCGGGCTGGAGCTGATCAGCCGCGGCCACGGCCTGGTGGCCGACGATGCGGTGGACCTGTACCGCGTCTCGCAGACCGCGCTCGACGGGCGCTGTCCCGATCTGCTGCTCAACCTGCTGGAAGTACGCGGCATCGGCTTGCTCGACATCAAGGCCATCTTCGGCGAGACCGCGGTGCGCCGCAAGATGCGGCTGCGCCTGATCGTGCACCTGGTGCGCAAGGAGACGATGGAACGCGAGTTCGAGCGCCTGCCCTACGAGCCGCTGTACGAGGACATCCTCACCATTCCCGTGCGCAAGGTGGTGATCGCGGTCGATGCCGGGCGCAACCTGGCGGTGCTGGTCGAGGCCGCGGTGCGCAACACCGTGCTGCAGCTGCGCGGCATCGACACCTACCAGGAGTTCATCAAGCGCCACCAGAGCGCGATGGACGATCCGCAGTAGCGCGCTCAGGCCGCCATCAGCCGCTCGTCGAAGATCGCCACCGCGCGTGTCCAGCCGGCCGAGGCGCCGCGGATCTTGTGCGGGAAGCAGCTGATGTAAAAGCCGCTGGCCGGCAGCGATTCCAGGTTGTGCAGCTTTTCCAGGTGGCAATAGCCGATGTCGCGGCCGGCCTTGTGGCCTTCCCAGATCAGCGAGGCGTCGTGCGTCTCGCCGTATTTCTTGGCGGTGTGCACGAAGGGTGCGTCCCAGCTCCAGGCGTCGGTGCCGGTCAGGCGCACGCCGCGCTCCAGCAGGTACATCGTCGCCTCGTAGCCCATGCCGCAGCCGGCAGCCACGTAGTCCGGGTTGCCGTAGCGCGAGCCGGCGCGGGTGTTCACCACCACGATCTCCAGCGGCCGAAGCATGTGGCCGATGCGCTCCAGCTCTGCTTCCACGTCGGCCGCGGTGACGACGTAGCCGTCGCCGAAGTGGCGGAAGTCCAGCTTCACTCCCGGCTGGAAGCACCATTCCAGCGGCACCTCGTGGATCGCGATGGAGCGTTCCTGGTGGCCCAGCGCCTTGTTCATGGTGCTGTGGAAGTGGTAGGGCGCGTCCAGGTGCGTGCCGTTGTGGGTCGACAGGTTGACCAGCTCCACCGCCCAGCCCTCGCCATCGGGCAGGTCCTCCTTCTTCAAGCCCGGAAAGAAGGGTTCGATCTGCTCGAAGGTGTGGTCGTGCGTGAAGTACTGGATCTTCGGCGCGAAAGCCGGTGGATCGCTCAGCACGTCGTTTTCGAGATAGATCGACAGGTCGACGAACTTGCGGGTCATGCTTGTGTCTCCATCAGGGTTGTTGCCACTTCAGCCAGTATCGTTCGGCCTGCGCCAGAAGCGCATTGCTCACCAGGCCGATCAGGCCCAGCAGCACGATGCCGGCAAACAACTCGCTGGCGCGGTAGGCCCGGGCGGCGAGCAGGATCGCCTGCCCCAGCCCGGGCTGCGATGCGATCATCTCGCCGACCACCGAGACGATCAGCGCCACCGTCAGCGCCAGGCGCATGCCGGCCAGGACGTCGGGCAGCGCGTTCGGCAGGCCGACCTTGAGGACGAAGTCGATGCGGCTCAGCTGCAGGCAGCGCGACACGTCCACCAGCCGCGGCTGCACCGCCGCAAAGCCGTGGATCGTGCCCAGCAGCACCGGCCACATCGCGCCGAAGGCGACGACGGAAAGCACCATGTTCGGGCTGAGCCCGAAGATCGAGATGGCCAAGGGCAGCAGCGCCGAGGCGGGCAAAGGGCGCGCGAACTCCAACGTCGGCTGCAGGCAGGACCGCGCGCGCGCCGATACGCCGATCAGTGCGCCCAGCGCCACGCCGAGCAGCGAGGCCAGCAGCCAGCCTTCGACCATGCGCCAGGAGGTGGCCCAGGTGAACTGGGCGAGCTCGCCGCCGGCCAGGCCTTCGCGCAGGCTGGACCAGGTCGCCTCGGGCGTGGGCAGGAACACGCGTCACCTTCGGGTGCGTGCTTTGGGATGGGATGGGATGGGGTGGGGTGGGGCGAGGCTCGCCGCGGGATCGATGCCGCCAGACGCTCGCGGCCATGCGCAGGCCGTCATCGGCCGGGTCGGCGTTGCGGCATAAGCCATTGGACCGGGGTTGCGCGCGCCTGTCGATCAGGTGAAGCCTGAGGGTCGGCGAAGCATTCCGCCACGCCCGCTCGTTCGCCCCAGACGGCGCCGCTCTTCGTTGCAAGGACTCGCCTTGGCACGAGCTACGGCTGCGCTTCGCGCCTCGATCGACACCGCCCGGAGCGCCCGCTCGCAGGCACCGGATACTCCACAGGCCCTGAGTCGATGGCGCCCGCAGCGAACCGGCGCCGCCGCCGGCCGGACCGCACGTCAGCCGCGCCGGTAGATGCGCTCGGCGTACTCGCGCACCATGCGCGTGGCCGAAAAGCGCGGGCCGTGGGTCATCAGGCTGCGGCGCATCATCTGCACCCAGCGCTGCGGCACGCCATCGGCGTCGCGTTCGTGGAACATCGGCACCACCACCTGCTCCTGCAGATCGAACATGGCGTGGGCGTCGCGCCAGTCCTGGGCCTGGTGGTCGGGATCGACGTCGCCGTTGATTGCAAAGCCGTTCGTGCCGTCGTAGGCCTCGGCCCACCAGCCGTCCAGCACCGACAGCTGCAAGCCGCCGCCGAGCACCGATTTCATGCCGCTGGTGCCGCTCGCCTCGTTCGGCGGGCGCGGCAGATTGACCCACACGTCGCAGCCGGCCACCAAGTGGCCGGCCAGCGGTATGTCGTAGTCCTCGAGAAAGGCGGCACGCCCGGCCATGCTCGGCGCGTGCTTGTTGGCGAAGACCTGGCGCACCACTTCCTTGGCGGCGTTGTCGTCCGGATGGGCCTTGCCGGCAAACACGAACTGCACCGGCCGCTCGCCGGCGATCAGCGCCATCGCACGCTCGGGCAGCAGGGACACCAGGTGCAGGCGCTTGTAGGTGGCCAGGCGGCGCGCGAAGCCGATGGTCAACCGGTCCGGGTCGAAGCCGCCGCTGGCGGCCTGTGCGTAGTCGAGCGGCTCGCCGCGGCGCAGCCGGTCGCTGGTGGCGCGGCGCCGGACCACGTCCACCAGCTGCCGGCGCGCCGCACAGCGTGCGGCCCAGAGCTCGGCCGCGGGAATGTCGGCCACGGGCTCCCAGGTCGCGGACCGATCGGCGCGCGCCAGCCAGCCTGCGCCCAGATGGCGGTCGAGCAACTCGCGCATCGGCCCATGCAGCCAGGTGGGCACGTGCACCCCATTGGTCACGTGGCCGATTGGCACGCCCTGCACCGCGCGCTGCGGAAACAACGGCTGCCACATCTCGCGCGCCACCTGGCCATGGCGCCGGCTGACGCCATTGACGTGGCGGCTGGCGCGAATCGCCAGCGCGGTCATGCCCGAGGGCTGGCCCGCGTTGCTCGGGTCCATGCGGCCCAGGGCCAGGAACTGCTCGCGATCGCCAAAGTCGTCGGCGATGCGACCGAGCATGGCCAGCACCTCCTCGCGTGTGTAGGTCTCGTTGCCGGCCGGCACCGGTGTGTGCGTCGTGAAGACCACCTGTTCGCGCACGCGCTGCCAGGCCGCGTCGACGCCCTCGCCGGGACGCAGCTGCGCGCGCGCCCGGGCAAAGAGCTCGAACACGCCCAGCGCGGGGTGGCCTTCGTTCAGGTGGTACAGCGCCGGCTCGATGCCCATGGCGTGCAGCGCACGCACACCGCCGATGCCGAGCACGGCGTATTGCGCGAGCCGGATCGAGCGGTTGCTTTCGTACAGGCGCGCGCTGACCCAACGGCCCACCTGGCTGTTCTCGGGCCGGTCGGTGTCCAGCAGATACAGCGGCACGCGGCCGACGTTGACGCGCCAGACCTGCACGACCAGGTCCTCGTCGTCCACCGGCACGCGGACCGTGATCGCCTGGCCGTCGGCACCGGTCACCTTGACGCAGGGCAGGCACTCGGGGTCGGTGTCAATCCAGTACTCGTGCTGGAAGCCGGTGACGTCGATGCGCTGGTGAAAGTAGCCGGTGCGGTACAGCAGGCCCACACCGACCATCGGCAGCGCCAGGTCGGACGCCTCCTTCAGGATGTCGCCGGCCAGGATTCCCAGCCCGCCGGAATACATCGGCAGCGAACCGTGCACACCGAACTCGGCGCAGCAGAAGGCCACCGGGTGCTCGGCGCTGGCCGCACCGTCCATGCACGGCCGCTCCTGATCGGCGCGCAGCTGCATCGCCAGGCGCTCGACGCGCCGAACCAGCGCCGCGTCGGCGGCCGCGCGCCGCAAGGTCGAGGGCAGCGCTTCATTGAGCAGGCGGCGCGGGTTGGCGCCGCAGCGCGCCCAATGCCCGGCATCGATGGCCGCAAAGGTGGCGGCGCCATCGGCGGCCCAGCACCAGCGGTAGTCGAAGGCCACGCGCGCCAGCGGCTGCAACGGTGCGGGCAGCGCATCAGCCAGTTCGGCCACGGCCGCGTCGATGTCGCGATCTCCGGCAAGCATGCTCCCCTCCTGCGCCGCTGGACGCCGGGTGACTATCGCTTGGCGCTGCCTCTGGCGAGTTGATGCCGCTCAACCGTCGGCCCTAGCTAGCGCTTGCGCGCCAGCTTCGGGTCGAGCAGGTCGCGCAGGCCATCGCCCATCAGGTTCAGCCCCAGCACGGCCAGTGCGATGGCCACGCCGGGGTAGATCGCCAGCTGCGGCGCCTGGAACATCTGCGTCTGCGCCTCGTTGAGCATGCGGCCCCAGCTGGGCATCGGCGGCTGCGTGCCCAGGCCCAGGTAGGACAGCGCGGCCTCGGCAATGATGGCGGTGGCGAACTGCACCGTGGCCTGCACGATCAGCACGCTGGCGATGTTGGGCAGCACATGGTCGATGCTGATGCGCCACGGCCCCAGCCCGGCGGCCCGTGCGGCCAGCACGTACTCGCGCGCCCACACCGCGTTGGCCGCAGCGCGCGTGGTGCGCGCGAACACCGGGATGTTGAAGACGCCGATGGCGACGATGCCGGTCATCAGGCCCGGCCCGTAGATGGCACCGAGCATGATGGCCGACAGCAGCGCCGGGAAGGCGAAGGTGAAGTCGGACAGCCGCATCACGCCTTCTTCGACCCAGCCGCGCCGCGCCGAGGCCAGCGCGCCCGCGGCCACGCCCAGCACCAGGCCAATCAGCACCGCCACCACGCCGACCAGGATCGAGGTGCGCGCGCCCACCAGCAGCTGCGAGACGATGTCGCGGCCCAGGCTGTCGGTGCCCAGCCAGTGCGCGGCGCTCGGCGGCGCCAGCTTGTTGGGGATGTCGATCTCGGTCGCCGGCCACGGCGTCCACACCAGCGACAGACAGGCGCTGGCCACGAACAGCGCCGTCAGCAGGCTGCCGAGCACGAAGCTCGGGCTGCGCCGCGCGCGCGACCAGAAACCGGGCTCAGGCATCGCTGGTCTTCAGCCGCGGGTCGACCACCGCATAGAGCACGTCGACGACGAAGTTGACGACCACCACCATCGCCACCAGCAGCAGCACCACGTCGCGCACCACCACCAGGTCGCGGTTGGCGATGGCCTGGAACACCAGCCGGCCGACGCCGGGCAGCACGAACACGTTCTCGACCACGACCGTGCCGCTGATCAGGAAGGCGAACTGCAGGCCCATGATCGTCAGCACCGGGATCATCGCGTTGCGCAGCACGTGGCGCCACAGCGCCTGGCGACGCGACAGGCCCTTGGCACGCGCGGTGCGCACGAAGTCCTCGCGCATCACCTCGAGCACCGCCGAGCGCGTCCAGCGCGCCAGCATCGCGGCCTGCACCACGGCCAGCGCCACGGCCGGCAGCAGCAGCGCCTTGAGGCCTTCCCACAGACCGCCGCCATCGTCTTCGCTCCAGCCGGGGAAGCCGCCGGCGCTGACCCACTGCAGCTTCACCGCGAACAGCAGGATCAGCAGGATCGCGAACCAGAAGCTGGGGATCGGCGATGCCCAGCTGGCTGACCGCCATCACGCCGACATCGCCGAGCCGGTTGTGGCGCGAGGCCGCATACACGCCCAGCACCAGCGCCACCACCACGGTCAGCGCCATCGACAGCACCGCCAGCGGCAGCGTCACGCGCAGCCGCTCGGCGATCAGCTCGCCGGTGGGCGTGTCGTAGGAGAGGCTCATCGCCGTGCGCCCCTGCAGCAGCCCGCCGATCCATTCGGCATAGCGCTGGTGGTGCGGCCGGTCCAGGCCCAGCTTGGCCTGCAGCGCGGCCAGCGACTCGGGCGTGGCGCTGTCGCCGAGGATGATCTGCGCCGCGTCGCCGGGCAGCAGCTCGAGCACCGCGAACACCACCATCGAGGCCACGGCCAGCGTGACCAGGAAGGTGGCAAAGCGCTTGAGCAGGAACAGGACATTCGAAGACCTACGGGCTGCGCCCTGCGCGGGCGCCATGGGAACGGCCCGGCGGGCGCACGGCGTTCTATGATGCCCCAGGCCTCAGCCAGCAAGGAGTTGCAGCCATGTCCACCGTCCCTTTCGACAGCCACGGCGTGTTCATCGCCGGCCTGTGGCGCCCCTGCTCCAGCGGCGAGACGCTGCCCTTGTTCAACCCGTCCGACGGCACGCTGCTGGCGCAGATCGCGCGCGGCGGGCGGCCGACATCGACGCGGCCGTGGCCGCGGCGCAGGCCGCGCTCGACGGCCCCTGGGGCCAGCTCAGCGCGGCCGAACGCGGCCGCGTGCTGCATGCGCATGTCGGCCGTGCTGGAGCAGGCCGACGAACTGGCGCGGCTGGAGGCGCTGGACGTCGGCAAGCCGCTGAAGCAGGGCCGCGCCGATGCGCTGGCGCTGGCGCGCTACCTCGAGTTCTACGGCGGCGCGGCCGACAAGGTGATGGGCGAGACCATCCCGTTTGCCAACGGCTACACCGCCTTCACGCTGCGCGAGCCGCATGGCGTCACCGGCCACATCGTGCCGTGGAACTACCCGATGCAGATCATCGGCCGCTCGGTCGGCGCGGCGCTGGCGATGGGCAATGCCTGCGTGCTCAAGCCGGCCGAGGAAGCCTGCCTGACCGCGCTGGCCTTCGCGCGCATCGCCGACGCGGCCGGCCTGCCGGCCGGCGCGCTGAACGTGGTGCCTGGGCTGGGCGAAGAGGCCGGCGCAGCGCTGTCGGCGCATGCCGGCGTGCGCCATCTGTCGTTCACCGGCTCGGTCAGCGTCGGCGCGCTGATCCAGGCCGCCGCGGCCCGGAACACCGTGCCGGTGACGCTGGAACTCGGCGGCAAGAGCCCGCAGATCGTCTTCGCCGATGCCGACCTCGACGCCGCGCTGCCCTTCCTGGTCAACGCCGGCATCCAGAACGCCGGGCAGACCTGCTCGGCGGCGTCGCGCATCCTCGTCGAGCGCCGCGTCTTCGACGACGTGGTCGCGCGCATGGCCGAGCGCTACCGCGCCTTGCGCGTCGGCCCGGCGCTGGCCGATCTGGACGTCGGCCCGGTGATCTCGGCGCGGCAGCGCGAGCTGGTCGAAGGCTACCTGGCGCTGGCGCGCGAGGGCGGGCTGAACATCGTCGCCGAAGCCACGCTGGCGGACGGAGCCGGCCGCGGCGGCTACTACGTGCGCCCGACGCTGGTGGCCGACGTGCCGGCCGCGCACCGGCTGGCGCAGGAAGAGATCTTCGGCCCGGTGCAGGTGGTGATTGCCTTCGACGGCGAGGCCGAAGCCCTGCGCATCGCCAACGGCACCGCTTTCGGCCTGGTGGCCGGCGTGTGGACGCGCGACGGCAGCCGCGCGCTGCGCATGGCGCGCAAGCTGCGAGTGCGGCCAGGTGTTCGTCAACAACTACGGCGCCGGCGGCGGCATCGAGCTGCCCTTCGGCGGCGTCAAGGCCAGTCGGCCATGGCCGCGAGAAGGGCTTCGAGGCGCTGTACGGCTTCTCGACGCTGAAGACCGTCGCCATCCATCATGGCTGAAGGCAACGGCATGAGACTCAAGGACAAGGTGGCCCTCGTCACCGGTGGCGGCTCGGGCTTCGGCGAAGGCATCGTCAGGAAGTTCGTCGCCGAAGGCGCGAAGGTGCTGGTGGTCGACCGCAATCTCGATGGCGCGATGCGCGTGGCCGCTGCCGCCGGGCCGAATGCCGCCGCGCACCGCGGCCGACGTCAGCCGCAAGGACGACACGCTGGCGATGATCGATGCCGTCGAGGCGAAGTTCGGGCCGCTGGACATCCTGGTCAACAACGCCGGCGTGTCGCACGTGCCGACGCCGACCGAGGACGTGAGCGAGGACGACTTCGACCGCATCGTCGCGGTCAACATGAAGGCCATCTACCTGGCGACGCGGGTGGTCGTGCCGCGCTTCAAGGCACGCCAGCGCGGCGTCATCCTCAACATGGCCAGCACGGCCGGCGTCAGCCCGCGCCCGCGCCTGAGCTGGTACAACGCCAGCAAGGGCTGGGTCATCACCGCCACGCGCGCGCTGGCGGTGGAGCTGGCGCCTTTCGGCATCCGCGTCGTCGCGCTCAACCCGGTGGCCGGCGAGACGCCGCTGCTCAAGACCTTCATGGGCGAGGACACGCCGGAGAATCGCGCCAAGTTCCTGTCCACGATCCCGATCGGCCGCTTCTCCCAGCCCGAGGACCTGGGCAACGCGGCCTGCTTCCTGTGCAGCGACGAGGCTTCGATGATCACCGGCGTGTCCATGGAGGTCGACGGCGGGCGCTGCATTTGAGCGCCCCCGGTCAGGGCCTGCCCGGCCCGTTCCCCGCGGGGGTTCAAGCAACGTGGCAAAGCCGCATTGGCTCGAGATTCGCGCCGTACTGGCCGCGCTGGCGCTGTGCCTGGCCGCGCCCGCCGCGCTGCGGGCGCAGGAGGAGGTGCCTTTCGTCGTCACCCCCGACAACGTCACGCTGGCCATGCTCGAACTGGCCCAGGTCGGGCCGCAGGACTTCGTGCTCGACCTCGGCTCCGGCGACGGGCGCATCGTCATCCTGGCGGCGCGGCGCTTCGGCGCGCGTGGACTGGGGGTGGAGATCGTGCCCGATCTGGTGGAGCGCAGCCGCCGCAATGCCGCCCAGGCCGGCGTGGCCGAGCGTGCGAAGTTCGCCGAGCAGGACCTGTTCAAGACCGATCTGTCGGTGGCCACGGTCATCACCATGTACCTGCTGCAGGAGGTGAACCTGCAACTGCGCCCTGCGCTGCTGGCGCTTGCGGCCGGGCACGCGCATCGTCTCGCACGACTGGGACATGGGCGACTGGCGAGCCGACCGCAGCGTCGCGGTGGACGCTCCCGACAAGCCGGTGGGCCGCGACAAGCGCAGCCGGCTGCACCTGTGGGTGGTGCCGGTGCGCGCCGACGGCGCCTGGTGCGGCACCGGCGCCAACCACGGCGCGCGGCTGAGGCTGGTGCAGCAACACCAGGACTTCGACGCCACCTTGTCGGCGGGCAGTGCGGTGCGACTGCTGGCCGGGCGCATCGACGGACTGCAGCTGCGCGGCGCCGGCGGCTTCGAGGCCACCGTGCACGGCGCGCAACTGCGCATCACGCAGGCCGGCGACGCGCCACCGGCGCTGATCGGCGCCGAGTTCGAGCGCTGCGCCGGCTAGACGCCGTGCAGCCGCTCGTGGCGGTCGGCGGCGGCCGCCAGGTCGGCGGCGAACCCCGGGTCGGTTGCACGATAGGCCCAGGCCAGCTCGCGCACCTCCTGCGCCTCCTGCACCGGGTTCCTGCCGCGCGGCCGGGCGCTGCGCCCGATGCCGGCCACGGCGCGCCACAGCGCGAGGAAGATCAAGGCCGCATAACGCGAACCGCGCGGCATGGCAGGGCCGACACGCGGCGCGACCTGCAGATGGATGGTGGTCATGACCGATTCCTTTCAGCGTGGTGTGGGTGAGTACTTCGCGCCGCGTCGGCATTCCGCCGCCGCAGCGCGCAGCTGGCGGGCCAGCACCGGGTCAGCCAGCGCACGGCGCTCGGCCAGCGCCTCCAGTTCCCACGCGGCACGCAGCTGGCCGCAGCGATGCAACGCGTTCCATGCCGCGATGGCAAAAGACGGCAACTTCCATTCGATGCGCTTGGCGTGACGGCGCGCCAGCGGAGCGTCCGGAAAATTTCTGATGGCAGTCATGTGGCTTCCTCCTTGCCTTGTGGGCGTTACAGCGGTGAACTCCGCCGACGCAACGAATATCGGGTTAACCCTTATACTTATCCAATGAAATCTTTGTATGTAAGGTATAAGTAGAATTCATATTGCGAGCAGGCCATGAACTTCCGCACACTCGACCTGAACCTGCTGCGCGTGTTCGACGCACTGATGTCCGAAGGCAGTCTCACTCGCGCTGCAGAGATGTTGGCGATCACTCAGCCGGCTGCCAGCCACGCTCTGAAGCGCTTGAACGAGGCCGTGGGCGAAGCGCTGTTCGTCCGCACACGCCTTCGGCATGACCCCCACACCCAGGGCCGAGGCCTTGTGGCCTGAGGTGCGCGCCGCGCTGGCCGCCTTGCAGCAGGCGCTGGCGCCCGGTGAGTTCGACCCGCAGACCCAGGCCGTCAACTTCCGCCTGGCGATGACCGACGCCACCGCGGCGCTGCTGGCCCCCGCGCTGGTGACGGTGATCCAGCGCGAGAAGGCGCTGTGCAACCTGCGCGTGCTGCCGCTCACCACCCACGAACCGCGCCGCCTGATCGAGCAGGGTGAAGTGGACCTGGCGCTGGGCCACTTTCCGGAAACGATCACCGCGCTGCTGGCCGCCGGGCGCGACGCCACGTTGCGCCACGCCCGCCTGTACGACACGCGCTACGTCTGCATCATGCGCCGCGGCCACCCGCTGGCCGACCGGCCGCTGACGCTGGACGCCTATTGCGAGGCGCACCACCTGCTGGCCAGCGCCACCGGCAGGTCACTGGGTTACGTGGACCAGACGCTCACCGCGCTGGGCCGGCAGCGCCGCGTGGTGATGAGCGTCAACCAGTACCACACCGCCGGCCGGGTGGTGACGCAGTCCGATCTGTTGAGCGTGCTGCCGCTGGCCTTCTTGCCCGCCACCGGGCACGACGGTGAGTTGCTGGTGCGCGAGCTGCCCTTCGACCTGGGCGCGATGCAGGTCAGCATGCTGTGGCACATGCGTCGCGACGCCGAGCCGGCTCACTGCTGGCTGCGCGAGCGCGTCATGCGCTCGGCGGGGGTGCAGCCCTAGTTGCCCTAGCAGCGGCCCGGCCGGGGGTCGGAGACAATCGTCCGCATGGCCGACAAATACATCCCCACGGCAGCGCTGCGGCGCTGGGTCGAACAACTCTGGCTGGCCGCGGGCTGCAGCGCCGACGAGGCCCGGCTCACCGCCGAGCACCTGGTCGGCGCCAACCTGGCGGGCCACGATTCGCACGGCGTGGGCATGGTGCCGCGCTACGTCCTCAGCTGGCTGGCCGACGAACTGCAGCTCAACCAGCATGTGGCGATCACCAGCGACAGCGGCGCCATGCTCAGCCTGGACGCGCATCGCGGCATGGGCCAGAGCATGGCCTACGAGGCCATGGACTCTGGCGATCGAGCGTGCGAAGCAGCACGGCGTGTGCGTGATGGGACTGAAGAACGCCCACCATATCGGCCGCATCGGCCACTGGGCCGAGCAGGCGGTGGCCGCGGGCCTGGTGTCGGTGCACTTCGTCAACGCGATGAGCAAGCCGGTGGTGGCGCCGTTTCGCGGCAGCGAGGCGCGCTACGTCACCAACCCGTTCACGGTAGGCATTCCGCTGCCGGGCCGCGAACCGATGCTGCTGGACTTCGCCACCAGCGCCATTGCCATGGGCAAGGTGCGCGTGGCCTTCAACAGCGGCAAGACGGTGCCGGACAACGCGCTGATGGATGCGATGGGCAATTACACCGACGACCCGGCCGCGCTGTTCCCGCCCGACGGGCAGCCGGGCGGCGCGCTGGTGCCTTTTGCCCAGCACAAGGGGTATGCACTGGCCATGGTCGTCGAGGTGCTGGCCGCCGCGCTGACCGGCGGCGAGACCACGCGACCGGGCAACCTGAAGTACCAGCACGCGGTATGGAACAACATGCTGGCGATGGTCTTCGACCCGGCCCGGTTGAGCGACCAGCAGCTCTTCGGTGCCGAGGTCAACGCCTTCGTCGAATGGGTGCAGTCGGCAAGGCTGCGTAACCCGGCCGAGCCGATCCTGATGCCGGGCGACCCGGAGCGCGCGTCGCGCAAGGCGCGGGCGCAGCGCATGCCGGTGGACGATGGCACGCTGGCCGAACTGGATACGGCTGCCGCCGCGGTCAGCGGCGCTCGCGGCATCCCGGTGCCGGCGCTGTCGTCGCTGGCGCTGTGAGGCCGCGCTCAGGACAGCAACTGCTTGCGCGCCCGGTGCAAGCGCACGAACAGGTTCTCCTCGCTGATCTGCAGCGCCTGGCAGACCTGTTCGGTCGACTGGTCGTGCAGCACGCGCAGCCGGATCGCGTCGCGCAGGCCGCTGGGTAGCACGTCGATCCGCTGCAGCGTCTGGCGCAGGCGCTCGCGCTGCTCGGCCAGCTCGTCGGGTCGGGGCTGCGCACATTCCAACGCCAGGGTGTCGTCCTCGTCGACCTCGCCGTCCAGACTCTGCATCGCCCTGCGCTGGCGCACCAGGTCGACGATCTTGTGCTTGAGCACCCCCGTCAGCCAGGTGCGCAGCGCGCTGGCGCCGGCAAAGGCGGCACGGCCGCGCAGCACGGCTTCGAAGACGTCGTGCACCACGTCTTCGGCCAGCGCCGGGTCCTGGAGCTTGCGCTGCGCGAAGCGCACCAGGTAGGCGCGGTGGCTCAGCAGTTCGGCCCAGTCCAGGGCGGGGCGGGGGACGGCGCGGGTGGCGGCAGCTTGCATCGGGCTTTCCTGTGCTGATGTCGACGCCCGCACTGTGGCCATTCCGCCTCGCACCCAGCTCGCCGAAGATCACAGCCAGATCACATGGGTGTCAGGGCGCGCGCAAAGCCGGGCGTAAGGTGGCCGACACCCGGCGCGACAATGGCGCATGCCGCCGCACATCCTGGTTGCCGAGGACCAAGCCGACATCCGCGACCTGCTGGTGATGAACCTGCGCGGCGCCGGCTACCAGGTGGCGGCGGTGGCCGACGGCGCCGCCGCGCTGGCCAGCCAGGCCGAACGGCGCAGCGATCTGCTGATCCTGGACCTGATGATGCCGGCGCTGGACGGGCTGGAGGTCTGCAAGGCGCTGCGCGCGCGCGGCCACGGCACGCCGATCCTGATGCTCACCGCCAAGTCCACCGAACTGGATCGCGTGCTCGGCCTGGAACTGGGCGCCGACGACTACCTGACCAAGCCCTTCTCGCTGGCCGAACTGCTGGCTCGGGTGAAGGCGCTGCTGCGCCGCGCCGAGATGCAGCGCAGCGCGCCCGACGGCAGCCAGCCGAGGGTGCTGCGCAATGGCAGCCTGGAGATCGATCCGGCCAGACGCCAAGTGCGCCATGGTGGCATGCCGGTGGATTTCACCGCGCTGGAATTCGACCTGCTGACGTACTTCGCGAAACATCCTGGGCATGTGTTCTCGCGCGCGCAGCTGCTGGATGCCGTGTGGGGCTACAGCCACGACGGCTACGAACACACCGTCACCACCCACATCAACCGCCTGCGCAACAAGCTCGAGGCCGACCCGATGCGCCCGCAGATCATCCTCACCGTGCGCGGCGCAGGCTACAAGATGCGCGACGCGCCGCCCTGAGAACCGATGACCGTACGCTTCAAGATTGCGTTGACGATCTTCGTCACCGGTGCGCTGACCGCGCTGGGCGTGGCGCTGATGGTGCTCTATGCCGCACCGCGCTTCGAGCACGAAAGCAGCTACTACCGCGCCAATGGCTTCCTGGGCCGCGTGGTGCAGGCGCACGGCGGCGGGTTGATCGAACGGCACCAGCGCGAGCCCGGGCAACTGGTGGAGTTCCTGCGCAACCTGATGCTGTATGAGCCCGGCTCGCAGCTGTACCTGCTGGATCCGCAGGGTACGGTGCTGGCCAGCAGCGGCCGTGCGAAGCTGGCACCCGGCTTCAAGGTGGCGCTGGCGCCGGTGCAGCAGGCCGCCGGCGACGAGCCGATGCCCTACGTGATGGGCGACGATCCCGAGCACATGAATACCGACGCGGTGATTGCCGCGCGCCCCCTGTTCCACAAGTCCGCCACCAGGGACGGGGCCGTGGCCGGTTACCTGTACCTGGTGTGCCAGAAGCCGGTGCTGCCCGAAGGCCGCATCGAGGCGCTGCGCAGCAGTTTCACGCTGCCGTTGCTCGGGCTGATCGTCGCGCTGGTGGCGCTGGGCAGCGCCATGGCGGCCTGGATCATCGGCGTCGTCACGCGCCCGCTGCGCCGCCTGAGCGAGGCCGCCACCACGGTCGCGCGCGACGGCCTGGGTGCGGGCACGGCCGGCACCTTGCCAGGCCGCTGGCCCGATGTGGAGGCCACGGACGAGTTCGGCCAGCTCGGCCAGGCCTTCCGCAGCATGCTCGATGCCTTGCGCCGACAGTGGGAGACCTTGCGCCGGCTGGATCATTTCCGCCGCGAGGGCGTGAGCAACCTGTCGCACGACCTGCGCTCGCCGCTGACCGCCACCACCGCCTGCCTGGAGACGCTCGATGCGCGCTTTGCCGGCGACGCGACACGCGCCGACGACCGCCAGCTGCTCGAGGTGGCGCTTCGCAACACGCGCAACGCCGCACGGCTGGTGCAGTCGCTGGGCGACCTGGCGCAGCTGGACGAACCGCAGTTCGAGCTGCGCCGCGAGACGCTCGACGTGGGCGAGCTGCTCGGCGACATCGCCTTGCGCTTCGCGCCGCGCGCTGCGGCACAGGGCGTGGCCCTGTGTCTGGAGCCGGCCGGCGAAGCGCCGACGGTGGCGTCACTGGACATCGAGTTGTTCGAGCGCGCCGTGGCCAACCTGGTGGACAACGCACTGAAGTTCTGCACGGACGGCCATCGCATCTTGCTGGGCGTGGCCCGCAACGGTGACGAAGTGCGCGTCGGCGTGGCCGACGACGGCGTCGGCATCGACGAGGCCGAGTTGCCGCACCTGTTCGACCGCTTCTACCAGGCGCGGCAGAGCGTGGCGCCGGCCACCGGCGAGGGCGGCAAGGGCCTGGGGCTGGCGATCGTCAAGCGCATCGCCGAACTGCACGGCGGCAGCGTGGCCGTCGACAGCCGGCTCGGCCAGGGCACCACGGTCACGCTGACCCTGCCGGCGGCTTGACCGGATTTGGCTGCTGCAGCCCCAAAGCGATTGCGAACGGGCCCAGGCGCTGGCCGCGATTGGCGCACAGCCAGGGCCTGGACGTGGTGGCCGAGGCGTGCAAACGCAGGCGCGCGGCCGGACTGCTTGCGCCCGCAGGGCAGCCACCGGGTGCACGGTGCGCACAGGGTGGCGCACTGGGCGCGCGCAGCCCGATCACGCCGGCAGAGGCAGCAGCAGCAGCCGCTCGACGAAGCGGTCGCGCTCCTGGCGCTGCGCTGCGCGATCGGCGCGGCGATCTGCGATTCGGCCACCACGTAGGCATAGAGCAGCGAAGGCGCGGAAGCGCGCCTCGGCGATCGCCGAAACCCAGCGACGAGAACACCTGCGCGATGTAGCCGATGCGGCTGCCGTCGGCCTCGTCCACCGCCTGCCGCGCCATGGCGTCGCGCCGCGCCCAGGCGCGGATCGCCAGCTCGATGCGCGCGGCGCGCTGCGCCGCGCGGCCGCGGAAGGGCAGCGAGATGACGTCGCGCAGCTGTTCGCGCGGGTCGGCGATGGCACTTTCCAGGCGCTGCCGTCAGCTGCTCGGTCGCGCGCTCGCGCCAGGCCTGCAGCACGCGGCGCAGCAGGTCCTCGCGGTCGCGGAAGTGCCAGTAGAAGCTGCCGCGCGTGACCTCCAGCTGGCCGCGCCAGCACGTCGACGCGCACGCTGTCGATGCCCTGGTCGACGAGCACCTCGGTGGCGGCCTCGATCCAGCGCTCGGGCGTCAGAGGCGCTGCGCACGGTCTCGGCGGCGGCGGCCGTTGCGGCGCGGCGGCGGTCGACAGGCGGGGCAGCAGGCATCGTGGCGGGGGTCTCGCGGATACGCGCACGATGATGCCATACATTGATGTATGGAAACTGGTGAAAACCCGGATGCCAGGCGAAAGCGCCAGGATTCGACAATGCAGCCAAACACATACACATGTGTATGGAGTGACGAACGATGGCCGCGACCTGGCTCGACGATCCGCAGCTGGCTGGCGCCGCCGCGCGCCGTGCGCATCGGCTTCGACGACGGCAGCTTCGTGCTGCGCTCGCCCGAGCCGCTGAAGCCCTATGCGCGCTGCATCGGCGAATGGCTGGAGCGCTGGGCCGCCGAGACGCCCGACGCGCCGGCCTTCGCCGAGCGCACGCCGAACGGCGACTGGCGCCGCCTGAGCTGGGCGCAGACGCGCGCCGCAGGTCGGCCGCATCGCGCAGAGCCTGCTCGAGCTGAAGCTGGCGCCGCAGGCGCCGATCGTCGTGCTGTCCGACAACTCGCTCGACCACCTGCTGCTGCTGCTGGCCGGCATGCACATCGGCCGTGCCGGTGTGCACCGTGTCCAGCGCCTACTGCCGACTGACCCGGGACTACACCAAGATCCACGGCATCCTGAACACGCTGGGCCCGGCGCTGGTCTACGCGTCCGATGCACAGGTCTACGGCCCGGCGCTGGCCAGCGCCGGCCTGCAGGCGCTGGTGGTGTTCAGCCGCGGCGCCGACGACCTTCGCCGGCGCGCTGAGCTTCGACAGCCTGACCCGCACCGCCGAGGACCCGGCGGTGATGGACGCCTTCGAGGCCATCACGCCCGACACGCACGCCAAGTACCTGCTCACCTCGGGTTCCACCGGCCACCCCAAGGTGGTGATCAACACCCACCGCATGCTCTGCGCCAACCAGCAGATGATCGCGCAGGTGTGGCGCTTCCTGGAGCACGAGAAGCCGGTGCTGGTCGACTGGCTGCCGTGGAGCCACACCTTCGGCGGCAACCACAACCTGCAACATGGTGCTGCGCAACGGCGGCACGCTGGTCATCGACGAAGGCCGGCCGGCGCCGGGGCTGATCGAGCGCAGCGTGGCCAACCTGTGCGAGGTGCAGCCGACGGTCTATTTCAACGTGCCGCGCGGCTTCGACATGGTGCTGCCCTTGCTGGAGGCCGACCTGCGCGCTGGCGCGGCGCGTGTTCGAGCGGCTGCGCGTGGTGTTCTATGCCGGCGCCGCGCTGCCGCAGGCCACCTGGGAGCGCATGCAGGCGCTGGCCAGGAAGCGTGCGCGGCGAGGAGATCTGGCTCACCACCTCGTGGGGGTCGACCGAGACCTCGCCGGCGATCACCAGCGCGCACTGGAAGCTCGACCGCGCCGGCATCATCGGCCTGCCGATGCCGGGGCTGGAGCTGAAGTTCGTGCGCCGGCGGCGACAAGCTGGAGATGCGCGTGCGCGGCGTCAGCGTCTTCCCCGGCTACCGCGACGCGCCGCAGCTCACCGCGCAGGCCTTCGATGCCGAGGGCTACTACTGCATCGGCGACGCCGGCTTCCTGGCCGACGAGGCGCGGCCCGAGAGCGGGCGTGGTCTTCAACGGCCGCGTCGCCGAGGACTTCAAGCTCACCACCGGCACCTGGGTGTCGGTGGGCACGCTGCGCGTGCGCGTGGTCTCGGCGCTGGCGCCCCAGGCGCAGGACGTGGTGGTCACCGGCCACGACCGCGACGAGGTCGGCGTGCTGGTCTTCCCCACGCCGCAGGCCGCGGCGCTGCCGGCCGACGAACTGCGCGCGCAGGTGGCCGCCGCGCTGAAGGCGCTGCAAGGCCGAAGGCGGCGGCTCGTCGCAGGCGCCGGCGCGCGCGCTGCTGCTGAGCGAGCCGCCGAGCGCCGATGCCGGCGAGATCACCGACAAGGGCTACATCAACCAGCGCGCGGTGCTGAAGCGCCGCGACGCGCTCGTGCAGGCGCTGTACGCCGGCGGGCCGGACGTGATCTTCGCGCGCTGAACCCGACCCCACCATGACCCCAGACTTCCGTCCTGCCGAAGGCCTGCTGGCCAGCTGACGCATGCTGCGCATCGAAACCGACGGCCCCGTCGTGCACCTGCGGCTGAACCGCCCCGACAAGCGCAACGCGCTCAACGAGACGCTGGTGCGCGAGCTGCAGACCGCCTTCGTCAACCTGCCCGGCAGGCCCGCGTCGCGGTGCTCAGCGGCGAGGGCGCGCACTTCTGCGCCGGCCTGGACCTGTCGGAGGTCACCGAGCAGAGCGTCGCCGAAGGCATCTTCCATTCGCGCAAGTGGCACGCCGCCTTCGACCTGATCCAGTTCGGCCCGGTGCCGGTGATCGCGGTGCTGCACGGCGCGGTGGTCGGCGGCGGGCTGGAGCTGGCCGCGACCGCGCACCTGCGCGTGGCCGAAGGCAGCGCCTTCTACGGCCTGCCCGAGGGCCAGCGCGGCATCTTCGTCGGCGGCAGCGGCTCGGCGCGCATCCCGCGGCTGATCGGCGTGTCGCGCATGACCGACATGATGCTCACCGGCCGCGTCTTCGATGCCGCCGAAGGCCAGGCCGCGGGCCTGAGCAACTACCTGGTCGGCGACGGCGAGGGCTTGCCCAAGGCGCTGGCGCTGGCGCGCAGGATCGCCACCAATGCACCGCTGTCCAACTACGCCATCACGCAGGCGCTGCCGCGCATCGCCGAGATGGCGCCGGCCGAGGGCCTGTTCGTCGAATCGCTGATGTCGGCCATCGCCCAGGGCGACGAGGCGGCCAAACAACGCGTGCGCGACTTCCTGGAAAAGCGCGCCGGCAAGGTGGGCAAACAAGCATGAGCAAGGGGCTGTTCCAGAGGTTCGACGACGTCTTCATCCTCGACGGCGTGCGCACGCCGATGGTCGACTACCAGGGCGCCTTCGCCGACGCCAACCCCATCGACCTGGGCATCAAGGCGGCGCGCGCGGTGCTGGCAGCGCGCCGACGTCGATGCCGCACGCGTCGACTCGGTGCTGGCCGGCAACATGGCGCCGGGCGGCTTCGACCAGTTCTACGTGCCGCGCCACATCGGCCTGTACGCCGGCGTGCCGGTGGAGGTGCCGGCGCTGATGGCGCAGCGCATCTGCGGCACCGGCTTCGAGCTGTTCCGCCAGGCCGGCGAGCAGATCGCGCCGGCGTGGCCACGCTGGCGCTGGTGGTCGGCACCGAGTCGATGACGCGCAACCCGATCGCCGCCTTCGACCACCGCGGCGGCTTCCGCCTCGGCGCGCCGATCGGCTTCAAGGACTACATGTGGGAGTCGCTCACCGACCCGGCCGCCGGGATCTCGATGATCCAGACCGCCGAGAACCTGGCGAAGAAGTACGAGCATCACGCGCGAGGCGGTGGACGCCTTTGCCGCGGCCTCCTTCGCCAAGGCGGTGGCGGCGCAGGAGTCGGGCTGGCTCGCCGGCGAGATCGTGCCGGTGGCAAAGCGAGACCTTCGAGCTCGCCGGCTACAAGCCGCGGCAGCTGAAGCTCGCCGGCAAGGCCACCGTGGCCGACCGCGACACGCACCCGCGGCCGACGCCGCCCGAGGTGCTGGCCAAGCTGCGCACGCGTGTTCAAGGACGGCGTGCAGACCGGCGGCAACAGCTCGGCGCTGACCGACGCCGCCGCGGCCGCGCTGGTGGCCGATGCGGCGACCGCCAAGGCCTGGGGCAAGCCGGCGCTGGCGCGCGTGGCCGCGGCGGCGGTCGTCGGCGTGCCGCCGGAGATCATGGGCATCGGCCCGGCACCGGCGATCCGGCTGCTGCTCGACGGCGCCGGCCTGAAGCTCGACGACATCGCGCGCTTCGAGATCAACGAGGCGCAGGGCGCGCAGACGCTGGCCGTGGCGCGCGAGCTGGGCCTGGACCTGGACAAGCTCAACGTGCACGGGCGGCGCCATCGCGCTCGGCCATCCGCTGGCCGCCACCGGCGTGCGCCTGACGATCACCGTGGCGCGGCAGCTGAAGCAGATCGGCGCGCGCTGGGGCGTGGCCTCGGCCTGCATCGGCGGCGGCCAGGGCATCGCGCTGCTGATCGAAAACCCCGAGGCGGCATGAGCAAGTCGCACGTCCACCGTGTGGCGGTGCAGTTCGGCCACTGCGACCCGGCCGGCATCGTCTTCTTCCCGAACTTCTCGCGCTGGATGGACGAGTCCTCGCTGGCCTTCTTCATGGCCTGCGGCGTGCCGCCGTGGCGCGAGCTGGTGAAGACACGCGGCATCATCGGCACGCCGCTGCTCGAGATCCACACCAAGTTCTACAAGACCGCGACCTACGGCGAGACCATCGAGGTGCACACCACGGTCGAGGAATGGATGGCCAAGACCTTCCGCCACCGCCACGTCGTCCAGCGCGGCGACACGGTGCTGTGCGAAGGCACCGAGGTGCGCGCCTTCTGCCGGCGCGACGCCGACGACGCCGAGCGCATCCGCGCCATCCCGGTGCCCGAAGACATCAAGGCGCTGTGCCAGTGACCCCCAACCCCCACAAGGAGACACTCCCATGAAGTTGTTGCGCAAGACCATGGCCGCCGCCGCCGCACTGCTGGCCACCGCGGCCTTGGCCGACGTGAACATCGGCGTCACGCTGTCGCTCACCGGCCCGGCCTCGGGCCTGGGCATCCCGGTGGGCAACCAGTTCAAGCTGTGGCCGCAGGACGATCGCCGGCGAGAAGGTCAACCTGATCATCCTCGACGACGCCTCCGACCCCGGCAAGGGCGTGGGCAACGCGCGCCGCTTCGTCACCGACGACAAGGTCGACATGATCTTCGGCGGCTCGATCACCGTGGTCTCGGCGGCGATCGCGCCGGTGGCCACCGAAGCCAAGACGACGCAGCTGTCGATCGCGCCGGTGGGCGTGCCGCCCGAGCAGGAGCGCTGGGTCTTCCGCCTGCCGCAGGGCTTCACGGTGATGGCGCACCCGATCGTCGAGCACATGAAGAAGACGGGCGTCAAGACCGCTCGGCTTCCTGGGCTACACCGACGCCTACGGCGAATCGTGGCTGAAGGAGATCACGCGCAGGCCGAGCAAGGCCGGCATCAAGGTCGTGGCGGTCGAGCGCTTCGCGCGCACCGACACCAGCGTCACGCCGCAGGCGCTGAAGCTGGTGTCGGCCAACCCCGACGCGATCCTGGTCGTGGCCTCGGGCTCCGGCGCGGCGATGCCGCACTGGCGCATCGTCGAGCGCGGCTACAAGGGCAAGGTCTACCAGACCCATGCCGCGGCCACGCCCGACCTGGTGCGCATCGGCGGCAAGGACGTCGAAGGCACCTTCGTCGTCAGCGGCCCGGCGGTGGTGGCCGAGCAGCTGCCCGACAGCCATCCGTCGAAGAAGGTGGCGGTGGACTTCGTCACCAAGTACGAGAAGGCCTACGGCGCGGGCTCGCGCAACCAGTTCGCCGGCCACGCCTACGACGCGCAGATCGTGCTGCGAGAAGGTGCTGCCCGATGGCGCTGAAGAAGGCCAAGCCCGGCACGCCGGAGTTCCGCGCCGCGCTGCGCGACGCGATCGAGAACATGGGCCGCACGATCTTCGCGCACGGCGTGATGAACTGGACGCCCACCGACCACTGGGGCTACACCAACGAGACCGGCGTGCTGCTGAAGGTGGTCGACGGCAAGTTCGTCGTCGAGTGCCCTGACGCGTACGGCGTCGCAGCGACTGCCCGGCGCTGACGAAAGCACCGTGCCATGGACGCCACGATCGCCGGCATCCTGGCGCTGGACGGCCTGACCAACGGCGCGATCTATGCGCTGCTGGCGCTGGCCACGGTGCTGGTGTTCGCCGTCACGCGGGTGATCTTCATCCCGCAGGGCGAGTTCGTCGCCTTCGGCGCGCTGACGCTGGCGCTGCTGCAGGCCGGCAAGGTGCCGGGCACGGTGTGGTTCCTGCTGGTGCTGGCCGCGGCGGTGGCGCTTGCAGGACCTGGTCAACGGCGCTGCGCCAGCGCCACGGTGCAGGCGCGCTGCTGAAGCAGGCGCTGCGCACGCTGGCCTGGCCGGTGGCGGTGTCGGCGCTGGCGCTCTGGGCGGCGCCCAAGGGGCTGCCGCTGCTGGCGCAGGCGGCGCTGACGGTGGCGCTGGTCACGCCCTTCGGGCACGCTGCTCTACCGCCTGGCCTACGAATCGCTGGCCGAGGCCAGCGTGCTGGTGCTGCTGATCGTCTCGGTCGGCGTGCACTTCGCGCTGGTCGGGCTGGGGCTGTTCTTCTTCGGCGCCGAGGGCTTCCGCAACCCCAGCTTCTGGGACGCGCGCTTTTCCATCGGCGCGCTCACGCTGTCGGGGCAGACGGTCATCATCTTCGTCGCCTCGCTGGCGCTGATCGTCGGGCTGTGGCTGTTCTTCGAGCGCAGCCTGGCCGGCAAGGCGCTGCGCGCCACGGCGGTGAACCGGCTGGGCGCGCGGCTGATGGGCATCTCGCACGGCCAGCGCCGGGCGGCTGTCGTTCACGATGGCGGCCTTCATCGGCGCGCTGTCGGGCCTGCTGATCGGGCCCACCACCACGGTGTTCTACGACAGCGGCTTCCTCATCGGCCTGAAGGGCTTCGTCGCCGCGGTCTTCGCCGGGCTGGCCAGCTACCCGCTGGCGCTGGTGGGCGCGCTGGGCGTGGGGCTGCTGGAATCCTTCGGCAGCTTCTGGTCCAGCCCCTACAAGGAAGTGATCGTGTTCTCGGCCATCCTGCCGGTGCTGCTGTGGCGCTCGTTGCGCGATCCGCATTCCGAAGAGCACTGACGTGAAGCGCCTTGCCTTCCCCGCCTTCGCGGCGGTGATGCTGCTGCTGCCGCTGCTGCCGGTGCCGGACTTCTGGATCACGCAGAGCATCTACATCGGCCTGTATTCGCTGGTGGCGCTGGGGCTGGTGCTGCTCACCGGCGTGGCCGGGCTCACCTCCTTCGGGCAGGCGGCCTTCGTCGGCGTCGGCGCCTACGCGGCCGCCTACCTGGCCACGCAAGAGCGGCCTGCCGCCGCTGCTGACGCTGGCCGTCGGCGTGGCCCTGGCGGTGGCCGCGGCGCTGGTGCTGGGCGCGCTGACGCTGCGCATGTCGGGCCACTACCTGCCGCTGGCCACCATCTGCTGGGGCCTGGCGCTGAACTACGCGATGGCCAACGCCGAGGGGCTGGGCAAGTACGACGGCATCCTCGGCATCCCGGCCCTGAGCTTCTTCGGCGTGGACCTGGGCACCGGCCGCGGGCTGCATCCGCTGGTCTGGGCCATCGCGCTGGTGGCGGCGCTGGCGGTGATCCACCTGCTGGATTCGCGGCCCGGCCGGGCGATCCGCTCGCTGAAGAGCGGTGCGACGATGGCCGAGGCGATGGGCATCTCCACCTTCCGCTACAAGCTCACCGCCTTCGTCATCGCCGCGGTGCTGGCCGCCGTGTCGGGCTGGCTGTTCGCGCATTTCCAGCGCAGCGTCAGCCCCTCGCCCTTCGGCATCAACAAGGGCATCGAATACCTGTTCATGGCGGTGCTGGGCGGCGTGGGCCATGTGTGGGGCGCCTTCCTCGGTTCGGCCGTGGTGCGCCTGACCGAAGACCAGCTGCAGGTGCTGCTGCCCAAGTTGCTGGGCAGCGGCGGCAACTTCGAGACCATCGTCTTCGGCGTCGTGCTGGTGGTGGTGCTGAAGTACGCGCCCGACGGGCTGTGGAGTTTCGTCGGCCGCTGGCGGCCGAGCGCCGCGCGCGTGCGCGACTGGGCCGGCGCCGAGGCGCTGCCCAAGCGCGCCAAGCCGGCCGCCGGCGAACGCCTGCTCGATGCCGACAAGGTGCGCAAGCAGTTCGGCGGGCTGGTGGCCGTCAACGACGTGAGCTTCAGCGTGGATGCCGGCGAGATCGTCGCGCTGATCGGCCCCAACGGCGCCGGCAAGAGCACCACCTTCAACCTGGTCACCGGCGTGCTGCCGCTGAGCGGCGGCGCGGTGCGCTGGCGCGGGCAGGACATCTCGGGCCGGCCCTCGCGCGCCATCGCGCGGCTGGGCGTGTCGCGCACCTTCCAGCACGTGAAGATGATCCCCGAGATGACGGTGCTGGAGAACGTGGCCCTCGGCGGCTACGGCCGCACCAAGGCCGGCGTGCTGAGCGCGATGCTGCGGCTGGACCGCGCCGAGGAGAAGCGCCTGTTCGCCGAGGCCGAGGCGCAGCTGGCACGCATCGGCATGGCCGAACGCATGCACGAGCTGGCCGGCAACCTGCCGCTGGGGCCGCAGCGGCTGATGGAGATCGCCCGTGCACTGGCCACCGACCCGGCGCTGCTGCTGCTGGACGAGCCGGCGGCCGGCCTGCGCCACCACGAGAAGCAGGCGCTGGCCGGCGTGCTGCGCCAGCTGAAGGCCGAAGGCATGAGCCTGCTGCTGGTGGAGCACGACATGGACTTCGTCATGGGCCTGGCCGACCGCGTGGTGGTGATGGAGTTCGGCACCAAGCTGATGGAAGGCACGCCGGCCGAGGTGCAGGCCAGCCCCGAAGTCCGCGCCGCTTACCTCGGGACGGAGCATTGACCATGTTGCTCGATGTCCATGACCTGCACGCCGGCTACGGCCGCGCCGAGGTGCTGACCGGCCTGAATTTCACGCTGGCCGCCAAGCAGGTGGTCAGCGTGATCGGGCCCAACGGCGCCGGCAAGTCCACCACGCTGGCGGCGCTGATGGGCATCCTGCCTTACCGCGGCCGCGTGCTCTTCGACGGCCAGGATCTGGCCGGCAGCACGCTGGAAGACCGCGTCATGCTCGGCCTGGCGCTGGTGCCGGAAAAGCGCGAGCTCTTCGGCACGATGGCGGTGGAAGACAACCTGGTGCTGGGCGGCTACCGCGCGATGAAGCAGCGCGTGCCGCACTGGAAGCGCGAGATCGAGCGCGTCTACACGCTGTTTCCGCGGCTGAAGGAGCGGCGCGCGCAGCTCGCCGGCACGCTTGTCGGGCGGCGAGCGCCAGATGCTGGCGGTGGGCCGCGCGCTGATGTCGGCGCCCAAGCTGCTGATGCTCGACGAACCCAGCCTCGGCCTGGCGCCGCTGGTGGTGCGCGACATCTTCAGCACCATCGAAAGGCTGCGCGGCGAAGGCACCAGCATCCTGCTGATCGAGCAGAACGCGCGCGCCGCGCTGGCGGTTTCGGACCACGGCTATGTGCTGGAAACCGGTGCCTTCGCGCTCGACGGCCCGGCCGACGCGCTGGCCCACGACCCGCGCGTGATCGAGACCTACCTCGGCGCCAAGCGCGACTGATGACGGCGGCTGAAGCCGCTGCAGATCAGCCCGCCATCACCTCGGCCATGGCCTGCGCGGTGCGCTCGACGTTGCCGCTGTTCAGCCCGGCCACGCAGATGCGCCCGCTGCGCACCAGGTAGACGGCGTACTGCTCGCGCAGCCGGTCGACCTGCGCCGCGCTCAGACCGGTGTAGCTGAACATCCCGCGCTGGCTGAGGAAGTAGCCGAAGTCGCGGCCCGGCACCTTGGCGCTGATCACGCCATGCAAGGCCTTGCGCATCGCCAGGATGCGCTTGCGCATCGCCGCCAGCTCGGCCTCCCACATCGGCCGCAAGTCGGCATCGGCGAGCACGTGCGCGACGATCTGCCCGCCGTGGATCGGCGGGCTGGAGTAGTTGCGGCGCACGGTGAACTTCATCTGCCCGAGCACATGCTCGGCCTGCTTCGCATCGGGGCAGACGACGCTGAGCGCGCCGCAGCGTTCGCCGTAGACGCTCATGCTCTTGCTGAAGGAGTTGGCGACGAAGAAGCTGGCGCCGGCCGCCGCCAGCGCGCGCACCGCGTAGGCGTCTTCGTCGATGCCGTCGCCGAAGCCTTGGTAGGCGAGGTCTAGGTAGGGGATCAGCCGGTGCTGGATGAGCAGCGCAATCAGCTCGTCCCACTGGGGGCGCGTCAAGTCCACGCCGGTGGGGTTGTGGCAGCAGGCATGCAGCAGCACCACGCTGCCGGCCGGCAGCTGACTCAGCGTGTCCAGCATCTCGGCGAAGCGCACGCCGCCGTCGGCCGCGCCGTAGTACGGGTAGCCGTGCACGGCGATGCCGGCGCCTTCGAACATCGAGCGGTGGTTGTCCCAGGTCGGGTCGCTGACCCAGACTGAGCTGTCCGGGAACCAGCGCTTGATGAAGTCGGCGCCGACCTTCAGTCCGCCCGACGAGCCGATCGACTGGATGGTGGCCACGCGCTGGCTGGCCAGCACCTCGTGCCCGGGGCCGAACAGCAGCTCCTGCACCGCCTGGCGGAAGTTGGCTGCGCCTTCGATCGGCAGGTACGGTTTCGGCCCACCCATCGCGACCACGCGCGCTTCGGCCAGCTGCACCGAGCGCATCACCGGGATGCGGCCCTGCTCGTCGAAGTAGATGCCGATCGACAGATTGACCTTGTTCGGCCGCGGGTCGGCGTTGAAGACCTCGACCAGCGCGAGGATCGGGTCGCCTGCAAAGGGTTCGACGTGCGCAAACATGCTCATCTCCATTCATTCGGCACGCCGCCAGGCAGCCGGTGCCGCGACGAGCGGCCGCCGCGGCACCGCCCTGGCCGGGCCGCAAGCGGCGCAAGAAGCGAGGACGCTGCCGGCGCCCGCAGGCGAGCAACTGTCCGCAGGAACCCTTGGTCCGAATCAACCCTTCGAGAGGGCCCGCCAAAGGCACTGCGGGGGCGGCTCATTGCGCGGCGAGCGCCGCTTCGATGTCCTTCTTCAGCGACGCAGGCGTGTCGGTGGGCGCGTAGCGCTTGATCACCCGCCCGTCGCGGCCGACCAGGAACTTGGTGAAGTTCCACTTGATCGCCTTGCTGCCCAGCAGCCCCGGCGCTTCTTCGGTGAGCCACTTCCACAGCGGGTGGGCCTGGGCACCGTTGACGTCGACCTTGGCCATCATCGGAAAGCTGACGCCGTAGTTCAGCTGGCAGAAGGATTCGATCTGCTCGTTGGCGCCCGGGTCCTGGCCACCGAACTGGTTGCTCGGGAAGCCCACCACCACCAGGCCCTTGTCGGCATAGTCCTTCCACAGCGCCTCCAGCCCGGCGAACTGCGGCGTGAAGCCGCATTCGCTGGCGGTGTTGACGATCAGCAGCACCTTGCCACGCTGCGTGCTCAGGTGCGCCGGCTTGCCCTGGATGGACAGGGCTTCGAAGTCGTAGATGCTGCTCATGGCTGCTTTCGGGAGCGGTGGACGAGGGGCTTTCGATAATATCCGCACGCACATGCCGCCGCATGCCGGTGCTGGTGTCGGCCCACGACAGCGAGCTGGGCCGCGCGCGCCGCGCCTCTTGCCGGCTGCGACCGCTGCCTGGCCAAGCCGGCCGAGGGCGAGGCCTCGCGGCAACGGCTGTCGCAGCACCGCGCCGTGCCGACCCCAGCCCGACGGGCTGCTAGCGCTCGAACACCGACAGCAGCGCGGCGGACACGATCAACGCACCGCCCAGCAGCAGCGGCAGGCTCCACTGGCCCGCACCCAGCAACACCGCCGAGACACTGGCAAACAGCACCTCGGTCACCATCACCACCGCGGTGGCATTGGCGTTCAGCCGCGCCGCGCCGTATTGCAGCGTCAGGTTGCTCAGCAGGAACAGCGTCCCCAGCCCGAGCGCGCCGGCCACCCAGGGCCAGGCCGGCGCTGGCGGCGTCGGCACCAGGCCCTGTGCGCCCAGGCCCAGCGCCAGCAGCCCGGCCACCACGGCGCCGCCCAGGAACATCGCCAATGCCCGCGCCAGTTCGGGCTGGTGCGCCTCGCGCCGCAGCATGATGTTGTTGAGCGCGAAGGCGAAGCCGCCGAGCACGCCCAGGCCTTCGGCCAGCGTGCCGGGCCACGGCAGCGCGCCGCCCTGCGGCCACAGCACGATGGCCGCGCCCGCCAGGGCCAGCAGCACGCGAATGCCGGCCAGCGGCGTCAGCCGTTCGCCCAGCACCAGCCGCGCCAGCAGCACCGCCCACAGCGGCATCAGGTAGAACAGCAGCACCACGCGCACCACGTCGCCGATGGTCACGCCCCAGTTGAAGGCGGCGTTGGTCGTGCCCGAGGCCAGCACCAGCCACCACAGCGCCGGCGCGCGCCGCAGTTGCGGCCAGCTGGCCGGGCGCCACGGGCTGATGAACAGCACCGCCAGCAGGTAGATCAGCGCGGTGGCCCACAGCGGATGCAGGCCCTGCGCCTGCAGCTGCCGGAAGGGCCACCACGACACGCCCCAGGTGAAGGCGTTGAACAGCAGACCCAGCACGGGCAGCAGCGCCAGGCGCGCCGGCGTCGCCGCGGAAGCGCTGGCGGCGGCCATTCAGTGCTTGTCGGTCCGGGCGATGGCCAGCAGGCGCTCGACCTCGTCGAAATGCAGCACGCAGTTGCGGCGATGCCAGCGCCGGATCTGCCACATGGTCAGCGCCACGCCCAGGCCGAGCACGGTGATGACGCCGAAGGGCGTGGCGCCGAACTTGGTCATCAGCGCGTAGAGCGCGCTCAGGCCCAGGATGCAGGCCTGTTCGTTGAAGTTCTGCACGGCGATGGAGCGGCCGGCGCCCATCAGGTTGTGGCCGCGGTGCTGCAGCAGCGCGTTCATCGGCACCACCAGGTAGCCGCTGACGGCGCCCAGCAGGATCAGGAAGGGCACCGCCACCCAGACATCGGTGACGAAGTTCAGCCCGGCGATCAGCACGCCCATGGCGATGCCCATCGGGATGGTGCCGGTGGCCTTGTCCAGCCGCGAGTGCAGCGCGGCCAGCACGGCACCCGACCGCCGTGCCGATGGCCACCACCGCGCCCAGCGTCGAGGCCTGCGTCACGTTGTAGCCCAGCGCCACCGCGGCCCAGGGGAAGACGATGACGCGCATGTTGCCGCCGATGCCCCAGAACAGCGTGGTCGTGGCCAGCGAGATCTGCCCCAGCTTGTCGCTCCACAAACGGGCGTTGCACTGCGAGAAGTCGCGCACCAGGTTCAGGGCCTGGCGCGGCATGGGCTGCAGCGGCGCCTCGGTGCGCGGGATGTACAGATTGAACAGCGCCGCCACCACGTACAGCAGCATGATTGCGGCAATGGCGCTTTCGGCCGGCGTGTCGATGCCGGTGTCGAACATCGGCAGGTCCAGGCCCAGCAGCAGGCCGGCGACATGGCGGCCCACCAGTTGGCCGCCGAGCACGATGCCGAGGATCACCGACAGGATGGTCAGGCCCTCGATCCAGCCGTTGGCCTTGACCAGCTGCGATGGCGGCAGCAGCTCGGTGAGGATGCCGTACTTGGCCGGCGAGTAGGCCGCCGCGCCCAGACCGACGATGGCATAGGACAGCAGCGGGTGCGCGCCGAAGGCCATCATCAGGCAGCCCACCACCTTGATGGCGTTGGACACGAACATCACCTTGCCCTTGGGCAGGGCGTCGGCAAAGGCGCCGACGAAGGGCGCCAGCAGCACGTAGAACAGCGCGAACATCGACGGCAGCGCCGCCACGTGCCAGGTCGGCGCCTCGGACGCGTTGAGCAGTTCGATGGCGGCCACCAGCAGCGCGTTGTCAGCCAGCGAGCTGAAGAACTGCGCCGACATGATGGTGGAGAAGCCTTTTTTCATCCGCAACGCGCTGTTGTCGCTAGTCGCGCTGCGCCGTGGCCTGCGGCGTGCGCCTTGTCTCCAGAAGGGGCAGCGGTTTATAGCACGCACCCCCTGCGCCATCGGCACCCGGGATGCGGGGTGCGTGCAGGCGGCAGAATCGAGCGTCGAGCCGCTTGTGCGAAGGAGTGTTGCGTGCCGCGTCCGATCGAAGCGCTGATCCACACCGACGCCCTGGCGCACAACCTGGCGCGTGCGCGCCGGCGGCGCCGGACGCGCGCGTCTGGGCAGTGGTCAAGGCCAATGCCTACGGCCACGGCATCGAGCGCGCCTTCGCCGGGCTGCGCGGCGCCGACGGTTTCGCGCTGCTCGACCTGGACGAGGCCGAGCGGCTGCGCGCGCTGGACTGGCGCGGGCCGATCCTGCTGCTGGAAGGGGCTTTCGAAGCGCGCGACCTGGAGCTGTGCTCGCGCCTGAACCTGTGGCATGTGGTGCACCACGACGCGCAGATCGAGTGGCTGGCCGCGCACAAGACGCAAGCGCCGCAGCGCGTGTTCCTGAAGATGAACAGCGGCATGAACCGCCTGGGCTTCACGCCCGCAGGCCTTGCGCTCGGCCTGGGCGCGGCTGAACGCGCTGCCGCAGGTGGACGAGATTTCGCTGATGACGCACTTTGCCGATGCCGATGGCGAGCGTGGCATCGCGCACCAGGTGGCCGCCTTCGAGGCCGCCAGCCGCGACCTGCCGGGCGAGCGCTCGCTGAGCAACAGCGCGGCCACGCTGCGCCATGCCGCGGCGGCCGGCGTGGCTGCCGACTGGGTGCGCGCCGGCATCATGGTCTACGGCAGCGCACCCGACCATCCGTTGCACGACATCGCCCACTGGCAGTTGCGCCCGGCGATGACGCTGCGCTCGCGCTTGATCGCCGTGCAGGCACTGCAGCGCGGCGACTGCGTCGGCTACGGCAGCAGCTTCACGGCCGACGCGCCGATGCGCATCGGCGTGGTCGCCTGCGGCTATGCCGACGGCTACCCGCGCGCCTGCCCCACCGGCACGCCGGTGCTGGTGGACGGCGTGCGCACGCGCAGCGTCGGCCGCGTGTCGATGGACATGATCACCGTCGACCTGGAGCCGGTGCCGGCGGCCGGCACTGGGCAGCGAGGTCACGCTGTGGGGCGACGGCACCGGCGGGCTCGCGGCTGCCGATCGACGAGGTGGCACGCTGCGCCGGCACCATCGGCTATGAGCTGATGTGCGCGCTGGCGCCGCGCGTGCCGGTGCGCGTGACGAATTGAGCGGCACACGCTATCGTGCGCGTTTCGTTCAACTCGAAAGGCAAGGCATGGGCATCATCGGCACGATCATCGTCGGCGCCATCATCGGCGCACTGGCACGCTTTGTGATGCCCGGCGAGCAGAAGATGGGCTGGATCCTGACCATCCTGCTGGGCATCGGCGGCTCGGTGGTGGCCGGCTTCATCGGCGGCGCGCTCGGCTGGTACCAGCCGGGACAGGGGGCGGGATGGATCGCCTCGGTGCTGGGCGCGGTGCTGCTGCTGTTCGTGGTGGGCAAGCTGCGCGGCGGCAAGTGACGCGCGGCGCGGGCGCGCCTCGCGCATGATCAGCGAGGACACCCTGCTCGAATTGCTGCAGGCGCAGTCGTCCTTCAGCGCCATCCGCGCGCAAGGCGCCGGCGGGCAGAACGTGAACAAGGTGTCCAGCGCGGTGCACCTGCGCTTCGACATCGCGGCGTCGACGCTGCCCGAGCCGCTGAAGGCGCGCTTGCTGGCGCTGCAAGACCAGCGCATCACGGACGCGGGCGTGGTGGTCATCAAGGCGCAATCGCACCGCAGCCAGGACATGAACCGCGCCGAAGCGCTGCAACGGCTGGCCCAACTGGTGCGCAGCGTCGAGCGGGTGCCGCGGGTGCGGCGGGCCACCCGAAGCCCACCTACGGCTCGACGCAGCGGCGCCTGGAAGGCAAGAGCCAACGCGCGCAGGTCAAGGCCGCGCGCGGCAAGAAGATCGGACTGGAATAGCCCGGCGGCGACAATCGCCGCCATGGCCAAGGACAAGACCCAGTACAGCTGCAGCGAATGCGGCGGCAGCAGCCCGAAGTGGCTGGGCAAGTGCCCGCATTGCGGCGCCTGGAACACGCTGCAGGAGGCGCGCGTCGAGGGCGACTCGACGCACCGCTTCCAGTCCTTGAGCGGCACGCAGCCGGTGGCCACGCTCAGCGAGATCGTCGTCGCCGAGGTGCCGCGCACGCCCACCGGCCAGGACGAGCTGGACCGCGCGCTGGGCGGCGGCATCGTCGGCGGCGGCGTGGTGCTGATCGGCGGCGACCCGGGCATCGGCAAGAGCACGCTGCTGCTGCAGGCCGCCGACAGCCTGTCGCGGCGCTGAACCCCGCACGGCCGCCCGAAGGGGTTCGCTCCCGCTTGGCAGGGCCGGCCGAGCGGCCTGAAGCTGCCCCATTGCGCGTGCTCTACATCACCGGCGAGGAAAGCGGCGCGCAGGTGGCGCTGCGCGCGCGCCGGCTCGGCCTGGACGGCAAGAGGGTGCGCGTGCTGGCCGAGATTTCGCTGGAGAAGATCCTGTTCGCGCTGCAGGCCGAAGCACCCGACTTCTGCGTCATCGACTCGATCCAGACGCTGTACTCCGAACAACTGAGCTCGGCACCGGGCTCGGTGGCGCAGGTGCGCGAATGCGCGGCGCAGCTGACGCGCCATGCCAAGTCGGCCGGCACCAGCCTGGTGCTCGTCGGCCATGTCACCAAGGACGGCACGCTGGCCGGACCGCGCGTGCTGGAGCACATCGTCGACACGGTGCTGTACTTCGAGGGCGACACGCACAGCAGCTTCCGCCTGGTGCGCGCCATCAAGAACCGCTTCGGCGCGGTCAACGAGATCGGCGTGTTCGCGATGACCGAGAAGGGCCTGAAGGGTGTGGCCAACCCGTCGGCCATCTTCCTGTCGACGCACGGCGACCCGGTGCCGGGCAGTTGCGTGCTGGTCACGCTGGAAGGCACGCGGCCGCTGCTGGTGGAGATCCAGGCGCTGGTCGACAGCGGCGGGCCGAGTCCGCGACGGCTGTCGGTGGGGCTGGAGCGCGACCGCCTGGCGATGCTGCTGGCGGTGCTGCACCGCCATGCCGGCGTGTCGTGCATGGACCAGGATGTGTTCGTCAACGCGGTCGGCGGCGTGCGCATCAGCGAGCCGGCCGCCGACCTGGCGGTGCTGCTGGCCATCCAGGGCAGCCTGCGCGGCAAGGCGTTGCCGCGCGGCTTCATCGCCTTCGGCGAGGTCGGGCTGGCCGGCGAAGTACGGCCTGCGCCGCGCGGCCAGGAGCGGTTGAAGGAAGCCGCCAAGCTGGGCTTTCAGGTGGCGGTGGTGCCGAAGGCCAACGCACCGAAGAAGCCGATCGAGGGTCTGACCATCCATGCGGTGGAACGCATCGAGCAGGCCATCGAGGCGGTGCGGGGGTTGACCTGATGAACCCGCTCGTCGGCTGGGGCCTGGCCGTCGTCGGCATCGCCGCCGGCTACGTCGGCTGGGGCTGGCCGGGCGTGGTGCTGGGCATCACCGTGCTGGTGTTCTGGCTGCTGCTGCAGTTCAGCCGCTCGCTGCGCGTGCTGAAGCAGGCGGCAGCCGCACCGGTGGGCCACGTGGACAGTGCGGTCATGCTGCACAGCAAGCTGAAGACCGGCATGACGCTGTCGCAGGTGCTGCCGCTGACACGCAGCCTGGGCACGAAGCTGTCCGAAGACCCCGGAGCGCTGGGGCTGGGCCGATCCGGGCGGCGCGCGGGTCGCCCTGGAGTTCGACGGCGGCAAGCTGCGGTCGCTGGACCCTGGCCCGCGACGAGGCCGACGGTCCGAAGCCGCCCCCTTAGAATCGTCGCCCACATCTCCTGCGAGGATCAACCATGTCCATGTCCGACCGCGACGGCAAGATCTGGATGGACGGCCAGCTGGTCGAATGGCGCGACGCCAAGATCCACGTGCTGTCGCACACGCTGCACTACGGCTGCGGCGCCTTCGAGGGCGTGCGCGCCTACAACACCGTCGGCGGCACGGCGATCTTCCGCCTGCGCGAGCACACCGAGCGGCTGTTCAACAGCGCGAAGATCCTGCGCATGAAGATCCCGTACAGCTTCGAGCAGGTGATGGAAGCGCAGCGCGAGGTGGTGCGCGTCAACCAGCTGGAAAGCTGCTACCTGCGCCCGCTGACCTGGATCGGCTCGGAGAAGCTCGGCGTCAGCCCCAAGGGCAACACCATCCACCTGATGGTCGCCGCCTGGCCCTGGGGCGCCTACCTGGGCGAGGAGGGCATGAAACGCGGCATCCGCGTCAAGACCAGCAGCTACACGCGCCACCACGTCAACATCACGATGACGCAGGCCAAGGCGGTGAGCAACTACACCAATTCGATCCTGGCCAACATGGAGGCGCTGGACGACGGCTACGACGAGGCGCTGCTGCTCGACGCCAGCGGCTTCGTCTCCGAAGGCGCGGGCGAGAACCTGTTCATCATCAAGAAGGGCGTGGTCTACACGCCCGACCTGTCGGCCGGCGCGCTCAACGGCATCACCCGCGACACCATCTTCGCGATCTGCTCCGACCTGGGCTTGAAGCTGGTGGAAAAGCGCATCACCCGCGACGAGGTCTACATCTGCGACGAGGCCTTCTTCACCGGCACCGCCGCCGAAGTCACGCCGATCCGCGAGCTCGACCGCGTCGAACTCGGCAGCGGCTCGCGCGGGCCGGTCACCGAGAAGATCCAGTCGGCCTTCTTCGACATCGTCAATGGCCGCAACCCGAAGTACGCCGAATGGCTGAGCAAGGTGTGAAAGCGATGAGCACGCCACGTTGCCGTGGTCGAGGTCACCGCCAAGGACCTGCAGGGTCCGGGCGTGGTCTTCTGCCCCAACCCGAAGATGGCGCTGTGGAGCAACCACCCGCGCGTCTACATCGACGTGGCCAGCACCGGCGAAGGCAAGTGCCCGTACTGCGGCACGGTCTATCGGTTGAAGGCGGGCGAGACGCTGCACGCTGCACATTGAGCGTGCGCGCTTCGAGCGCCGCACGGGCGACGAGCCCGAGGCAGCGCCCTACCTACAATGCGCGGCCATGCCGCGCGAACATGAATTCATCCTGACACTGTCCTGCCGCGACACCACGGGCATCGTCTATGCCGTGTCCGGCCTGCTCTACCAGGGTGGCTGCAACATCATCGATTCGCAGCAATTCGGTGACCTGCAGGGCGAGGACGCCACCGGACTGTTCTTCATGCGCGTGCATTTCGCCGCGCCGCCGCATCTGGCCAGCCGTGCCGCGCTGCAGACGCTGTTCGCGCACACGAAGCAGCAGTTCGGCATGGAGCTGCAGCTGTATCCGGTGGCACAGCGCGCGCGCGTGCTGCTGATGGTCAGCCAGCATGGCCACTGTCTGAACGACCTGCTGTTCCGCTGGCGCAGCGGTCAGCTCGAGGTGGACATCGCCGGCATCGTCTCCAACCACCCCGACTTCGCCGCGCTGGCGCAAAGCTATGGCATCGGCTTCCACCACCTGCCGTTGCCTGCGCGCAGCGACGCCGCGACCAAGCGCGCGCAGGAGCGCGAGATCGAGGCGCTGATCGAGCGCGAGCGCGTCGAGCTGGTGGTGCTGGCGCGCTACATGCAGATCCTCGGCGCCGAGTTCTGCAACGCGCTGAAGGGCCGCGCCATCAACATCCACCACAGCTTCCTGCCCAGCTTCAAGGGCGCGCGGCCTTACTTCCAGGCGCATGCGCGCGGCGTCAAGCTGATCGGCGCGACCGCGCACTACGTCACCGCCGAACTGGACGAAGGGCCGATCATCGAGCAGGACGTGCAGCGCGTCGACCACGCCATGTCGGCCGAGGACTTCACGGCCGTGGGCCGCGACATCGAATGCGTGGTGCTGGCGCGCGCGGTGCGCTGGCATGTCGAGCGCCGCGTGCTGATGAACGGCCACAAGAGCGTGGTCTTCCGCTGACCCATGCCGCGCAGCAAAGCCCAGACCGCCGCCCTGCTGGCCTCGCCCGACGACGTCGAGGCGCAGTTCTACGAGGCGCTGCAGCAGGCCGACCTGGACAAGCTGATGGCGGTATGGGCCGACGACGACGAGGTCGCCTGCGTGCACCCCGGCGGGCCGCGGGTGAGCGGCCTGGCCGCCATCCGCGCCAGCTTCGAGGCCATCTTCGCCAACGGCGCCATCCCGCTGCAGCCGCAGGGCGTGCGCCGGCTGCAGGCGCTGGGCTGTGCGGTGCACCATCTGGTCGAGCACGTCGGCATCGTCGACGCGCAGGGCCGCCGCGGCGCCTGGGTGCTGGCCACCAATGTCTACGTCAAGACCGCCCAGGGCTGGCGCATGGTGGTGCACCATGCCAGCCCGGGCAGCGAGCCCGCCGAACCGGCCGCGGGCGAGACGCCGTCGACGCTGCACTGACACACGCCGCGCCGTCCCGATGCAGCACTTTCGCGCCCCGCGCTGGCTGCCCGGCGGCAACCTGCAGACGCTCTGGCCGGCGCTGTTCTCCAGCCCGGCGCCGCGGCCGCCGCCGGCCTACCGGCGCGAGCGCTGGGTCACGCCGGACGGCGACTTCATCGAGCTCGACTTCATCGACGCGCCCGACCCCGCCGCGCCGCTGCTGGTGCTGTTCCACGGCCTCGAGGGCTCGTCGGCGAGCCACTATGCGCTGGCCTTCGCGCACCGCGCCGCGGCGCTCGGCTGGAGCTATGTGGTGCCGCACTTCCGCGGCTGCTCGGGCGAGCTGAACCTGGCGCCGCGCGCCTACCACTCGGGCGACTTCGAGGAGATCGGCTGGGTGCTCGAGCGGCTGCGTGCGCGCCACGCATCGCCACTGCTGGCGGCGGGCATCTCGCTGGGCGGCAACGCGCTGCTGCGCTGGGCCGAGGAGGCCGGCGAGACGGCCGCGGCCACGGCCGGCGCGGTGGCCGCGGTGTGCTCGCCGATCGACCTGGCCGCCGGCGGCCAGGCCATCGGCCGCGGCTTCAACCGGCAGGTCTACACCCGCATGTTCCTGCGCACGATGAAGGCCAAGGCATTGCGCAAGTGGCAGCAGCACCCGGGGCTGTTCGACCGCGATCGGCTGCGCGCGGCACGCACGTTGTACGAATTCGACAATGTCTTCACGGCGCCGCTGCACGGTTTTCGCGACACCGACGACTACTGGCAACGCGCGTCGGCCAAGCCGCAGCTGCAGCGCATCCGCATCCCGGCGCTGCTGCTGAACGCACGCAACGACCCCTTCGTGCCGGCCTCCAGCCTGCCCGCAGCGCACGAGGTCGGGGCCTACGTCACGCTGTGGCAGCCGGCGCATGGCGGGCATGTCGGCTTCCCGCGCGGGCGCTTCCCCGGCCATGTGCAAAGCCTGCCCGAGGCGGTGAGCGGCTGGCTGCAGACCCCATCGCGCTGAGGGCCGGCGCGGCGGGTTAAGGTTCGGCTCATGGACGATATCGTCAAGGCGGCGATGCGCAAGTGGCCGACGGTGCCGCACTGCTACGGCTGGCTGGCACTGGACGCGCGCGGCGACTGGTACCTGCGCGACGAGCCGACGCAGGCCGCCGGTGCGTTTCCGCAGCCCAAGGGCAGCCGCATCGAGCACGACCGGCTGCGCGAGTTCATCCAGCGCAACTACGAGGCCGATGCGCGCGGCTGCTGGTACTTCCAGAACGGGCCGCAACGGGTGTACGTGGAGCTGGAGGCGGCCCCTTGGGTGTTCCGACTGAACGCGGGCACGGCCGATCCGGCCGGCCGCTGGCACATCAGCGCGCTGGGCGAGCGCCTGGCGCGCTACCGGGCCGCCTGGCTGGACGAACACGGGCGCCTGTTCCTGGACTGCGATCTGGGCTTCGGCCTGGTACACAGCCTGGACACCGACGTGGCCGCACAGGCCATCGAGGCTGGCGACTGGCACCCGCGCGAGATGGAGTTCGAGCGCATGCCCGGACACTTCGGCTACGTCTTGCGGCCGCAGGCCGAAAGGCCCGCGACGTGAGCGGCGCGGCGACGCGCCGTAGCCAGAAGAATCTGCACGCAGGCGGCCGTACCTCCTACTGAAAGAGCCGCACGCAGGCGGCCGCAGCGAAAAGGCCGCCCGCAGGCGGCCTCGTGCGACGCGATCTAGCCTACTTCGGCGCGCTGGCCGCCGAGGCTGCGGCCGCCGGCGCCTTGGGCTCATCGAACTTGGCGCCGCCCTTGTTGGCCATGAAAACCACGGCACGGCCGATCTCGAAGTCCGAGAACTCGCCACCGCCCTGCGCCGCCATCGCGCCCTTGCCCTTCAGCGCGGAGCTCAGCAAGGCCTCGAAGCCGGTCTTGATGCGCGGTGCCCAGGCGGCCTCGTCGCCGAACTTCGGCGCATTGGCCAGTCCGGCGGCGTGGCAGGCCGCGCACTGTGCGGTATAGACCTGTTCACCGCTGCGCAGCGCGACCACGGCCGAGGCGTCCTTCAGCGTCACGAGGCCCACCGGCTGGATGCGCTGGGCCACGGCCTGCTCGCTCATGGCCTCGGTGCCGGCGCCGGACTTGTCGCCGCTGGCCACGAAGTTGACCAGCAGCACGATGATGGCGATCGGCACCACGAACGAGGCCACCACCGTCCAGATGAGCTGCGTGGGCGTCTTGATCGGGCCCTCGTGCGGGGCGTCGTGGTCCTGGGGATCGCTCATGAAGTCCTCGGTGGCAGCGCGCCGAACCCCATGAAGCCGCCGGCCCGTGTCGGGCTTGCTGCAGCGGGCGGGTCGGCCAATCCCAAAAATTATAGCGGTGCGTTCCGCGCCCTCTGGCCGAGCCCGGGCGGGGCCACCCCCGCTGATAGAATCCGGCGCCTGTCAGCACCGCGGCTGTAGCTCAGTGGATAGAGTATTGGCCTCCGAAGCCAAGGGTCGTGGGTTCGATCCCCGCCAGCCGCGCCAGGTGGCCGCCCTGCGGCGCCGCCCGATCCGATTCTGCGAGCAGGCCCTGCCATGACAACCCCTTTGCGCTCTATCGCCCGGCGCGCCGTGCTGGTCTTCGGCGTGTCGCTGCTCGGCGCCTGCGCCGCGCCCACCGTGCTGAACACGCAATGGGCCAACCCGCAGTTCGCGGGCAAGCCGCCGATGCGCTCGATCCTGGTGCTGGGCATCACCAGGGACCCGACCAACCGGCGCCTGTTCGAGGACCAGATGGTCGCGCAGTTGGCTGCACGCGGCGTCCAGGCCGTGCCCTCGTATCGCTTTGCGCCGAATGTCGGTGCCATGGAGCAGGTCAAGCTGGAACAGGCCGTCAAGGAAGCGGGCGTCGCCGGCGTGCTGCTGACGCGCGTGGTCAACGTGACCGAACAGGTCAACGTCACGCCGGGCATGGTGATGGGCCCGCCGATGGGCTACGGCTTCGGCGGCTTCTACGGCTACTACGGCGGCATGTGGGCCACCAGCTACTACGTGCCGCCCACGGTCTACACCACGCAGCACGTGGCCGCCGACACCCGCCTTTTCGAGACTGCCAACTACACGCTGGTGTGGTCGGCGTCGACCACCACCACGCCCAGCGGCGGCAGCATCGACTCGATGTTCGAGCAGTTCAGCAAGCTGATCGTCGACTCGATGGCCAGGGACGGCCGGGTCTGACGGCGCAGGGGCGGCCGGATGCACCTGCGTGCTTGCGCAAGTCCCGCGGGCCACGCCTGGCCGCGCTGGCGCCTGGCCTCGGCCGCGGTCATGCTGGCCTTGCTGGCCGCCTGCGGCAGCATGCCGCGGCCGGGTGCGCCGGCCGGTGAGTCCGGTTCCACCGCGCCGCTGGATGGTCCGCCGGCCGACCCACCGCCGGACCTGATCTCGCGGCCCGACCCCGAGCCGAAGGTCGAGCCGATCCGCAGCGGCGGCCCGAACAAGCCCTACGAGGTGCTGGGCCAGCGCTACACGCCGCTGGCCGCCGATGCGCCGGTGGTCGAGACGGGGCTGGCCTCGTGGTACGGGCGCAAGTTCCACGGCCGGCCCACCGCCAGCGGCGAGATCTACGACATGTACGCCTCGAGCGCGGCGCACCGCACGATGCCGATCCCGAGCTATGCGCTGGTGCGCAATCCGGCCAACGGGCGCGAGGTGGTGGTGCGCGTCAACGACCGCGGCCCGTTCCACAGCGACCGCGTCATCGACCTGAGCTATGCCGCCGCGCTGAAGCTCGGCGTGCTGCGCGGCGTGGCGCCGGTGCAGGTGCGGCGCCTCACGCACGAGGACATCCGCAGCGGCCGCTGGCGTGGCGAGTCGGCCTGGGCAAAGGCCGAGGCGCAGCCGGTGCCGGAGTCGCTCGAGCCCGCCGCAACGTCCGCCCCTGCGACGACGCCGCGGGTCAACCGGGCAGACTCGCCCAGCGACAGCCTGGCCGCGGCACCCACGGCTGCTGCACCGGGCTACTGGGTGCAGCTCGGCGCCTTCCGCCAGCGCCAGGGGGCGCACGATCTGCGCGAGCTGCTGGCGCGCGAGCTGGCCTGGCTGGAACCCTGGCTGGCGATCTTCGACGACCGTGCGCTGTACCGCCTGCAGGCCGGGCCCTATGCCACGCGCGGCGAGGCCCAGGGTACGGCCGAACGCATCCGCGGCGCGGCGAGCGTGCAGCCGCAGGTGGTGCAGCGGCGCTGATCGACGGCGTCGACGCAACAGTTTTCAACCTAGGTGTGCTGCAGCCCCACGTAAGCGCCTAAAGTGCCCGGTACAAGCCGCAGCTTCAGCGCGGCATGCACGAGGAGACTGCATGGCAACCAAGATCCCGGCCGCTGCAAAGCCGCGCGGCCTGTCGCTGAACATCGGGCTGAACAGCGTCAGCGCGCGCGCACTACGGCGGCTGGACCGGCCCGCTCGCGGCCTGCGAGTTCGATGCCAAGGACATGGCGGCGCTGGCCACCGGCCGCGGCATGAAGGCGACGGTGCTGCTCACCAAGGACGGCACGCGCGCCAAGGTGCTGGCCGCGCTGCGCGCGGCGGCCAAGACGCTGGTCAAGGGCGACTTCTTCTTTCTCACCTATTCCGGCCACGGCGGCCAGGTGCCCGACGTGTCGGGCGAAGAAGCCGACAAGCTCGACGAGACCTGGTGCCTGTTCGACGGCCAGCTGATCGACGACGAGCTGTACCTGGAGCTCGGCAAGTTCGCCACCGGCGTGCGCATCCTGGTGCTGTCCGACAGCTGCCACAGCGGCACCGTGGTGCGCGCCGGCCCGCCCGCCATCGGTGTCACGACGCGCCGAACTGCGCTCGAAGATGATGCCGCCGTCGGTGGCCATGCGCACCTACGAGGCGCACAAGGCCTTCTACGACAAGCTGCAGCGGGACGTGGCCAAGGCCGAAGCCGGCGTGGCGGTCGACCCGGACGAGGCGCTGGCCAACGTGGTGGTGAGCACGCGGCTGACGAAGATCGCCAAGCGCTTCAAGGCGCGCGCGATCCTCATCTCCGGCTGCCAGGACAACCAGAGCAGCTACGACGGCGCGCACAACGGCGCCTTCACCGCCCGGCTGCTGACGGTGTGGAACCGCGGCAACTTCGACGGCAACTACGCCACCTTCCACGCCCACATCAAGAGCGGCATGCCGGCGATCCAGACGCCGAACCTGTTCACGATGGGGCCGGTGCTCGGCTTCCTGAAGCAAAAGCCCTTCAGCGTCTAGCGCGACCGGAAGCCTAGGCGTGAACGAGCCCATCACCTTCGTCGTGCCGGGCCAGGCCGATGCCGCGGCCGTCGGCCGCGGCGCCGGCGCCGCCTTCGGCGCCGCCCAAACGCGCGGCGCTGGCGAGGCCGCGCCGGGCATCGTCAAGGCGTCGGTGCAGCTGGGCGCGCTGCGCGGCGCCGGCACCGAGCCGCTGCGGCTGGTCGCCGTGCCCGGCGAGGACGTGGTGGCGCTGCACATCGCCGGCGGGCCGGTGCTGCTGCTGCACCCGGCCACGGCACGCGACCTGATGCTGGCGCAGGACCCGCCGCCGGCGCTGCGCAGCGGCAGCGACCGCGCAGCCCGACGAAGTGTCGGTGGCGCCGCAGCTGCGCTGGCGCGGCCTGGAAGGCGGCCCGGTGACGCGCGGCCTGCTCGGCGACGTGGTGCTGAAGGCCTTCGAGGTGATCACCGGCCTGGTCAAGGACAAGGCGGTGGACTTCGCCGCCAGCCTGGTGGTGCAGCGCGTCGACGACCAGGTCGACGCCGGTGTCTACGCGCTTGTCGCCGCAATCGCTGACCAGCTGAAGGGCAGCGGACACAAGGTCAGCGGCAGCGTGCCGGCGTCGCAGGAGCCGATGCTGGTGCTGATCCACGGCACCTTCGTCGACACCGCCAGCACCTTCGGCAAGCTGTGGGCGCTGCACCCGCAGCGCGTGCGCGCGCTGTTCGACCACTACGGCGGCCGCGTCTATGCGCTGGACCACCCGACGCTCGGCGCCAGCCCGATCGCCAACGCGCTGACGCTGGTCGAGCGGCTGCCCGACGGCGCGCGGCTGCACCTGCTGACGCACTCGCGCGGCGGCCTGGTGGCCGAGGTGCTGGCGCGCGCCTGCGCGGCGCCGCTGACGCCGCAGGAGCTGGCGCTGTTCGCCGACGTGCCGGCCGACGGCGACAGCGCGGCGCAGGACCATGCGCAGCAGCGCGAGGAGCTGCGCGCGCTGGTCGAACGGGCGCAGGCCAAGGGCATCCGCGTCGAGCGCGTCGTGCGCGTCGCCTGCCCGGCGCGCGGCACGCTGCTCGCCAGCCAGCGGCTCGACGCCTACCTGTCGGTGCTGAAGTGGACCATCGACCTGGCCGGCGTGCCGCTGCTGCCGGGCTTCGTCGACTTCCTCGCCGAGGTGGCGCGGCGCCGCGCCGACCCGCGTAGATCCCCGGCCTGGCGGCGATGATCCCGGACACGCCGCTGGTCAACTGGCTCAACAGCCGCCGCCGTCGCCGGCGGCGCCATCGCCGGCGACCTGCGCGTCGTCGCCGGCGATCTGCAGGGCGACTCGGTCGGCTCGCTGGCTGAAGACGCTGCTCGCCGACGCCTACTACTGGACCGACAACGACATCGTCGTGCAGACGCGCTCGATGTACGCCGGCACGCCGCGCGCCGGCGGCGCGAGCTTCCTGCTCGACCAGGGCGGCAAGACCACGCACTTCAACTACTTCGCCAACGCGCGCACCGTCGAAGCGGTGGTCGACGGCCTGACCGCCGCGGCGCCGCCGGGCTTCCGGCCCATCGGCCCGCTGTCGTGGGCCGGCAAGGATGCGGGCGGCCTGCGCGGACTGCCGAAGGACCCGGCCAAAGCCGGCGGTGTTCGTGCTGCCCGGCATCCTGGGCAGCAACCTGCGCGTCAAGGACCAGCCGCACGACCCGGACGGCGACCGCATCTGGCTCGGCCTGCGCCTGGTCGGCGGGCTCGACCGCCTGACGCTACCAGGCCGGCGGGGCCGACCATGTCGAGCCCGACGGGCCGATCCGCTTCGTCTACGACGATCTGATCGAACACCTGGGCGAGACGCACGAGGTGATCCCGTTCGCCTTCGACTGGCGCCGCCCGATCGAGGAGGAGGCCGCACGCCTGGCCGACGCCATCGACGCGGCGCTCGACGCGCGCCAGGCGACGCGGCAGCCGGTGCGGCTGCTGGCGCACTCGATGGGCGGCCTGGTGGCGCGCACGGTGCAGCTCGTCAGGCCGCAGACCTGGCAGCGGCTGATGGACACGCCCGGCGCGCGGCTGCTGATGCTGGGCACGCCCAACGGCGGCTCGTGGGCGCCGATGCAGGTGCTGTCGGGCGACGACACCTTCGGCAACGCGCTGGCCGCCTTCGGCTCGCCGCTGGCGGACAGGAAGGCGCGCCAGATGATGGCCGGCATGCCCGGCTTCCTGCAGCTGCAGGCCGGGCTGCTGGACGCCGAGCCGCCGCTGGACCTCGCAGGCACCTGGGCGAAACTGGCGCGCGACGACTACGAACGCACGCAGCAGGCCAACTGGTGGCATCGCTCGGCCGGCGAGGCCGCGGCCGCCGCCTACCGCTGGGGCGTGCCGCCGCAGCCGGTGCTCGACCGGGCGAAGCAGCTGCGCGAGCAGCTCGACGAGCAGGTGCGCAGCCGGCTGCCGGGCTTTGCCGACAAGCTGTGCTGGTCGTCGGCCAGGCCCGGGCCACGCCGGTCGGCTACGAAGTCGGGCGCGACGGTTTCGTCTACCTCGACGCGACCGACGGCGACGGCCGCGTGCCGCGTTCGAGCGCGCTGCTGCCCGGCGTCGCGCACCTGGCAGCTCGACTGCGAACACGGCAGCCTGCCCAGGGAGAAGGGCGCGTTCGACGCCTTCGTCGAGCTGCTGGCCGAAGGCCGCACGACGCGGCTCGAGCCACTCGGCGCGGCAGCGCGGCCGCGCCGAGCGACGGCGCCGCGCTGACGCGCAGCCGGCCGTCGCGGCAGCGCCAGCCGTCACGGCCCGCCGACACCGCGCTGGCGGTGTTCCTGCGCGAACACGGCCTGGCCGCCGCAGCGGCGGCAGCGCCGGCACCGGCGCTGCGCGTCACCGTGCTCAACGGCAACCTGAGCTTCGTCGGCCAGCCGCTGATGGTCGGCCACTACCGCAGCAGCCGGCTCACCGGCACCGAGGCCGTGGTCGACAAGCTGCTGGGCGGCGCGATGAGCCGCGCCGCTGCAGGCCGGGCTGTACCCGGCCGCGGTGGGCACGCACCAGGTCTTCGTCAACACCGCGCGCGACCCCGGCAACCCGTGGCGTTTGCCGCAGCCGCCGAGCGTGGTCGTCGTCGGCCTGGGCGACGAGGGCACGCTGCGCGAGGCCGAGCTCGAGGACAGCGTGCGCCAGGGCGTGCTCGCCTGGAGCCAGCGCCAGGCCGAAGAGCCGGCGCGAGCCGGCGCGGCGCTGCGAGCTCGCGGCCACGCTGCTGGGCAGCGGCGGCCTGGGCATCAGCGCCAGCGGCGCGGCGCGCGCCATCGCCCGCGCGGTGCGCAGGCCAACGTCACGCTGGCCGAAGCCGGCTGGCCGCTGGTCAGCCGGCTGATGCTGGTCGAGCTGTACCTGGACCGCGCGTCCGACGCCTGGCAGCGGCCTGCAGGTGCTGGCGGCCGCCGACCCGGCCCGCTTCGCGGTTGAGCCGCACCTCGTCACCGGCACCGGGCCGCTGCGCCGCCAGCTCGACAGCGGCTACCGCGGCGTCGACTACGACCTGATCAGCGCGGTCTCGCGCGGCGACGGCGGCCTCGAGTTCGCGCTCGACACGCGGCGCGCGCGCACCGAGGTGCGCTCGCAGCACACGCAGGGCACACTGGTGCGCGAGCTGGTCAAGGACGGCGCCCGCGCGCGCGGCGGCGATCCCGCGATCGGCCGCACGCTGTTCCCGCTGCTGGTGCCGCCCGAGGTGGAGCCCTTCCTGGCCGGCACCGAACGCATGGTGCTCGATCTCGACGCCGGCACCGCCGCCATCCCCTGGGAGCTGCTCGACGCCGGCGCGGCGGCGAACGGCAGCGAACGCCGGCCCTGGGCGGTGCGCACGCAACTGCTGCGGCAGCTGCGCAAGTCCACCTTCCGCGAGCGTCCGCGCGACGCCACGCCGACGACGCCGTGCTGGTGATCGGCGAGCCCATGGCGCCGCCGGCCTACGAAGCGCTGCCCGGCGCGCGCGACGAGGCGCAGGCGGTGTGCGACACGCTCGGCGGCGCCGGCGGCATCGCGCCGCAGCGGCTGCTGGCGCTCACCGAGCGGGCGGAGGCGACCCAGGTCATCACCGCGCTGTTCTCGCGCCCGCTGGCGCATCGTGCACATCGCCGGCCATGGCGAACTGCCCAAAGCCGAGGGCAGCGACGGCGAACGCGGTGGCGGCGTCGTGCTCTCCGACGGCCACTTCCTCGGGCCGAACGAGATGCGCGCGATGCGCACCGTGCCCGAGCTGGTGTTCGTCAACTGCTGCCACCTGGCGGGCTTCCGCAGCGACCGCGCGCTGCGCGAATTCGACCGCTGCCGGCTTCGCCGCCGGCGTGGCCGACCAGTTGATCGAGATCGGCGTGCGCTGCGTCGTCGCTGCCGGTTGGCCGATCGACGACGGCCCGGCCAAGGAGTTCTGCACGACGTTCTACGGGCAGCTGCTGCGCGGCGCGAGCTTCATCGACGCGGTGGGCGCGGCGCGCGAGGCGGCCTGGGCGGCGATGCCCGGCGGCAAGACCTGGGCCGCGTACCAGTGTTATGGCGATCCGAACTGGGTCTTCCGCACCGCCACCGGCGACGCGCAGGCGCCGCGGCCGGCGACGCGCGCCGGGCGGACGAGTTCGCGGCCATCGCCTCGCCGGTGGGGCTGGCGCTGGCGCTGGAGACGCTGGCGGTGGAGTCGACCTACATGGGCCGGGGCCCCGAGGAGCAGGCCGGCCAGGCTGCGCCAGCTGGAGCAGCGCTTCGCGCGGTCTGGGGCGGCATCGGCGCGGTGGCCGAAGCCTTCGGCGTCGCCTGGGACGCCGCCGGCGACCGCCCGGCCGCCATCGCCTGGCTCGACCGTGCGGTGCAGGCCGACGACGCGAGCGCCTCGATCAAGGCCTTGCAGACGCTGCAGAACCTGCGCGCGCGCCAGGCCTGGGCCGAGGCGTCCGCCGCGGCCGACCGCGCCGCGCCAGCCACGCCCCGCGCGCAGCGCGCCGGTCCCGCTGACGACGCCGCCAGCGCGCAGGTGCAAGCGGCGCTTCATGGCATGCAAGCGCTGGTCGCGGCCCAGGAAACCACTGAGCGGTTGAACCTGCTGGGTTCGGCGTACAAGCGCGCGGCCCTGTTGGCGCGCAAGGCTGGGCGCACGGACGACGAACGCGCCTCGCTCGCCGCGTCGCTGGCCGCCTATGCGCGCGCTGAAGTGCGCGCCGCCGCCAGCGGCGCGGCCGATCTGTTCTATCCGGCGCTGAACCGCATCGGGCTGGAACTGGCGCTGCATGGCGGCCAGGCCGGTTGGCCAGGCCTGGACGCGCAGGCCACGGCGGCCGCGCGCGCCAGCCTGATCGATGCGGTGGCGCAGCGGCCGGATTTCTGGGGCCATGTCAACCAGGTCGAGTTCGACATGTACGACGCGGTGGCCGGCGCCGCGCTGGCGCGGCGGCGCGACGACCTGCTGGCCGGCTTCGAGGCCGTGCATGCGCGTGTGCGCACCGCCGGCATGTGGGAATCGGTGGCGACGCAGGCCGAGCTGGTGCTCGAAGCCTATGCCGGGCGCGCCACGCCAGCCGAGGCGAAAGCGGCGCAGGCCCTGTTGCAGCGGCTGCGCCGTTATGCCAGGCCCGAGGGCGACAAGGCGTGAAGCCACACGCCTTCGTCGCCATGCCCTTCGGCACCAAGCCGGGCCACGACGGCGTGGCGATCGACTTCAACCGCGTCTTCGCCGAGCTGCTGAAGCCCGCGCTCGAAGACGCCGGCTGCGAGGTGTTCCGCGCCGACGAGGAGCAGCGTGCCGGCGACATCCGCACCGACATGTTCCAGGAGCTGCTGGTCGCCGACCTGGTGGTCGCCGACCTGACGCTGGACAACCCCAACGTCTGGTACGAACTCGGCGTGCGCCACGCACTGCGCGCGCGCGGCGTGGTGCTGGTGCAGGGGCCGCGGCCGACCAGCCCGTTCGACATCTACACCGACCGCAAGCTGCGCTATGCGCTGAAGGACGGCGGCGCCCGACCCGGCCACGCTGGCCGCCGACCGCGCCGCGATCGCGACGATGGCGCGCGAAACGCTGCAGGCCGAGCACCCGGCGCAAGGTCAGCCCGGTGTACTCGCTGCTGCCGCACCTGCAGCAGCCCGAGTGGCAGCAGCTGCTGCTCGACGAGCGCAACGAGTTCGGCGAGGCCCATGCCGCCTGGAAGAGCCGCATGGAAGTGGCGCGGCAGAAGAACCGTCCCGGCGACATCCTGGTGCTGGCCGACGAGACCCCGATCCGCGCGCTGTGGCGGCAGGCGCGGCTGGACGCCGGCAACGCGCTGCTCAAGCTGCAGCAGCCGGCGTTCGCGCTGGAGCAGTTCGACGCCGCGCTGGCCGAGGCGCCCGACGATGCCGCGGCGGCCGCCAAGCGCGTGGTCTGCCTCGGCCGCGTCGGCAAGCTCGAGGAGGCCGAAGAAGCCGCGCGCCGGCTGACCGAGCGCCTGCCCACCGACCCCGAGGCCTGGTCGCTGGCCGGCCGCGTGGCCAAGGAGCGCTGGATCGCGCGCTGGCGCGGCGAAGGCGCCTCGAGCGCGCAGATGCGCGAGGCCGCGAGCGTTCGAGACCGCCGCGCTCGACGATGCGATCCGGCCGTACCACCAGGCCTTCATCGCCGACCCGCGGCACTTCTACTCGGGCATCAACTCGCTGACGCTGCACATGCTGCTGGCGCACCTGGGCGGCGAGGCCGATCAGGCGGTGCTCGACAACCTGGCCGGCGGCGTGGCCTGGGCATCGCTGGCCGCGGCCAAGCTGGCGCCGAAGGACTATTGGGCGCGCTCCAGCTTCGCCGAACTGGCGCTGCTGCGCAACGGCATCGACTCGGTGCAGCGCGAATGGCGCCACGCCGTGGCCGCGGCGACCGGCGACTGGTTCGCGCTCGATTCGTCGCGGCAGACACTGGCGTTGCTGCGCGACCTGGAGTTCCGCCCGGCCGAGACCGCGGCGGCGCTGGCCATCGTCGAGCGCGAGATCGCACGCACCGCGCCGCCGTTCCGACCGGCCAAGGTGCTGCTCGGCGCCGGCCACATGGTCGACGCGCCGGATCGGCCGGTGCCCCGCTTCCCGAGCGCGATGGTGCCCCAGGCCACGGCCGCGATCGAAGCGCTGCTCGATACGATCGGCATTGCCACCGGCGACCTGGCGCTGACGCTCGGCGCTGCTGGCGGCGACCTGATCTTCGCCGAGGGCTGCGCGCGGCGCGGCGCGCGCGTGCAGATGATGCTGCCGCAGCCCGAAGCCGCGTTCATCGAGACCTCGATCATGCGTTCGGACCGCGGCACCGAATGGCGCGAGCGCTTCTTCGCGCTGAAGGCGCAATTGAAGGATCCACCGCGCATCATGACCGACGAGCTCGGTCCGCCGCCGAAGGGCGTGAACCTGTACGAACGCTGCAACACCTGGCTGCTGTACACCGCGCTCGCCTGGGGCGTGGAGCGGCTGCGCTTCGTCACGCTGTGGGACGGCGGCGGCGGCGACGGCCCCGGCGGCACGCGCCACATGACCGAGGAGGTGCTGCGCCGTACCGGCCGGGTCTATCGCATCGACACCCGGGACCTGGGCTGAACGCCTGTGAAGCATTCCGCCACGCCCGAGACCGAGCCAGAACCCGCTCCATGCCGCTGCCCGAACGCCTGAACCTCGCGCTGGCGCGCCGCTGCGCAGTGGCCTGCCCGGGCTGCTATGCGTTCTTCGGCCAGCGTGAGCCGGATCGCGACGCGTTCGTGCGCAGCGCGCGGGTGTTCGCGGCGCAGGGCATGCGCGCGCTCACGCTGTCGGGCGGCGACCCGCTGACGCTGCCCGACCTGCTCGGCTGGCTGGCCGACTTTCGCGCCGCCGGCTTCGGCGACATCAAGCTGGACACGGTGGGCGTGGGCATGCCGCGCCGGCGCCGGCGCGCGCTGCAGCCACGCGCCGGCGACGCGCGCGGCGCGGCGCCGACGCCGACCCGCGTGCGCTGCTCGCCGCGGTGGACCGGCTGGCGATCCCGCTCGACGGGCACGACAACGCCAGCGCCGCGCTGTTCCGCCGCGGACGCGCCGCGCTGCACGACGAGACGCTGGCACTGCTGGCCGCGCTCGACGACGCGGCGGCGGCATTCGTCGGCCCCGCGGCTGGTGATCAACAGCGTCGTGCACCGCGGCAACCTCGACGCGCTGGCGCGCATCGCCGTGCCGGTGGCGGCGCTGCGCCATCTGGCGCAATGGAACCTGTTCCAGTACCAGCCCACCGACCAGGCGCACGGCAACGCCAACGCCGAGTTCGCGATCGGCGACGCCGAGTTCGCTGCCGCGCAGCCGCCGCTGCAGGCGGCGTTCGCCGCCGCGGGCGGCGAGCCGGCGCGCATCGCCTGGCGCAGCCGCGCCGCGCGCCTGGGGCAATACCTGTTGATCAACAGCGACGGTGTCGCCTGGCTGCCCGACGCCGCGGGGCTGACGCGCTCCTTCGGCTGCGTGTTCGGCCGCGAGGCCGAGGTGCTGCGCGACTGGGCGCGCGCCGTCGCGGCGCTGTCGCCAAGCAAGGCGGCGGCATGATCTTCGTCAGCCATGCGCGCGAGGACGCAGCATTCGCGCTGGCACTGGCGCGCGCACTCCAGGCCGAAGGCCATGCGGTGCTGATCGACCCGCCGCTGCTGCAGGGCGACGCCTTCTGGCGCCAGCGCCTGGCGCGGCAGCTCGCCGGTTGCGACACGATGGTCACGGTCGAATCGCCGGCCGCCGCGGCATCGCCCTGGGTGCAGCAGGAGCGGCTGGGTTTTCGCGGCGCGCGCCGCAGCGTGGCGGCAGCCAGCGCCGTGGACGTCGGCGAGCAGGCCAGCCAGCAGCCCAGCGTACGGGCCACCGAGCCGCGCGCTCAGCAGGCCACCGACGCGAACGCCGAGCCCACCGAATGCCCTGGCGATCGGCACACCGCGCAACCCGCCGGCCGGCCCACCGCATGGGCTGCCGAGCGGCTGGCGCTGGCGGCGCGGCAGCAAGCCTGGCTGCATGCCGTGTTGGCCGCCCCGGCGCCGCGCGCAGAGTTCGCGGGCGATCGCGCCTGGCTCGCCGGCGGGCGCATCGAGCTGCGGCGCGTGCCGGGCGGCACCTACGTCGCGACCACAGCGCTGCCCAACTCGCTGTACCGCGAGTTCGTCGCCGCTTTGGGCGGCGAGGTGCCACCGCCGCCGACCTGGACCGACCCCGAGTTCGCCGCGGCATTCGCTGGCGACGGGTTGCCCGCTACCGCGATGACCTGGTTCGAGGCCGCGGCCTGCGCCCACCACTTCGGCGCGACGCTGCCGAGCACGACCGAGCGCGCGAGCCTGACCACCGGCGCTGCCAGCACCAGTACCAGTACCAGCACCGCCGCGGCCGCGAGCTGGGACTGGTGCCGCGATCGCTGGCGGCCCGACGACGCCTCGGCGCTGGCGCACCGTGTCATCTTCGGCGAGCTTGCTGTCCGCGGCACTTTCGGCATCGGCGCCGACGGCGCGCTCGACTCCGCCGCGACCGGCGCCATTGCGCCGTCCGCGCTGCGCTACCGCAACGCACCGATCGATCGTGACTGCAGCGTCGGCCTGCGGCTGGCGCTGCCGCCGCCGGCCCACCCACGCCCTTCACCTGCCCGATGAAGACACGCCAGCCCCGCCGGGTCGAGTTGCTGCGCCGCACGCGCCTGGCCGACGACTTCTTCCAGCTCGACGCGGTCGAATACCGCGCGGAGCGCTACGACGGCACGCTGGGCGCCGCGACGCGCCGACTCGTGCTCGAGCGCGGCGACTCGGCCGCGGCGCTGCTCGTCGGCGGCGGTGGGACACGGGTCTGGCTGATCGAGCAGTTCCGCATCGCCACGCAGGCCGCCGGGCCGGGCTGGCTGCTCGAACTGGCCGCCGGCATGGTCGCCCAAGGCGAGACGCCCGAAGCCTGCATCCGCCGCGAAGTGCTCGAGGAGACCGGCTTCGAGATCGAGCGCCTCGAGCCGATCGGCGACTTCTACCTGTCGCCCGGCGGCGCGTCCGAACGTGTGCACCTGTACGTCGCCGAGGTCGGCGCGCGGCGCCATGCGGGCGGTGGCGTCGCCGCCGAGGGCGAAGACATACGGCTGGTCGAGTTCAGCCGCGACGAGTTGCGCGCACAGTGGCGCGCCGGCGGCCTGCACGACGCCAAGACGCTGATCGCGGTGATGCACTTCCTGGGGGTGCGGCCATGAGCCCGCACGGCCGCCCGAAGGGCGAATACCGCAGGGCGCAGCACGAAGGTACTTCAGTGAACGTGCATGGCCGTTCCAAAGCGCTCATCCCGGAGCGCGCAGCGCGGAGGGAAATCCAATGAACGAACCGGGCTTCAGCTGCTTCGTCATCATGCCTTTCAACCTGAAGACCGACGCCGACGGCAAGGCCATCGACTTCAACGCGATCTACGACGACATCATCGCCCCGGCGATCACCGGTGAGGCCATGCGCGAGGCCGGCGGGCCGAAGATCGAGTGCGTGCGCTGCGACAGGATCGCCGAGGCCGGCTGGGTGCACCGCCGCATGGTCGAGCACATCGCCGCCGCCGACGTGGCGGTGGTCGACCTGTCGACGCTGAACCCGAACGTGTTCTACGAACTCGGCGTGCGCCACGCGCTGAAGTCTTACGTGACCGTGCTGATCGAGCGCGCCGGCACGAAGACGCAGTTCAACCTGTCGGGCATGAGCGCGATCCGCTACGACGCCGCCACGCCCAAGGGCGCGGCCAAGGCGCGCCGCGACATCGCCACCTACGTCGCCAACGGCCTGAAGGCACGCGGCACCGACAGCCTGGTACACGAAGTGCTGGACGTGCGCGCTGGGCCGAAGGCGCTCAAGCCCGGCGGCCCGCTGCTCTACCGCGTGCCGGCGCTGGGCGAGCAGCGCCGGCTCGGCCTGCTGCTCGGCGACCTGCGCATGGTCAAAGAACGCATCGAGTTGTGGGTCAACTCCGAGAACACGCAGATGCAGATGGCGCGGCCCTTCGACCGCGCCGGTTCGGCGGTGATCCGCTACTTCGGCGCCGAGCGCGGCCCGGCCGGGCAGGTGCTGAAGGACCTGATCGCCGACGAGCTGGCCGCGCAGATGGCGGGGCAGTCGTCGGTGCCGCCGGCCACGGTGCTCGTCACCGGCGCCGGCAGGCTGGCCGAGCGCGGCGTCAAGCGCGTGCTGCACGTGGCCGCGGTGCAGGGCTCGGTCGGCGGAGGCTGGAAGCCGGTGGCCGACAGCGCGGCCTGCGTGCACGCGGTGCTGTCGCAGGCCGACACGCTGGACCTGGATGGCGCGCCGGCCAGCTCGATCCTGCTGCCGCTGCTGGGCACCGGCAGCGGCGGCGCCGACCTCGACAGCGCCATCGACACCCTGTTCGACGCCGTGCTCGCCTGGTTCGACGGCAGCCCGGCGAGCGCGCTGCAGCGTGTGCACTTCCAGGTTTTCGACGAGCGGCAGCTGGCCAGCTGCCGCCGTGTGCTGGCTCGGCTGCAGGCCGCGCCAGCGTGACGCGTTTTCTTTGACAGTCGCAGCGCCGCTGCGGCATGCTTGGCCGCCTTCCAGGGAGGAATCCAGACATGAGCCTGCTGCAACGACTGAAAGCCGGCGGCCCCAAGAGAATGCTGGCGCTGGACGGCGGCGGCATCCGCGGTGCCCTGACCGCCGGCTATCTGGTGGAGATGGAAAAGCTGCTGCGCCAGCGCCACGGCAACCCGCAGCTGGTGCTGGCCGACTACTTCGACTTCATCGGCGGCACCAGCACCGGCTCGATCATCGCCGCCGGGCTGGCGATCGGCATGTCGGCCCAGGACGTCAGCGACGCCTACCTGAAGCTCGGCGCGGCCGGCTTCAAGAAGGTGCTGCTGCCCTTCAAGGCGCGCTTCTCGGCCGACGCGGTGCGCGCGCAGCTGCAGCTGCTGTTCGGCGACCGGCTGCTCGGCGACGACAGCCTGCGCAGCGCGCTGTGCGTGGTGGCCAAGCGCGCCGACACCAACAGCGTCTGGCCGATCCTCAACCACCCCGAAGGCAAGTACTACCCGCGCAACAGCCTGATGCCGCTGCGCGACGTGATCCGCGCTTCCACGGCCGCGCCCACCTACTTCATCCCCGAGACGCTGGACGTGGGCGGCCAGAGCGGCGCCTTCATCGACGGTGGCGTCAGCATGGCCAACAACCCGGCGCTGACGATGTTCCTGGTGGCCACGCTGCAGGGCTTCCCGTTCCACTGGAAAACCGGCGAGGACCAGCTGCTGCTGGTGTCGCTGGGCACCGGCCAGTGGCGCCAGCAGAAGCTGCCGCAGGATGTGAGTGACGCCAACATCATCGCCAGCGCCGCAGCCGTGCCGGAAATGCTGATGCAGGACGCCAACTGGCACAACCAGCTGCTGCTGCAGGCGCTGTCGCGATGCCCGACACGCGCGATCATCGACCGCGAGGTCGGCGACCTGGGCGACGAGCTGCTGACGCCCGCGCCGCTGCTGCACTACCTGCGCTACAACGCCACGCTCGAAACCGATGCGCTGCGCGCGCTGGGCCTGCCGCACCTGAGCGCGCGCGCCGAGGCGCTGCACGACATGAGCGATGCCGACAACCGCCATGAGCTGCTCGAAGTGGGGCTGACGGCGGCCAGGCAGCAACTGCAGGGCAGTCACTTCCCGAGTGCCTTCGACCTGCCGCCGCGGGCATGAAGAGCTGCTTCGTCATCCAGGGCTACGGCCGCAAGACCGACTACCGCGACGGCCGCGTGCTCGACCTGGACGCGTCCTACGCGATCATCAAGGACGCGGTCGAGGCGGCCGGGCTGGACTGCGTGCGTGCCGACGAGATCCAGCATTCCGGCACCATCGACCTGCCGATGTACGAATGGCTGCTCAACGCCGACCTGGTGGTGGCCGACCTGTCGACCTACAACGTCAACGCGGTGTTCGAACTCGGTGTGCGCTATGCGCTGCGGCCGCACGCGACGATCATCGTCGCCGAGGAACTGTTCCAGAACCCCTTCGACTTCAGCCACCTCGCCATCCGCCGCTACAAGCACCTGGGCGAAGACATCGGCGCCAAGGAAGCGCGGCGCTTCCGCGACGAGTTGAAGGCGGCCATCCTGGCCATCGCCGCCGAGCGGCGCACCGACAGCCCGATCTACACCTTCCTGCCCAACCTGCGCCCGCCGCTGGACCAGAAGGCGTTGGACGAGCAGGCGCTGGCGCCCTTTGCACCGCGGCCCGTCGAAGCGCACGACATCCCGGAGCACCAGCCGCCGACGGCCAACCTGCTGGTCAAGGACGGCGGTGCCGATGCCGAGGCGGTGGACCTGAACACCAAGCAGCTGCAGGAGCAGGCGCAAAGGCGCATCAACGACAGCGACTTCGCCAGCGCCCGGGTGCTGCTGGAAGAAGCGCGCAAGCGCCGGCCCACCGACAGCTTCGTCATCCAGCGCCTGGCGCTGTCGATCTACAAGAGCAAGCAGCCCGACCCGGTGAGCGCGCTGACCGACGCGCTCGAAGTGCTGCGCGTGCTCAAGCCCGAGACCTGCAACAACCCCGAGACGCTGGGGCTGTACGGCGCGATCCACAAGCGGATGTGGGAGATCAACCCGGCACCGAAGCTGCTGGACATCGGCATCACCGCCTACGCACGCGCTTTCGCGCTCAAGCAGGACCACTACACCGGCATCAACTTCGCCTTCCTGCTCGACCAGCGCGCGCGCGAGCACCTCAAGGCCGGGCGGCGCGACGACGCCATCACCGACCACACGCTGGCCATCCGCATGCGCAAGGACGTGGCGCAGATCGCCCGCGCGCACCTGGAGCGGCTGCCCGAGGAGATGGGCAACGAGCACTTCTGGGTGCTGGCCTCGTTGTGGGAGGCCGCGCTGGGCAGCGGCGACACGGTGGCCCTGGCCGGCTACGAGGCCGCGCTGCGCTCGATGAAGGTGGCCGACTGGATGCAGGACACCTGGCAGTGGCAGGGCAAGAAGCTGCGTGCGCTGATCGAGGAGTACGCGGCCTTGTCGCAGCAGGCCTGATCCGCCTGGCAGGCCACGCTGCGCGTGCGACGCTGGCCGCCCTTGGCAGCGTAGCGCGCCGTGCGCAGCGACGCCGCGAATGGCCTGCTCAGCGCCCGCCCGTGACGTCGATCACCGCGCCGGTGGTGTAGCTCGACTCCTCCGACAGCAGCCAGACGATGGCTTGCGCCACTTCCTCGGCGCTGCCGGCGCGCTGCATCGGCACCATCGGCGCGGTCTGCTTCACCCGGTCGGGCAGGCCGCCGCTGGCGTGGATCTCGGTGTCGATGATGCCCGGACGCACGGCGTTGACGCGGATGCCTTCGGTGGCGACCTCGCGTGCCAGGCCGAGCGTGAAGGTGTCGATGCCGGCCTTGGCCGCCGCGTAGTCCACGTACTGGCCCGGTGAGCCCAGCCGCGCCGCAGCCGACGACAGGTTGACGATGACGCCACCGGCGCCGCCGTGCTTGCTGCTCATGCGCTTGACGGCTTCGCGTGCGCACAGGAACGAACCGGTCAGGTTGATGGCAAACATGCGCATCAGCCGCTGCAGGCTCATCTGGTCGACGCGTGCCGGCTGGTCGACCACGCCGGCGTTGTTGACCAGGCCGCCGAGCGTGCCGAACTCCTTGTCCACCGCGGCATACATCGCCAGCACCTGGGCCTCGTCGGCCACGTCGGCCTGGATCGGCAGCGCGCGCCGGCCCAGCGCGCGCACCTGTTCGGCCACGCGCTGCGCGGCCGCGGCATCGCGGCTGTAGTTGACGGCCACGTCCCAGCCGCGCCCGGCGGCCAGGACGGCGGTGGCGGCGCCGATGCCGCGGCTGCCGCCGGTGATCAGCAGGGTCTTGCTCATGCGGGCTCCTTGGGGGTGGGCTGCGGCATTGTCAGGGCCGTCCGGCGACGTCGAAGGCGAATGTCAGCGTCAGGTCGACCACCGGGCTGCTGAGCTCGCCATTGACGGCCTTGATCCAGCCCGCGCCCAGGCGCAGTGACAGTGGCTTGCCCAGCTGCGCACCGATGTAGCCCATGGGCTTGACGATGGCACCGCCGCCGGTGTCCACGCCGCCGCCGCCGGCCGCGCCGGCCAGCATCTCGGCAGCGGCCAGCAGGCCGGGCTCGAAGTGCCATGACCCGCCGACGCCGAACAGCCCGGCGGTGTAGGCGCCGGCATTGCCTTGGTAGGCGCTCTGCACCTGGCCGGTCAGGTACAGGGTCTCACCGACGAAGCGCGTGTACTTGAAGCTGAGGTTCTGCATGCTGCGCGAGCTGCCGTCCTTGCGCGCCGCATCGGTATACATCTCGACGCCGGCAGACCATTCCTGGCGCACCGGCACCGGCGCCACGCCGGGCAGCGGGTCCAGCGCCCAGTGCAATGCGAGCGAGGCGAAGGGCGCGCTGAAGTCGCCCTGCGGTGCGCTGGCCCAACCGGCCTCCACACCCAGGCTCAGGTCGGTCGTCAGCGGCACGCTCAGGTCGAGCGCGGCCTTGCCGAGCAGGCCGCCGCCCATTGGCATGTCGCCGCCGCCGCCCATGCCGAAGGCCAGGCGGCCGCCGAGCCTGAAGCCGCCGTCGCCGAGCGGGAATTGCGCGCCCAGCGTGCCCAGGATCTCGGCATAGCCGTCGACGCCGCCGCTGGCTGCGCCGTTGGCCTCCAGCCCGACATACAAGTCGGGCCACAGCAAGGTTTCGGCGCGCGCGCCGACGTAGCCGATGTTCGACGGCAGCGGTGCGCCGCTGGTGCCCAGGCTGCCGCTGCGCGGCCGGTACACGCCGCCGACGGCGAGAAAGCGGTCGAAGCCCATGCCGGTGCGCGTGGAGCCCAGGCGCGCCGGCATCGCGCTGCCCGCCGGCAGGTAGCCGAAGTCCATCGGCATGTCGAAGACCACGCCGAGCTGGCTGCTGTCGATGTCGCCATTGGGGAAGTTGACGCTCGACACCGACACGCCGGCGCGCCACGGGCCGAAGTCCCACAGCAGGTTGGCATAGGGTCGCAGCATCAGCCCGCCGCCCACCGGCGCGGCCGCGCCGCCGCCACCGCCCACATAGAGGCCGGTCTGCAGGTTCAACGGTCCGACCAGCTGCGTGCACAGCGCGGCCTCGGCGCCGATGGTGAAGAAGCCGCCACGCTGGCCGCTGGCCGCGCCGTACACCGCCGGCCCCAGGCACAGCCCGGGCTGCACCTGCACCAGGTAGGCCAGCCCGACCAGGCCCATCTTCTCGTCGCCGGGCAGGGTGATGGTCTCGTAGCCGATGCGCGCCGACGCCGGCGCACTGCGCCAGTCACCGGCGGGTTCGCCCTGGGCCGACGCCAAGGCGGGCACAAGGCAAAGCGCCGCGGCAAGTGCGCGGCGCTGCGAAAGGGGATTGCTCTGTCGTCGGCAGCTCATGCCCCGAGTATCACCAAGGCCGCCCGCTGCCTGGAAGCGGGCATGCCCTCGATCTCAGCCCAGCGGCACCGGCACGAAGATCTGGTTGCCCTGGCGCTGCACCAGCAGCGCCACGCTCTTCGGCTGGCTCTTCAGCACGCCGCGGATCTGCTCGATCGAGCTCACCGGCTTGCCGTTGATGGCCAGCAACACGTCGCCGGCTTCGATGCCGGCACGCGCGGCCGCACCGTTCACCTGTTCGACCACCAGACCGCCGTCCAGCTTGGCCTGCTGCTTCTCCTGCGGTTGCAGCGGCCGCAACGACAGGCCCAGGCGCGGGCCCTGCGCGGCGTCGCCGGCATCGGCCACGGCTTCGTCGGCCGGTGTCGCGCCGCCGAGCCTGGCCTCGATGTCGATGGCCTTCTGCTCGCGCCACACGCTCAACTTGACCCTGTCGCCCGGCGCGGACATGCCGATGACGCTGGACAGCGAACCGGAGCGCGCCAGCGCTTCGCCGTTGACGTGGGTGATGACATCACCCGCCTTCAGACCGGCGGCCGCCGCGGCGCTGCCGGGCGCCACCTGCGAGACCAGCGCGCCATCCGGGCGCTTCAGGCCGAAGGACTCGGCCAGGTTCTGGTTCAGGTCCTGCACGCTCACGCCCAGGCGGCCATGGCTGGCCTTGCCGGTGGCGACGATCTGGTCCTTGACCTTCAGCGCCACGTCAATCGGGATGGCGAAGGCCAGGCCCTGGTAGCCGCCGGTGTGCGAGTAGATCTGCGCGTTGATGCCGATGACCTCGCCATTGCCGCTGAACAGCGGGCCGCCGGAGTTGCCGGGGTTGACCGCCGCGTCGGTCTGGATGAAGGGCACGACCGCGTCGCCGGGCAGCGAGCGGCCCTTGGCGCTGACGATGCCCTGCGTGGCCGTCTGCTCGAAGCCGAAGGGCGCGCCGATGGCCAGCACCGGGTCGCCCACGCCGAGCTGCTTCGGGTCGCCCAGTCGCACCGTCGGCAGGCCCTTGGCGTCGATGCGCAGCACGGCGACATCGGTCACCGGGTCGCTGCCCAGCACCTTGGCCGGGTATTCGCTGCGGTCGCTGAGCTTGACACTCACTTCCTTGGCGTCGCGCACCACGTGGGCATTGGTCAGGATCAGGCCGTCGGCGCTGATGATGAAGCCAGAGCCCTGGCCGCGGAAAGGCTGCTGCGGCGCCCCGCCTTGCCCGCGGCCGGGACCGCCCTGGCCATAGCCGGGAATGCCCTTGAAGAACTGGAAGAAGGGGTCGTCCTCCATGCCCGGCGGCAGGCCGCGGCCGCCACCGGGCTCGTCGGCACCGGGCTTGTGCGTGCCGGCCACGGTGATGCCGACCACGGCCGGCCCGAACTGCTGGACGATGGCGCGGTAGTTGGGCGCCTGGCCGTTGCCGGCGGCCATCGGCGCCGGCAGCGGCGCTGGCACTGGGCGCGGCCACCTGCACGCCGCCGTCGACCGGCGTGGCGACCGGCTGTGCCGGCTGCAGGCCGGCCTTGGCCCTGTCCAGCAGGTCCGGGCGCAGCGTGAAGGCCCCGGCCGTGCCGACGGCGAGCACGCCGGCAGCAATCAGGGCGGTGTTCAGGGAACGGGTCTTCATCGGATTCCTTCTCTTCGGCGCATCGCGGAACATTCCGCATGCCGGCGAAGATAGGGATGCGCCGTTAGCGCTCGGTTAGCAGTCGGTGAGGCGAGCATTAAGGCGGCCCGCGGCGCAGCCCGTCAGCCGGGCTCGGCGCGATTGACCAGGTGCTCGGCCATACCGACAAAGGCCTGTTCGATGGCCACGCGCAGCGGGATTTCGGCCACCTGCTCCTGCAAGGCCTGGCGCATGCACAGCAGCCACTGGTCGCGCTCGGCGCGGCCGATCGCAAACGGCATGTGGCGCATGCGCAGCCGCGGATGGCCACGCTCGCGCATGTACAGCGGCGGCCCGCCGAACCAGCCGCTGAGGAACTTGAACAGGCTGTCCGCGCTGCGCTGCAGATCGCCGGGGTGCAGCCGGCGCACCGCCCGCGCCTGCGGCAGCTCGTCCATCAGCGCATAGAAGCGCTCGACCAGCGCGCGCAGCGCGCTCTCGCCGCCGAGCCGGGCATACACGCTGTCGGAGTCGACGGGCACCTCGCTCATGACTTGAAGCGCGTCGGGTCCAGCCGCGTCACCGCGACGCCGCCGCAGTCGCCTCCAGCGGCGCGAACTTGATCATCACCACGCAGATCTCGCTGCCAGACGGTGCCGCGGTCCGCCGGTGCGGTGATGCGCTCGACCTGGGCAGCGCGCTCGGTACAGTCCCCGCCCCAAGGATCTCGCGCTGCCGCGCATCGGGCGCTGGTTCTGCGATGCGGGCAGGCAAGTGCTCCTTGTGCGCAAACGGCGTACGGCCACCGCGGCCCGTGGGGCCCGGCCGCCTGGGCCGACCAGGGTTGGCCGGGGCCGCGCCGACCACGGGGCAAGCACGTTGACCGCCGACACGCCGGCAAAGCGTGCGACGATGCGCCATGGACAAGTCCTTCGACCTGATCGTCTTCGGCGCCACCGGCTTCACCGGCCGGCTGGTGGCCGACTACCTGCTCAAGACCTACGGGGTCGGCGGCACAGTCGCCTGGGCCATGGCCGGGCGCAACCTGGACAAGCTGGCCGCCACGCGCCGCGCGATCGGCGCGCCGCAGACGCTGCCGCTGCTGCAGGCCGATGCCTCCGACTCCACGGCGCTGGCAGCGCTGGCGCCGCAGGCCAAGGTGATCCTCAGCACCGTCGGGCCCTATCAGCTGCATGGCGAGCCGCTGCTGCGTGCCTGCGCGGACGCCGGCACCGACTATGTGGATCTGTGCGGCGAGCCGCCGTGGATGGCGCGGATGATTGCCCGCCACGAGGCCGCGGCCCGCGCCAGCGGTGCGCGCATCGTGTTCTCCTGCGGCTTCGATTCGATCCCCTTCGACCTGGGCGTGGTCTTCCTGCAGGCCGAGGCGCAACGGCGTTTTGGCCAGCCGCTGCAGCGGGTGCGCGGCCGTGTGCGGGAGATGAAGGGAGGATTGTCCGGCGGGACCCTGGCCAGCGCGCTGGCCACGATCGAGGCGATCGGCCGCGACCCGAGCCTGGCGCGCACGATGGCCGACCCCTTTGCCCTGACACCGGGCTTCCGCGGTCCGGCGCAGCCCGATGGCGACACGGCGGCCTTCGACGATGTGGCCGAAGCCTGGACCGGGCCCTTCGTCATGGCCGCCATCAACACCAAGAACGTGCACCGCAGCAACGCGCTGCGCGCTCACCCCTGGGGCCGGGACTTCGTCTACGACGAACGTATGCTCACCGGCCGCGGCGCCAGCGGCGAGCGCCGCGCCAAGGCGCTGGCGCTGGCGACGCGCCTGCAGAACGCCGTGCTCGGCGTCGCGCCGGCGCGCGAGCTGCTGCGCCGCTTTGCGCTGCCCAAGCCGGGCCAGGGGCCGAGCCAGTACGAGCGCGAACACGGCCGCTACGAGGTGCTGTTCATCGGCGACGGCGCGGCGGGCCGGCGCCTGCGCGCCGTGGTTCGCGGCGACCGCGATCCGGGTTACGGCTCGACCTGCAAGCTCATCAGCGAAAGCGCGCTGTGCCTGGCGCAGGACACCAGCCCTGCCATGGCCGGCGGCGGCATCTGGACCCCGGGCGCCGCGATGGGCCTGGCGCTGGTGCGGCGGCTGCAGGACCGCGCCGGGCTGAGCTTCGCGATCGAAGGCTGAGCCCGGACCTGCGAGTCGCCAGGGCTCGCAGGCCTGGCGCAGGCCCGGGCGCGATACCCGCGCACGGGCCGGGCCCGCGCTAGGCGTGCGCCGCCGCCAGCGCCGCATTGAAGGTCGGGCTCGGCCGCATCACCGCCTGCACCTTGTCGGCATCGGGCATGTAGTAGCCACCGATGTCGACCGCCTTGCCCTGCACCGCCAGGAGTTCGGCCATGATGGCCTTCTCGCCGTCGGCCAGGGCCTTGGCCAGCGGCTTGAAGTGGGCCTGCAGTGCCGCCTCCTCGGTCTGCTCGGCCAGCGCCTGGGCCCAGTACAGCGCCAGGTAGAACTGGCTGCCGCGGTTGTCGATCTGGCCGGTCTTGGGACTGGGGTTCTTGTTGTTGTCCAGCAGCTTGCCGGTGGCCGCGTCGAGCGTGCGCGCCAGCACCTTGGCGGCGTCGTTGCCGGTCTTCAGGCCCAGGTCCTCCAGGCTCACCGCCAGCGCCAGGAACTCGCCCAGCGAATCCCAGCGCAGGTGGTTCTCCTCGACCAGCTGCTGCACATGCTTGGGCGCCGAGCCGCCGGCACCGGTCTCGTACATGCCGCCGCCGGCCATCAGCGGCACGATCGACAGCATCTTGGCGCTGGTGCCCAGCTCCATGATCGGGAACAGGTCGGTCAGGTAGTCGCGCAGGATGTTGCCGGTGACGCTGATGGTGTCCAGCCCGCGCACCACGCGCTCGAGCGTGTAGCGCATGGCCCGCACCTGGCTCATGATCTGGATGTCCAGGCCGTTGGTGTCGTGGTCCTGCAGGTAGCGCTTGACCTTGTGGATGACCTCGTTCTCGTGCGGGCGGTACGGGTCGAGCCAGAACACCGCCGGCATGCCCGAGTTGCGCGCACGCGTGACGGCCAGCTTGACCCAGTCGCGGATCGGCGCGTCCTTGACCTGGCACATGCGCCAGATGTCGCCGGCCTCGACCGCCTGGCTCAGCAGCACCTCGCCGCTGGCGATGTCGACGATGTTCGCCATGCCGGCCTCGGTGATCTCGAAGGTCTTGTCGTGCGAGCCGTATTCCTCGGCCTGCTGTGCCATCAGGCCGACGTTGGGCACGGTGCCCATGGTCTTGGGGTCGAAGTTGCCGTGCCACTTGCAGAAGTTGATCATCTCCTGATAGATGCGCGCGAAGGTGCTCTCCGGCATCACCGCCTTGACGTCCTTGAGCCGGCCGTCGGCGCCCCACATCTTGCCGCCGTTGCGGATCATCGCCGGCATCGAGGCGTCGACGATGATGTCGTTGGGCGAATGGAAGTTGGTGATGCCCTTGGCCGAGTCCACCATCGCCAGCTCGGGGCGGTGCTCGTGGCAGGCGTGCAGGTCGCGCTTGATCTCGTCCTGCTTGCTCTGCGGCAGCGTGGCGATCTTGTCGTACAGGTTGGCCATGCCGTTGTTGACGTTCACGCCCAGCTCGTCGAACAGCGCCCCGTGCTTGGCGAATGCGTCCTTGTAGAAGATCTTCACGCAGTGGCCGAAGACGATCGGGTGCGAGACCTTCATCATCGTCGCCTTGACGTGCAGCGAGAACATCACGCCGGTCTTGTGCGCGTCCTCGATCTCCTTCTCGTAGAAGTCGCACAGCGCCTTCTTGCTCATGAACATGCTGTCGATGATCTCGCCGTCCAGCAGCTTGGTCAGGGGCTTGAGCACGACGGTCTTGCCGGCGGCGGTGACCAGCTCCATGCGCACGTCGCGGGCGCGGTCCAGCGTCATCGACTTCTCGCCGTGATAGAAGTCGCCGTGGTGCATGTGCGAGACGTGGCTGCGCGACGCCTGGCTCCACTCGGCCATGCTGTGCGGGTTCTTGCGCGCGTACTCCTTCACGGCCTTGGGTGCGCGGCGGTCGGAATTGCCTTCGCGCAGCACCGGGTTCACCGCGCTGCCCAGGCAGCGGTTGTAGCGCGCCCGGATGGCCTTGTCCTCATCGGTCTGCGGGTTCTCCGGAAAGTCGGGCAGCTTGTAGCCCTTGCCCTGCAGTTCGCGGATCGCGCCCACCAGCTGGTTCTGCGAGGCGCTGATGTTGGGCAGCTTGATGATGTTGGCATCGGGTTGCAGCGTCTTCTTGCCCAGTTCGGCCAGCGTGTTGGGCACGCGCTGCGCGTCGCTCAGCACATCGGGGAACTCGCCCAGGATGCGGGCCGCCACCGAGATGTCGCTGGTGTCGACGCGGATGCCGGCCGGCGCCGTGAAGGTGCGCACGATCGGCAGGAAGGCATGCGTGGCCAGCAGCGGCGCCTCGTCGGTGAGGGTGTAGATGATGGTCGGTGGCTGTGAGCTCATGGTCTGTCTCCAGGTTGCGGGCGGCGGCGCGGGGTGAGTGCAATCTTGGCGCATTGTGTCGCGTGCCGCGCTCTGCGGTCCTCAGCTTGCCCGGTCATCCTTGCGGCTCTCTGACCGCCTGCGAGGACCGGGCGCGAAAGCGAAGTATGACGCGCAGGCCGCCCAGCGCCGAGTCGTCCAGCTGCAGCGTCGCGCCATGGCGCTGCGCCACGCTGCGCGCGATGGCCAGGCCCAGCCCGGTGCCGGGCTCGTCGGCCAGGCCACGGCGGTAGAAGCGGTCGAACACGCGCTCGCGCTCGGCCGGCGGTATGCCCGGTCCGGCATCGTCCACCTGCAGCGTCGGCACGCCGTCGGGCGCCGCCACATGCAGTTCGACACGCGCGCCGGGCGGCGAGTAGCGCACCGCGTTGTCGGCCAGGTTGCGCACCAGGGCCGCCAGGGCCGCCCGATCGCCGTCGACCGGCACCGGCGCCGCGGCGAAGAGTTCGAGCTTGGTGCCGCGCGCCAGCGCCAGCGGTACGGTATCGATCAAGGCCTCGCGCACCAGTTCGCTCAGGTCCAGGCGCTGCAGCGCCGTGCCGGCACCACCGGGCTCGGCGCGCGCCAAGGTCAGCAGCTGCTCGACCAGCCGTGCCGCACGCTCGATGCCGGCCGACAGGGCCTCGGCGGCGGCAGCGCGCTCGGCCTCGGTGGTGGCCCGCCTGAGCAGCTGCAGCTGCAGCTTCAGCGCCGTCAACGGCGAGCGCAACTCGTGCGCGGCATCGGCGACGAAGGCGCGCTGCGTGTCCAGTGACTGGCCCAGGCGCTGCAGCAGCGCGTTCAGCGACGCGACCAGCGGCGCCACCTCGTCGGGAAGTCCGGCGGCGGGCAGCGGGTGCAGCGACTGCTCACCGCGCCGGCGCACGTCCTCGGCCACGCGCTGCAGCGGGCGCAGCGCCAGCGCCGTCAGCCACCAGGCTGCGGCGGCCATGAACGGCGCCACCCCCAGCAGCGGCAGCACCGCTGCATAGGCCGCATCGGCCGCCAACTTGCGCCGGATGGCCAGCGGCTGCGAGACCTGGATCACGCGCGAGGGCATGGCCACGCTGAAGCTGCGCCACACCTGGCCGGCGACGCTGAGGTCGGCGAAGCCCAGCTGCGCGCGCTGCGGCAGCGCTTCATGGGCCCGCGATGCATACAGGCCGCGGCCATCGGCCGTCCACACCTGCACGACGAAATCGAGCTGCTCGTCCACCAGCGCGCTGGCCTGCGCCGGCGCGACCTCGCCCTGGTCGCGCAGTGACAGCGCCATCTGCCGCAGCTGGTAGTCGAACAGTGCCTCGGTGTCGGCGCGCACGCTGCGGTAGGTGATGCTGCCCACCAGCAGCACGGCCACGGCCAGCAGGCCGAGCACGGCCAGCAGCAGGCGCGTGCGCAGCGAGTTCATGGCAACCCCGCGGCGCGCCTCACGGCGCACCTTTGGGGCCGGTATCGAGGAAGTAGCCGACGCCGCGCATGCTGCGGATGAACTGCGGCCCCAGCTTGCGCCGCAGCTGGTGCACGTACACCGACACGGCATTGCTCTCGATTTCCTCGCCCCAGCCGTAGAGCCGGTCTTCGATCTGCGCGCGCGACAGCACCGCGCCCGGGCGCTGCATCAGCAGTTCGAGCACCGCGTACTCGCGCGCCGACAGCAGCACCGGCTGGCCATCGCGCATCACCTGGCGGGTGGCCGGGTCCAGCGTCACGCCGGCATGGGCCAGCAGCGGCATCGCGCGGCCCGATTGGCGGCGAAGCACGGCACGGATGCGTGCGCCCAGCTCGTCCAGGTCGAAGGGCTTGACCAGATAGTCGTCGGCCCCGGTGTCCAGCCCCGCGACGCGGTCGCCCGGGCCGTCGCGCGCAGTCAGCACGATCACCGGGGTGGCGTCGCCTCGGGCGCGCAAGCTGCACAGCACGCCCAGCCCGTTGCCCTGCGGCAGGCCCAGGTCGAGCAGCACCAGGTCGAAGCGCTCGCTGGCCAGCGTGCTCTCGGCCGCGGCGGCGTCGCGCACCCAGTCCACCGCATGGCCTTCCATGCGCAGCGCGGCGCGCAGCGAGTCGCCGATCATGCGGTCGTCTTCCACCAGCAGGAAGCGCATCGTGGGCCAGCCCTCCGGAGCCGTCGTGCTCTGCGGCACAGGATAGCCTGCGTGCTTGAACACCCCGATGGCGGCAGCGCGGCGGCACGCTGCAGAATGTCGCCCTCCGGCACCGACCGGCGCACAACCCTTTTGGAGACAGCCTTGAAGATTCAACGTCGCACGTTCATCGGCGCTGCGGCATTCCTGGCGAGCCCCGCGCTGCTGCGGGCACAAAGCCTGGAAAAGCCCAAGCTGAGCATCGCCGTCGGCGGCAAGAACCTGCTGTACTACCTGCCGCTGACCATTGCCGAGCAGCTGGGCTACTTCAAGGCCGAAGGCCTGGACGTGACCATCGTCGACTTCGCCGGCGGCGCGCGCGCGCTGCAGGCGGTGGTGGGCGGCAGCGCCGACGTGGTGTCGGGCGCCTTCGAGCACACGGTGAACATGCAGTTCAAGGGCCAGCCGATGCGCGCCTTCGTGCTGCAGGGCCGCGCGCCGCAGATCGTGCTCGGCATCAACCCGAAGACGCTGCCCAACTTCAAGACGGTGGCCGACCTGAAGGGCAAGAAGGTCGGCGTCACCGCGCCGGGCAGCTCGACCAACGTGATGGTCAACTTCATCCTGGCCAAGGCCGGGCTGAAGCCCAGCGACGTGTCGATCGTCGGCGTCGGCGCGGGCCAGGGCGCGGTGGCGGCGATGCGCGCCGGGCAGATCGACGCCATCAGCAACCTCGACCCGGTGATCACGCTGCTGGCGCGCTCGGGCGACCTGAAGATCGTCGCCGACACGCGCATCGTGGCCGAATCGGACAAGGTCTTCGGCGGGCCGATGCCGGCCGGCTGCCTGTACGCGCCGCAGCCCTTCATCGACAAGAACCCGGCGACGACGCAGGCGCTGGCCAATGCGTTGGTGCGTGCCAACAAGTGGATCCAGGCCGCCGGCCCCGGCGAGGTCATCAAGACCGTGCCCGAGAGCTACCTGCTGGGCGACCGCGCGGTCTACATCGATGCCTTCCTGGCGGCCAAGGGCGCGTTGTCGCCCGATGGTTTGATCCCCGACGCCGGGCCCGAGACCGCCTTCCGCGCACTGGCCAGCATCGACGCGGAACTGGCCAAGGCCAAGCTGGACCTGAAGGCGGTGTACACCAACGACTTCGCCAGGAAGGCCAACGCCAAGTACCCGAAGGGCTGAAGGCCTGGCCGTGACCGGCGAGCAAGTCATCGTGCTGGCGATGCCGGTGTTCCTGCTGGCCATCGCGCTGGAGTTCGCCATCGGCCGCATGCGCGGCCGCGACACCTACCGGCTGAACGACACGCTGGGCAGCCTGGGCCTGGGTGTGATGAGCCAGGTCTTCGACGCCTTCGGCACGCTGTTCAAGGTGGCGATGTACAGCTGGGTGTTCCAGCACCTGGCGCTGTTCGAGCTGTCGGCCATCGTCACTGTGGGTGTGGGTCGGTGCGCTGCTCGGCTACGACTTCTGCTACTACTGGCTGCACCGCGCCGGCCACCGCGTGGGCGTGCTGTGGGCCGCGCACGTGGTGCACCACCAGAGCGAGGACTACAACCTCGGCACGGCGCTGCGCCAGACCAGCAGCGGCTTCCTGCTCGGCTGGATCTTCTACCTGCCGCTGGCGGTGGCGGGCGTGCCGCCGCTGGTCTTCGGCGTGGTGGCGCTGATCGACCTGCTGTATCAGTTCTGGGTGCACACCGCAGCAGGTGGGCAAGCTCGGCTGGTTCGACCGCTGGTTCTGCAGCCCCAGCAACCACCGCGCGCACCACGGCGTGAACCAGCGCTACCTGGACAAGAACTACGGCGGCATCCTGATCCTGTGGGACCGGCTGTTCGGCAGCTTCGTCGAGGAGGACGAGCGCGAGCCGGTGGTCTACGGCACACGCGCGCCGCTGCGCAGCTTCAACCCGCTGTGGGCCAACCTGCAGGTCTACCGCGAGCTGGGGCTGCGACAGCTGGCGCACGCGCTCGTGGGCCGACAAGCTGCGCGTGTGGTTCGCGCCGCCGGGCTGGCGGCCGGCCGACGTGGCGCAGCGCTTGCCGAAACCGGACTTCGACATCGCCCAGGTGCAGCGCTTCGACCCGCCGCTGTCGCCGCGCGCCGCCGGGCTGGCCTGCGCGTTGTTCGTGGCCACGCTCATCGGCCTGGGCCTGTTCCTGTGGAACGTGCACCGGCTGTCGCTGGCCGAGCAACTGCTCGGCAGCGCCGCACTCGTCGCCGTGCTGTGGTGGATCGGCCGCCTGACGCAGCCCCGCGAAACACCGGCGCCGGTGAAGGCGCCGGTGCCACTCAGGCGCTGAGCTGGCCCTTGATCGGCAGGCTGCGGATGCGCTTGCCGGTGGCGGCGAAGATGGCGTTGCACAGCGCCGGCGCGACCGGCGGCACGCCGGGTTCGCCGGCCCCGCCCAGCGGCAAGTTGTAGTCGCCCGGGATCATGTGCACTTCGATGCGCTTGGGCGCGGCGTTCATGCGCAGCACCTCGAAGGTGTCGAAGTTGTTCTGCATCGCGCGGCCGTCCTTGAAGCTGATCTCTCCGCCCAGCGTGTTGCTCAGGCCCATCATCACGGCGCCCTCCATCTGCGAGCGCAGCCGCTCCGGGTTGACGATGGCGCCGCAATCGACGGCGATGTCGACGCGCGGGATGACCAGTTCGCCCTTCGGGCCCACCGCCACCTCGACCACCGCCGCCACGTAGGTGGTGAAGCTGTAGTGCGCGGCGATGCCCATGCCGCGCCCCTTGCCCAGCGCCTTGCCCCAGCCCGCGGCATCGGCCGCCGTGGTGGTGACGCGGCGCAGCCGGCCGATGTCGATCGGGTACAGCGCCGGGTCCTCGCCGTGGTTCCAGGTGTCGTTCAGCGCTCGAGGGTCGACCTGGCGCGGCGGCCCCAGCAGCTCCAGCAGGTAGTCCTTCGGGTCCTTGCCGGCGGCCTGCGCCATCTCGCAGACGAAGGACTGGATGGCAAAGGCATGCGGCAGGTTCGACACCGCGCGGTACCAGCCGACGCGCACGTGCGCCGCCGCCTCGGGGTTCTCGATGCGCAGGTTGGGCACGGCAAAGGGCAGGTTGGTCAGGCCCATGCCGAGCTCGATCGGCGACTCGGTCTTCGGGTCGGGCATGAACAGCGCCATCAGCGTCGGGCCGACGCTGCGGTGCAGCCAGGCCACCGGCTTGCCTTGCGCGTCGATGCCGGCCTCCAGGTGCTCGACCGAGACCGTGTGGTAGTAGGAATGGTGCAGGTCGTCGTCGCGCGTCCACACCACCTTGACCGGCTTGCCTTCGCTTTCCTTGGCCAGCAGCGCGGCCTCGCTGGCGAAGTCGCCCTTGCTCTTGCGGCCGAAACCGCCGCCGAGCAGCGTGACGTTGACCGTCACCTTGTCGGTCTCCAGCCCCAGCCGCTTGGCCACCCCGCCGCGCACCGCCTGCGGGCTCTGGAACGGGCCCCACAGTTCCATGCGGCCGTCCTTGAAGCGCGCGGTGGCGGCCGGTGGCTCCATCGGTGCCTGCGTCAGGTGCGGCATGTAGTAGTCGGCCTTCAAGGTCTTGGCCGCGGACTGCATCGCCGCAGCGACGTCGCCCTGGTTGCGGATCAGCTTGCCGGGCTTCGCCGCTGCCGCCTCCATCGCGGCGCGGTAGGCGACCGAGTCGTAGCTGGCGTTCGGCCCGTTGTCCCAGTCGAGCTTGAGCGCGCGGCGGCCGTTCATCGCCGCCCAGGTGTTGCTGGCGATCACGGCCACGCCGGGCAGCGGCTCGAAGGCGCTGGGGATGGCGGTGCCCTTGATCTCGACCACCTTCAGCACACCCGGCACCTTCAGCGCCGCGGCGGCGTCGAAGCCGCGCAGCGTGCCGCCGAACACCGGCGAGCGCGCCACCACCGCGAACAGCATGTCGGGCATGACCACGTCCATGCCGTAGACCGCGCGGCCGCGCACGATGTCGGGGCCGTCGACGATGGGCACGTTGCCCTTGCCGATGTAGCGGAAGTCGGCCGGCTTCTTCAGCCGGATCTCGGCCGCTCGCCGGCACCGGCAGCGCCGCGGCGGCGCGCGCCACTTCGCCGTAGCCCAACGTGCGGCCGCTCGGTGCATGCAGCAGCTGGTGGTTCTTCGCCGTGACCTCGGCCACCGGCACGCCCCAGCGTGCGGCGGCGGCGGCTTCGAGCATCTGCCGCGCCGCGGCGCCGCAGCGGCGCATCGGCATGAAGAAGTGGCGCGTGGTGCGCGAACCGTCGGTGTCCTGGTTGCCGTAGCGCGGCTCGTCGCCGGGGGCCTGCACCACGCGCACGCGCGCCCAGTCGGCCTCGAGCTCGTCGGCGACGATCAGCGGCACGCCGGTGCGCACGCCCTGGCCCATCTCGGCGCGGTGGCAGGTGATGCTGACGATGCCGTCGTCGGCGATGGCGATGAAGACCAGCGGGTTCTCGACCACGCCGTTGGCCATGCCCAAGGCGCCGTACTTCGGCGGGTCGGCCGCGTCGCTGGCCTGCGGCCACCCGAGGGCCAGCGCGAAGCCGCCGCCTGCGGTGGTGGCCAGGAAGTGGCGGCGCGACAGCCGACCGATGCGCGGTTCGGTGCCTGTGTTTTCGAGGATGGCGCTCATGTCAGGCTCCCTTTGTCGCGGCTTGCTGGATGGCGGCCTTGATGCGGGTGTAGGTGCCGCAGCGGCAGATGTGGCCCGACATCGCGGTCTCGATGTCCGCCTCGCTCGGGCGCGAGTTGTTCTTCAGCAGCGCGGCCGCCTGCATGATCTGGCCCGATTGGCAGTAGCCGCATTGCGGCACGCCCAGCTCGACCCACGCCACCTGCAGCGGGTGCCGGCCGTTCGCGTCCAGCCCCTCGATCGTGACAACGCTGCGGCCGCTGGTCGCGCCCATCGGCGTGACGCAGGCGCGCACCGGCGCGCCGTCCATGTGCACGGTGCAGGCGCCGCACAGCGCCTGGCCGCAGCCGAACTTGGTGCCGGTCATCTGCAGCTGGTCGCGCAGGTACCACAGCAGTGGCATGTCGGGGTCGCCATCGTACTGGCGCGCAGCGCCGTTCACGATCAAGGAAGCCATACGCTGTCTCCTCGTTCATGCCGCTGGGCGCGGCGGGTGTGTTGGCGCAAGGGCGGCAATGTATGCCTCGGCTTCGCGCCTGGCAATCCCCAGCCCCGCTAAACTGCCGAGCCCATGCGCCGCCGCCCCACCGCACGATGATCCCGCCCGCGCTGCAGCTGGCCGATGTCAGCTGCACCTTCGTCAGCCGCGACGACCCGGGCCAGCGCTACACCGCGGTGCGCGACGTGAGCTTGAGCGTCGGTGACGGCGAGTTCGTCTCCGTGGTCGGCCCCACCGGCTGCGGCAAGAGCACGCTGCTCAACGTCGGCGCCGGGCTGCTGGCGCCGAGCCGCGGCACGGTGCAGGTCTTCGGCACGCCGCTGTCCGGCATCAACACCCGCGCCGGCTACATGTTCCAGACCGAGAGCCTGATGCCGTGGCGCACCGCGCTGCGCAACGTCATGGCGGGCCTGGAGTTCCGCGGCCTGCCCGAAGCCGAGGCTCGTCGCCAGGCCGAGGACTGGCTCAAGCGCGTCGGCCTGGGCGGCTTCGGCGACCGCTACCCGCACCAGCTCTCGCGGCGGCATGCGCAAGCGCACCAGCCTGGCGCAGACACTGGCACTGGACCCGGACATCATCCTGATGGACGAACCCTTCTCGGCGCTGGACATCCAGACCCGGCAGCTGATGGAGAACGAAGTCCTCGACCTCTGGGCCGCGAAGAGGAAGGCGGTGCTGTTCATCACCCACGACCTGGACGAGGCCATCGCCATGAGCGACCGCGTGGTGGTGCTGTCGGCCGGGCCGGCCTCGCACCCGATCGGCGAGTTCGCCATCGACCTGGCGCGCCCGCGCGACGTGGCCGAGGTGCGCACCAGCCCGCGCTTCCTCGATCTGCACCAGGCGATCTGGGACGTGCTGCGCGAAGAGGTGTTGAAGGGCTATCGGCAGCAGCTGGCGGCTTGACAAGCCCCGTGCGGCGGCACGCAGCGACAGGGCCTCGTGGCGCGCTCGGCCATTCCGGCTCAGCCGCGGCGCACCTTCACCGAGTAGTCACCCATGCCGCTGTCGCGGTTGTAGTGGCGCACCTGCACCCAGTAGTCGCCGGGCAGCAGGTCGGCGGCGATGCGCGCGTTGGTGGCGTAGCCCGAGTCGTCGTCCTCGGCGATCAGCGCGGTCGGGCTGTTCGGGCCGAACAGCTTCATCACCACGTCGGTCGGGCCCGCGCGTGTCGATGATGTAGCGGCCCTCGTGCGCCGCACGTGAAGCGGAACAGGTCCTCCTCGCCGAACTTGCCGATCGACGCCGCCGTGCGCTGGCGGCGCACCGACCGACCAGCGGCGTGGCGCTGTCCACCGTGGGCGCCTTCTTCGGGTACATCTTCGCGCCGGCGATGAACTGCTTGTCCAGCTTCGACAGCACCTCGTTGGCCTTCGTCGCCGACGCCGTTGGTCGTCCATTCGGCCGGGAAGAAGTACAGCATGATCGACTCGGGATCGAAGGCCGTGCCGTTGATCTGGTCGGCCGCGTAGCGGAACAGCACGTTGTGGCGCGTCGTCGCCTCGTCCCAGAAGTTCGGCGACCTGGCCAGCTCGCGGATCACCACCGCCTCGTTCCACTGGATGCCGCCGCCGGGTTCTGGTGCTCGTGCGCCAGGCCGATCGCGTGGCCGAACTCGTGCGCCGCCGTGCCGCCGTCGAGGAAGCCGAGGTTCATCGTCGGCTCGTTGAGCGGGATGCTGCGGCAGTCGGTGCCGATGTACGACCAGGCGCCGTCGTTGGCGTCGAAGGTGATGCGGATGTCGGCGTTCGGCGCGTCGTTGAAGTCGAAAACCAGGTTGGCCACCGCCTGCCACCAGCCGGCCTGCTCGCGCGCCGTGGCGCGCTGCGCCGCGTTGCCGCCGATGAAGCGCACCGACAGCGTGCTGCCGTTCATCCAGGTCTTGCCGATCGGCGATATGGCACGCGTGCGGCCGCCGCGCGTGGCCACGGTGGGCAGCGGTCGCAACAGTTCGCGCGGCAGGATGCGGTCGAAACAGATGTGGGGTCTTGATGCCATGCGGAACTCCTGCGGACGGTGGGTCCGCCGCCACTATGCACCGGCGATCACGCCGCGTCTGTCCCACGTCTGAAGTCCCCGGGCTCCACGTCCTTGCCGAGGACGCCGTCGCGCTGCGAAACATTTCGGCCCGCCCAGCGGCAGGCTCGAGGCCATGCCGGCCCCGAGGAAGGCGCGCCGATGCATGCCGGAAGCAGGAGAGGTCAGCGCCGCAGCAGGTTCTTGTGCAGGGTGCCGCCCTTCATGATCAGCACGAAGCTCGTGTCCGGCGTCTCGATCAGCTTCAGGTTCTCCAGCGGGTTGCCGTCGACCAGCAGCAGGTCGGCCAGCGCGCCTTCTTCCACCACGCCCAGCTTGCCGGGGTAGGGGTTGCGCGGGCCCGACAGCTGCAGCAGCTGGGCGTTGGTGCCGGTGGCCATGGCCAGCACCTCGGCCGGCGTGAACCATTTCTGCATCTGCACCAGCAGCGCGCCCTGGCGAGTGGCATTGGCGGCGGAGAACAGGATGTCGGTCCCCCAGGCCAGCTTGAGCTTGTGCTTCCTGGCCAGCGCCACGGTCGCCTCAGTGCCGGCGAAGATCTGGCGCAGCCGCGCCATGCTCGAAGGCGGCATCTGCGGCACATAGCCATCGTCGACGAAGGGCTGGAAGCTCAGCCACACACCCTTCTCGGCGATGAGCCGGGCGCTTTCGTCGTCCATCAGGTGGCCATGTTCGATGACCTTGACACCGGCGGCAAGCGCGCGCTGGATGGCCTGCGGCGTGTAGGCATGCACGCCGACGTAGGTGCCCCAGTTGGCGGCCGCCTGCACCGCGGCGCGCAGCTCGTCTTCGGTGAAGGTGGAGGCGTCCAGCGGACTGTGCGGCGAGGCCACGCCGCCACCGGCGGTGAGCTTGATCTGCGATGCGCCCAGCAGCAGCTGCTCACGCGTGCGCAGCCGCACCTCGTCGGGCGAATCGGCCAGTTGGCTGGCGTTCAGCGCGCCGGTCAGCGGCGGCGGGCCACCGATCTGGCGCGGCAGCTCGTGGCGCGCGCGGAAGTCGCCGTGGCCGCCGGTGATGGTGATCATCGCCCCCGACGGATAGATGCGCGGGCCGACCACCAGGCCGTCGTCGATGGCGCGCTTCAGCGCGAAGGACGGCCCGCCCACGTCGCGCACGGTGGTAAAGCCGCGCATCAGCGTGGCGCGAGCCTCGACGGCGGCCAGCAGCGTGAGATAACCGAGGTCACCCTCCAGCGTCAGGGCCATCGACGGCGCGGCGAGCATCGTGTGCCAGTGGTTGTCGATCAGCCCCGGCATCAGCGCGCGCCCCTGGCCGTCGATGACGGTCGCGTCCGGCGGCGGCACGATCGGCGCCGCGGACACGCGCTCGATGACTTCGCCGCGCACCAGCACGTGGCTGGGGCCGGACAGGCTGGCGCTCTTGCCGTCGAAGATGCGCACGTTCTGCAGCAGCGTGGCGCCCGCCGCCGCGGCCTGGGCCATGGCCGCGCCGCACAGCGCCAGCAGCGCACCGGCCAACAAGCAGGTCTTCGTGAGCATCTGCGGGGGGTGCGTCACGGCTTCGGCTTCGCGGGCGCGCCGAGGCCTTCCTCGATGCGCTGCAGCACATAGTCGAAGAAGGGATTGGAGGACATGCGCGCCAGCGAGTCGATGCTGACGATGAGCGTGCCGCGTTCGCCGCGCGTGGATATTGCACCGAGGTTGGCGCCATAGTCCTCAGCGGTGTCGGGCTCCATGCCGTACAGCGGGTCGCTCAGCGGGAAAGGGATGGCCAGGTGCGACAGCGAGAACACGCCGGGCGGGAAGGCCAGGCCCAGGTCGGTGGTCTGCTCAGTGGTTGCGCCGGCCTCGGTGCTGCGCGCCACCACGCTGTCGGTGCCGCGTCCGGCATTGGTGACGATGGTGCTGCGGAAGGTGCGCGGCGCATCGGGCAGCAATCTTTCGAGCACGGTGTCGGTACTGCGGCGCAGCAGCGGCCCGAACTTGGCATTGCGGTTCAAGTCGAAGAGCACCAGTTCGCTGCCGTTGGCCGGCAGCTTGGCATACAGCGCGCTGACGATGGCGCGCGTGCTGACGGTGAAGTCGACCACCGACTGGAAGGTCAGCACCGGCGCCAGGCCCTTCAGGTTGTCCTCGCGGGCATGGCGGTCGATCTGCGCCTGCAGCCGCCGCGCCACCAGCGAGGATTGGCGCGCACCGTTGACCGGGAAGCTGTTGAACTTGAAAGGGTTGAATTCGGGCACGATGCCCAGCCAGGCCGCCTTGTCGAAGGCCGGGACCAGCGCCGGCCAGCCGAACACGCCGGCAAAGCGCGCCGTGCTGGTGATGCCGATCATCGGCGCGAACAGCACCATGCGCTCGGGCTGCGTCAATGACTTGTCGTCGAGCGCGTCGAGCGCGTACTTCATGGCCAGCGCGCCGCCGTTGGAAAAGCCGACCACGTGCAGCGGCGCTGGCGCCGGTGCCAGCCGCCGCGCCTCGCGCACCGCCAGGTGCGTGGCCGCCATCCACTGCTCCCATTCGACCTGGGTCAGGCCCGCGGGCACGGTGCCATGGCCGGGCAGGCGGATGGCCACCGCCGCGTAGCCGGAGCGCACGTACAGCCGCGCCACATGGCGCAGGCTGTAGGGCGAATCGGTCAGGCCGTGCAGCAGCACCACCGCACCCACCGGCTTGCCTTCGGGCGCCAGGATGTACGAACGGTTCCAGTCCTGCACGAATCGGCCGGGGTAGATCGGGCTGTCGGCGAAGTAGCGGTTGGAGTTGATGCGGTCTTCGTCGTCGAGCTTGTCGGTGACCTCGGCGCGCACCTGCTCGAAGAGCCTCTTCTCGATGTCCAGATAGCCGGCCCAGTCGAGCTTGGCGATCTGCGCCGCCGAGGCCTCCGCGGGCGCGAAGGTGTGCCAGCGCTTCAGGTGCGGCTCACGCAGCGCATCGTAGGCGCGCCAGGCGAGCAGCAGCACCAGCGCCATCATGATCAGCGCCAGGGCCCGCTTCAGCATCTTGAGCGCAGTCGCTTTCATCACACCTTGTCCATGGCGCACCCGGGCGCGGTCGATCGATGATAAGCGGCGGCATGGGCAACAATGGGCGCCGCCCATGGCCAGAGATGACCGCATGCCTTCGATCCAGGTACGTGCCGCGCGGCGCGATGAATTCGATGTCTGGATGCCGCTGTGGCGCGGCTACCAAGCCTTCTACAAGGTGGATATCGCCGGCGACGTCAGCCGCCTGACGTGGCAACGCTTCTTCGATCCGGCCGAGCCGATGCACTGCGACTTCGTCGAGGTCGACGGCGTGGTGCGCGGCCTGGTGCACAGCATCGACCACCGCAGCTGCTGGATGAGCGACGACTCCTGCTACCTGCAGGACCTCTTCGTCGCACCCGAATGCCGCGGCCAGGGACTGGGCCGGCGCTTGATCGAACATGTCTATGCGATGGCCAAGGCGCGCGGCTGTGCGCGCGTGCACTGGCTGACGCACGAGACCAACCTCCAGGCGATGAAGCTGTACGACCGCATCGCCGACAAGCCCGGCTTCGTGCAGTACCGCAAGGTCATTTGAACCCCCCGCAGCGCCTTCGGCGCTCCCCCCGAGGGGGCGCCGCCAGCGGCCCGGCAAAGCCGGTTCCGCGGCGTCCACTCGAAGTGGATGACTGCCTGCCCCGCGATCTACGCGTTGGCTCCGCTAAGGACTGAACAAATGTGGCGATTGCTGAAACCGCAGCCGGGCAATCTGCGTGTCTGGCAGGTGGGCTTGCTGCTGGCGCTGCTCGCCTTCTGGCATGTGATGACGGCGCCGGGCCTGCTGCCGAACCTCATGTTCGACAACGACCGGCAGGCGGCCTTCTTCTTCGGCCAGCCGGCGCTGGTGGCACAGCGCATCTGGAGCTGGTTCGTCACCGAGGCCGACATCTACCGCCACCTGGCGGTGACGCTGAGCGAGACGCTGCTGGCCTTTGCCATCGGCTCGGTGCTGGGCCTGGGCGCCGGGCTGTGGCTGGCGCTGCAGCCGATGGCCTCGGCGCTGCTCGAGCCCTACATCAAGGCCATGAACTCGATGCCGCGCATCATCCTCGCGCCGATCTTCGCGGTGTGGTTCGGCCTGGGTATCGGCAGCAAGGTGGCACTCGGCGTGACGCTGGTGTTCTTCATCGTCTTCTTCAACGTCTACCAGGGCGTGAAGGAGGTCTCGCCGGTGGTGCTGGCGAATGCGCGCATGCTGGGCGCGAGCCCGCGGCAACTGCTGCGCCACGTCTACCTGCCCAGCGCCATGGCCTGGGTCTTCAGCTCGCTGCACAACAGCGTCGGCCTGGCCTTCGTCGGCGCGGTGGTCGGCGAGTATCTCGGCTCGTCGCAGGGCGTGGGCTACCTGATCCTTCAGGCCGAAGGCAGCTTCGACATCAACACGGTGATGGCCGGCATCGTGGTGCTGACCGCCTTTGCGCTGCTGCTCGACGCGGCGGTGACGCGCATCGAGAAGCGGTTGATGAAGTGGCAGCCGAAGAGCGGCGAGACCGAGAAGCTGTGAACCGTCAGAGCTTGCGCTGCGTGCGCAGCCGCACGCATTGTTCGTGCTTGGTCCAGGCCTTCTTCGCGCATTGCGTTTCCATGCACTGCAGCAACGCATAGCGCTCCTTGCCAGCACAGGCCTGGCGTGGACTGGAAGCCCCTGGCTGAGCTTTCGCCACGCTCGGCGACTGGCCTTGTTCCTTGGCCGCAACCGGCTTGCCCGGCTCCTTGGTCGAGGCTGGCTTGCTGCGCGGCGGGGCGGGTGCGGGTGCTGCCGCACGCGGAGCCTGCGTGTCGGACGGCACATCCGTGCTGGCGACGGATGAGGAGTCCGGCCGAGGTGCCGGCTGACGTGTGCTCACCGCAACAGGCTCGGGAACGGAGCGCAGCTGCGCCATCGATGGCACCGGCGATGGCGCAGGTCCGGATGTCCTGGTCTCGCTTGGGCCTGGGCGTGACCCCTCGTTGAACAGCGAAAGCGCCCCTGCGGCAAGCGCCGCCACCAGCAGCGACCCCACGACCGCGGCAAGGCGTCGTCGCGGCCGCACGCTCGCCCTTGCTTCGGCAGTCCTTGCCGGTCCTGCCGAATGGGCGAGCGCGGCGCCGGGCAGGCCACTTGCTTCGGGCGATTGCGTGGCAGCGTCGACATCGGGCTGATCCGCAGGGTCCGCCCCTGCGGCACCGCCTGGCGCCAGTGGCAACGACAATTGCGCAGCAGCAGGCGGCGCCGGTCGCACCGGCTGCGGGGCGCCTGGCACGCCGGGTGCGGCGTCCTGCGCCGCGCGTTCTGGCGAGGCTTGCACCGGGCGATCGGCCCATGCGGCGGACCTGTGAACCGGGCTGCTGAGCGTTGGCGCGAGCCCGGCCGCGGTCGAGGCCATGGCCGCTGGCGCTGTCGGCCCTTCGATGGCGAGCAGCCTTCTCAGTTGGGCCACGCTGCGTGGCCGCTCCTTTGCGGTGTCGGCCAGACAGGCGTCGAGCGTCTTCAGCCACGGCGGGACGCCGCTGCCGGCCAGCGCACCAGAGCTCGCCTGAGGCCGCCCCGTCGATTCGAAGCCCATGCTCCGAGAGCGCTGCGCGAAGGCCCCCGGGAGTTGGCCGGTGATGCAAAAACGCAAGCTTGCCGCCAGGGCATAGAGATCGGTCCAGGGCCCGAGTGGCCTATCGGCCGCCGGCTCGCATTGCTCCTGGGGCGCGAAACATGGCTCGAGTGCGGCAATCATGCTGCGCGTGCGATCGCTCAGGATGGCGGCAGACACGGCGTCGGAGTCCAGCAGCAGCGGCCGGTCGCCGGCCCGCATCAGGATGTTTCCGGGCGACACGGCGCCATGCACCTTGCCCGTGTCGTGCAAGGTCGCCAACGCACCGAGCAGGCCCTCGAGCCAGCTGCGCAGCAGCCGATCCGTGGGCGCCATCGGCATGTTCTGCCGCTGTTCGAGCAGCGTCGGCCCGGGGCAATACGGCATCACCTTGTACGCGGTGCCATGGGATTCCAGCACGCGCAGCACGGGCATCAGGCAGTCGTGTCGACACTTGGCAAGGGCCTGCGCGTCCTCGAGAAACACCCGCCGCCCACGCTGGAAGTCCTGTTCCTGACCAGCTTCGCGCGCCACGACCTGGCCATCGTCACCGCGCATCGCCAGGCCCGTCGGCAAGAACTCCTTGATGGCGACGGCATGCTGGGTGCTTCGATCCTGTGCGCGGTACACGATGGCCACGGCACCGCGCGCGATGACGCAGTCGATTTCGTAGTTTTCGAGCCGACTTCCGGAACGAAGTGCATCCGCCGGGATCAAGGCAGCGTTTGCGGGCAAGGCGGCTTGTAAGGTCATCGGATCGATATGCTCCACCTTGTCGGGTCGGCGCCTGGAAGCTGGCAAGGATTGTCACAAGCTGAGGGCAGCATCCAAAGCCTTCAACGCGCAATAGTTGCCGGAAGAACACATGTCGAAGGATTTCGAATCGCTGGAAGACTCCAACCGCAGCGCCAATGCCGACATCCACGGCGTGTCCGACCCGTCGCGGCGGCTGTGGGTGCAAGGCGGCCTGGGTGCGTTGGCCGCCACGCTGCTGCCACCCCTGCTGAGCGGTTGCGCCACCGCCTCGATCGGCGGCGGCCCGCTGCTCGGCTTCAAGTCGGTGCCGGTGACCCACCTGGACACGATGGTCGTGCCCGAGGGCTACGAGGCCGTGGCCTTCGTGCCCTGGGGCGAGCCGGTCGGCGTGAGCGGCCACATGCCGGCATGGTTGCCCGATGCCGGCAACAGCGCCGCCGACCAGGCGGTGCAGATGGGCATGCATCACGACGGCATCCACTACTTCCCGATCGACGGCAGCAGCACGCATGGCCTGCTGGTCATGAACCACGAGTACAGCGACGACGGCCTGCTGCACAGCGACGGCATGAAGACCTGGAGCGCCGAGAAGGTGCGCAAGGCGCAGGCGGCACACGGCGTGTCGGTGGTGGAGGTCGAACTCAGGGACGGCCGCTGGCAGGTGCTGCGCCCGTCGAAGTACGCGCGGCGCTTCACCGCCTATTCGCCCTTCGCGCTGGCCGGCCCGGCTGCCGGCCACGCGCTGACCAGGACCGAGGCCGACCCGGCCGGCAGCGTGGTGCTGGGCACGCTGAACAACTGCGCCAGCGGCATGACTCCCTGGGGCACCTACCTCAGCGGCGAGGAGAACTTCGCCTTCTACTTCGACGGCCCCGACGCGCCCGATGCCGACCAGAAGCGCTGGGGCCTGCGCAAGACCGGCTTATACCGCTGGCCGGAGCATGATCCGCGCTTCGATGCCAAGCGCCACCCGAACGAGTTCCACCGCTTCGGCTGGGTGGTGGAGATCGACCCCTTCGACCCGGACAGCACGCCGGTCAAGCGCACCGCGCTGGGCCGCGCCGCGCACGAAGGCGCCTGGATCGCGGTGACGAAGGACGGCCGTGCGGTGGTGTATTCGGGCGAGGACGCGCGCTTCGAGTACATCTACAAGTTCGTCAGCCGCGACCGCATCGCGCCCGGCGGTGCGAACCTGACGAAGGCAAAGGCCAACGCCACGCTGCTGGACCATGGCACGCTGTACGTGGCGCGCTTCGACGCCGACGGCACGGGCCGCTGGCTGCCGCTGGTGCAGGGCCAGGGGTCGCTCACCGCCGCCAACGGCTTTGCCGATCAAGGCGAGGTGGTGATCAAGGCGCGCCAGGCCAGCGACCTGCTGGGCGCCACCAAGATGGACCGGCCCGAATGGCTGGCCATCGACCAGAAGGCGATGACGGTGTATTGCACGCTGACCAACAACAGCAGCCGCGGCGCCAAGGACATGCCCGCGGCGGACGCGGCCAACCCGCGTGCCAACAACGTCATGGGCCAGATCATCCAGTGGACCGAGGACGGCGACTTCGACGCCACGACGCTGCGCTGGAAGCACCTGCTGCTGGCCGGCAACCCCGCCAACGAACGGCCCGAGGCGCGCGGCAACATCCAGGGCGACCTCTTCGCCTGCCCCGACGGATTGACGCTGGATGCGCGCGGCGTGCTGTGGGTGCAGACCGACATGCATGCCTCGCAGATGCACAAGGGCGAGCTGAAGGGCTTCGGCAACAACCAGATGCTGGCCGTGGACCGCAGCAGCGGCGAGGTGCGGCGCTTCTTCACCGGCCCGGTCAACGCCGAGGTCACCGGCGTGGCGCTGACGCCGGACATGCGCACGATGTTCATCAACATCCAGCACCCTGGTGAGTCGGCCGGCGACCGCAGCGACCCGGCCGAACCGGCAAAGTATTCGAACTGGCCGGACTACCAGCCGGGTGGAAGGCCGCGTTCGGCCACGGTGGTCATCCGCAAGAAGGACGGCGGGCTGATCGGGACCTGAGGATGGGCCTGCGCGCATCCAAATGCCAGGTCAGCGGCTCGCGCATGCAAAGCGCGGGCCCGGGACGGATCGGCAGCTGCAGCGGCTGCCTCAGGTCAAGCGATAGAGGTCCAGCCGCACCCAGCTGGCCTCGCGCTGGCCGCAGGCGATGGCCATCACCTTGTTCAGGTGCGCCCACTGCGGTGCGCCGGTGGTGAAGCGCACGAGGGTGCGGAAGAAGTATTCGTCGCGCGCCACCGCCTCGCCGCGCGCCAGCCGCGCCATCACCTCGGGCGGACCATGGCGCATGCCGTTGCTCTGCACCTCGATCAGCGCACCGTCGTCGGCGCGGATCACGTAGTGCGCGGCGATGTCGAGCACGCCGTCGGCACGGTGGATCTGCCAGTCGACACCGCCCTCGACCAGCGTGCCGTTGAGCTCCGGCCCGCGCACCGTGCCGCCGCCCAGCGGGACATAGCGGCGTTCGCCGTAGGGGCCCGGACCCAGCGTGATCAGCGCCTTCACTTCGCAATCGATGTGCGTCATCGGCAGCAGCGCGGGCGGGGGCGGCAGGGGGCTCATCGTCGTCGAGTCTCCGCGGGGTTGGGGGGGTGTGGATTGTGCCCACCGCCCGGGGGTCGGCACAGCCCCGGCAAGACCCTGAGCATGATGCAGGTTCTCGTGGGACCCGGCACGCCGGCGGGCACGGCGACCGAGCATGCGCACCATCGCACTTCGGGAGCCTACGCTGCATGCCCACACGACGCCATCTGCTGGCCGCCGGCCTGGCCTGGCCGGCGCTGCCGAGCCTGGCCGCCCACGAGGACGTGGCCACGCTGCTGCGCCAGGGCGGCGTGGTCATCGCCTTCCGTCATGCGCTGGCGCCGGGCACCTTCGACCCGCCCGGCTTCCAGCCCGGCGTGTGCAGCACGCAGCGCAACCTGAGCGACGAAGGCCGGGCGCAGGCGCGGCGCATCGGCGAATGGTTCAAGGCCGCCAGGCTGCAGCCCGCGCGAGTGCGCTCCAGCCCCTGGTGCCGCTGCCTGGACACGGCCACGCTGGCCTTCGGCCAGGTCGAGCCCTGGGCGGCGCTGGGCTCACCGCACGGCACGGCCGAGACCACCAATGCCGAATCGCTGGACGCGCTGCGCCGGGCCGTGGCCGCGGTGCCGCCCCAGCGTTTCGAGGCCTGGGTGACACACCAGTTCGTGCTGTCGAAGCTGGTGGGCGGCGGCAGCAGTTCCGGCGAAGGGCTGGTGCTGCGCGCCGATGCGGCCGGCGCGCCGCAGGTGCTGGCGCGCATGCTGATCCCGGCGTGACGGCGCGGCCGGTCAGGCTGCGCCGGCCGACGCGTACAGCTCGCTGAAGCCCCGGCGCCAGGACGGGATGCCCGGCTGCCACGCCAGCGCCGTCCTGGCCTTGTGGTTCGAGGCGCCGGATTGTTCGTTGTAGATGTACACCAGCATGTCGCCGAGCTTCTGCCGCGCCAGCGCCTCGTCCATGGCCGACGGCGGCGGCGCAGCCCAGCAGCTGCGCCGCGACCGGCAGCCACTCGCGCAGCCGGGCCGGCGCGTCGTCGACGATGTTGTAGATGCCGGGCGCCGCGCCGGTCAGCGCCCGCATCGTGGCCTGGGCCGCGTCGCGCACGTGGACGAAGGAATAGCAGCCGTCGCCGGCGCCGACGATCGGCATCCGCCCCTTCCTGATGGCGCGGGGGATGACGTCCGCGGGATCGAAGTTGGTGCCCGGCCCGTAGAACCAGCCGTAGCGCAGCACCACGCCCTCCAGGCCCGGGGCTTCGAGCGTGCGTTGTTCCATCTCGGCCACGGCCTGCGCCAGCGGCCGGATCGCGTCGGGGGCGTCCAGATAGAGCGGCGTGCTTTCGTCCGTCAGCCCGCCGGCGACGGGCTTGCAGATGAACGAGATGCTCTGCGTGATGAGCCGGCGGGCACCGGCCTGCCGTGCCGCCGCCACCAGGTTGCGCGTGCCCTCGGTGCGCACACGGATGGTTTGTGCCAGCGGGTCGGCATCGGTCGCGCCGAAGGCGGTGAGTTGATGGATGACCAGCTCCGGCGCCGCCTGCCGCGACCAGCTCGGTGAGCCGGTCGGCGTCGAACACATCGCCGATGACGGGCGTGGCGCCCATCGCTTCGAGGCGCGCGGCGCCCGCGGGCGTGCGTGTCATGGCGACGACCCGATGGCCTTGCTGGACGAGCATCGGCACAGTTGGCGGCCGATGGCGCCGGAGCCTCCGGCGATGAAGATGTTCAACGCGGGCCTCCTCCTGCCGTGGCGCGCAAACTTCGACGCCGACTCAACGGCAACCCCAGGGCGTGCCGCTCGCCGACGAACACGCGCTTCACTTCGACGTCGGCATCACGAACTCGGCACCCTTGGCGATCGTCTCCGGCCAGCGCTGCATCACGCTCTTCTGCTTGGTGTAGAAGCGCACGCCTTCTTCGCCGTAGGCATGCATGTCGCCGAACAGGCTCTTCTTCCAGCCGCCGAAGCCGTGCCAGGCCATCGGCACCGGGATCGGCACGTTGATGCCGACCATGCCGATCTGCACGCGGCGCGCGAATTCGCGCGCGACGTCGCCGTCGCTGGTGTAGCAGGCCACGCCGTTGCCGAATTCGTGCTCGTTGACCAGCTGCACCGCCTCGGCGAGGTCCTTGACGCGCACGCAGGCCAGCACCGGGCCGAAGATCTCTTCCTTGTAGATGCGCATCGAAGGCGTCACGTGGTCGAACAGCGTGCCGCCGGTGAAGAAGCCGCCTTCCAGCCCCGGCACCTTGTGGCCGCGGCCGTCGACCACGCAGCTTCGCGCCTTCCTCGACGCCGATGCCGATGTAGCCCTCGATGCGCTCTTTCGCCTGCTGCGTGACGATCGGCCCCATCTCGGCGTCGAGTTCCATCGGGTTCTTGATCTTCAGCGCCTTGGCGCGCTCGGCCAGCTTCGGCACGATCTTGTCGCCGATGTCGCCCACCAGCACCGCCACGCTGATGGCCATGCAGCGCTCGCCGGCGCTGCCGTAGGCGGCGCCGATCAGCCCGTCCACCGCCTGGTCGATGTCGGCGTCGGGCATCACCACCATGTGGTTCTTGGCGCCGCCCAGCGCCTGCACGCGCTTGCCGTGGTGCGCGCCGGTCTCGTAGATGTACTGCGCGATCGGCGTGCTGCCGACGAAGCTCAGCGCCTTGACGTCGGGGTGCGTCAGCAGCGCGTCCACCGCCACCTTGTCGCCCTGCACGACGTTGAACACGCCGTCGGGCAGCCCGGCCTGCTTCAGCAGCTCGGCCATGAACAGGCTGGGGCTGGGGTCGCGCTCGCTGGGCTTCAGGATGAAGGCATTGCCGCAGGCCAGCGCCACCGGGAACATCCACATCGGCACCATGCACGGGAAGTTGAAGGGCGTGATGCCGGCCACCACGCCCAGCGGCTGGCGCAGCGTCCAGTTGTCGATGCCGGTGGACACCTGGTCGGTGTAGTCGCCCTTCAGCAGCTGCGGGATGCCGCAGGCGAATTCGACGATGTCGATGCCGCGCGTGACTTCGCCCTGCGCGTCGGTGAAGACCTTGCCGTGTTCGGCGGTGATCATCGCCGCCAGCGTGTCGCGGTGCTGCATCAGCAGCTGCAGGAAGGCGTTCATCACGCGCGCGCGGCGGATCGGCGGCGTGTCGGCCCAGGCCGGGAAGCGCGGCCTTCGCGCTGGCCACCGCGGCGTTGACTTCTTCGACCGAGGCCAGCGCCACCTGGCGCGCCACCTTGCCGGTGCTGGGGTTGTAGACCGGCTGCTGCCGGCCGCTGGCGCCGGGCACGATGCGCCCGCCGATGTAGTGGCCGACGTCGGTGGTGGCGGTGAAGGCTTCGGGTGCGCCCATGGTGATGCTCCGTGCGAGAGGGTGAAGGTTCAGTCTAGGACTTGCCGCGATCGGCGCGCAAGCTGGGCAGGCCGATGCCCACGGCATCGAAGCCGCCGTCCACGGCCAGGCACTGGCCGTTGATGTAGCTGGCGGCGTCGCTGCACAGGAAGCCGATGCCGGCGGCAATCTCTTCCGGCGTGCCGTAGCGGCCCGAGCGGGATGCTGTCGTGGTAGTCGCGGCGGATGGCGGCGCTGTGCACCAGCTTGGCCATCGCCGTGTCCACTGGTCCCGGGGCGATGCAGTTGACGCGGATGCCGATGTCGCCCAGTTCCGCCGCCTGCTGCTTGGTCAGGTGGATCAGCGCCGCCTTGCTGGTGCCGTAGGCCACGCGCAGCGTGCTGGCCCGCAGGCCGGAGATCGAGGCGATGTTGACCACCGCACCGCCGCCGTGTTTCAGCATCAATGGCGCGGCGGCCTGGGTGCACAGGAAGGGGCCGTCGAGGTTGGTGGCCAGCACGTCGCGCCATTCCTCGAACGCGGTGGCCAGCAGCGGCTTGAAGACCGCGATGCCGGCGTTGTTGACCAGCGCATCCAGCCGGCCGAAGCGGGCTTCGACGGCAGCCACGGCCCGCAGCACCTGCGCCGGCTGGCGCACGTCGGCGTGCAGTGCCAGCGCGCACTCGGGCTGCCGCCAGCGGCGGCGACGGCGGCATCGAGTGCGCTGCCGTCGATGTCCAGCAGCGCCACCGCATGACCCTGCTGCAGGAACCATTGCGCCGTGGCCAGGCCGATGCCGCGTGCGGCGCCGGTGACCAGGGCGACCCTGCCAGCGATGTCCATGGCCCCGATGCTACGGCCCCGCGTCGGGCGGACCCTCAGCCCTTGCGCAACACGCCGCTGGCATGCATCAGCTGCACCAGCTCGGCCGCATCGATCAGACGAATGCCGGCCTCGCCGGCAAAGCTGCGCGCCTTGTCGCTGACCTCGCCGGTGGCGATGCAGATGCTCCCGTCGGCCTGCTTGTGCTGCTGCGCCGCCTGCAGTTCGCGCAGCGGCTCCACGCCCGTGGAGGCCGCCTTCCAGCGGCGGTGGCTGAGCAGGATGCGCCGCCCGCCCTTGTCCAGTTCGACATCGGCGCCGGCCAGCTTCAGCGATCGCACCTCGTGGCCCTGGCTGCGCCAGACGGCCTCGACCGTGGCGGCAAATTCGCGCGCACTCATCGCCTGCAGCCGCTGCAGCAGCTGCTCGCGCTGGGCCGCGCTGGGCGCGCCGCGCTGGCGCCAGGCGGCCATCGCCGCGATGACCACGAAGGGCAAGCTGCCGAGCATGCCGGCCACGGCGATAGTCCGCCGGCAGCAGCAGCCGCGCCAGCAGCGACAGCGCTGCGGCAATGGCCAGGCTGATCCACCACGGCTTGCGCAGCAGGATCGCGAACAGCGAGTTCTCGGCCATCTTCAGCTTCAAGCGTCACCTCGGGTCGGTTGGGGGGGCGGGGGCGGGGGCGGGGGCGGATTTTGCTCCTACCATGCACACCGGCGCGCAGCGCTGCGCCCGAGCCACTTTCGCCGACCTCCACTTGCAAGCCACCCGACGCCAGCGCATCGCTCGAGGGCTGCTGTGGATCACCCCGGCGCTGTGGTCGTCCAACTACATCATCGCGCGCGCCTCGGAGGGCGTGATCGCGCCGCATGCGCTGGCGCTGGGCCGCTGGACGCTGGCGCTGGCGCTGCTGCTGCCGCTGTCGGCCGGCGCGCTGCACAGCGGCTTCAGTCGCTGGAAGCACGAGTGGCAGCAGATGCTGCTGCTCGGCGCGCTCGGCATGTGGATCTGCGGCGCCTTCGTCTATCAGGGCGCGCACACCACCAGCGCCATCAACATCGGGCTGATCTATGCGGCCACTCCGGTGGCCATCGCCTGGGCCTCGACCCAACTGCTGGGCGAGCGGGTCTCGGGCTGGCAGCGCGCCGGCATGGCGCTGGCGCTGCGCCGGTGTGGTCTTCGTCATCGCCAAGGGTGAACCCGGCAACCTGCGGGCGGTGCGCTTCACGGTCGGCGACCTGTGGATCCTGGTGGCGGCCGTGTCCTGGGTGGCCTACACGGTGCTGCTGCAGCGCTGGCCTTCGGCGCTGGCGCCCACGCCGCGGCTGGCGGCCATCACCATCGGCGGCCTGCTGGTGCTGCTGCCCGCCACCGTGCTGGAGCAGAGCATGCAGCCGGGGCCGCCCTTCAGCATGAAGGCGCTGCTGCTGGTCGCGCTGGCCGGCCTGCTGCCCGGCTTCTTCTCGTACCAGGCCTACGGCTACATGCTGCGCGAGCTGGGCGCGGCGCGCTCTTCGCTGGTGATGTACCTGGCGCCGGTGTATGCGGCCTTGACCTCGTGGGCGCTGCTCGGCGAGGCGCCGCGCTGGTACCACGCGGTCGGCGCGGTGTTGATCCTGCCGGCCATCTGGCTGGCCACACGCAAGCCGCCGCCACCCTGAATCGCTTGCGACAATGGCGGCCCCCGCCCACACCCCGGCCTGCCCCATGAGCGTCAAGCATCCCTTCCACCTGGCCTTCCCGGTCAACTCGCTGGTCCAGGCCCGCGCCTTCTATGGCGGCCTGCTCGGGTGCCCCGAGGGCCGCTCGTCCGACACCTGGGTCGACTTCGACCTGCAGGGCCACCAGATCGTCGCGCATCTGGCGCCCGAGGAAGCCGGCCATCGCCAGACCGGGCAGGTCGACGGCGACGACGTGCCGGTGCGGCATTTCGGCCTCGTGCTGACGATGGACGAATGGCAGGCGCTGGCCGACCGGCTGCGCGCCGCCGGCACCCGCTTCGTCATCGAGCCGCATGTGCGCTTCAAGGGCCAGGTGGGCGAGCAGGCGACGATGTTCCTGCTGGACCCCTGCGGCAATGCGCTGGAATTCAAGGCCTTTGCCGACCCGGGACAACTGTTCGCCAAGTAGTTTCCGCGCCGCCGCGGCTGGCAGCACAGAGAGGCCGGCACGGCCGGTGCGATCTGAACCGGTCAGTAGCTGGGCCGTTTCCAGGCCAGCAGCCGCGCCGAGGCCAGCGCCGCCATCGCCGACAACCCCATGCAGCCCCAAAGCACTGGCACATAGCTGCCGGCGCGGTCGAACACCGCGCCGGCCAGCACCGGGCCGAGCAGGTTGCCCAGCGCTGCGCCGGTGTAGAGTGTGCCGATGATGCCGGCCACCGCGCGCGGGCCGAACAGGTCCATGCTGATGGCCGGCAGCAGCGAGACGATGCCGCCGTAACTGAGGCCGAACCACAGCGCGAACACGGCCAGCACCGCGTAGCCGTCGGCAGCATGCCAGGCTAGAAAGGCCAGACCGGCGGACATCTGCATCAGCAGCAGCGTCAGCAGTCGGCCCAAGCCGGTCGGCCAGGGCGCCGATGGCGAATCGGCCGACAAGGCTGCCGATGCCGATCAGCCCCACCAGCCCCACCGCGCGCGCGATGTCGATGCCCAGGTCGCGCGCCGCCGCCGAGATATGGGCAAACGGGATGAACATGCTCGGCGCGGCCAGCGCGATGCTCAGGTACAGCCACCAGAAGCGCCGGTCGTGCAGCGCCTCGCGCAGGCTCAGGCCGGGGATGCGGCAGCCAACGGCGGTCGAGGCCGCCTGCGCACGCCGCAACAACCCGGTGGCGCACCAGCCGAGCACCAGCACGCCCAGCGCCAGCAGCCGCATGGCATCGCGCCATTGCAGCCAGCCGATGGCGGCGGCGGCGAGCAACGGCACGGCGACGGTGCCGGCGCCGATGCCCGCGCTGGCCAGCCCGGCCGCCAAGCCGCGCCGCTGCGTGAACCAGGGCTGCACACAGGCGATCGCCGGCGTGTAGACCAGAGCGATGCCGAGCCCGACGCCGACGCCATAGGCGGCATAGACCGTGGCCATCGATTGCGCGAAGCTGCACAGCAGCAGGCCAGCGGCGATGAGCAGCATGCCCGCGCTGGTGACAACCCGCGGCCCGAAGCGGTCGGCCAGCATGCCGGCGCCGGCGCCGAAGACGAAGTAGACACCGCCCGAGAGCCCGAAGACGAGCGAGACATCTGCCCGCTGCGCGTCGAATTCGCCGGCGAATGACGCAAAAAAGGCGGCAAAGGAGTACGAAACGCCGAAAATGATGGCCAGCGCGAAGAACGTGGCCCATACGACCACCCAGGCATAGCGCGCTTCGCTCATACGGGCAGTCTAGCCACCGTGCCGCGCGCGACCCAAGAAAAGAAGCCCGCCGGTTGCCCGGCGGGCCTGTACAAGTCCTAATGAAAGGACGTCGTTGGGATCGATGCAGGCCCGTCTCTTTGTTCTGGGCGGTACCTGTGGCGCCTAGTGCGCAAACATTGACACGTGTGACAGCAGATGCGGAGTCTATTGAAGCGTCCGCCGGGCAGCCATCCCTAGTTCGCAGTGCGACGATGTCGTGGCGTCGGTGTAGGCCCAGTCCGGCGCCACAATGCACGATGGACATTGGCAACGGTACGTGCACCGAAAGCAAGGCGTTTGACGAAGAGGAGGTCCAGCAACTGCAGAAGATGCTGGATCAGGTGCCCGGGCCGCTCTTGCCGCTTGACGTGAGCGCGGTCGACGGATTCCTTTGCGGTCTGTTGCTGCAACCCAACAATATCGATGCAGCGCAATGGCTGCCCTGCATCACCGACGTCGAAGCGCGAACCTTGCCGACCGACTTCGACGCCGCAGCCTTGCATCGCCTTGTGCTTCGTCGCCATGAACAACTGCGTCGCTGGATCGCAGCCCGCCAATGGTTCGACCCCTGGGTGTTCGAGCTTGAAGCGCCGACCTCGTCTTCCGAATGCGTGCTGCCCTGGGTGGCCGGCTTCGCGGCTGCAATGGAACATTTTCCCGAGCTGATGCGAATCGATGACGTGCGGTTGCTGGAACCGCTGGCACTGATCTACATGCACTTCGACCCCCAGGACCTGGAGGATGCGGACGAGCTGCAAGCGATGATCGACACGCTGGAGCCCCCAGTCGACTTGGGCGAGGCGGTCCAGGACATCGTGCGCAGCGTCATGCTCCTGGCCGATGTCGCCCGGCCGCTGGCGCCCAAAGCGCCGGGCAAGCCGCGCTCGACCGCTGGGAGGCGGCGATGAAGCGGTCACCGGTTGGCAACCTGTGGGGTGCTGCCTGCCAAAGGTGCTTCCTTCACCGCAGAGTTCGGCTGAACGCGACCGGCCGGGGTCGGCTCGCCAAGCAGTGAAGTCGCATCCGGAAGCTCAACAGGGTAGTGCAGCTGCGGCCTGTCCAGCGCGGCAAGCAGCAAGGCACTGCTGATGACCCCGGCGATCGTGCCCCAAGTCAGGACCTGCATCGCGGCATAACGCATGGTGTTGGCCCTCCGAGACTCGTGGTCTTGCGACCGACCGTCAAATCCTAGGCCTTTCGCGCCGCCTCGGCATCCTCACTCGGTGGGAAACCACTGCATTGGCGCATGTAGCTCGCACCATGGCGGCAGGGTCATCCGTGCTGCGCGTCTTCGAGGACGCGATCGTCAGTTCGGTCTGCCAGCGCCTGCGAGCTGATGCTCGTGCCTGGACCCTCTGGCGGCGCGTGCCAGAGTCCGCCAACGGCCCGCACCGCAGTGTCAGATCTCGATCAGCTTGCCGGAGTCATGGCCCTCTGCCTCCCCCTTGCTTTGCAGACCGCGCGCCTGGCAGACCACACGCGTCGGCGCGCCCTGGGTGCGCGCGACCCAGTAGTCGTGCCGGCAATGCAGGTGGCCGTGCAGCCACAGGTCGGCGTGTCCCAGCAGGTCGTCATCGGCGTTGCAGAAGCTGGCGGTGCCCGCTTGGGCGCCGTAGCGAACGTCCGCACTGCGCAAGCTGGGGGCAAAGTGAGTGATAACTACAGTCTTGTCCCAGCGACCATCGCCAGGCTGCCGCAGTTCGTCTGCCAACCAGGCGCGACAGGCCAGCGCCTCTTCGCGAACACCTGCCGCGTCGAAGGGCTGGCCACGTCGGGTGGCCCGCATCAGTCTCATGAAGTAAGCGGACGCTCTCATCGAAGACGCCAGCCTTTCGACACCGAACAGATCGAAGTCGCACCAACGGATGGTGCCGACGAAGCGAATTCGCCGGCCCTGGCGGTCGGTCCTTACCGTGCTGCTGCGTTCCAGCAGAGTCCAGCCCAGCCGATCGGACCGGGCCCTCAGAGCGGGCCAGGCGTCGTCGAGTTCGCGCCCGTCGAACTCATGGTTGCCGGCGACAAACAGCACCGGCACCGGCCAATGCGCGAAGCGATCGAAGCCAGCCCAGCTGGCATCGATGTCGCCAGCCAGCACCAGCAGTTCGGCGTCCGGCAACGGCTGCGGGTCGAAGGCCTCGGTCTCGAGATGCAGATCGGACAGCAACTGCAGCTTCACCGGACTGGCCAGCCGTCCTCGGCAAGCTCAAGCGGCCAGTTTTTCGGCGATGCGCTTCTTGGTGGCGCTCAGTTCGGGCGGCAGGTGGTAGGCCAGTCGCTGGAACAACTCTTCATGCAGCGACAACTCATGCTGCCAGTCGGCATGGTCCATGCCGATGATGCGGCCGAACTGTTCCTTCGAGAAGCTCAAGCCGCTCCAGTTGAGATCCTCGTAGCGCGGGCTGATGCCGAAGGCGTTGTCGGCGCCGTCGGCCCGACCCTCGATACGGCCAACGATCCACTCCAGCACACGCATGTTCTCGCCGTAACCCGGCCAGATGAACTTGCCGTCTGGGCCCTTGCGGAACCAGTTGACGCAGTAGACGCGCGGCAATCTGGCACCCCCAGCAGCGCCCAGCTTGCCGCCGACGTTCAGCCAGTGCTGAAAGTAGTCGGCCATGTTGTAGCCGGCAAAGGCGATCATCGCGAACGGGTCGCGCCGCACCACGCCGACCTGCCCGGCGATCGCCGCCGTGGTCTCGCTGCCCATGGTCGAGGCCATGTACACGCCCTCGGTCCAGTTGCGCGCCTCGGTCACCAGCGGCACGGTGGTCGAGCGCCGGCCGCCGAACAGGAAGGCGTCGATGGGCACGCCGTCCGGGTTGTCCCATTCCGGGTCGAGCACCGGGTTCGCGGTCGAGGCCACGGTGAAGCGTGAATTCGGGTGGGCGGCCTTGGCCCCGGTTTCCTTCGCGATCTGCGGCGTCCAGTCCTTGCCCTGCCAGTCGGTCAGGTGCGCCGGCGGCTGCTCGGTCAGCCCCTCCCACCAGACGTCACCGTCATCGGTCAGCGCGACGTTGGTGAAGATGACGTCGCGGTCGAGCATCTTCAGGCAGTTCGGGTTGGTGGCCTCGTTGGTGCCCGGCGCCACGCCGAAATAGCCGGCCTCCGGATTGATCGCGTACAGGCGACCGTCGGCGTGCGGCTTGATCCAGGCAATGTCCTCGCCGACGGTCGTCACCTTCCAGCCCTCGTAGCCCTGCGGGCGGCACCAGCATCGAGAAATTGGTCTTGCCGCAGGCGCTGGGGAAGGCCGCGGCGACGTGGTACTTCCTGCCCTGCGGCGATGTCACGCCCAGGATCAGCATGTGCTCGGCCAGCCAGCCTTGGCTGCGGCCCATGGTCGAGGCGATGCGCAGTGCGAAGCATTTCTTGCCCAGCAAGGCATTGCCGCCGTAGCCCGAGCCGTAGCTCCAGATTTCCTGGGTTTCGGGATAGTGCACGATGTACTTGGTGGCATTGCAGGGCCAACGCACATCGGCCTGCCCCGGCTGCAGCGGCGCGCCCACGCTGTGCACGCAGGGCACGAAATGGCCGTCGCTGCCGAGCAGGTCGAGCACCGCCTTGCCCATGCGCGTCATCATGCGCATGTTCACCGCGACGTAGGCGCTGTCGGACAGCTCCACGCCGATGTGCGAGATGTGCGAGCCCAGCGGCCCCATCGAGAAAGGCACCACGTACAGGGTGCGGCCGCGCATCGAGCCCTTGAACAGGCCCGGCGTGCCGTCGGCCTTGCCGGTCTGCAGCAAGGCCCGCATTTCAGCCGGATCCACCCAGTTGTTGGTCGGGCCGGCGTCTTCCTGGCGCGCCGTGCAAATGAAGGTGCGGTCCTCGACGCGGGCCACGTCGCCCGGGTCGCTGCAGGCCAGATAGCTGTTCGGCCGCTTGGCCGGGTTCAGTCGCTTGAACACTCCGCTGGCCACCAGGCCGGCGCACAGCCGGTCGTACTCCTGCTGCGAGCCATCGCACCAGTACACGTCGGCAGCCTCGGTCAGTGCGGCGATTTCCGCCACCCAGGCGATGAGCCGGGCGTGTTTCACATGGGCGGGCACGTTCAGCCGCTGGCCTTCCATCGAGGGGTGATTCATTTGAACTCCAGTCGTCGATCCATGAATTCCGGCGCGCCGGTGAATGGCTGGGCGAGCCGCCCGACGCGGCTCGCGTGGGGGCACCGATTGTCGCCACAATGGAACGCCTGGGTAAGCACTCAGGCAAAGGGGGCCTGCGAAAACTCAAGTGCGGTGCGCAAAGCACCTTTGACGAATGTCGGGCTAAAACCTGGCGATCACTGTTATGCTGCACTGCAGCAAACTCGTGGGGTGATGTCTTCGTTTCACTTTGCGGCAAGGGCAGTCATGATTCGAGTGGTGAGTGTCAACGTGGCTCGCGCTGGCGTGCGCACGATCGACGGCAAGTCGGTCTTGACGGCCATCGGCAAGCAACCGGTTGCCGGTCCCGTGGCCGTGCGCGCCCTGGGCCTGGCCGGCGACGAACAGGCCGACCTGAGCGTGCATGGCGGACTGAGCAAATCCGTCTACGCCTACCCACAGGAACACTATGCGTTCTGGCAGGTGGTGCGGGCCCAGGCCCGCGTGGCCGCCTGGGACGAGGCGCTGAAGCCTGGCGCGATGGGAGAGAACCTGACCCTTCACGGCTTGCTCGAAGGCGACATGTGGATCGGCGACTACCTGCGCCTGCCCCACTGCACCTTGGCCCTCAGCGAACCGCGCCAGCCCTGCTTCAAGTTCAACGACGCGATGGGCTTCAACCAGGCGGTCAAGCTGATGCGGCAGTCGGCTTATTGCGGCGCCTATCTCAGCGTCATCGACACCGGCACCGTCGAGGCTGGCGACGAGGCCACGCTGGTGCCAGGCCCGCGCGAAGTCAACCTGCGCGAGCTGTTCCAGGCGCGACGCGACCCGCGCTGAAGCCGCCCGGAGCCGGGGTGCTCGCCTACCGACATGCCTTCCACGCGGGCAACCATGCCGACGTGCTCAAGCACGTGGTGCTGCTGCAGTTGCTGCGCCACCTGGCGCTGAAGGACAAGGGCCTGCGCATCGTCGACACCCATGCCGGTGCCGGCCTGTACGCGCTGGACTCGCCGCAGGCACAGAAGAAGGGAGAGTACCTGCAAGGCGTTGCCCGGCTGTGGCCGCTGCAGGACACGCCGCCGCCGGTGGCCGACTACCTGCAGCAGCTTCGCGCCCTCAACCCGGACGGCAGCCTGCGGCACTACCCCGGCTCGCCGCAGCTGGTGCGCCAGTTGCTGCGGCCGCAGGACCAGTTGCGGCTGTTCGAGCTGCATCCGGCCGAGCACCAGGCGCTGCAGCAGCGCTTCGGCGGCGTCGCCGGCATCGAGCTGCGCCAGGCCGATGGATTTGCGGCACTGAAGGGCCAGCTGCCGCCGCCGACGCGGCGCGCGCTGGTGCTGGTCGACCCAAGCTACGAAGGCCATGCCGACTACGCCCGCGTGCTGGACACGGTTGGCGACGCGCTGCGCCGGTTTGCACAAGGGGTGTACATGGTCTGGTACCCGGTGGTCACCAAGCCCGGCGCCGCTGCCATGCTGAAAGGCCTGAAGGCCCTGGCGCCGGCCGGATGGCTGCATGCCCGACTGACGCTGCAGCAGCCCGATGCACTGGGTTTCGGTCTGGCAGGCAGCGGCGTCTTCGTCGTCACCCCACCGCACACATTGCATGGCCAGCTGCAAGGCCTGCTGCCTTGGCTGGTGCAGCAGCTGGGCCAGTACCCCGGAGCGAGCCACGTGCTGGAGCAGCGCGCCGTCTGATTTCAACCGACGCCGGCTGACCGGTCGGCCTTGAACCGTTCGGCAAACGCCGCGAAGCGATGCTGGTCCAGCGCTTCGCGCACCTCGCGCATCAGGTTCAAGTAGTAGTGCAGGTTGTGGATGCTGGCGAGCATCGGGCCGAGCATCTCGCCGCAACGGTCCAGGTGGTGCAGGTAGGCGCGCGAGAAGCCGCGGCAGGCGCTGCAGGCGCAGGTCTCGTCGATCGGCCGCGGATCGCTCTTGTAGCGGGCGTTGCGAATGCGCAGGTCGCCGAAGCGCGTGAACAGGTGCCCGTTGCGCGCGTTGCGCGTCGGCATCACGCAATCGAACATGTCGATGCCGCAGGCCACGCCCTCGACCAGGTCTTCCGGCGTGCCCACGCCCATCAGGTAGCGCGGCTTGTCCGCAGGCAGCAGCCGCGGCGTGTGCGCCATGATGCGTTGCATCTCTTCCTTGGGCTCGCCGACGCTGACGCCGCCGACGGCATAGCCGGGCAGGTCCATCTCGGCCAGCGCGGCAGCCGATTCGGCGCGCAGGGCCTCGAACATGCCGCCCTGCACGATGCCGAACAGCGCATTCGGGTTGTCCAGGCGGCGGAACTCGTCATGACAGCGCCGCGCCCAGCGCAGGCTCAGTTCCATCGATCGGCGCGCCTCGTCCTCGCTGGTCAGCCGCCCGGCGGTCTGGTAGGGCGTGCATTCGTCGAACTGCATGACGATGTCGCTGTTGAGCACGCTCTGGATCTGCATGCTTGCTTCCGGCGTCAGGAACAACTTGTCGCCGTTCACCGGCGAAGCGAACTTCACGCCCTCCTCGCTGATCTTGGCGCTGGCGCCCAGGCTCCACACCTGGAACCCGCCGCTGTCGGTGAGTATCGGCTTGGGCCAGCCCTCGAAGCGGTGCAGCCCGCCAAACTGGCGCAGCACCTCCAGCCCAGGTCGCAGCCACAGGTGGAAGGTGTTGCCCAGGATGACCTGTGCGCCCATGTCCAGCAGCGACTGCGGCATCACGCCCTTGACGGTGCCGTAGGTACCGACCGGCATGAACTGCGGCGTCTCGACCACGCCGTGATTCAGCGTCAGCCGGCCGCGCCGGGCGGCGCCCTCGCTCTTCAGCAGCTCGAACTTCAGCATCGCGGCATTGTCGCCGCGCGGTGGATCGGGCCGCCAAGGTGCCTGCAGCGCCGGCCTCCGAGGGACGCGAGACGGCCTGGGACGCCCCGGCGCCAGATCAACGTTGCAGCAACATCGCGTCGCCGTAGCTGAAGAAGCGGTAGCGCGCCTCGATCGCATGCCGATACAGCGCGCGCACCTGTTCGTGGCCGGCAAAGGCGCTGACCAGCATCAGCAGCGTGCTCTTCGGCAGGTGGAAGTTCGTGACCAGCCGGTCCACCACCTTGAACTGGAAACCCGGCGTGATGAAGATGTCGGTCTCGGCCGCGCCGGCGCGCACAGCGCCATCGCGGGCTGCCGATTCCAACGCGCGCAGCGTGGTGGTGCCGACCGCGACGATGCGCCCGCTGGCCGCACGCGTGGCCTCGATGGCGCGCACCGTGGCCGCGCTCACCTCGAACCATTCGGAATGCATGCGGTGCTCGGCCAGTTTCTCGGCGCGCACGGGCTGGAAAGTACCGGCGCCGACATGCAGCGTCACCGCCGCTCTACCGATTCCGCGTTCGTCCAGCGCCTGCAGCAGCGCCGCGTCGAAGTGCAGCGCCGCGGTCGGCGCGGCCACTGCGCCCGGACGCGCGGCAAACACCGTCTGGTAGCGCGCCTCGTCCTCGGGCGCGTCCCCATGGGTGATGTACGGCGGCAGCGGCACGTGGCCATGCGCCTGCAGCAGCTCGAATGGATCGGCAGGAAAGCGCAGGTGGAACAGCGCCTCGTCCGGACCGGCGCGGCCCAGCACCTCGGCGTCGAAGGCGCCGGCAAAGCGCAGCACGCTGCCGGCCTTGGGTGACTTGCTGGCGCGCAGGTGGGCCAGCACCTCGTTGCCGGGCAGCACCCGCTCGACCAGCGCCTGCACCGCCCCGCCGCTGGGCTTTTCGCCGAACAGCCGGGCCTTGATGACGCGCGTGTCGTTGAAGACCAGCAGGTCGCCCGGCTGCAGCAGACCGGGCAGTTCGCGGAACACCCGGTCGGCCGGCAGGCGGCCGCGTCCATCGAGCAGCCGCGAGGCGCTGCGCTCGGCCGCCGGGTGCTGGGCGATCAGCCCGGGCGGCAGATCGAAGTCGAAATCGGCGAGCGTGTAGGGACGATGCGGCATGAGGGAGGCGGGCGCGGGCAGACCGGCCTGACAGACCGCGCCGGGGCCAGAATGTTCCCTGCTGCGTCGTCGCGTCGCCGCGTGCCCTGTAGAGTAACCCGGCCTTCAACTTTCGCACGAGGACCGGCCCATTCCGCCGCCCACGCCACCCGCCGGGCCCGCGGCCCGCGCCGCCAGCGGCCCGGCGCGGGCCATGGACAAGCTCGGCCTGCGCAGCGACATCGACCTGGCGCTGCACCTGCCACTGCGCTACGAGGACGAAACCCGGCTGACGCCGCTGGCCGCGCTGCGCGAGGGCATGACGGCACAGGTCGAGGCGGTGGTCAGCGACAGCCGCATCGAGACACGGCCGCGCCGCCAGCTGATCGTGCGGCTGCGCGACGGCGGCGAGGAACTGCTGTTGCGCTTCCTTCACTTCTACCCCTCGCAGCAGAAGAGCCTGGCATTCGGCGTGCGCGTGCGCGTGCGCGGCGAAGTGCGCGGCGGCTTCTTCGGCCGCGAAATGGTGCACCCAGCCTTGCGGCTGGTCGACGATGGCAGCCCGCTGCCGAGCGCGCTGACGCCGGTGTACCCGAGCAGTGCGCAGCTGCCGCAGGCCTATCTGCGCAAGGCCATCGCCTCGGCGCTGGCGCGCGCGCCGCTGCAGGAGCTGCTGCCGCCTGCGCTGTTGCCGCCCGGCCTGCCCAGCCTGCGCGAAGCGCTGCACTTCCTGCACCACCCGCCGCCGGATGCCGAGCCTGTCTACGTTGGGCGACCACAGCCACCCGGCCTGGCAGCGCCTGAAGTTCGAGGAGCTGCTGGCGCAGCAGCTGTCGCAAGCCGCAGGCCAAACGCGAGCGCCTGCACCTGCGCGCGCCCGCGTTGCTGGGCCGCAGCGATGCCGGGTTGCAGCAGCAACTGCGGGCCGCGCTGCCCTTCGGTCTGACCGCGGCCCAGCAGCGCGTCGGCGCCGAGATCGCCGCCGACCTGGGCCGCGAACAGCCGATGCACCGCCTGTTGCAGGGCGATGTCGGCTCGGGCAAGACGGTGGTCGCGGCGCTGGCCGCTGCACTGGCCATCGATGCCGGCTGGCAATGCGCGCTGATGGCGCCGACCGAGATCCTGGCCGAACAGCATTTCCGCAAGCTGGTGCACTGGCTCGAGCCCTTGGGCGTGGGCGTGGCCTGGCTCACCGGCAGCCGCAAGGGCAAGGCGCGGGCGCAGATGGTCGCACGCGTGGCCAGCGGCGAGGCGGCGCTGGTGGTGGGCACGCACGCGGTGATCCAGGACGACGTGCGCTTCGCGCGGCTCGGCCTGGCGATCATCGACGAGCAGCACCGCTTCGGCGTGCAGCAGCGGCTGGCGCTGCGCCGCAAACTTGTCGAACATGCGGGACCCACCCCCGCGAGGGGGAGGGGCGGGGAGGGGGCGGGCGTCAAGACAAGCCATGAGGACGGGGATCGAGCGAAGCTCGAACCTCACCTCCTCATGATGACGGCCACGCCGATACCGCGCACGCTGGCCATGAGCTATTTCGCCGATCTGGAAGTCAGCACCATCGACGAACTGCCGCCCGGGCGCACGCCGGTGCTGACCAAGGTCTTCGCCGAGACTCGGCGCGGCGAGGTGGTCGCGCGCATCCGCGACGAGCTGGCGATGGGCCGGCAGGTGTACTGGGTCTGCCCGCTGATCCAGGAGAGCGAAGCGCTGGACCTGCGCCACGCCACGCAGGCCCATGCCGAGCTGAGCGCCGCGCTGCCCGGCTGCAGCGTGGGCCTGCTGCACGGCCGCATGAAGCCGGCCGAAAAGGCCGAGGTGATGCGCGCTTCGGCGCGGGCACGATGCAGGTGCTGGTGTCGACCACCGTCATCGAGGTCGGTGTCGACGTGCCCAATGCCAGCCTGATGGTGGTGGAGCATGCCGAGCGCTTCGGCCTGAGCCAGCTGCACCAGTTGCGCGGCCGCGTCGGCCGCGGCGCCGCGGCCAGCGTGTGCGTGCTGCTGTACACCGCGCCGCTCGGCGAGACCGGCAAGGCCCGGCTGAAGGCGCTGCTCGACACGCAGGACGGCTTCGAGATCGCCCGCCGCGACCTGGAGATCCGCGGCCCGGGCGAGTTCATGGGCGCGCGCCAGTCGGGTGACGCGCTGCTGCGCTTTGCCGACCTGGCCGAGGACGACGCGCTGCTGCAGCATGCTCGGCGCATCGCGCCGCTGCTGCTGGACCAGCACCCCGAGGCCGCGCGGCTGCATGTGCAGCGCTGGCTCGGCGCGGGCGCAGAATTCATGAAGGCATGACAACGCAACGAGGCGTGATCCAGCAATCACCATGGATCCGGCCCTGCCGGATCCACCGGTGTCGCCCTGCGTCTTGCACGGCGCATGGCGTTCGACGGCCACGCGCGAGTGCGCATGCGCTCGCTCGGCGCTGTCTCGCTCCCCTGCAGGGGCGGCAGCCGCAGGCCGCTGCGGGGGTGGTCCAATACCGGCCATGACGCTGACTGAACTGCGCTACATCGTCGCCGTGGCCCGCGAGCGGCACTTCGGCCGTGCGGCCGAGGCCTGTTTCGTGTCGCAGCCCACGCTCAGCGTGGCCATCAAGAAGCTGGAGGATGAGCTGGAAGTCAAGCTGTTCGAGCGCGGCGGCAACGAGGTCAGCGTCACGCCGCTGGGCGAGGAGATCGTGCGCCAGGCGCAGGCGGTGATCGAGCAGGCGGCCGCCATCAAGGAGATTGCCAAGCGCGGCAAGGACCCGCTGGCCGGCCCGCTGCGCCTGGGCATCATCTACACCATCGGGCCCTACCTGCTTCCCGAGCTGGTGCGCCAGGTCATCGAGCACAGTCCGCAGATGCCGCTGATGCTGCAGGAGAACTTCACCGTCAAGCTGCTGGAGATGCTGCGTACCGGGGAACTCGACTGCGCGATCCTGGCCGAACCCTTCCCCGACACGGGGCTGGCGATCGCGCCGCTGTACGACGAGCCCTTCATGGCGGCGGTGCCGAAGGCCCACCCGCTGGCCAGGCGCAAGTCGGTCAGCTCGGAAGAGTTGAAGGCGCAGACCATGCTGCTGCTCGGCACCGGGCATTGTTTCCGCGACCATGTGCTCGAGGTGTGCCCGGAGTTCGCGCGGTTTTCCAGCGACGCCGAAGGCATCCGCAAGAGCTTCGAGGGCAGTTCGCTGGAGACCATCAAGCACATGGTGGCCTCGGGCATGGGTGTGACGGTGGTACCTGGGCTGAGCGTGGATCCCGAGGCACAGCCGCATGTGCGCTACATCCCCTTTGCGCCGCCGGTGCCGACACGCCGCGTGGTGCTGGCCTGGCGCCGCAGTTTCACGCGCTACGAGGCGATCGCCGCGCTGCGCAATGCCGTCCTTGCCTGCAGGCTCGATGGCGTGACGCGGCTGTGCTGAGGGCACCGCGTCGTCTATGGCCGGCATACTTGCATTCAATTGGCCGCGGCCGGCGCGGTCGACTATGCTTGCAGCCCCATGCCGAATCGCAGCCAGCCAAGAGGAGCTGAACCATGTCAACCGAAGCCAAATGCCCGTTCAACCATGCCGCCGGCGGCGGCACCACGAACTACAACTGGTGGCCCGACCAGTTGCACCTCGATCTGCTGAGCGCGCACTCCAGCAAGTCCGACCCGCTGGGCGCGAAGTTCGACTACGCCGCGGCCTTCAAGAAGCTCGACTACTTCGCGCTGAAGAAGGATTTGCTGGCCCTGATGACCGACTCGCAGGACTGGTGGCCGGCCGACTTCGGCCACTACGGCCCGCAGTTCGTGCGCATGACCTGGCATGCCGCCGGCACCTACCGCACCTCCGACGGCCGCGGCGGCGGTGGCCGCGGGCAGCAGCGCTTCGCGCCGCTGAACAGCTGGCCCGACAACGTCAACATCGACAAGTCGCGCCGCCTGCTGTGGCCGATCAAGCAGAAGTACGGGCAGAGCATCTCCTGGGCCGACCTGCTGATCCTCACCGGCAACGTCGCGCTGGAGTCGATGGGCTTCCGCACCTTCGGTTTCGCCGGCGGCCGCGAAGATGTGTGGGAACCCGACAACGACGCCAACTGGGGCAACGAGGCCGTCTGGCTCGACACCGGCAAACGCTTCACCGGCAACCGTGACCTGGACCAGCCGCTGGGCGCGACCCACATGGGCCTGATCTATGTGAATCCGGAAGGCCCGGACGCCAACGGTGACCCGGTGGCCGCCGCGAAGGACATCCGCACCACTTTCGGTCGCATGGCGATGACCGACGAAGAAACCGTCGCGCTGATCGCCGGCGGCCACACCTTCGGCAAGGCGCACGGCGCGGCGCCCGAGTCGCACAAGGGCCCCGCGCCCGAGGGCGCGCCGCTCGAGCAGCAAGGCCTGGGCTGGATGAGCAACTACGGCACCGGCCACGGCAAGGACACCATCTCCAGCGGCATCGAAGTCACCTGGACGACCACGCCCGCGCGCTGGAGCAACGACTTCTTCGAGCACCTGTTCAAGTACGAGTGGGTGCTGACCAAGAGCCCCGCCGGCGCCAAGATGTGGGTGGCCAAGGACGCGCCGGAGATCATTCCCGACGCGCACGTTCCCGGCAAGATGCACAAGCCGACGATGCTGACCACCGACCTGACGCTGCGCATGGACCCCGAGTTCGAGAAGATCTCGCGCCGCTTCCTCGACAACCCGCAGGCCTTTGCCGACGCCTTCGCGCGCGCCTGGTACAAGCTGACGCACCGCGACATGGGCCCGCTCGCGCGCTATCTCGGCCCCGAAGTGCCGAAGGAAGAGCTGCTCTGGCAAGACCCGCTGCCCACGGCCACGCACCAGCCCACGGCCGGCGACATAGCGGACGCGAAGGCGAAGATCGCGGCATCCGGCCTGACGGTGTCGCAACTCGTGTCCACCGCCTGGGCTTCGGCCTCGACCTTCCGCGGCGGCGACAAGCGCGGCGGCGCCAACGGTGCGCGCATCCGCCTCGCGCCGCAGAAGGGCTGGGAGGCCAACACGCCGGGCGATCTGGCCAAGGTGCTGGCCAAGCTGGAGGAAGTCCAGAAGGCGTCGGGCAAGCTGTCGCTGGCCGACGTGATCGTGCTGGCCGGCGGCGTCGGTGTCGAGCAGGCGGCCAAGGCGGCGGGTGTCGCGGTCGAGGTGCCGTTCACGCCCGGCCGCGTCGATGCCACGCAGGACAAGACCGACGTCGAGTCCTTCGGCGTGCTCGAGCCCGTGGCCGACGGCTTCCGCAACTACTTCAAGGGTCCCACCGGCGTGGCGGTCGAGCATCTGCTGGTCGACAAGGCGCAGCAGCTCACGCTGAGCGCACCCGAGATGACGGCGCTGGTCGGCGGCCTGCGCGTGCTGGGCGCCAACAGCGGCGGCAGCAAGCACGGCGTGTTCACCGACAAGCCGGGCGTGCTGTCGACCGACTTCTTCGTCAACCTGCTCGACATGGGCACCGAGTGGAAGCCGGCCGGCGGCAACTACGAGGGCAAGGACCGCAAGAGCGGCCAGATCAAGTGGACCGCCACGCGGGTGGACCTCGCATTCGGTTCGAACTCGGTGCTGCGCGCGCTGGCCGAGGTCTATGCGAGCGCCGACTCGAAGGAGAAGTTCGTCAAGGACTTCGTCGCCGCGTGGGTGAAGGTGATGAACCTCGATCGCTTCGACCTTGCCTGAACCGGGAGCCGAGACGATGGCGAAGAACAAGTCGGCCGGCGCACCGGCGATCAACATCGGCATCAGCGACAAGGACCGCGCGGCCATCACCGCCGGTCTGTCCAAGCTGCTGGCCGACACCTACACGCTGTACCTGACGACGCACAACTTCCACTGGAACGTCACCGGGCCGATGTTCAACACGCTGCACGCGATGTTCATGACCCAGTACACCGAGTTGTGGAACGCGGTCGACCCGATCGCCGAGCGCATCCGTTCGCTCGGCCATCCGGCGCCAGGCTCGTATGCGCAATTCGGCAAGCTCAGCTCGCTCAAGGATGCGCCGTCGGACCCACCGAAGGCGCTGGACATGGTGCGTATCCTGGTCGAAGGTCACGAGGCGGTGGCACGCACCGCGCGCGGCGTGTTTCCGCTGGCCGACAAGGCCGGCGACGAACCCACCGCGGACCTGTTGACGCAGCGGCTGACGGTGCATGAGCAGACCGCCTGGATGCTGCGTTCGCTGCTGGAAGAATAGGCGCACCGCAAGTGCCCACGCTGTTCGAGCTGCTGCACCAGAGCCATGAGGTGCAGCGCAGCCTGTGCCGGCAGCTGACGGCCACGAGGCGCGACACCGCGCGGCGCGAGTTGCTGTTCCTGCAGCTGAAGGTGGAGCTCGAAGCCCACGCCGCGGCCGAGGAACGCTTCGTCTACTGCCCCATCCTGCTCACCGACGCCGGGCTGTCGGTGTCGCGCCACGCGCTGTCCGAGCACCACGACATCGAGGAGCTGTGCGAAGACCTGAGCGTGCGCGACAAGGCCGGGCCCGAGTGGCTGGACACGGCGCGCAAGCTCAGCGAGAAGGTGCGCCACCACCTGAAGGAAGAAGAGGGCAAGTTCTTCAAGGTGGCCGGGCGCATCCTGTCCGATGCGCAGAAGACGACGCTGGCACAGCGCTACGAAAAGGACCTGCTGCGCATGCGGCGCAGGCTGGCCGCCGACTACGCCAGGGTCGACGTGTCACCGGCCGGGCAGGTATTGCCGGCACGCTGAGCACGCCTCTCTGTCTCGTCCGCCGCCTTCGGCCAGCCGGCATTCACGCGGCCGGCGAGCCGCTGATCCGGCAGGCCATGGCCTTGAGCGGCAACAGCAAGTACCTGTTCACCAGTGCAGGCAGCGACGAGCCGATGGGCACGAGCGCCCCATTCGCCTTGCCCTACATCGTCATGCAGTGGCTCAGGCGGCATGAGAAGGTCGAGATGGAGCAATGGTCGGTGCATGACCTGCGCCGCACCGCGCGCACCAACTTCTCCACCCTCACGCAGCCTCATGTCGCCGAAATCATGCTCGGGGACCGGCTGCCCGGCGACTGGCAGGTCTACGACCATTACGACTACCTGCCCGAACAGGCATGCTGCGGGATCTTCGCGCCGAGCAACGTGTTCTTGCGCGCGGCGAGAACGACGGGGCCATGCCGTCGCTGGCGCACATCACGCGCGCCAGAGTACCCGGCCCGCCCACGCGCGCGCCGTCTTTTGCAACGACACATCGCACCGGAGAAGCGCGGGACAGCTTCGAAGAGGCGGCGACGCGCTCGCCGACCGAACCGCCAGACCTGCTTGCCGCCTTTGCGCGCGCCGCACAGCAGCGGCGCGAACGCGAGCAGGCCGACGGGAAAGCGCCCGGCCTTGATCCCGCGCGCAGGAACGTCAGCGCCGGGCCGATGTTCTGCGCGCCATGAAGGAGTTATTGCTGCGGCACGGCTTCAACCCCGGAGAGTTGACGAGCGCCCGCCCAGTCAAGAGCGCGAGCAGCCCCCGGCAGATCGCGCCGCTTTATCGCGATCCTGTGAGCGGAGCCACATGGTCGGGGCGCGGCACCGAACCGAACTGGATCAAGGGCCGCGACCGCGAGACTTTCAAGGTCGCGGGTTAGGGGTGGCATTGCGCGCCCGTCGCCGCGCGCAAGCGTACGAACCCGGCCATGAGCCGGGCCGCCGCGAGCGGCAGTAGCGCCCCGATTGAGCCGGAGTGCCCAGATCGGCCCACCAACCCCCGGCAACTACTGGAAAGAGCAGCCCTCTGGGGCATTAATCCTGTTGATTGGCGTTTCGGAGCACCTTTTCGGGCCGCTCCGAGCCGCATGAATACGGCCTCCTGTCAACTTTCACGTGTTTGAAATACGGAAAAGTTAGAAGTTTCTTGTCCTCAAATCCCCCTCGTGCTAACTTTCTCGCGTCTCAAACACGCGAAAATTAGATTAATGGCCCTTCATCTTGTTGGCGAAACGATAAACAAAGCGCGCAGCCACTACCTGGCCGAGACAGGAAAGCTCGTCCAGCTGATGCGGGGAATCTACGTCGATGCCAGCGACGACATCGATCAAACCGTGCTTGCGCACGCCGTGCGCATCGCAAGGTATCTCTATCCGAAGGCCTATTTGTCAGGTGCCAGCGCGGTGCTGCTGGGGCCAACCTCCGATGGCCATTTGTACCTGACCGGCCCGCGCAGTCAGCGCACGCGCATCCGCGCCCTCGAAATCATTCAGAACAAGGCACCAACCCACCCATCGGTCGCAACCGCCATGGTGGCCGACTCGCTCGGCGAGTTCGGTGTTTCCGTCTCCTCGGTGCGGCAACGCTTCCTAGAAGCTTTCCGGCTGCGCAGCGAGCATGCCGCAGCCATCGACCTGACCATGCGCGAGGCTATCGCGGCGCGCCTCGTCGAGGAATACGGCGATGAGAAATCCGCCAGTGATGCCGTGTGGGCACTGGCACGAGAAAACGAGTGGTACCGGGAGGGCGAGGGCGCGGAGAGGTGGTTGCTGCGCAGCCCGGCAGCCGCGCCGGTTCGCAACGAAGCGGCCTTCAATCTCTCTGTAGCCTGGCATGGCCTTTCCATCGGCACACTTTCGCACGACGGCTTTGAGTGGCGATGGGCGCGGTTCAAAGGCGGGCCGACACTGCCGCCCGTCGTCCGGCAGACCGTGCCCGGCAAGCTTCCACCCTTCATCGTTTCCCTGCTGCCGGAAGGCTGGCTGGAGTCTGTCCTCAAGAGCCACCGCGACGAGCGCGCCCTGCTACGCTCGGGCAGGCGCTACATGTCGAATATCAGCATTGCCGAGAAGGAGGACGAAATCGCGGCATTGCCCGCCGATCTCCTCCTTGCAAGCCTTTCCAGCCACACCGCCGAGGGCCACTTCACCGGAGCCTACGCCGGGCCAGGCCGCAATGCCATCGAGCAGGACTTCGAGCGCAGGCTCGCAGCCCTCTACGCCAACGCCGACACCCCGCGACTCTCCGGTGTACAGATAAAGGCTCCGATGAACCTCGACGCCGACGGCAGACTTTCGCCCAGCGTTGAACTGGCCTTCACGCACATCCTCAAGCCCGCCGGATCGGGAGGCTTCGAGGCACTGCCACTGGTGGAATGGATTGGCCTGTCTCTGGCGCGCGCCATCGGACTGCCCACTCCGGACGCGGCCCTTGTCTCAATGCCGGACGGGATGCCGCCCGCACTGCTGGTCGAGCGCTTCGACATACGCTGCGGCACCGACGACACACGCTTTCTGGCGATGGAAGATATGTGCTCGGTTCTCGACCTTGAGCCTCAGGACAAGTACACAGGCACCATCGAACGCGTCGCCCGCGCTCTGCGCTCTCTATCCACGGAGCCAGAGGAGGACTTGGCAATCCTCCTGCGGCGCGTTCTGCTCGCGTGGCTGATCGCCGATGGCGACATGCACCTCAAGAACATGGCGCTTCTCAAGACCGCCCATGAGGGGGAGGCCGCATTTCGGACAGTTCGCCTCGCCCCCGTCTACGACACGCTGACCACGCGCGTCTTTCCGGGCCTTGACCATGACCGCATGGCCCTCAAGCTGGGCGGAAAGGACGAGCGGCTGCGCCGGGCCGACTTTGTCGGCGTCGCCGTCCTCGCAGGTCTGCGCGCAGGCGATGCCAACGCCGTCATCGATGAAGTGCTGCATCGATTCAAGGCAGGGATCGATACGGTTCGGGTACCCGATGCCACCGGACAAGACAAGGCGGCGGCAGCCGTGGTCGCCAGAACTCTTGATCTCTGCCGGAGCCGGGCGGAGTCGTTTGCCTGACGCGGGCTGGCCCGCGCGCCTGTCACCGCGGGCGCAGCTGCGCCCGTAAAATCAATGCCAAGCGCCGGGGGAGCCCGGCGCTGGCTTAGATGCCGACGTGTAGCAGGCTATGGGCACTTTGGGGAACGTGTACATAGCTGTGTACATAACGGGGCTTAGGTGGTGATGTCGGACGTCCAGATTGCAGAGCAGGTAAGGCGCAGAAGGACATTTGCCATCATCAGCCACCCCGACGCGGGCAAGACCACGCTGACGGAAAAGCTGCTGCTGTTTTCCGGCGCGATCCAGATCGCCGGCTCGGTGAAGGCGCGCAAGGCCAGCCGCCATGCCACCAGCGACTGGATGGAAATCGAGAAGCAGCGCGGCATCTCGGTGGCCTCCAGCGTGATGCAGATGGAATACCGCGACTGCGTCATCAACCTGCTCGACACGCCCGGTCACCAGGACTTCTCGGAAGACACCTACCGCGTGCTGACGGCGGTGGACGCCGCGCTGATGGTCATCGACGCGGCCAACGGCGTCGAGCCGCAGACGCGGCGGCTGTTGCAGGTCTGCCGCGCGCGCAACACGCCGATCCTGACCTTCGTCAACAAGATGGACCGCGAGGTCAAGGCAGCCGCTGGACCTGTTCGACGAGATCGAGGCCGAGCTGGGCATGAGCGTGGTGCCCTTCACCTGGCCGGTGGGTATGGGCAAGGTCTTCGGCGGCGTGCTCGACCTGCGGCGCGACCAGATGCGCGTCTTCTCGCCCGGCGAGGACCGGGTCAAGGACGCCGACGAGATCGTCGAAGGCATCGGCAACCCCATGCTCGCCGAACGCTTCGGCATGGCCTACGAGCAGGCTGCCGCCGAAGTACAGCTGGTGCGCGAGGCAGCGCCCGGCTTCGACGAGGCCGCCTTCCTGGCCGCCCGGCAGACGCCGATGTTCTTCGGCAGCGCGATCAACAACTTCGGCGTGCAGGAGGTGCTGGACGCACTGGTCGAGCTGGCGCCGCCGCCCGGCCCGAAGACCGCGCTGCAGCGCACGGTGCAGCCCACCGAGTCCAGGTTCAGCGGCGTGGTGTTCAAGATCCAGGCCAACATGGACCCGGCGCACCGCGACCGCATCGCCTTCCTGCGCGTGGCCAGCGGCCACTTCGAGCGCGGCATGCGGTTGAAGGTGACGCGTTCGGGCAAGGAACTGCGGCCGAACAGCGTGGTGTCCTTCCTGAGTCAGAAGCGCGCGCTGCTGGAGGAGGCCTTCGCCGGCGACATCATCGGCATCCCGAACCATGGCGTGCTGCAGCTCGGCGACACGCTCAGCGAAGGCGAGGTGCTGCAGTTCACCGGGCTGCCCTTCTTCGCGCCGGAGATGTTCCGCTCGGTGGAGGTGGCCGACCCGCTGCGCACCAAGCAGCTGCGCGCCGGGCTGACGCAGCTGGGCGAGGAGGGCGCGATCCAGGTCTTCCGCCCGGTGGCCGGCAGCGTGCTGCTGCTGGGCGCGGTGGGGCAGCTGCAGTTCGAGGTGGTGGCGCACCGGCTGGAGCACGAGTACGGCTGCAAGGCGCGCATCCTGCCGGCACGCTACAACGTCGCACGCTGGGTCACCTGCGACGCCGCCGACGGCGGCGAGCGCGAACTCAAGCGCTTCATCGACGGCAATGCCCACCGCGTCGCGCTCGACGCCGTCGATGCGCCTTGCGTGCTGCTGGAATACGCCGGCGAGCTGCGCGCGATGCAGGAGAACTGGCCGAAGATCCACTTCCACGCGCTGCGCGAGCACGCCGGGCTGGTGTTCCAGAAGCAGCTGGAGGGCTGACGGCGCAGCCTGGACTTGCGGGCGCGGCCGGCGACCGGCACGATATGCAGCTTCCACCCCACAACGCCCGGAGACCCGCCATGAAGCTGTACTACCACCCCGCCTCCACCACCAGCCGCCCGGTGGTGCTGTTCGCTGCCGAGCAGAGGGTCCCGCTGGAGCTCCAGGTCGTGGACCTGTTCACCGGCGAGCACTACCAGCCGCCGTACGAGGCCATCAACCCGAACCACCTGGTGCCGGTGCTGGAAGACGGCGGCTTCCGCCTGACCGAGAGCTCGGCGATCCTCAAATACCTGGCCGACAAGACCGACTCGCCGCTGTACCCGAAGGAGCTGCAGGCCCGCGCCCGCGTCAACGAGCGCATGGACTGGGTGAACACGCAGCTGTGCCGCGACCTCGCCTACGGCACCGTCTACCCGCAGATCTTCTCCTTCCACAAGCGGCGCAGCGACGAGGCGCAGAGCGCACAGCTGCAGTGGGGCTGCGAGCGCGCGCAGGGTTGGCTGAAGGTGATGGACCAGCACCTGCTCGGCGGCGCGAACCCGTACTTGTGCGGCGCGCAGATGACCATCGCCGACTACTTCGCTGCCGCCTTCGTCTCGCTGGCCGAGACCATCGGCAGCGACCTGTCGGCCTACCCGAACGTGCGCGCCTGGCTGGGCCGCATGAAGGCGCTGCCGAACTGGGCGCCGGTGAACCAGGCGATCGACGGCTACGCCGCCACGCTCGACCGCACGGCGATGGTGCCGGTTTGAAGGAGGCCGCGATGATCCGCAAGCTGCACCACAATGCCTACCGCTGCCGCGACTCGGAAGAGACGCGCGCGTTCTACGAAGGCTTCCTCGGCCTGCCGCTGGTGGGCACGCTGGAGATCGGCGAGACCAAGAGCGGCCGCAAGACCGAGACGCTGCACACCTTCTACCGCCTGGACGACGGCTCGCACCTGGCCTTCTTCGAGGCGCCGGACATGCCTTTCGAGTTCAAGGCGCAGCACGACTTCGACCTGCACATCGCGCTCGAGGTCGAGCGTCCGGCGCTCGAAGCAATGTTCGCCAAGGGCAAGTCCGCCGGCGTCGAAACCCGCGGCGTGTCGAACCACGGTTTCATCGATTCGATCTACTTCCGCGACCCCAACGGTTATGTCATCGAGCTGTGCTGCAAGCGGCCCGGCCACGACGCGGCCATGGACCCGGCCACCAACGGCGCGCGCGCGAAGCTCGACCGCTGGACGGCGCAGCGCCACGGCAGCGTGGCTTGAATGAATGCCGTACCGTCCGTCGAACTGCGCTGACGTGACCGGCCTTGCCGCCGCGCCACCCTCGCGCCTGGCGCTGTACCTCGACCTGATCCGCTGGGACCGGCCGGCCGGCTGGCTGCTGCTGCTGTGGCCGAGCCTGAGCGCGCTGTGGATCGCGGCCGACGGCTTTCCGGGCTGGCACCTGCTGGCCGTGTTCGTGCTCGGCACCATCCTGATGCGCTGTGCCGGCTGCTGCGTCAACGACGTCGCCGACCGCGAGTTCGATCGTCATGTCAAGCGTACCGCCATGCGCCCGGTGACGCGCGGCGATGTCTCGGTGCGCGAAGCGCTGACGCTGGGTGCGCTGCTGTCGCTGGGGGCCTTTGCGCTGGTGCTGAGCACCAACCCTGCAGCCATCCAGCTGTCGGTGGTGGCGCTGGCGGTGTCGATCGGCTACCCCTTTGCCAAGCGGGTGGTGGCGATGCCGCAGGCCGTGCTCGGCGTGGCCTTCAGCTTCGGCGTGCCGATGGCCTTCGCCGCCGCGCTCGGCGGCAGCGAATGGGGCTTGTCGGCCATTCCCGCCGCCGTGCCGTCCTTTGCCTGGTGGCTGCTGCTGGGCAACCTGTTCTGGGTGCTGGCCTACGACACCGAATACGCGATGGTCGACCGCGACGACGACATCAAGATCGGCATCAAGACCTCGGCCCTGACGCTCGGCCGCCTCGACGTGGCCGCGGTCATGGGTTTTTATGCGGCGTACCTGGTGTCATGGGCCCTGCTCGGTCGCTCGATGGGTCTGGGCAACGTCTACCTGCTGGGCATCGCCGCGGCGGCGCTGCAGGCGATGTGGCACTACACGCTGATCCGCACGCGCACGCGCGAAGGCTGCTTCAGGGCCTTCAGGCTGAACCACTGGGTCGGCTTCGCCGTGTTCGCCGGCGTGGCGCTGGACCTGGGGCTGCGCTAGAACTCGTCGCCCAGTTCGCGCGCACGCTGTTGCGCGGCACGCATCGCCTTGACGAAGGCCGCCTTCACGCCATCGGCTTCGAGCGAGCTGATCGCCGCGTGGGTGGTACCGCCCTTGGACGTGACCCGTTCGCGCAGCAGCGCCGGCGGCTCGTCGGACGCTTGCGCCAGCGCGGTGGCGCCGGCAAAGGTGGCCAGCGCCAGCGTGCGGCCCTGCGCCTGGCTCAGGCCCATGTCGACGGCGGCCTGCATCATGGCCTCGACGAAGTAGAAGACATAGGCCGGGCCCGAGCCGGACAGCGCCGTCACCGCATCCAGGTCCTCCTCGCGTGCCACCCACAGCAGCTGGCCCGTGGGCGCCAGCACCTGCTCGACCGACCGGCGCTCGGCCGGGCCGACGGCATCGCGGGCATAGAGCCCGGCGATGCCCTGGCCGATCAGCGCCGGCGTGTTGGGCATGGCCCGGGCGACTCGTTCGCTGCCGGTGGCGCGCACGATCGCCGCGCTGCGGATGCCGGCCATCACGCTGAGCTGCAGGGCCGCGCCGACGAGGCCGGCGCAGGACGCGGCGGCATCGGCAAAGAGCTGCGGCTTGACCGCCCAGACCACCATGGCGCAGCCTTCCAGGGCCGCGCCGGGCTCGGCATGCGCGGCCACGCCGAACAGCTGCGCCAGCTTGTCGCGCTGCGCCGCGAAGGGCTCCACCACGTGGATCGTCGATGGGCCGTGGCCGGCCTTCAACAGACCACCGATGAGCGCGCTGGCCATGTTGCCACCGCCGATGAAGGCCATGCCGGACGGATTCATGCGCCCAGTGTAGCCAGCCGGGGCGGCGGCGGACTCCTTACACTGCACGCCCGGCATCGCCGCCCGTGCCCGGCCCGCTTGCAACCGAGACGATCGACCCGATCTACAACCGATGAACGCTCCTTCTGCCGCCCCCGACCTGTCCTTCGACGTCACCGAGGCCGACTTTCGCCAGACCGTGCTCGAGCGCTCGCTCGACGTGCCGGTGCTGCTGGACTGCTGGGCACCGTGGTGCGGCCCGTGCCGCAACCTGAAACCGATCCTGGAGAAACTGGCGCGCGACTACGGCGGCCGCTTCGTGCTGGCCAAGCTCAACACCGACGAGGCGCCGCAGATCTCGGCGGCACTGCAGATCAAGAGCATTCCGCTGGTGGTGCTGTTTGTCGGCGGCCGGCCGGTGGATCAGTTCATGGGCGCATTGCCCGAGGGCCAGGTGCGTGCCTTCCTCGACAAGCACCTCGGCGAGCAGGTGTCCGAGGTCGACATGCTGCGCGCAGAAGCTGCCGAATCGGCCGATCCGCAGCACGCGGAGATGTTGCTGAGCGAAGCGCTGCGCCTGGAACCTGGCAACGCCGAGGTGCTGCTCGACCTGGCCACCCGCTGGATCGAGCGCAACGAGTTCGACGCTGCCGACAAGCTGCTGGCCAAGCTGCAACCCGACCAGGGCGGCGAGCGCAGGACGGCGCTGCTCAAGCGCATCGACCTGGCGCGCCACAAGCCCGCAGGCGACCCGGCCGCGCTGGCGGCGCGCATTGCCGCCAATGGCAAGGACTTCGAGGCGCGCTTCGCGCTGGCGGCACTGCAAGCCCACACCGGCGACTTCAATGCCGCCTTCGACCAGTTGCTCGAAGTGGTGCTGCGCGACAAGGCCGAGTGGCGCGAGAAGGCGCGGCTGCAGTTGATCGAGTGGTTCGCGCTGTGCACCGATGCCGATGCGGTCAGCCGCGGCCGGCGCTACCTGGGGATGTACCTGAACTGAGGCTTCAGCCGCGCGCGCCGTAGATCGCGCTGCCGATGCGCACGATCGTCGCGCCCTCGGCCACCGCGGCTTCCAGGTCGGCGCTCATGCCCATCGACAGCGTGTCCAGGCCCAGGCCGGCGTCGTTGAGCGCGGCCAGCAGCTCGCGCAGCGCGCGGTGCGGCGCGCGCTGCGCCTCGAAGCCTTCGCCCGGCTCGGGAATGGCCATCAGCCCGCGCAGCCGCACGCGCTCGGCCGGCAGCGCTGCCACAGCCTGCGCCACCGCGGCCACCTCATCAGGCAGCAGCCCGCTCTTGCTGGCCTCGCCACTGATGTTGACCTGCAGGCACAGCTGCAGCGGCGGCGCTCCCGCGGGCCGCTGCTCGGCCAGGCGCTGCGCGATCTTCAGCCGGTCGACGCTGTGCACCCAGTCGAAGTGTTCGGCCACGACCCGTGTCTTGTTGCTCTGCAGCGGGCCGATCAGGTGCCAGCGCAATGACGCACGCAAGTCGGCCAGCGCGTCGATCTTGGCCAGCGCCTCCTGCACGTAGTTCTCGCCGAAGTCGCATTGGCCGGCGGCGTGGGCCTGGCGCACCTGTGTGGCGCCGAAGGTCTTGCTCACCGCCAACAACGTGACGCTTTGCTCGGGCCGGCCAGCGTCGTGGCAGCTGCGTGTGATGCGCTGGCGCACTTGCTGTAAGTTCGCTTCGATGCTCGACATAATGCCTTGAGCTTAGCCCCTCGCGGGACGCACCCCATCCATGGATATCACGCAACTGTTGGCCTTTTCGGTCAAGAACAAGGCCTCCGACCTGCACCTTTCGGCCGGGCTGCCGCCGATGATCCGCGTGCACGGCGATGTGCGGCGCATCAACATCGAGCCGCTGGACCACAAGCAGGTCCACGCCATGGTGTACGACATCATGAACGACGGCCAGCGCAAGCACTACGAAGACACGCTGGAGTGCGACTTCAGCTTCGAGATCCAGGGTCTGGCGCGCTTTCGTGTCAACGCCTTCAACCAGAACCGCGGCGCCGGCGCGGTGTTCCGCACCATCCCGAGCAAGATCCTGACGCTCGAGCAGCTGGCACGCGCCCAAGGTCTTTGCCGAGCTGGCGCTGCGCCCGCGCGGCCTGGTGCTGGTGACCGGGCCCACCGGCTCGGGCAAGAGCACCACGCTGGCGGCGATGGTCAACCACCTGAACGAAAACGAGTACGGCCACGTGCTGACGGTGGAAGACCCGATCGAATTCGTGCACGAGAGCAAGAAGTGCCTGATCAACCAGCGCGAGGTCGGCCCGCACACGATGAGCTTCAACAACGCGCTGCGCTCGGCGCTGCGCGAGGATCCGGACGCGATCCTGGTCGGTGAAATGCGCGACCTGGAAACCATCCGCCTGGCGCTGACCGCGGCCGAGACCGGCCACCTGGTGTTCGGCACGCTGCACACCAGCAGCGCCGCCAAGACCGTGGACCGCGTGGTCGACGTCTTCCCCGCGGCCGAGAAGGACATGGTGCGCGCGATGCTGTCCGAGTCGCTGGTGGCGGTGATCTCGCAGTCGTTGTGCAAGCTGAAGGACGGCTCGGGGCGCGTGGCTTCGCACGAGATCATGCTGGCCACTTCGGCCATCAAGAACCTGATCCGCGAGAACAAGATCGCGCAGATGTACAGCTCGATCCAGACCGGCCAGAGCCTGGGCATGCAGACACTCGACCAGAACCTGGCCGATCTGGTGCGTCGCAACATCATCTCGCCCGCCGAGGCGCGCGCCAAGGCCAAGTTTCCAGAAAATTTCCCCGGCTAGCCGGGGAAACTTGACATCACTCATGTGGCGAAGGCACGTGAGTGATGGCAGAACTTCCCTGAGCCCCAACCAGGACGGACCACCATGGAACGCGATCAAGCCTCGAAGTTCGTCAACGACCTGCTGCGCCTGATGCTGGCGCGCAATGGCTCGGACCTGTTCCTGACCGCCGAATTCCCGCCGGCGATCAAGGTCGACGGCCGCATCAACAAGGTCAGCCCGCAGCCGCTGACCGGGCAGCACACGCTGCAGCTGGCGCGCACCGTGATGAACGACAAGCAGGCGGCCGAGTTCGAGAGGACCAAGGAATGCAACTTCGCGATCTCGCCGCAGGGCATCGGGCGCTTCCGCGTCAACGCGTTCCTGCAACAGGGCAACGTCGGCCTGGTGTTCCGCACCATCCCGGCGACGCTGCCGACCATCGAATCGCTGAACCTGCCCAAGATTTTGCGCGACGTGGCCATGACCAAGCGCGGGCTGGTCATCTTCGTCGGTGCCACCGGCTCGGGCAAGAGCACCTCGCTGGCGGCGATGGTCGACCACCGCAATGAGAACTCCTACGGCCACATCATCACCATCGAGGACCCGGTGGAGTTCGTGCACCCGCACAAGAACTGCATCGTCACGCAGCGCGAGGTCGGCATCGACACCGACGGCTGGGAATCGGCGCTGAAGAACACGCTGCGCCAGGCGCCCGACGTCATCCTGATGGGCGAGATCCGCGATCGCGAGACCATGGACCACGCGGTGGCCTTTGCCGAGACCGGCCACCTGTGCATGGCCACGCTGCATGCAAACAGCTCAAACCAGGCGCTGGACCGCATCATCAACTTCTTCCCGGAAGAACGCCGCGCACAGCTGCTGATGGACCTGTCGCTGAACCTGAAGGCGCTGGTCTCGCAGCGGCTGCTGCCGCACCAGGAAGGCAAGGGCCGCATCGCGGCGGTGGAGATCCTGCTGAACACGCCGCTGGTGGCCGACATGATCTTCAAGGGCGAGGTCGGCGACATCAAGGAGCTGATGAAGCGCAGCCGCGAGCTCGGCATGCAGACCTTCGACCAGGCGCTGTTCGACCTGTACGAGGCCAACTCGGTCAGCTACGAGGATGCGCTGCGCAACGCCGACTCGGTCAACGACCTGCGGCTGCAGATCAAGCTGCACAGCCGGCGTGCGCGCAACCCCGATCTGGCGTCCGGCACCGAGCATCTGACGATCGTTTGAGCCCCCGGCCGCCTGGCGCTCGGCCTCCCTCCGCGCAGGGCGTTGGGCCCCAGCCGGGGTGACCCCTGATCGCGGCCCTGGCGCAACGCGGCAGCGCTGCGCCTCGCAGCGTGCAGCGACCTTCCCCCGAGGCGGACGAATGCCGCGTCACGGCATACTTGAAGCCATGAACAGCAAGACCTACGAGTCCGTTCCCGCGCGCCGCGTGGCCTTTCTCGGCCTGGGCGTGATGGGTCATCCGATGGCCGGCCACCTGGCGCGCGCCGGCCACCGCGTCACCGTCTACAACCGCAGCGCCGCCAAGGCCGTCGACTGGCAGGCGTTGCACGGCGGCGAGCGCGCGGCCACTCCTGCCGCGGCGGCGGCGGGGGCCGAATTCGTGTTCGCCTGCGTCGGCAACGACGACGACCTGCGCAGCGTCGTGCTCGGCCGCGACGGCGCCTTCGCCGGCATGGCGCCGGGCGCGGTGTTGATCGACCACACCACCGCGTCGGCGGCCGTCGCGCGCGAGCTGCATGCCGATGCCATCGAACACGGCCTGCAGTTCGTCGACGCGCCGGTGTCGGGCGGCCAGGCCGGCGCGGTCAATGGCGCGCTCACCGTCATGTGCGGCGGCGACCCGGCCGCCTTCGACGCGATGCGACCGGTGGCGATGGCCTATGCGCGCGCCGTCACCCGCGTCGGCGGACCCGGCGCCGGGCAGCTGGCGAAGATGGTCAACCAGACCTGCATCGCCGGCCTGGTGCAGGGCCTGGCCGAGGCCATCGCCTTCGGCGAGAAGGCCGGCCTGGACATGAAGCAGGTGCTCGAGGTCATCGGCAAGGGTGCGGCGCAGAGCTGGCAGATGGACAACCGCGGCCCGACGATGATCGACGACAAGTTCGACTTCGGCTTCGCAGTCGACTGGATGCGCAAGGACCTGGGCCTGGTGCTCGACGAGGCGCGGCGCAACGGCGCGCGGCTGCCGGTCACCGCGCTGGTCGACCAGTTCTACGGCGACTTGCAGCGTTCGGGCGGCGGGCGGCTGGACAGCTCGAGCCTGATCAAGCGGCTGCGCGCCTAGGAGACTGTCGGGCTTGGGATCGGGCCCGCGTTGCCCCCTAAAGCGGGCTCAGCCTGGCAGCCCGCCGGGCGGCTACTTTGGCGCCGACGCCGGCGGGGCCACCGAACTCGGCGGCATCGGCATCGCCGCCAGTTCAGCCGGCGTGATGAGCTCGAACACCTTGACCACCTTCTGCACGCCGCCGACCGAGCGCGTCAGGTTGCTGGCGATGTCCGCCTCGGTCTCGGTGACGCGGCCCAACAGGTAGACCACGCCGCGCTCGGTGACGACCTTGATCGACGCCACCTGGAGCTGCTTGTTGTCGAGGAATGCCGCCTTCACCTTGCCGGTGATGTAGGTGTCGTTCGACTGCTGGGTGAAGCTGGTCTTCGGCATCACCGCCACCTCGTTCACCACAGCGCGAACGTTCTCCACCTTGGCGACGGCGGCTTCGACCTTGGCCCGATCGGCCTCGGTCGGCACCTCGCCGGTGAGCAGCACCACGCGGTTGTAGCTGTTGGCGTTGACGTGGCCGCGCTCGCCGAGCACGTTGCCAATGGCGCTGGCCGAGCGCAGGTCGATGTTCTGGTCGTCCACCTGCGTGCCCGTGCTGCGCCGGTCCACCGTCATCATCGCGCCGCCGACCATCGCGCCACCGATGGCCGCAACGCAGCCGCCGAGCACGCCGCTGATCGCCAGGCTGGCCAGCAGCGCTCGGCCCAGGCCACTGCGCAGGGTTGCATTGTTCATAGGGGGTCCTGTTCTCCCATCAGTTGCAGGTCGACCGCATCGCACAGGCAATGCAGCACCAGAAGTTGCAGTTCGAGCACACGCGCCTTGCGGTCGTGCGGCACGTCCACCAGCACGTCGGTCTCATTGAGCGCGTCGCGCAGCGCCGGCGCTGCGCGCGCACCAAGCACGACCACGACCATGTCGCGCGCGTGGGCCGCCGCGATGCCGGCCTCGAGCGCTGCACCATGGCCGAGCGGGTCGATCAGCAGCAGGACGTCACCCCCTTGGCCGAGGGCCTGCACCTGCTTGGCGAAGACCTGATCACGCGTGACCAGCGTGCCGAGCAGCACCGCGTCGGAGGCCAGCGCCATGGCGGCCAGGCCGGGCCGCTCACGCTCGAAGCGGCCGACCAAGGCCGCGCAGAAATGCTGTGCCAAGGCACCGCCGCCGCCCAGGCCGCCGACCAGCAACTTTCCACCGGCGGTGATGCAGCCGATCAGCGCCTGCGCGGCATCGGCAATCGGCCGGGCCAGGCTTTCCGCGGTCTGGTATTGGAGGTCAGCGCTGTCGAAGAACTGCTGCTGGATGCGCTGCTCGAGCATGGGCATGGATCATATGACACGGCGCCGGCACACCGGTTCCGCCCATTCTGGCTTCGCGCATGGAACTGCAGCTGCTGCAACTCGATGGTTCAACCAGCCAACGGCTTGATCGGGAGGGTTCCACCAATTGCAAGCGCTTTTGCGAACCGCCGACGAACGACAAGTACCTCCGCGAACGGCCCTTTCGCTTGGCCGTAACTCCCCGGATGCGCCCACTGGCAAATCCCAACCGACGGCAGTTCAATCTGCGCACCCCACTGCAACTCAATGCGCTAGGTCAGACACTGTTGCCCTGCCTACCCAGCCATTCTGTTTGCCAGCACTCCAGACGGCTGCTACGCTGGCCATCCGATGGCCGCCTCGGCCGCTCACGGGAGATTCAAAGTGGGGTTGATCTGGTTTCTCGTCGTTGGTGTGGTGGCGGGTTGGTTGGCTGGCGTCCTCGTCAAGGGTGGAGGATTCGGCCTCGTCGGCGATCTCGTCGTTGGCGTCATCGGCGCGGTTCTCGGCGGCTTGTTGTTTGGTCAGTTTCTTGGCGGCGGCCTCATAGGCAGCATCGTCGTTGCCACGATTGGGGCGATCCTGCTGCTCGTCATCGTGCGATTCATCAAGCGCGCATAGCTGCCGAACCCTCCAGCTCGACTGCCGCCCTTTGTTGCAGCCGATCAGCGCCTGCGCTGCTTCGGCGATCGAGTGGGACAGGCTGTGCGCGGCCTGATATTGCAGGTCAGCACTGCTGAAGAACTGCTGTCGTATACGTTGTCGAGCATGCGCATGCTCGGCTCTTGTCCAACGTCAGGGGAGCCTTTCGGGCGTTGGGTCGAAGCCGAGTGTTGCGCGAAGTACACGCGGCGCCCAGGCCGGGTCACTCCCGCGGTGCCGGCGGCGTCACGGCGGCGTCAGAATGGGCTTTCAGTCCTGCAAAAACACCACTCCGAGGAGAAACGCATGAAGAAGCCCAATCACCTTGCACCGCTGCTGGCGCTGGCGCTGGCCGGCACGGCACCCGTCGCCACCCAGGCGCAGACCATGGGCACCGGCTGGCAGTTCGAAGCCGCGCTGTATGGCTGGTTCCCGGCCATCGGCGGGACCACCTCGTTCCCGCCGGACGGTGGCGGACCGAGCGTGGACGTCAGCACGGGCGATGTGCTCGATGCGCTGAAGATGGCCTTCTTCACCGCGCTCCAAGTGCGCAACGGCGAATGGGGCCTGTGGACCGACATCGCCTACGCCGACCTGGGTGGCTCGAAAAGCAGGTCGAGGGACTTCAGCATCGGTGGCCAGCGGCCACCGGTGGGCGTCGACGCCAGACTCGACCTCGACATCAAGACCTGGATCTGGACCATCGCCGGCACCTACCAGCTGAAGAATGACGACGCCGCGTCGATGGATCTGTTGTTCGGCGCGCGCATGATCGACATGACCAACACGCTGGACTGGAGGATCAGCGGCAGCGGCGGCAACGTGTCGCAGTCCGGCTCGAAGGAAGTCGGCGCCACCAACTGGGACGGCGTGCTCGGCCTGAAGGGCCGTGCCTACCTGGGCGAGGATCGCAAGTGGTTCGTGCCCTACTACGCGGACGTGGGCACCGGTGAATCCAAGCTGACCTGGCAGGTCAATGCCGGCGTGGGCTACCAGTTCGACTGGGGCGCAGTCATCGGCTCGTGGCGCTACCTGGACTACGACTTCAAGGACGACTCGCACATCCAAAGCATGAGCTTCAACGGCCCACTGGTCGGCGTGGTTTTCAAGTTCTAGCGCGCCGAGGTCGCCCCTGGATTGCGGCGCGGGGGCTCGACGGCCGGGTTCGCCGCGCGTAGGCTGTGTCGCGCCACCACCGGTGGCGGGGCGGATCTGTCATCCATCCCCAAGCGCCGTGAAAGGACTCGACCATGATCGCCTTCTACCGCAGTGCCAGCGTCGCCCCGGGATAGGTCGCCAGTTCGCTGGCCTTCGCCAAGGAGATTTCGGCCCACATCAAGGACAAGGCCGGGGTCGAGGTTTCGATCGCCGTGCCGATCGGCGGCATTCCCAATCGCATCGGCTGGGCGTCACGCTACGACAACCTCGCCGCGCTCGAGGCGACGTTGAACAAGCTCATGGCCGACCCGAAGTACATGGAGCTCGTCGCCAAGGGTGCCGAGAACTTCATCGCCGGCTCGGTGCACGACGAGATCTGGCGCACCATCTGATCGGGTGTCGACCACCGCCTGAAGCCCACCCGTCGGCCGGCGGGAAAACCGGAGAACGAGGTCCTCGCCAGCCGCGATACCCCTTCGGTTGACGATGTCTACCTGGGAATCCTATCATGTAGACACTGTCAACTCATTGAGCTCATCGCGCAACGCGGCGAGCCCAGTTCGTGGAGGTGTCGCATGCACGCAGAAACCCTGTCGGTCGCCCACCGCGCCGGCGGTCGGTCGGTCGATCCTTGGGCCTTGCTGACCGGCGGCAGCGTCGGCATCGTCGCCGGCTTCGTTGCCGATCTCTTGCGGCTCGGTCTGCATCAAGCCAGGCAGGCGTTGGCCGGCCGCTCCGGTCGGCGCGTTGCGCTGCGCCATTGGCCGTGTCCGGGCACCTGCAACGCAGGCCCGCGTTGAGCAAGGTGGCACGATCGCGCCCGGGCGCGCCGGTGTCGGCGGAAACGGCCCGGTCGGCTTCGCGCCGGATGCCCAAGCCGGATGCTCCGACCGTCACGATGGAACTGCGCGATTCGTGTGTCGCGGCGGCGCGCGAGGTCATTGCCCGGGCGGGCATCGAAAACCTGAGCCTGCGCGACGTGGCACGCCAACTGGGTGTGTCGCACCAGGCGCCGTACAAGCACTATCCCAGCCGCGACCATCTGCTGGCCGAGGTGATGCGCCGGTGCTTCGAGCAGTTCGCCGCTCATCTGGATGCACGCCAGCACTTTGACGATCCGCACCGGGATCTGGAGTCGCTGGGTCGGCAGTACCTGAACTACGCCAAGCAGCACCCCTTGGAGTACCAGCTGATGTTCGGCACGCCATGGCCGGCGGCGGCCGAGCATCCCGACCTGCTGCACGACTCGACACGCGCCTTCGACATCCTGCGCGAGGTGCTGTGTCGAATCCACGGCAGCGGCGCCAAGCAGCGCGAGCTCGTCGACCTGGATGCGATGTTCGTCTGGTCGGCCATGCACGGGCTGGCAGGCGTGATGAACGGAAGCTGCATCGACAAGCTCGGCCTGCAGCCCAAGGTGCCGGGACAGGTCATGCAGCATGTGCTGGGCCGGGTGGCTCGCGGGCTCGGCCAGGCCGAGCCGCCGCGGCCCGCGTGAGGCCGTTCACCCGGCATCGAAGGCTGCCCTGACCCAGCGGATCTGCCCGTCGTCAATGGCGACGACGTCGAAGCGGCATGGCGGCACCGACGCCAGGCGCAGCAGGTAGTGCTGTGCGCCGCGCACGATGCGGCGCTGCTTGATGCCGGTGACGCTGGCCAAAGCGCCGCCATGGCGATCGGTGGCACGCGCCCGCACCTCGACGAAGACCAGCGTGCCGTCGCGCTCGCGCAGGATCAGGTCGACTTCCGCGCCGCGCGCATGCGGGCCCTGCGCGACCCGATAATTGCGCTGCACGAGCACGAGCCCCTGGCGCTGCAGATAGGCCAGCGCGCGCGATTCGGCGTCGTCGCCAATCGCCTTCGTGCAACGCCCTTCGCCCATGCCGCCCGCGCGGCCCGCCGCCTTGACCATCGCCTCCGCCCTCCTGCACCGCGCCGCCGCCGAGGCCGCGGGCGCACAGCAGTATCCCGCAGGGGCGCTGTATGTCGTGGCCACGCCGATCGGCAACCTGGCCGACCTGACGCTGCGCGCCATCCACGTGCTCGGGCTGGTGGACGCGCTGGCCTGCGAAGACACGCGCGTCAGCGCCGGGTTGCTGCGCCACCTCGGGCTGGACAAGCCGCTGCTCGCGCTGCATCAGCACAACGAGACGCAGGCCGCGGCATTGGTGCTGCAGCGGCTGGCGCAGGGCCAGCGTGTGGCCTATGTCAGCGATGCCGGCACGCCGGCGGTGTCCGACCCCGGCGCCGCACTGGTGGCGCAGGTGGCCGCCGCCGGCCACCGGGTGCTGCCGCATTCCCGGCGCCAGCAGTGCACTGGCCGCACTCAGCGTGGCCGGCGATGCGCGCAGCAGCGGCTTCGAGTTCATCGGCTTCCTGCCGGCGCGCGGCGCCGAGCGCGCAGCCGCGCTGCGCCACCTGAGCCAAGGCACGGCGGCACAGCTGCTGTTCGAGGCGCCACACCGCATCGAGGCCCTGGCCCGCGAGCTGGCGGCGCTTGCGCCGCAGCGCACGGTGACGCTGTGCCGCGAGCTGACCAAGCAGTTCGAGACCGTAGCCACGATGGCCGCGGCGCAGTTGCCGGCCTGGCTGACGGCCGATGCCAACCGGCAGCGCGGCGAGTTCGTGCTGGTGCTGCATGCGTCGCAGGCCGACCGCCGCGGCGAGCGTCGACCTGCCGGCCGCGGCGACTGGCCATGCTGGCGGTGTTGCTGCGCGAGCTGCCGCTGAAGCAGGCGGTGGGCCTGGCCGCCGAACTCAGCGGCGCGCCGCGCAATGCGCTGTACCAGGCCGCGCTGCAGCGCAAGGCCGACGCCGCCGACCCTGCTGAATAGGCCGCGGCCGCCAAGCCCCTTTGCGCCGCCGCCGCGCTGGCCGACTCCTACAATGAATCGAACACTTTGCCGGAATCTGCCCATGATCAGCCGCGAACCGACCCTCGAACGCCTGGCCATCGCACAGCGCGTGCTGCTCGACCCCTACGGCCTGGACGAAGCCGCGCTGGCGCTTGCGCTGGCCACCATCGGCGAGCACCGCATCGACGACGCCGACCTGTACTTCCAGAGCACGCGGCACGAGGGCTGGAGCCTGGAGGAAGGCATCGTCAAGAGCGGCAGTTTCAGCATCGACCAGGGTGTGGGCGTGCGTGCGGTGGCCGGCGAGAAGACCGCCTTCGCCTATTCCGACGAGCTCTCCGAGGCCGCGTTGCTGGATGCGGCGCGCACCGTGCGCACCATCGCCGCGGCCGGGCAGAACAAGCGCATCAAGGTCGCCGGCAAGCCGCGTGTGGCGGCCAGCCGCGTGCTGTATGCGCCGACCGACCCGATCGCCACGCTGGACAGCGCGCAGAAGGTGGCGCTACTGGAGACGCGTGGAGAAGATGGCCCGCGCCAAGGATCCGCGCGTGGTGCAGGTGATGGCCGGCCTGGCCGCCGAATACGACGTGGTGCTGGTGGCGCGCGCCGACGGCACGCGCGCGGCCGACGTGCGTCCGCTGGTGCGCGTGTCGGTGACTGTGATCGCCGAGCAGAACGGCCGCCGCGAGGTGGGCACCGGCGGCGGCGGCGGGCGCTTCGGCCTGGGCTACTTCCAGGACGATCTGCTGCAAGGCTATGTCGAGCAGGCGGTGAATGCCGCGCTGACCAACCTCGAAGCGCGGCCCGCGCCGGCCGGCGAGATGAGCGTGGTGCTCGGCCCCGGCTGGCCCGGCGTGCTGCTGCACGAGGCCGTCGGCCACGGGCTGGAGGGCGACTTCAACCGCAAGGGCTCGTCCACCTTCGCCGGGCGCATCGGCCAGCGCGTCGCCGCCAAGGGCGTGACGGTGCTCGACGACGGCACCATTGCCGACCGCCGCGGCTCGCTCAACGTCGACGACGAAGGCCACGCCACGCAGCGCAACGTGCTCATCGAAGACGGCATCCTCAAGGGCTACATCCAGGATTCGATGAACGCGCGGCTGATGGGCGTCAAGCCCACCGGCAACGGCCGGCGCGAGAGCTACGCGCACGTGCCGATGCCGCGCATGACCAACACCTACATGCTGGCCGGCAAGCTGGCCAAGGAAGAGATCATCGCCAGCATCAAGCGCGGGCTGTATGCCACCAACTTCGGCGGCGGGCAGGTCGACATCACCAGCGGCAAGTTCGTGTTCTCGGCGCAGCGAGGCCTTCTGGGTGGAAAACGGCAGGATCGCCGTACCCGGTGAAGGGCGCCACGCTGATCGGCAACGGCCCCGAGGCGATGACCCGCGTCAGCATGATCGGCAACGACCTGCAGCTCGACACCGGCGTCGGCGTGTGCGGCAAGGACGGCCAGAGCGTGCCGGTGGGCGTGGGCCAGCCGACGCTGCGCATCGACCGGCTGACGGTCGGCGGGACGGCGTAGGGACACAAACACGTGCCTGCGCACGTGTTTGTGCTCTACGCCGGCGAGGAGCTCTGCGACGAGCGGCGTGAGGACGCTTCAGCGCCGGCGAGGAGCTCTGCGACGAGCGGCGTAGGGACACGAATACGTGCCGCGCAGGTGTTGTGCGCGGCCAGGCGCTCTGCGACGAGCGGCGCAGAGACAGGCCGGCCAGGCGCTCTGCAATCGGCGGCGTGAGGAAATCCAGTCATGCAAATCGTCCACGACTCCAGGCATGCCCTGGCCACGCTCGATGCCGCAGGCATCGGCACGCTGCAACTGCGCGATGCCGGCACGCTGAACATCGTCGGCAGCGCCGCCATCGCCGACCTGCGCGCCGCACTGCAGGTTCTGGCAGCAGAACCGGCGCTGCGCGTTCTGGTGCTGCGCGGCAGCAGCGAGCGCGCCTTCATCGGCGGCGCCGACATCGGCGAGATGGTCGGCCTGACGCCGGCCTCGGCGGAAGTCTTCATCACCCGCCTGGCCGGCCTGTGCGAGGCAGTGGCCCAGACGCCGGTGCCGGTGATCGCGCGCATCCCCGGCTGGTGCCTGGGTGGCGGCCTGGAGGTGGCGCTGGCCTGCGACCTGCGCCTTTGTGACGACAGCGCGATGTTCGGCATGCCCGAGGTCAAGGTGGGCATCCCGTCGGTGATCCATGCGGCGTTGCTGCCGCGGCTGTTGGGCCAGGCCCGTGCCGACTGGCTGCTGCTGTGCTGCGAGAACATCGACGCCGTGCGTGCCGAGGCGTGGGGCCTGGTGCACGAGCGCTGCGCCGTCGGCCAGCTGGACGCGCTGGTGCAGCGGCGCGCGCAGGCGCTGGCCGCTTTGCCGCCGCAGGCCCTGCGCCAGCAAAAGCGACTGCTGCGCCACTGGCAGACGGTGCCGCTGGCCCAGGCCGTGCGCGACAGCATCGGCGAGTTTGCGCTGGCCTATGCCGGCGGCGAGCCGCAGGCGCTGATGGGCGAGTTCATGGCGCGCAAGGCGGCGAAGCGTGCGCCCTGAGCCCGCAGCTCCGTGATTGAACGAGGCGGATTGCTGGTGCCTGGACACCTGCATGCAGCTGGTCAAGCTCCGAGCGCGGGATTGACTACTTTCGGGCCGGCTGCGATAAGCTTAGAGCGCGTGCGGCAGCTGCGAGATTCGCACGGTGACGCATGCGCAAGCGAGCAACAGCGAACCCGAGGAGTTTGTATGACCCAGGAACGCAGCAAGTTGACGATGTCATGGCTGGCGCACACGAGCACGCTCGCTTGCATCGTGGTTTCGGCCAGCGCCCAGGCCGCGCCTTTCGAGTTGATCTACACCGGGTACTTCAATAGTGACGAGGCCTTGAACCTGGCGTCGGCGTCCACGCCGAGCTATTTCAGGCAGGACACTGCATTCAAGCTGAATGCCGGCTTCGACGACAGCAGCCCAAACCTCGCACCGTCCTCTCCGCCCGCGCCGCCGCCCTTCGCGGGATACCGCGCCTACGCGCCGACCTGGATGACGATCGAGATCGGCGGCGCCACATTCAGTGTGTCCAACGCAGACAACCCCGCTCTGACGGTGTCGATCTTCGGCAAGAACAGCTTCGAGCCCGGTTTCTACGGCATCGGCATCATCGTCGATGCGCCGGCCGACGGCGCCGGCATCATCGGCGACTTCGCTTCGGCAACGACGGAGTTCAGCGTCGATGCGCTGGTGCCGACCGTGTACACCGGCTACCGGGGCGTGGGCCACAGCTCGGGCACCTGCAGTTCGGGCCAGCCGCCCAACTGCCCGCACAACATCCAGCCGCTCGTGCTGCGCGACGCCGCCGACGCCGAATGGAACCTGACCCTGGCGAACTATGCGCTCGACCCGCCGGATCAGGCGATCAATACCGCGCAGATCATCGCCGTGCCCGAGCCGGCAAGCTACGCGCTGGCGGTCTGCGGCCTCGGCTTGCTGGCGTGGGCGCGGCGCCGCGCCCACGGCTGACGCGAAACGCCGCGGCCGCGGCGCACCGGCTCGCCGGTCCGCCTGCGGCGGGCTCATCAACGCGGCTTGCGCGGCCCCTTGAACGATTCGGGGCGGATGACGTTGCCGTCGCGTCGGACCTTGCGCTGCGCGCGGCGGATGGCGGCGTCGGCCTCGCGCGTCGCGGTCTGCCGGTGCGTGCGCCAGAACCACACGCGCCGGGCCAAGTGCCGGCTGCGCCGCTGCGCACGCCGCAAGGCGGCATCCAGGCGCTGCTGCTGCCGTGCGGGCAAAGCCATGCGCAGCAACAGCGCCACGCACGCTGCCAGCACGATGCCGGCGAAGACACTCTCGATCACGATGGCACGGTTCCTCAGGCCAGGTTGCGAAGCTTGCGCAGTGCCACCGACAGCATCGCCAGGTCGGCCGACTTGGCGTCCGCCAGCTCGGCCAGCAGACGCCGGGCACTGAGCAACTCCTGCTCATTTTCGCTCTCCCAGGCCTGCAGCATCTGCAACGCGCCGCCCTTGCGCGGGCTCAGCACCTCCAGCGCGATGTTGCGCTGCAGTTCGGCCAGCTCGTCGCCAAGCGCGATCTTGGCCAGCGCGTCCCAGTAGCTGTCGGCGTGCAGCGCCTCGATCTGCTGGTGCAGCCGCCGCAGGTCCAGGCGCTCGCCCAGCTGGTGATGCAGGTCGCCGATCTCGGCCAGCGCCAACTGCTGCGATTCGGCAATCTCGGCAATGTCGAGCGCATCGAACAGCCCGTCGGTGGCGGCCACGGCCTGCGCCAGAGCCGCGCCCACGCCGGCCGCCGTCCACTCGGCCACCCGCGGCAGTGCCGCGGCGGCGGGCTCCAGCCGCTGGCGCAGCATGGCCACCGCCGGCGTCAGCCTGGCGATCAGCGGCTGCATGCCCTCGGCCATGCGCCGCGGGTGCAGGAACCAGGTGGTGGCTCGCACGATCAGGCCGCGCATGTGGTTGAACAAGGCCGCCTGCACCGCGTCGGCGACGTGGTTGTCCAGCGCCTCGATCTGCTTCCATATCGTGCCGAAGCAGAACACTTCGCGCGTGGCCAGGTAGGCGCGCACGATCTGCGCGGGCTTGGCGCCGGTCATCTCGGTCAGGCGGTGCACGAAGGTCGGGCCGACGCGGTTGACCATGCGGTTGAGCACGTGCGTGGCGATGATTTCGCGCTTCAATGGGTGGCGCGGGATCAACGCGGCGAATTTCTCGCGCAGCAGCGGCGGAAAGTAGCGCTGCAGCGCGCTGGCCACCCACGGGTCCTCGGGCAAATCGGAATCGACCAGCTCGTCCGACAGCCACATCTTGCTGTAGGCCAGCAGCACCGCCAGTTCCGGACTGGTCAGACCCTGGCCTGCGGCCTTGCGTTCGGCGATCTGTTCGTCGCTGGGCAGGAACTCGATGGCGCGGTCGAGAAGGCCGATCTTCTCCAGGTGCCGCATGAAGCGCGCCTGCCGGTCGAGCTGCGCCACGCCCAGCGTGCGCGTCAGCGACAGCACCTGCGTCTGGAAGTAGTTGTCGGCCAGCACCTGCCTGGCGACGTCGTCGGTCATCTGCGGCAGCAGCGCATTGCGCTGCTTCTCGGTCATCTCGCCGTCCGTCACCGCCAGGCCGAGCAGGATCTTGATGTTGACCTCGTGGTCGGAGGTGTCGACACCGGCCGAGTTGTCGATGGCGTCGGTGTTGATGCGCACCCCGGCCAGCGCCGCCTCGATGCGGCCGAGCTGGGTGCAGCCCAGGTTGCCGCCTTCGGCCAGCACCTTGCAACGCAGCTCGCCGCCGTCGATGCGCAGCGCGTCGTTGGCCCGGTCGCCCACTTCGGCATGGCGTTCGCTGCGCGCCTTGACGTAGGTGCCGATGCCGCCGTTGTAGAGCAGGTCCACCGGCGCCTTCAGGATGGCGCCGAGCAGTTCCGCCGGCGGCAGCCTGAGATCGTCACCCGGGGCCTCGATGCCCAGCGCGGCACGGGCCTGCGGCGACACGGGGATCGACTTCTCGGCGCGCGACCAGATGCCGCCGCCGGCGGAGATCAGGCGGGTGTCGTAGTCGGCCCAGGACGAACGCGGCAGCTTGAACAGCCGCTCGCGTTCGGCGAAGGACACGGCCGCGTCGGGCGTCGGGTCGATGAACACATGGCGATGGTCGAAGGCGGCGATCAGCCGGATGTGCTTCGACAGCAGCATGCCGTTGCCGAAGACGTCGCCCGACATGTCGCCGACGCCCACCACCGTGAAGTCGCTGCGCTGCGTGTCCACGCCGAGTTCGCGGAAATGGCGCTTGACGCTTTCCCAGGCGCCGCGGGCGGTGATGCCCATCGCCTTGTGGTCGTAGCCGACGCTGCCGCCGGAGGCAAAGGCGTCGCCCAGCCAGTGGCCGTACTCGGCCGAAATGGCGTTGGCATGATCGGAGAAGCTCGCGGTGCCCTTGTCCGCAGCCACCACCAGGTACGGGTCGTCGCCATCCAGGCGGCGCACCAGCGGCGGCGGCTTCACCTGGCCGGCCACGAGGTTGTCGGTCAGGTCGAGCAGCGCGCGCAGGTAATCCTGGTAGCAGGCCACGCCTTCCTTCATGAAGGCCTCGCGCTCGCCTGGCGGCGGCGCCTTCTTCAGGACGAAGCCACCTTTCGAGCCGACCGGCACGATGACGGTGTTCTTCACCATCTGCGCCTTCACCAGGCCCAGCACCTCGGTGCGGAAGTCTTCCGGCCGGTCGCTCCAGCGCAGGCCGCCGCGTGCGACCTTGCCGCCGCGCAGGTGGATGCCTTCGAAGCGCGGCGAGTAGACGAAGATCTCGACCAGCGGCCGCGGGCTGGGCAGCCCGGGCACCTGGGCCGAATCGAGCTTGAGGCTGAGGAAGCTGCGCCGCGCGCCCGGCGCGCCGGAATGGCCGACCCCCGTGCGCCAGAAGTTGGTGCGCAGCGTGGCCTGGATCAGCGCCAGCAGCTGGCGCAGCACGCGGTCCTCGTTGAGGTTGCCGACGCGGTCGAGCGCCTGTTCGATGGCGTTCACCTGTGCGGCCGCCGCGTCGTCGTCGTGCTCGGTGGGATGCAGGCGCAGCTGGAACAGCTTGACCAGCATGCGCGCGATGTGCGGCTGCGCCGCCAGCGTGGCTTCGATCGTGGCCTGCGACAGCGCGAAGCCGATCTGCCTGCAGTACCGGGCATAGGCGCGCAGCACGACGATGTCGTCGGCCGCCAGGCCGGCGCGCAGCACCAGGCGGTTGAAGTCGTCGTTTTCCACCTCGCCGCGGAAGACCTGCGCAAAGGCGCCTTCGAACAGCCGCGACAGCAGCTCGGGCTCGATCTCGTCGGACAGCCGGCGCGTCGAGCTTGAAGTCGTGCAGCGATACCAGCGCCGCGTCGCCGTGGCCCTGGCGGATGCGGAAGTTGTCCTCGCCCATGACGCGTACGCCCATGTGCTCGAGCATCGGCAGGCTGTCCGACAGCACCACCGGCGCGCCCAGGCGGTAGACCTTGAAGCCCAGGCTGTGCGCGCTGCCGCCCAGCGGGTGGTACAGCGCCAGGCCCAGCGGCTGCTCGGGCGTGAGCGCGTCGATCTTGAGCACGTCGGGCACGGCGGCACGGGCACGGAAGCATTCGCGGTAGACCTGCGGGAAGGCCGCGCCCCAGCGCTTGAACAGCGCCATGCCGTGGCCTTCGCCGGCCTCGTCGACCAGCGCGTCGCGCAGCTCGTCGTCCCAGCGTCGCGCCGCCGCCGCCAGCCGCGCCTCGATCTCGCGCACGTCGTAGGCCGGCACCTGGCCCGGCGGCGTGCGGATGGTGAAGTGCACGCGCGCCAGCAGCGTGTCGCCGAGCAGCACGGCGAAGTCGGCGCGCTGGCCGGCAAAGGCGGCCATCAGGATGGCCTGGAACTTCTTGCGCAGCTCGGTCGAATAGGCCTCGCGCGGCACGTACACCAGGCAGGAAACGAAGCGCTCGTAGGGGTCGCGCCACAGGAACAGGCGCAGCCGCTGGCGCTCGCCCGCCGCCAGGATGCCCAGGGCGGTGTCGTGCAGCTCGTCCTCGCCGATCTGGAACAGGTCGTCGCGCGGGTAGCTGGCCAGGATGTGCTCCAGCGCCTTGGCCAGGTGGCCGCCGTCGGGCAGCGCCGCGCGCTGCAGCACGGCCGCCACCTTCTGGCGCAGCAGCGGGATCTCGCTCGACGCGCGCGGCGTAGGCGGTGGAGCTGAACAGGCCGACGAAGCGGTGCTCGCCGACCACCTCGCCGGCCGGCGTTGTAGCGCTTGATGCCGACATAGTCGCTGTAGCCCGGACGGTGCACGGTGGAGCGGGTGTTCGAGCGCGTCACCAGCAGCAGCGGCACCGGCGCGCGCGCCATCGCCCGGGCTTGCGCCGGCACCGCGGCAAAGCTGGCCGAGACCGCGTGCGCCCCATCATCCGGCGATGGCGCAGCACGCCCAGGCCGCTGCCGCTGCACCAGGCGCAGCAGCTCCTCGCCCTGCTCGTTGGCCAGGTCGTGGCGGCGGTAGCCGAGCAGCGTGAAGTGGTCGTCGGCCAGCCATTGCAGGAAGGCGCGGGTCTCGTCGGCCAGCGGCGCCGGCACCGTCGGCGGCGGCGGCTGCAGTTCGGCGATGGCCTCGTGCAGCCGCTCGAGCATCGGCCGCCAGTCGCGCACCGCGCTGCGCACGTCGGCCAGCACGCGCTCCAGCCCGGCCGCCAGCTCGGCGCGCAGCTGCGGGTCGACCAGCCGGTCGACCTCGACATGCATCCACGATTCGCGCCGCGCCTGCGGGTCGGCCTCGTGCGCACGCAGCTCGTGCAGCGCCTGCAGTCGGCCCTGCGCGTCGCGCTGCACCACCAGCACCGGGTGCACGATCAGGTGCAGCGACAGGCCCTGGCGGTTGATCTCCATGGTGGTGCTGTCCACCAGGAAGGGCATGTCGTCGTTGATCACCTCGATCACCGTGTGGCGCGAGGCCCAGCCGTGCTCGGCCAGCGACGGGCTGATGACGCGCAGCCGCGTCGTGCCCGGCTGGCGCTCGGCGCCGAACTGCCAGACCGACAGCAGCGCGCCGAGCAGGTCCTCGCGGCGTGCGCGCGGCCAGGTCGTCGGCATCCAGGTGGTGGAACCAGGCGCGGGCAAAGGCCTCTAGGGCGGCGCCCTGGGCCGCCTGCAGGCGCGGCGCGGCCAGCGCCAGCACGGCGTCGATGCGTTCGCGGCGTGCAGTCTCGGTCGGTGTGTTCATGGTCTTGTCTCCTGCGCGGACCGTGCCGCTGTGCTGGCGGCGCAGGTCCTCGAGCGTCCCCGCAGCTTACGCCTGCCGCCCGCCGCGGCGGCGCGCTACGATCGCCCCTCGCTGAACTGCGAGGCGCCTTCCATGAGCCACCTGAACCTCGAAGTCAACGGCCAGGCCGTGCAACTGCAGGTCGACCGCCAGCGCCTGCTGGTGGACGTGCTGCGCGAGCAGCTCGGCCTGACCGGCACCCACGTCGGCTGCGACACCAGCCAGTGCGGCGCCTGCACCGTGCTGCTCGACGGCCAGCCGGTGAAGAGCTGCACGATGCTGGCGCTGCAGGCCGAAGGCCGGCGCGTCACCAGCGTCGAAGGGCCTGGCCGCGGGCGGCGAGCGCCATCCGATCCAGCAGGCCTTCATCGACTGCCACGGCCTGCAATGCGGCTTCTGCACGCCGGGCATGATCATGGCCACCGCGGCGCTGCTGCAGCACACGCCGAACCCCAGCCAGGCGCAGATCGAGCACGCGCTGGAAGGCAACCTGTGCCGCTGCACCGGCTACGTCAACATCGTCGCCGCGGTCAAGCAGGCGGCCGCGACGCTGGCCTCGGGAGCCGACGAAATGAGCGCCGTCGCACAACGCTTCGGCAGCGGCCAGTCGGTGCGCCGCATCGAGGACCCGGCGCTGGTCGCCGGCAAGGGCCAGTTCACCGACGACGTGTCGCTGCCCGGGCAGACCTTCCTGAGCATGCAGCGCTCGCCCTACCCGCATGCGCGCATCGTCGCCATCGACACCGCGCGCCGCGCTGGCGCTGCCCGGCGTGCTGGCGGTCTACACCGGCGCCGACCTGGTGGCAGGCCGGCGTCAAGCCGCTGGGCTCGCAGCCGGTGTTCCCCGGCCCCGGCGGCGCCAAGGCGCCGCAGACGCCGCGCCATGCGCTGGCGGTGGACGAGGTGCGCTTCGTCGGCGAGGCGGTGGTGGCGGTGGTCGGCCGACAGCGCCGACGCGGCACGCGCCGGCCGCGATGCGGTGGTCGTCGACTACGACGAGCTGCCCAACGTCGTGCACCTGGACGATGCCGTCGCCGCCGGCGCACCCAAGGTGTGGGCCGACGCCGCCGACAACTATCGCCGCCGAGATGCGCCACGGCAAGGCCGAGGCCTGCGACGCGGCCTTCGCCAAGGCCGCGCACGTGGTCGCGCTGGACCTGGTGAACCAGCGGCTGGCGCCGACCTCGCTGGAGCCGCGCACGGTGCTCGGCAGCTTCGACGCCGGCCGCGTGACGCTGCGCATGAGCAGCCAGATGCCCGGCGGCGTGCGCGACACGCTGTGCAACGAGGTCTTCGGCTGGCCCACCGACAAGCTGCGCGTGGTGGTCGGCGATGTCGGCGGCGGCTTCGGCATGAAGACCGGCGCCTACCCCGAGGACATCGTCGTCGCCTTCTGCACGCACGCGCTGCAGCGGCCGGTGAAGTGGGTGTCCGAGCGCAGCGAGGAGTTCCTCGCCGCCAGCCACGGCCGCGACATGCGCAGCCATGCCGAGCTGGCGCTGGACGCCGACGGCCGCGTGCTCGGCCTGCGCGTGCAGTCGCTGGCCAACGTCGGCGCCTATGCCACGACCACCGGCGTGATCATCCAGCTGCTGATCGGGCCCGTGGGTGACGACCAGCATCTACGACATCCAGACCATCGACCTCAAGCTGACGGCGGTGCTGACGAACACCACGCCGCTGGGCGCCTACCGCGGCGCCGGCCGGCCCGAGGCGATCTACATCATCGAGCGGCTGATGGACGACGGCCGCGCGCCAGCTCGAGCCTGGACCCGGCCGAGCTCCGCCGGCGCAACATGATCCGCCCGGAGCAGATGCCCTACACCAACCCGATGGGGCAGACCTACGACAGCGGCAAGTTCGAAGTCGGTGCAGACGCAGGCGCTGGCGCTGGCCGACTGGGCCGGCTTCGACGCGCGTGCGGCGCAGTCGAAGCAGGCCGGCAAGCTGCGCGGCCGCGGCATCGCGTCGTTCCTCGAATGGACCGGCGGCAACGTGTTCGAGGAACGTGTCACCGTCAACGTCTCGCGGCGACGGCTTCATCGAGGTCTTCAGCGCCACGCAGGCCATGGGCCAGGGCATCGCCACCAGCTATGCGCAGCTGGTGGTCGACGTGTTCGGCGTGCCGATCGACAAGGTGCGCATCGTGCAGGGCGACACCGACCGCGGCACCGGCTTCGGCAGCGCCGGCTCGCGCTCGATCTTCGTCGGCGGCTCGGCCATCAAGGTGGCGTCGCGAGCGCACGGTGGAAAAGGCGCAGGGCCTGGCCGCCGAGGCGCTGGAGACCGCGCCCAAGGACATCGAATACCGCGAAGGCGTGTTCCGCGTGGTCGGCACCGACCGGCAGATCGGCCTGTTCGAGCTGGCCGCGAAGCAGAGCGACCACCAGGTCTTCGTCGATTCCACCAGCGCGGTGCAGGCGCCGAGCTGGCCCAACGCCTGCCACATCTGCGAGGTCGAGATCGACCCCGACACCGGCGCGGTCGAGGTGGCGAGCTATGCGTCGGTCAACGACGTCGGCCGCGCCATCAACCCGACCATCGTCATCGGCCAGCTCGACGGCGGCGCGGTGCAGGGCCTGGGCCAGGCGCTGTGCGAGCAGGTGGTCTACGAACGCGAGTCCGGCCAGCTGCAGACCGGCACGCTGATGGACTACGCGCTGCCGCGCGTGGACATGGTCAAGAGCTTCAAGACCGCGCTCGACCAGAGCACGCCGTGCCTGACCAACCCGCTGGGCGTCAAGGGCGTGGGCGAGCTGGGCACCATCGGCGCCACGCCGGCGGTGGTGAATGCGGTGGTCGACGCGCTGACGCGCGCCGGCGCCGGCGAACGCGCGCTGCAGCTGCAGATGCCGCTGACGAGCGAACGCGTCTGGTCGGCGCTGCACGGCCAAACTGCCTGAAGGAACCCGCGATGACTCCCTTTGCCTTCCACCGCCCCGCGTCCGTGGCCTCGGCCGTGCAGCTGCGCTCGGCCCAGCGCCGACGCCAGCTACCTGGCCGGCGGCCAGTCGCTGCTGCCGGCGATGAAGCTGGGCCTGGCCGCGCCCAGCGACCTGATCGACCTGTCGCTGCTGCCCGGCGCGACCGGCATCGGCGTCGACGGCCGCACGACCTGCGCATCGGCGCGATGACGCCGCATGCGGCGGTGGCCGCGTCGGCCGAGGTGCGCAAGCACATCCCGGCGCTGGCCTGCGCTGGCCGACGGGCATCGGCGACCCGGCCGTGCGCACGCGCGGCACGCTCGGCGGCAGCCTGGCGCAGAACGACCCGGCCGCCTGCTACCCGGCCGCGGTGCTGGGCCTGGGCGCCACGGTGCACACCGACCGGCGCAGATCGCCGCCGACGACTTCTTCAAGGGCCTGTACGAGACCGCGCTGCAGCCGGGCGAGCTGATCACCGCGGTGAGCTTCCCGATCCCGAAGCGCGCGGCCTATGTCAAGTTCAAGCAGCCGGCCTCGCGCTTCGCGCTGGTGGGCGTGTTCGTCAGCCAGGGGCCGCAGGGCGTGCGCGTCGCGGTCACCGGCGCCGGGCCCTGCGCCTTCCGCGTCGCCGCGTTCGAAGCGGCACTGGCCAAGGACTGGTCGGCGAAGGCCATCGAGGGCATCGCCGTGCCGGCCGACGGGCTGAACACCGACCTGCATGCCAGCGCCGCGTACCGCGCGCACCTGGTCGGCGTGCTGGCGCGGCGCGCGGTGGCGGCCGCGTGATACAGTCGCGCCCCATGCATCGCGCCACGTCCCGCTTTACGTTCTATTGGTTTACGGCCCCACCCGGCGGCTGGAGCCAGTAGCGCGCGTAGATCGACACGACGCACCCGATCCAGAACAACCGCCGGCAACCCCGGCGGTTTTTTGTTGCCCGTACCCGTTGAACGCAAGGAGTCCCACCATGCATTCCAGAAGCCACGCCGCCGAAGCCGCCACGCGCTGAGCGAGAAGACCAGCGAAACCGACGACCAGCGCATCAAGGACGTGACGCCGCTGCCGCCGCCCGAGCACCTGATCCGCTTCTTCCCGATCGCCGGCACGCCGGTGGAAAAGCTGATCGGCAGGACGCGCCACGCGGTGCGCCAGATCATGCAGCACAAGGACGACCGGCTGCTGGTGATCATCGGCCCGTGCTCGATCCACGACCCGGCCGCGGCGCTGGACTACGCGCGCCGGCTGCTGCCGCTGCGCGCAGCAGTACGCCGACACGCTGGAATCGTGATGCGCGTGTACTTCGAGAAGCCGCGCACCACGGTCGGCTGGAAGGGCCTGATCAACGACCCCTACCTGGACGAGAGCTACCGCATCGACGAGGGCCTGCGCATCGCGCGCCAGCTGCTGGTGGAGATCAACCGCCTGGGCATGCCGGCGGGCAGCGAGTTCCTCGACGTGATCAGCCCGCAGTACATCGGCGACCTGATCAGCTGGGGCGCGATCGGCGCGCGCACCACCGAAAGCCAGGTGCACCGCGAGCTGGCCTCGGGCCTGAGCGCGCCGGTGGGCTTCAAGAACGGCACCGACGGCAACGTCAAGATCGCCATCGACGCGATCCAGGCCGCGGCGCGGCCGCACCACTTCCTGTCGGTGCACAAGAACGGCCAGGTGGCGATCGTCGAGACCAAGGGCAACAAGGACTGCCACGTCATCCTGCGCGGCGGCAAGGCGCCGAACTACGACGCCGCGCACGTGGCCGCGGCCTGCAAGGAGATCGAGGCCGCCAAGCTGGACTGCACGCTGATGGTCGACTGCAGCCATGCCAACAGCAGCAAGCAGCACGACAGCGCAGCTCGACGTGGCGCGCGACGTGGCCGCGCAGCTGAAGGCCGGCAGCCGCTGCATCTTCGGCGTGATGGTCGAAAGCCACCTGGTGGCCGGCGCGCAGAAGTTCAGCGCCGGCAAGGACGACCCGGCGAAGCTGGCCTACGGCCAGAGCATCACCGATGCCTGCCTCGGCTGGGACGATTCGAAGACCGTGCTGCAGGTGCTGAGCGAGGCGGTGCTGGCGCGGCGCAGGCCATGATATGAGCCCGGACGTTCGAGCCCGCAATGGCTCGCATGCCTGGCGAAGGCCACGGCGCGAAACAGGCGACTGGGGAGTCCGAGTCCGAGGCCGCGCCGCTACCGGCGGCCGCCGGTGAACACGGTGGCGCCGTCGAGCGGTGAGACGCCCCAGGCCTGGCCGACGGTCGGATCGACCCTGTCGGAGACGTCGAAATGCCCGGCACCGGATTCGAAGTACATCACCTTGCCCTGCCCGCCGGCGGCCTTGTCTATGCACACCGACAGGGTCTCGAAGGGCGTGCCCTTGTAGATCAGCCGGCCGTCGCTGACGACCACCAGGTCTGCGGCGCCGAAGCGGTTGAAGGCGCCCGACGCATCGTAGGCGCCTTCGTTGCCGTGGTAGCGGCCCGCATAGGCCGCCAACTGCGCCTCGGTGGGCGCCTCGACGGCGTCAGCCACATAGCCGGCGACGTTGCAGTTCAGCGCCACAGCGCCTGCACCGGCCGACACCGTATCCGCGTCGGCGCCGACGCCGCCGAGCAACGCCAGGGCCACTGCACCCAGCCCGCCCCAGATCAAGCGCATCATCGGTTCCTGCTTCATCACCTGCCCGCCGGGACACCTGGATCGGCACAGGGTCCGCTGAAGCGGATTTCAGGCGACCCTGCAGCGTGCCATCCTGCCTGAGGGCACGTGAACGGCAATCCCCGGGTCGCGGGAAGACGGGCCGGTTGCGGTTACACCAACGCGTGCCGGTGCGGGCATCAGCCGCCGGATCCCTGCCGGGCCTGGTGCATCGCGTGCAGGCTGATCTTGCGCACCTCGACCTTGCTCTGCTCGATGTGCGCCTTCAGCAGCATCTGCGCCGCATCCTGCTTGCGCTGGATCACTGCGCGCAGGATCTTGGCGTGTTCCTGGTAGGTCGCCTCGATGCGGTCGGCGCGGGTGAAGTCCAGCCGGCGCACGATGCGGATGCGCTCGGTCACCTCCTGATGCACCTTGGCGATCTCGGCATTGCCGGCGGCGCTGACCAGCGTGGCGTGGAAGGCTTCGTCGAGTTGCCCGACGCTGCGCGCATCGGCCGAACGCAGCGCGGCCGGCACCAGCCACGCCGCCTTCAGCGCCTCCAGCGCCGGAGGATCCCGATGCCGCGCCACCAGCTTGGCGATGGCATCCAGTTCGAGCACCACGCGCAGGTCGTAGAGCTCGTCGAGCTTGCCGAAGTCGATCGGCTTGACGAACCAGCCGGACTTGGACTCGACGTCGAGAAAGCCCTCGTTGCGCAGCCGGAACAACGCCTCGCGTACCGGCGTGCGCGACACACCCACACGCTGGCCGATCTCGGCCTCGGAGAAGCGGTCGCCGGGCACCCAGGTGAAGTCGTGCAGTTCGGCCTTCAGCTGGGCGTAGACCTGCTCGGCCAGATTGGCGCGCTGCGCCGGGCCGGAGGTGGTGGTCGAAAGGCTCATGGCGGCATCATGCGGCAAAGTGACAGGCGACTTCGCGTGCGCCCAGCCGCAGCAGCGGCGGCGCCTCGCGCGCGCAGCGGTCCTCGCCCTGCGGGCAACGGCCGTGGAAGCGGCACACATGCGCCGGCGGGTCGATCGGGCTGGAGACTTCGCCCGCGAGCCGGATGCGCGGGCCCTGGCCCGGGATGGCCGACACCAGCGCCTGCGTGTACGGATGCCGTGGCGCGCGGAACACGGCCTCGGACGGGCCGGTCTCGACGATCTTGCCCAGGTACATCACGGCCACGCGCTCGGTCAGCAGGCGCACCACGTTCAAGTCGTGCGACACGAACAGGTAGCTCAGGCCGAGGTCGCGGCGCAAGTCGGCCAGCAGTTGCAGCACCACCGCCTGCACCGACACGTCCAGCGCCGCGGTCGGTTCGTCCAGGATCAGCAGCCGCGGCTTGACCGCCAGCGCGCGCGCGATGCCGACACGCGCCTTCTGTCCGCCGGACAGCTGGTGCGCATGACGCGGCAGCAGCGCCAGCGGCAGGCCCACCTGCAGCGCCACCTCGTCGACGCGCGCATCGACCTGCGCGCCCGTCAGGCCGGTCAGCAATCGCAGCGGCTCGGCGATGGCCTCGCGCGCGCTGAAGCGCGGGTTCAGCGAATCGGCGGGATCCTGGAACACCATCTGGATCGCCGCGCGCTGCGGCGTGCGCGCAAAGCGCTCGGCGCGGACCTCGGTCAGCTCCTGCCCGGCAAAGACGATGCGGCCGCCGCTGGGGTCGAGCAGCCGCGCCAGCAGCCGCACCAGCGTGGACTTGCCGCAGCCGGATTCCCCGACCAGGCCGACGCTCTCGCCGGGGCCGATGTGCAACGACACATCGTCCACCGCATGCAGCAGCGCGCCGCGCCGGCCGCTGACGGGAAAGCGCTTGTGCAGCGACTCGACCTCCAGCAGCGGCGCAGAAGGCAGCGCCGGGCCGCCCCAAGCCTGCTTGCTCGCCACCGCGGGGGTGGACGCCAAAGGGCGGCCTTGGCAGTGGTCAGACATGCGCCGGCTCGGCCAGGGTCACGGTTTCGCTCAGCGGGTGCCAGCAGGCCACGGCATGCACCGCGGCGCCGTCCAGGCGCGGCCGCTCGTCGCGGCAACGGTCGGTGCTGCGCTCGCAGCGCTCGGCAAAGCGGCACGCCGGCAGGTCGTTGCGCTTCAAGTCGGGCAGGCTGCCGGGCACCGGCTGCAAGCTGGCGACGCTGCTGCGCTCGCCCGGCGTCGAGCTCATCAGCCGCGCGGTATACGGGTGGCGCGGCGCGGCGAACAGGGTCTTCGTCGGCGCGCTTTCCACCGCATGCCCGGCATGCATGACGACGATGCGGTCGCAGTAGTCGGCCGCCAGCGCGAGGTCGTGGGTGATGAACAGCGTGGCCATCTGGCGCTCGCGCGCCAGGCCGGTGATCAGGTCCATCACCCCGGCCTGCGTGGTCACGTCCAGCCCGGTGGTGGGCTCGTCGGCGATCAGCAGCCCGGGGCGGCAGGCCAGCGCCAGCGCGATCATCACACGCTGGCACATGCCGCCGGACATCTCGAAGGGGTAGGCCGCAAGCCTGCGTTCGGGGTCGGCGATGGCCACGTCGCGCAGCGCCTGCAGCGCGCGCTCCTTCAGGCTCTTGCCCAGGTCGACGCCGGGCGCGGCGGCATGGCGGCGCAGCACGTCCTCGAGCTGGTGGCCGACGCGGCGGATCGGGTTGAGCGCGGTGCGCGGGCTCTGGAAGATCATCGAGATCTCGCGGCCACGCAGGTCGGCCAGCTCGGACTCTCTGGCCGCGAGCAAGTCCATGCCACCGAACACCGCCGTGCCGCCGGTGACGCGCGCCGCGCGGTCGCTGATGCCGAGCAGTGCATAGGACAGCACCGACTTGCCCGAGCCGCTTTCGCCGACCAGGCCGACGATCTCGCCCTTGTGCACTTGCAGATCGACGCCTTCGAGCGCTCGCACGGTGCCGCCGCGGGTGCGGAACTCCAGGCTGAATTCCTTGACCTTCAGGAGCGGGGGCCGGGTCACGACAGCCCCTCGGCCGGCGGGAACGCCGGCCGGCCCGGCGCAGGACGCGGCGGGCGCTCGGTCCGCCCAAGCCGCCGCAGGGGCGGCTTGGAGCCGCGGCCCTCGCTCCTCAGAGGGGATCGAAATCGGCTTGGGGCGGGCACCGATTTCGTCATGTCCTCCTCCTCGGATCGAAGATGTCGCGCAAGGCATCGCCGAGCAGGTTGAAGCTGAACACCGCCAGCATCAGCACCGCGCCGGGGAAGAAGCTGACCCACCACTCGCCGCTGACGATGAACTGCGCGCCCTCGGCGACCAGGATGCCCCACTCGGGCGTCGGCGGGCGCACGCCCAGGCCGATGAAGCTCAGGCCCGCGGCGTTGAGGATGGCCCAGCCCATGTTCAGGCTGACCTGCACCATCGCCGGCGGCAGCGCGTTGGGGAACAGGTGCACGGCCAGGATGCGCGCGTCGCCGTTGCCGGACAGCCGCGCCGCCTCGATCCAGCCGGCGCCGCGGCGCACGTTGGCCTCGGCGCGCGCCACGCGCACGTAGAACGGCAGGTTGATGATCGCGGTGGCCAGCACGATGTTGCCCACCGTGTTGCCCAGGGCCGCGACGATGCCCATCGCCAGCACGAACAGCGGGAAGGCCATGATGGTGTCGGACAAGCGGGTGACGATGCGGTCCCACCAGCCGCCGAAGAAACCCGCCGCCAGGCCCAGCGGCATGCCGATGACGAAGGACGCGGCCACCGCCGACACGGCGATCCCCAGGTCCAGCCGGGTCGCCACCACGGTGCGCGAGAAGATGTCGCGGCCCAGCGCGTCGGTGCCGAACCAGTGCGCCGCGGACGGGCTCTGCAGCGCCGCCGCGCTGTCGCTGGCCAGCGGGTCGTAAGGCACGAGCGACGGGCCGAAGATGGCCATCAGCACGAACAGCATGAACAGCGCCATCGCCAGCATCGTCACCGGGTTCTCGCCGAGCACGTGGCGCACGTGCTTCCAGGTGTTGTTCATGAGGTCACTGTCATGCGCGGGTCGATCAGGCCGTACAGCACATCCACGGCCAGGTTGAGCAGCACGAACAGAACACCCATTGCCAGCACGAAACCCTGCACCGGCGCGTAGTCGCTGGCGGTAAGCGCGTCGATGGCATAGCTGCCCACGCCGGGCCAGCCGAAGACCTTCTCGACGATGACGCTCGAGCCGAGCATGAAGCCGAAGACCATGCCGAGCGTCGTCACCACCGGCAGCAGCGCGTTGCGCAGCGCGTAGGTGATGAGCACGGTCGCGCTGGACAAGCCACTGGCGCGCGCGGTGCGGATGAAGTCGGCCGACAGCACCTGCAGCATCGACGCGCGCGTCATGCGCGCGATCGGTGCCAGTACGAAGATGGCCATGGTCAGCACCGGCAGGATCAGCTGCTTCAGGCTGGCCCACCACAGCCCGGCATCGCCGGCCAGCGCCGTGTCCACCAGGTACAGCCCGGTGGCCGTGGGCGGCGGCGAGAACATCGGGTCGAGCCGGCCCATCGGCGACGGCGCCCAGCCGAGCAGGAAATAGAACACATAGGCCAGCAGCAGCCCGGTGAAGAAGGTCGGCAGCGACACGCCGGCGGTGGTGACCAGCCGGCACAGCTGGTCGATCCAGCTGCCGGGGCGTGTCGCCGCCAGCACGCCCAGCGGCAACGCGATGGCGCAGGCCAGCAGCAACGCGAGGAAGACCATCTCCAGCGACGCCGGCAGCCGCGCCAGCAGCTCCTGCGCCACCGGCTGCCCGGTGGTCAGCGACAGCCCCATGTCGCCGCGCGTCAGCGCGGCCACGTAGAGGAAGAACTGCTCCAGCAGCGGCTTGTCCAGGCCGAGCTGGCTGCGCACCTGGGCGATCGCTTCCTGCGTGGCCGCCGCGCCGGCAAAGTAGGCAGCCGGGTCGCCGGGCAGCGCGCGCGTCAGGATGAAAGTGACGACCACCACACCCGCCAGGTTCGGCAGCGACGCCAGCAGGCGTGACAGCACGATGCGCAGCACTTTGGCAACCTGTGGGTGCTACGCGGCCTGCGCCGCGGCGGACTCCTGGAGGGCAGCCTGCACCGCCGCCAGCGGCGCCGCCCAGCCGACGATGCCGCCCTGCGCCACCACCATCTCCACCACCGCTTCGTGGAAAGCGGGGAAGTAGCTGGCCGCGCAGTCCTGCACCAGCAGGCATTCGTAGCCGCGGTCGTTGGCCTCGCGCATCGTCGTCTGCACGCAGACCTCGGTGGTGACGCCGCCGATCAGCAGGTGGGTGATGCCCTTGGCATGCAGCAGCGCGTCCAGCCCGGTGGCATGGAAGGCACCCTTGCCCGGCTTGCGCAGCACCGTGTCGCCGGGTTCGGGCTGCAGCTCGGCCACGAAGTCAGCGCCGGCTTCACCGATGACCAGCACACGGCCGAGCGGGCCTTTGTCACCGATGCCGCAACTCAGCCCACCGCGCGCCTTCTTCGACGGCGGGCAGTCGGCCAGCTGCGGGTCATGTGCCTCCTGCGTGTGGATGACGTGCAGGCCATGCCTGCGCGCGAGCGCCAGCAGCTGCCGGCAGGCCGGCACGATGCGCTGCAAGGTGGTCACGTCGTTGCCCAGCATCGCGCCGAAGCCGCCGGGTTCGAGGAAATCGCGCTGCATGTCGATCAGCAACACCGCGGTGTGCGCCGGGTCGAAGCGATAGGGGTAGGGACGCGCCGCCACCGTGTTCATGCAGCCTCCTTGGCGTCGCCGGCCATGGCGCGACCGATCGCCGAGATGTCGGCATTCGCCGTCGGACATTCCAGGCCGACATGGCCGTGCGACAGCACCACCATGCGCGAGGCCAGCGACAGGATCTCGTCCAGGTCTTCGCTGACCAGCAGCACACCGGCGCCGGCGTCGCGCGCTGCGCGCAGCCGCGCATGGATCTCGGCGCTGGCCTGGAAATCCAGGCCGAAGCAGGGGTTGGCGACGATCAGCAGCCGCGGGTTGCCGTCGAGCTCGCGCGCCAGCACCGCGCGCTGCACGTTGCCGCCGGACAGGTTCTCGATCAGCGCGTCCGGCCCCGGCGTCTTGACCTTGAAGGCCGCGATCTTTGCCAGCGCCTGCGCGCGCATCGCGCTGCGCGACAGCCACGGCCCACGCGCCAAGGGCGCGCGGTCGAAGCCGCGCAACGCCAGGTTTTCGGCCACGCCCAGCTTGCCGACGCAGGCGTTGTGCAGGGGTTCTTCTGGCAGGCTGCGCACGCTCAGGCGTTGCATCATCCTGCGCGTGGGAATGTAGGGCTGGCCGTCGACCCAGACATGGCCGCCGGCGATGGGCAGCGCACCGGTCAGAGCGGCCACCAGCTCGCGCTGGCCGTTGCCGGAGACGCCGGCCACCCCGACGATCTCGCCGGGCATGACGTTCAGCGTCAGGCCTTCCACCGCCGAGCGGCCTTCGACGCCGGCCACCCTGAGATGGCCGATGGCCAGGCGCGGCGTGCCCGAAGGCGCGGCAGCCGGCTGGGCCGGTGCGGCCTCGCCCAGCACCTCGGCCAGGGCCGCGGCACTGCTGGCCGTCGCCGTGCCCACGGCCGCGGCGGTGGCTGCCGCGCTGGTGGACGAGACTTCGTCGGTGCCGACGCCCATCATCCAGCCGGCCAGCTCGTCGCGCGAGGTCTGCGCCACGCGCGCCGCACCGGTGCGGCGGCCGCGGCGCAGCACCGTGACCTCGTCGCAGAAGCCGAAGACCTCGCGGAATTTGTGCGTGATGATCAGCACCGTCAGCTGCTGCGCCTGGCACAGCGCCTTCATCTGGCCCAGCACCTCGTCGGCCTCTTGCGGCGTCAGCACCGAGGTCGGCTCGTCCAGCACCAGGAAGCGGCGGCGCGCGTACAGCGCCTTCAAGATCTCGAGCTTTTGCTTTTCACCGGCCGCCAGCTCGGCGACGCGCGCGTGCAGCTTCAACGGAAAGGGCGCGGTAGCCATGAACGCAGTCAAGCGCGCGCGCTCGGCCTTCCAGTCGATGACCGCGCCCAGATCGCGCTGCGACAGCGCCAGGTTCTCGGCCACCGTCATGCCGGGCACCACGGTGAAGTGCTGGAAGATCATGCCCAGTCCCAGCGCCGCCGCGTCGCGCGGGCTGTGGATCGATTGCTCGCGGCCGTCGACCATCACGGCCCCGGTGTCGGCGCGGTAAAAGCCGATCAGCGCCTTGACCAGCGTGGATTTGCCCGCGCCGTTTTCGCCCAGCAGCGCGTGGAAGCTGCCAGCCTCGACTGTCATCGACACGTCGTCCAGCGCCTGCAGCGCGCCGAAGCGCTTGCTGAACTGCAGCATCTCGACGCTGGCGGCGCCGGTGTGTTCCTGCTGCGGCGGGATCAAGCTCATCTCATGCTCCCCAGGCTTCGAGCAGCTGCGAGGAGGACGCCACGGCACCAAATACGCCGCCCTGCATCGTCACCATCTTCAGCGCCGCGTCGTGGTTGCCGCGGTCGGTGGCGGCGGTGGCATCGCTGACGATCAGGCATTCGAAGCCGCGGTCGTTGGCCTCGCGCATGGTCGTGTGCACGCACACGTCGGTGGTCACCCCCACGAGCACCAGGTAGCGGATGCCGCGCAGGTTGAGCAGCAGTTCCAGATCGGTGGCGCAGAACGAGCCCTTGCCGGGTTTGTCGATGACCGGTTCGCCGGGTGCGGGCGCCAGCTCGGGGACGATGTCCCAGCCCGGTTCGCCGCGCACCAGGATGCGGCCGTTCGGCCCCGGGTCGCCGATGCCGACACCATCGGTGCCGATGCGGCGCGAGCGCCAGCGCTTGTTGGCCGGCAGGTCGCTCAGGTCGGGACGGTGGCCTTCGCGGGTGTGGATCACCGTCATGCCCAGGCGACCGGGCGCCGCGCCAGCAGCGCGGCGATCGGGCCGATCGGCGCGCGCACCGCCGACAGGTCGTAGCCCATGCGATCGACATAGCCGCCGATGCCGACGAAGTCGAACTGCATGTCGATGATCACCAGCGCGGTGTTGGCCGGCGTGGCCGCACCATCGAAGGGCCAGGGATAAGGGTTCGCGTTGACCAGGGGGAATGTATTCACAGCCGCACGCTCCTGTTGGGTTCCATCGAGCGGCCGCCGCGGATCCGGCTTTGCCGGTCCGCGGCGGCGCCCCCTTGAGGGGGAGCGCCGAAGGCGCTACGGGGGTGGGTCATGTCATTCACCGGTTCAAGCGACAAGTTCACCCGGCGCGCCGTCGCTCGGGCCGGGCTTGCCCAGGCCGATCAGCAGCGCCAGCGTCAGAACGTAAGGCAAGGCGCCGAACAGGTAGTAGCCCGCCGAATAACCCATCGCCTGCAGCGCGGGGCTGATGGCGCTGGCGCCGCCGAACAGCAGCCCGGCGAGGATGCAGCGCCGCGGGTCCCAGCGCGCGAAGATGACCAGCGCCACCGCCATCACGCCCTGCCCGCTGGACAGCGCCTCGCTCCACGCGCCCGGGTACACCAGCGACAGCGACGCGCCGCCGACGCCGGCGCAGGCGCCGCCGAAAGCCGTGGCGGCGATGCGGTAGCCGCTGGGCGACAGGCCGTAGGCGCGCGCCGCGTTCTCGCTGTCGCCGACCACGCGCAGCCTCAGGCCCACGCGGGTGTGGCCGAAGGCCCATTGCACGGCAAAGGCCAGCACCACGCCGATGACGAACAGCGGGTTGATGCCCAGCGCCGCCTGCACCGCCGGCAGCGTGCTCCAGCCACCGAGCGCGATGGCCGGCAGGTCAGGCGCACTCGGCTGAATCAGCGGTTTGCCCAGCCAGAAGGCCAGGCCCGAGCCGGCCAGCATCAGCGCGATGCCCATGGCCGTGTCGTTGACGCGCGTCAGGCTGCACAGCGCGCCGTGCAGCACGCCGAAGACCACGCCGACCCCGGCCGCGGCGACGATGCCCAGCCACGGGTTGCCGGTGAACAGCGACACCGCATAGGCCGTCATCGCGCCCATCAGCAGCGTGCCTTCGAGGCCGAGGTTGATGCGCCCGGCCTTCTCGGTCACCGTCTCGCCCAGGCTGACCCACAGCAGCGGCGTGCCGACACGAATCGCACCGCCGAGGATCGCCAGCGGCACGCCCCACCAGCCGAGTGTCGTCGTATCCATGTTCAGCCCTTGCGGAAGAAGCTGCGGCCGCGCAGCGTTTCGCAGCCGATGAGGGCCACGAAGGCGAAGCCCAGCAGCACCGTCACCGACGCATCGGGCAGGCCCAGGCGGCGCTGCAGCAGGCTGCCGCTGGCGGCGATGCCGCCGACCAGGATCGCCACCGGCACCACGCCGGCAGGGGAGAAGCGCGCGGCGAAGGCGATGAGGATGCCGCTGTAGCCGTAACCGGCGATCAGCGACGCGTTGGCTGCGCCGTGCACCGCCGCCACTTCCACCGCACCGGCCAGGCCGGCGCAGGCACCGCCTGCGGCGCAGGCGCCGATGGTCAGCCAGGCGACCGGCAGGCCGACACCGAGGGCGGTGCGCGGGTTGCCGCCGGCCACGCGCAGCGACAGCCCCAGCGGCGTGAGCTTGACCACCGTCCAGGCGATGAGTGCGACGACGATGCCCACTCCCAGGCCCCAGTGCACGTCCAGCCCCGGCATCGCAGGCAGCAGGAAGGCGTCGGGCAGCGGCTTGGTCGATGGCTTGTTCAGGCTGGCCGGATCGCGCAGCACGGTTTCCACGCACTGGTTGAACAGCGCGATGGCGATGAAGCTCATCAGCAGGCTGGCGATGGTCTCGTTGACCTCACGCTTCTCGCGCAGCCAGCCGACGATGCCGATCCAGACGCCACCGACCAACATGCCGGCCAGCGCCATCAGCGGCCACACCACCAGCGGCGGCGCCTGCGCCGACAGCAGCGTGCCCAGCGCCGCTGCCGCCAGCCCGCCCAGCACCAGCGCCCCTTCGGCGCCGATGATCACGCGCCCGGCCTGCGCCGGCAGCGCCACCGCCAGGCCGGTGAGGATCAGCGGCGCGGCGCGCTGCAGCGTGTTCTGCCAGGCGAAGGCATCGCCGAAGCCGCCCATCACGATCAGGCCCCAGACCTCGAGCGGGTCGAAGCCGGCCAGCGCCACCGCCGCCGAGAACAGCAGCACGGTGATGAGCAGCGCCGCCGCGGCCGGCAGCAGCGCGTCGGCCACGCCGCCGAGCCGTTCGCTCAGCGACGGTGCAGCCGGCTGCGGCGCGCCGGCCATGGGGACCGCAAGGGTGTTCATCGCGGCGCCGGGCCTTCAGCCGGGATCGAACCCATCACGCCTTCGACCAGGTAGTTCATCTTCTCCAGCTCGGGGTCGAACTGGTCGATGCCCTTGCCGGCGGCGATGACGACGTTGCCCTTGTTGTCCTTCAGCGCGCCCTTGAAGATGACGAAGCCACCCTTCATCATCGCGGCCTTGATCTCGTCGGCCTTCTTCTTGGCCGGGTCGCCCACCGCCGGTCCGTAGGCGGACATCTTCACGTAGCCTTCCTTCAGCCCGCCGCGCAACAGGTTGGGCTGCGGCGCACCGCTCTGCAGCGCCTTGATCTGCGCGGTGTAGGGCGTGCTCCAGTCCCATTCGGCGCCGGTCAGGTAGCCCTTGGGCGCCAGCGCGGCCTGGCTGGCGTGGTAACCGCTGGAATAGATGCCGCGCTTCTCTGCAGTCTCGACCACCACCTTCGGGCTGTCGACGTGGCAGGTGAGCACGTCCACGCCCTGGTCGATCAGGCTGCTGGCGGCTTCGGCCTCCTTCACCGGCATCGACCATTCGCCGGTGAAGATGACGCGTGTGGTGATGCTCGGGTCGACGCTGCGCGCGCCCATCGTGAAGGCGTTGATGTTGCGCAGCACCTGCGGGATCGGCTTGGCGGCGATGAAGCCCAGCTTCTTGGTCTTGCTGGTGTAGCCGGCGACCACGCCCGCCAGGTACTGGCATTCGTCGATGTAGCCGAAGTAGCTGCTGGCGTTCTTCGGGTGCTTGCCATCGGTCCACATGCCGCCGCAGTGGGCGAAGCGCACCTTCGGGTACTTCTCGGCCATCTTCAGCATGTGCGGGTCGAAGTAGCCGAAGCTGGTGGCGAAGATCAACCCGGCCTTGTCCTGGTTGATCATGGCTTCCATCGTCTTCTGCACGGCCGCGGTCTCGGGCACGTTCTCTTCTTCGATGACCTTGACGCCGGGCAGCTTCTTCATCGCCGCGGCGGCCTGGGCCTGCGCCTGGTTGTAGCCGAAGTCGCTGCGCGGGCCGACGTAGATCACGCCCATGGTCACGGGTGTCTGCGCGAAGGCGCTGCGCAACGCGCCGGGCAGCGCCAGCGAGGCGCCGGCCAGGGCGCTGCCGGCCAGCAGGCGGCGGCGGGCAAGGGTCGAAAGGTCTTGGCTCATGGTCAGGCTCCTCGGTGAAGTGAAGGGGTCTCAGGTGGAAATCAGGCTCACGTGCGCCGCGACCACCAACCAGCGGCCGTCGATGCGGCACCAGGTCTGGCTCTGGCGGCCCAGCTTGTCGCCGCCCTCGCGCTGGAACTCGGTCATGGCGGTGCCGAAGTCGTCGCCGTAGGTGGTGATGACGGTGCGCTGCAGCGTGCGCGCCAGCCCGACGGCCGGGCGCGCGTTGCGGAAATCGCGGATCGCGTCGATGCCGTACAGGTTCTCGTTGACGCCGTAGCGCACCGTCTGCGCGCTGTCCCAGAACAGCGCGTCGAGCACCTCGACGCGGTTGTTCACCAGCGCGTCCTCGTAGCGCGCGAAGGCGGCGGTCAGTTCGGCCAGCACTTCGGGGCGGTTGAAGTCCATGCTCACAGCCCTCCCGCCACCGGCGCGCTGCACAAGCCCTGCGCCTCGAATGCTGCGGCGACACGCAGGCAGTGGTCTTCGCGCCAGGGCGCGGCGATCAGCTGCACGCCGATCGGCAACTGCGGCGCCGCGGGGTTCATGCCCCACAGCGGCACGGTCGCCACCGGCAGGCCGATGCAGGAGATCGGCTGCGTCAGCAGCCCCATGCTGGCGCGCGACGGCAGGCGCTGGCCGTTGATTTCGAGCCATTCGCGTGCCGATGACCGGTGCGGTGCAGGGCGTGGCCGGCGCGATCAGCACGTCCACCGTCTCGAAGACCCGCGCCACGCGCCGCGCGAACCAGTGGCGCACGCGCTGCGCTTGCACCACCCACGCCGCAGGCACCAGCGCGTTGGCGAGGAAGCGGTCGCGGGTCATCGGGTCGAAGTCGTTGGCGCGCTTGCTCAGGTCGTCCAGGTGCAGCGCGCCGCCTTCTCCGGCCGTGACGATGAAGGCCGCGGCGCGCGCGCGCGCCACTTCGGGCAGCTCGACCAGCCGGGTCGTGTTCAAGCCCTGCGCCACTGCATCGACGGCGGCCAGCGCCTCGGCCAGCGCCATCTCGCGGAACCAGCCGCCGAGCACGGCCACGCGCAGGCCTGCGGCGCCGCGTTCGAGCAGCGGCGACACCGGCTCGATGTCGCGCTGCGCGCAGGCCGGATCGTGCGCGTCGGGGCCCTGCATCAAGTCGTAGGCCAGCGCCAGATCGGCCACGCTGCGTGCGAATGGACCCAGGTGGTCCAGGCTGGCGCAAAACGGATACGAACCGGTGCGCGGCAGCCGGCCGAAGGTGGGCTTCAGCCCGAAGGTGCCGCACAGCGAGGCCGGCACGCGGATCGAGCCGTTGGTGTCGCTGCCCAGCGTCAGCGGCACCTGCCCGGCAGCCACCGCCGCGGCCGAACCGCCGGAGGAACCACCGCTGATGCGCGTCAGATCGTGCGGGTTGTGCGTGGCGCCGTAGTGCGTGTTCTCGGTGGAAAAACCGTAGGCGTACTCATCCATGTTCAGCGCGCCGACCAGCACCGCGCCTTCGGCTTCGAGCCGGCGCACCAGCACCGCATCGCGGGCGGCCGGTGCGCTATCGCGTTCGATCTTCGATCCGGCCAGCGTGGGCAGCGCGGCGATGTCGAACAGGTTCTTCACCGCGAAGGGCACACCGGCGAGCTTCATGCGTTCGCGCCGCGGGCTCGCGTCCACGGCCTGCGCGCGCTTCAGCGCGCGCTCGGCGAGCACGCTGGTGAATGCGTTGACTCGGCTGTCGGTGGCGGCAATGCGCTGCAGCGCCTGCTGCACGCTGTCGGCGGCCGTGGCACGGCCTTCGCGCACGCTGGCGGCGATGGCGACGGCGCTGCTGGCGTTCATTCGTGCACCTGCGGCGCCACCGGCACGAAGACGTTGCCGGACTCGTCGGCGGGTGTCAGCGGCAGGCCCTGCACCAGGGCGGCCATCGACGCTGCCAGGTCGAAGTACAGCGCCACGCCCTTGCGCTGCTCCTGCGTCAGGCACAGCCCCAACGTAGCCGCCGCGGCATCGATGTAGGCGCCGTGGTCCATGCTCAAGCCTTGTAGATCTGCCGGTAGTCGGGCTGCAGATGGAACCAGTACTGGTAGCCCATCACGTCCTTCTGCATGGCCACGTCCATCGACGGCTGGAACAGCGGGATGCGCGGCACCTCGTCGTAGGCCAGCTGGATCATTTCGCGCACCGACGAGTCGTAGATCGACTTGTTCTCGGCGAAGCGCGCGTTGGTGATCAGCTTGTCGAGCTTGGGGTTCTGGTAGCTCATGGTGTTGAACACCGCGTTCTGCCCGTGGTAGCACCAGAAGAAGAAGTACTCCGGGTAGTCGAGCCAGCCGCCGAAGCGGTTGAGGATCATCGGCATGTCCTTCTTCAGCAGCGCGGCGCGCCAGGTGGCGCCGGGGATCTTGTTGATCTGCGCCTTGATGCCGATGGCGGCCAGCGCCTCCTGCGTCAGCACCGCCGCCGGCTCGCCGACGGTGGCGCCGCCCAGGTCGAAGCTGAGCGTGGTCTCGAAGCCGTTGGCCACGCCGGCCTCGGCCATCAGCGCCTTGGCCTTGGCGATGTCGGTGCGGTAGCCGGTGGGCTGCGGCCAGGCGATGCTCTTCACCGGGTTGCTGCCGCCGTAGAGCTTGGCGGCACGGCCGTAGAAGGCGTTTTCGTAGATCTTGTCGTAGGGCAGCGCATAGGCGACCGCCTGGCGGATCTTCGGGTTGTCGAAGGGTGGCCTGGTGGTGTTCATGCCGAGGTACAGCATGGCGTTCTCGATCGGCATCGACGCCACCTTGATGCCAGCCTTGTCTTCGCTGAGCTCGGCGAAGTCCTTGGGCGGCAGGTCGTAGGTCATGTCGATGTCGCCCTTGACCAGCAGCGCGCGACGGTTGCCGGCATTCGGCACGTCGCGCTGCACGATGCGCCGCAGCTTGGGCAACGGGCCGCTCTTCCATTCGTCATAACGCACGTAGACGATTTCCTGGCCCGGGCGGAAGGCCTCGACCTTGTAGGCGCCGCCGCCGGCGGTGTTGTTGCGCGTCCAGACCAGGCCCCAGGGGTCGGCGGCGGTGGCGTTCTTCTTCACCAGCTCGCTGTTGAAGACGCAGGGCACCGGCACGGCCAGGTCGTTCATCGTCAGCTTGTCCTTGCGGATGAACTTGACGCGGAAGGTGTGCTCGTCCACCACCTCGAACTGCTCGGGCTTTTCCAGCGAGCCGGCGGCCATCTGGAAGGTAGGGAAGCCGCCGACGGTGACGGCGCGGTCGAAGCTCCACTTCACGTCCTTGGCCGTGACCGGTGTGCCGTCGTGGAACCTGGCGTTGTTGCGCAGCTTGAAGGTGACCGAATTGCCGTCGGGCGCCATCGACCAGCTTTCGGCCAGCTCGGGCTCGAGCTTGTTGCGGTCGTAGGCGATCCGTCCATCGCTCAGCGTGCGCTTGCCATAGGTCAACAGCCGGTCGTAGACCAGCCAGCTGACGCCGTAGCTGGGCCGGTTCGCGCCGACGGTGTGGATGTCGAGCGAATTCGGGCCGAATTCGTTGGCGACGAGGAGCACGTCCTTGGGACGCGTCTGCGCCTGTGCGGCCAGGGGCAGCACGCCGAGAGCGGCGGTGCCGGAGAGGAAGTCGCGTCGATCCATGCTTGCTCCAGGGGTCAGAGGGCGGCGAGGTAGGCGCGCCAGCCGCCGAAGGCACTGATGTCGCGCGCCCCGGCGAGGGCATGCGCCTCGCACAGGAAGCCGTGCACGTGGCGGCCGTCGGCCAGCTGCACCGAACCCAGGCACAGTGGTGGCGGGATCAGTGCAAGAAACGAGCCGAGCTGGTCTTGCGGCATGTCCCAGACCTCGAGTTCGATGGCGGCGCCACCCTCGGACACGCGCTGCAGGCCGGGCTTGGGCGGGCGCGTGTCGGGCAGGGCGAACAGCCGGTAGTGCGGCGCGGTGCGCGTGCGTTCGCGCAGCACGGCGCCGCGCTCCACCAGCTGGCCGTTCAGCGGCAGGCCCGACAGATGCGCGCCGACCACGGCGATGGGCAGCGAGGGCTGCACCGCCGGCGCGGCGGCACCGGCCGGCGCAGCGCCCAGGCCCTGCCAGCGCCGCGCCAGGTCGAGCAGCGCCACGTCGGCGCCACCCGCGCCGATGAAGGTCAGGCCGAACGGCAGGCCGGTCGTCGTGCGGCCCTCGGGCAGGGCCAGCGCGCTCCAGCCCAGCAGGTTGACGAAGTTGGTGTAGGTGCCCAGCCGCGCAGTTCACGCCCATCGGGTCGGCATCCACCTCGGCGAAGCGCGGATGGCCGGGCGCGGTGGGCACCATCAGCACGTCCACCTGCTTGCCACAGCGTGCGCAACTGGCGCCTGCAGCGCGCGCAGCCGGTACATGGCCTCGAAGGTCTGCGTGGCGCTCAACGTCGTGGCTCGCGCGATCACGCGGCGCACCGTGTCGTCCAGGGCCTCGGGCCGCTCGGCCAGCAGCTGCCGCACGGTGCTGTGCCGCTCGGCCACCCAGGGGCCGTCGTAGAGCAGGGCCGCCACCTCGAAGAGCGGCGCGAAGTCGAGTGGCAGCAGCGCGTGACCCTGTTTGCGCGCGCGCGCCAACGCGGCCTCGAAGCACGGCGCGTAGCCGGCATCGCCGAAGAAGTCGGGCTGGGCCGGCACGCCGATGCGCAGCGGCCAGCGCCAGCGCGCCGGGCCAGGAAGGAAGTCGCTGTAGGCGTCGAGAGGATCGGCGCCCTCGAGCACGGCCAGCACTTGCGCGGCATCGTCGACGTCGTGCGCGAACACCGACACGCAGTCGAGGCTGCGGCAGGCCGGCACCACACCGGCGGTGCTGACGCGGCCCGGCGTGGGCTTCAGGCCGACCAGCCCGTTGAACAGTGCCGGCACGCGGCCGGAGCCGGCCGTGTCGGTGCCCAGCGCAAAGGCCACCTGGCCGCGCGCCACGGCCACCGCCGAGCCCGAGCTGGACCCGCCGCTGATGCGCGCGGCATCGAAGGCGCTGCTCGGCCGGCCGTAGGGCGAGCGTGTGCCCACCAGGCCGGTGGCGAACTGGTCGAGGTTGGTCTTGCCCAGCCACAGCGCGCCCGCGTCCAGCAGCCGCTGCACCACGGTGGCATGACAGTCGGCATGTAGGCGAAGGCCGGGCACGCGGCCGTGGTGGGCACGCCGGCGATGTCGATGTTGTCCTTGGCGGCGAAGGGAACGCCCAACAACGGGTAGCGCTGCACCAGTTCGGCTCGCGAGAGCGGCTCGGCCAGACGTTCGCCGAGCAACGCGATCTGCGCCTGCCATTGCGCGTCGCTGGGCTGGCTGATCCAGATGTGCAAGTCCGCGCTGGCCAGAGCTGCCGAGCGGCACTGCGCCAGCCAGGGCAGCGGGTCACCGGCTGCGGCGACGAGCTCGCGCCACTGCGCCACGGTGCGCGGCGGCAAGTCGGGAGCCAGGGCCTGGAGACATATTGGTGCACGTACTTGTATACCAATCGGTATCAAGCAGGACGCGTGCCAGCGCTCGCAGGACGTCAGGGGACGCGGTATCAGCGGGCGGGCGCCGGCGCGGCAATCAGTCGGCCTGCGCGCCGCGCTGTCGCAGAGCTGCGGCCCCTAATGAAGCACGCAGACCTGCGCAGGCAGGTCTGCGTGTCCTCAGTCGGCGTCGCGAGCCAGGCGCTCGCTGTGCCAGTAGACGTCGTCGCCGCCCAGGCCGTCGAGGTTGGCTCGATTGAGCACGCGCGCCAGCACGAACATCAGGTCGCTCAGGCGGTTGAGGTACTGGCGCGGCGCCTCGTTCACCGTCTCGTGGCCGCTCAGCGCCACCAGCGAGCGCTCGGCACGACGCGCCACCGTGCGGCTGACATGGGCCAGCGCCGCGCTGCGCGTGCCGGCCGGCAGGATGAACTCCTTCAGGCGCGGCAGCTGCGCGTTGTAGTGTTCCAGCGCCTCGTCCAGGCGCAGCACCGCGGCCGACTTGAGCAGCTGGTAGCCGGGGATCGACAGTTCGCCACCCAGGTTGAACAGCTCGTGCTGGATGGTCACCAGCAGCTCGCGCACGTCGTCGGGCAGCGGCTCGGCCAGCAGCACGCCGAGGCCGGAATTGAGCTCGTCGACGTCGCCCATGGCCATGACGCGCAGGTGGTCCTTGGGCACGCGCGTGCCGTCGCCGAGGCCGGTGCTGCCGTCGTCGCCGGTGCGGGTGGCGATCTGTGTCAGACGTTGTCCCATGGCGGCGGATTGTGCCCGCTGCGCCGAATGCCTTGATGCGCATCAGGTCCGCGGCGCGGCAACGCTGCTAGGCTTGCCGACTGCGAACCGACCGACGGGTGCGCCATGCGACAAGACGTGATCGTCAAGTTCGCGGCTATCGACGACATCAGCCTGCGCACCGCCGAGCCGATGGCGCTGGACGACGCCAGCGCTTGGCTGGATCGTGAGTTCACCGCGCCTGGAATGCGTGGCCATCCGGCCCACCGGCAAGGTGCTGTTCGCGGACAAGGTGCTGGCCATCGCCGAAGCGGCGGGCGCAACGGGCTTTGCGGACGCGGCCTGGGCCGACAGCTATGCGCGCGCCGCCGCGGGGGCGCTGCGCCGGCCGTTGATCCGCGTGGACGTGCCCAACACGAGCGTCGGTTTCTGAGCGCCTCAGGAGGGAACGGGGCCGCACTCCGTTCAGCCGGCCAGGCGCACCGCCAGGCGCTGCAGCAGCGGACGCTGGCGCCAGTTCTCGCAGGCGCGGTCGGCAAAGTCGCGGCCGCGCTCGCTGAGCCGGTAGTAGCGCACGCTGGGAAAGCCCTGCGGGTTGTCGAACTCACGGATCAGTCCGTAGTCGATGAGCGTGCGGTGGGCGCTGTACAGCGGCGCTCCGTCGAGCACGCAGCCACCGCTGATGTCGCTGACCCGCACCAGCACACGGCCCTTGCGCAGCACGCGCAAGGCATCGATGAACTCGCCGCGATCGGGGATGATTCTTCGAGCTGCCATGGTGTGTGGGCGTGGTCAGGCGATGGCACATCTTCGCACTGCAGCAGCACTGGCCAAGCCGCGAAATGCGGGCCGCCAGCCTGCAGTTTGCGCCTGTTCAGCGCAGGCCCCGCCTCGGTGCACGAGAAGCCGGCGCTGCCTAGAATCGCGGATCCCCGCAGCCGAAGGAGAGCACACCATGAACGCACCCGTTCCCGCCCATGTGTGGCCCGCCTTCGAGCCGCGGCTGGTGCCCGCCGCGATGCTGGCCGCGCTGCAGCAGCGCTTCGGCACACGCTGCTCCACCGCCGCCGCGGTGCGCGAGCAGCACGGCCGCGACGAATCGCCCTACCCGGTGACGCCGCCGGAGGTGGTGGTGTTCTGCGAAAGCACCGACGAGGTGGCGGCGGTGCTGCGCCTGGCCGACGAACATGCGGTGCCGGTGATTCCCTACGGCACCGGCTCGTCGCTGGAAGGCCACCTGCTGGCGGTGCAGGGCGGTGTCAGCGTCGATGTGTCGGCATGACGAAGATCGTGCGCCTGAACCCCGAGGACCTGACGGTGACGGTGCAGGCCGGCGTGACGCGCGAGCAGCTGAACCGCGAGATCAAGGACACGGGGCTGTTCTTCCCCATCGACCCCGGCGCCAACGCCAGCCTGGGCGGCATGGCGGCCACGCGCGCCAGCGGCACCAACGCCGTGCGCTACGGCACGATGCGCGAGAACGTGCTCGGGCTGACCGTGGTCACCGCCAGCGGCGAGGTCATCCGCACCGGCACGCGCGCCAAGAAGTCCTCGGCCGGCTACGACCTGACGCGGCTGTTCGTCGGCAGCGAGGGCACGCTGGGCGTGATCACCGAGGTGACGCTGAAGCTGTACCCGCTGCCCGAGGCGGTGAGCGCGGCGATCTGCCACTTCAAGGACATCGCCGGCGCGGTCGACGCCACCATCCAGCTGACGCAGGTGGGCGTGCCGATCGCGCGCTGCGAGCTGCTCGACGTGAATGCGGTGCGCGCGGTCAACGCGCAGAGCAAGCTCGGGCTGCGCGAGTCGCCGATGCTGCTGATGGAGTTCCACGGCAGCGCGGCCAGCGTCAAGGAGCAGGCCGAGACGGTGCAGGCCATCGCCTCCGAGATGGGCGGCGAGGACTTCGAGTGGGCCAGCACGCCGGAGGAGCGCACGCGGCTGTGGACCGCGCGGCACAAGGCCTACTTCGCCGGCATGCAGACCAACCCCGGCTGCCGCACCGTGACCACCGACACCTGCGTGCCGATCTCGCGGCTGGCCGAGATCATCGACGCGTCGGTGGCCGAGGCCGATGCCTCGGGGCTGCCGTACTACATCGTCGGCCATGTCGGCGACGGCAACTTCCACCTGGCCTACCTGGTGAAGGACGGCGACCCGGCGCAGCGCGAGCTGGCCGAAGGCATGAGCCTGCGCATGGTGCAGCGCGCGATCGCGCTGGAAGGCACCTGCACCGGCGAGCACGGCATCGGCCTGCACAAGATGGGCTTCCTGGTCGACGAGGCCGGCGCCGGCGCGGTGGAGATGATGCGGCAGATCAAGCGCGCGCTCGACCCGAAGAACATCATGAACCCAGGCAAGATCTTTACGCTGTGAGCGGCCATCGGGGTCGCGGCCGGGTACCGAGGTCGATCTGCGTCGACGAAGGCTCCTGGTTTCTTGGACGCCTGCCCGCGCTGTTGGCCCTTGGCGCGCGTGCCGGCACGGGCGGGTCTCGAGGAGCTGATCGTCGCGGCCAAGCCGTCCGTCGTGGCGGTCGGCGTCTTCAGCCCCACCAGCAGCCCCCGGTTCGCGTTTCGCGGCAGCGGCTTCGTGGTCGGCACGGGCAACTTCGTGGTGACCAACGCGCATGTGCTTGCCCGAGGTCATTCCGCCGGGCGGCTCCGAAGGCAGCCTGGTCGTCGTCGTGCCCACGCAAGCGGGCGGCAGCGCCACGGCCGGGCGGGCTGCCACGCTGCTCGGGCTCGACCGCGAGCACGATCTGGCGTTGCTGCGCATCGACGGCGCACCGCTGCCCGCCTTGCCGTTGGCAGACGAGCCGCGCGCGCGCGAAGGTGCCGCCGTGGCGATCATCGGCTTTCCGATCGGCGGGGCACTGGGCTTCACGCCGGTGACCCATCGCGGCATCGTCTCGTCGATCACCGCCATTGCGCTGCCCGCGCCGACGTCGCAGTCGCTCAACTCGCAGGCCATCAATCGACTGCGCCAGGGCAGCTTCGACATCTACCAGCTGGATGCGACGGCGTACCCAGGCAACAGTGGGGGGCCGGTGCTGGAGGTCGAGTCCGGCAAGGTGATCGCCGTGATCAACATGGTGCTGGTCAAGGGCAGCAAGGAGACGGCGATCTCCCACCCTTCGGGCATCAGCTACGCGATCCCGGTGCGCTTTGTCAGCGAACTGTTGAAAGGCCGCTGAGAGCCGGCGCTCAGGCCGCCGGACCCGGCAGGCTCCAGCGCTTGCTGACGTCGCCCGCGGCGTTGACGCTTTCCAGCTGCACGCCGAAGCCCCACAGCCGCGCCACATGCTTCAGCACCTCGTTGGCGGTGTCGTGCAGCGGGCGGTTGTTGTGCTGGAAGTGACGCAGCGTCAATGAACGGTCGCCGCGCAGGTTGACGTTCCACACCTGGATGTTGGGCTCGCGCGAGCCCAGGTCGTACTGCCGCGCCAGCGATTCGCGCACGCGCTTGTAGCCGCTGTCGTCGTGGATCGCCGAGACCTCCAGCTCTTCCTGCTTCTCGTCGTCGACGATGGCGAACAGGCGCAGCTCGCGCATCAGCTTCGGGCTCAGGAACTGGCCGACGAAGCTCTCGTCCTTGTAGTTGCGCATCGCCTGGTCCAGCGCCGGCAGCCAGGGCGTGCCGGCGATCTCGGGGAACCACTGGCGGTCCTCGTCGGTGGGCTCCTCGCAGATGCGCTTCAGGTCGGTGTACATCGCAAAGCCCAGCGCATAGGGGTTGATGCCGCTGTAGGCGCGGTGCCCCACCGGCGGCTGGTAGACCACGTTGGTGTGCGACTTCAGCCATTCGATCATCACGCCGTCGGTGAGGAAGCCGTCGTCGTACATCTGGTTCAGCAGCTTGTGGTGCCAGAAGGTGGCCCAGCCTTCGTTCATCACCTGCGTCTGGCGCTGCGGATAGAAGTACTGCGCCACCTTGCGCACGATGCGCACGATCTCGCGCTGCCAGGGTTCGAGCAGCGGCGCGTTCTTCTCGATGAAGTACAGCAGGTTCTCCTGCGGCTCTTCGGGGAAGCGGCGCGTGCCGGACGCCTCCTCGGCCTTCTCGGCGCGCTTGGGCAGCGTGCGCCACATGTCGTTGACCTGCGCCTGCGCATAGGCCTCGCGGTCCTTGCGCTCGGCCAGCTCCTGCGCCAGGCTCTTGCGGCTGGGGCGGCGGTAGCGGTCGACGCCGTGGTTCTGCAGCGCGTGGCAGCTGTCGAGGAAGCTTTCCACCGCGTCCAGGCCGTGCCGCTCTTCGCATTCGGCGACGTAGTTCTTGGCATAGACCAGGTAGTCGATGATCGACGCCGCATCGGTCCACATGCGGAACAGGTAGTTGCCCTTGAAGAAGCTGTTGTGGCCGTAGGCGGCATGCGCGATGACCAGCGCCTGCATCGCCATCGTGTTCTCCTCCATCAGGTAGCTGATGCAGGGGTTGGAGTTGATGACGATCTCGTAGGCCAGGCCCATGTGGCCGCGCTTGTAGTTCTTCTCGGTGGCGATGAACTCCTTGCCGTAGCTCCAGTGGCGGTAGTTCACCGGCATGCCCACGCTGGCGTAGGCGTCCATCATCTGCTCGGCGGTGATGATCTCCAGCTGGTTCGGGTAGGTGTCCAGGCCGAAGCGCTCGGCCGTGTCGCGGATGACCTTGTGGTACTGCTCGATCAGCTCGAAGGACCAGTCGCTCGGGCCGGGCAGCGGCACCGCCGGCCGCTCCTTCAACGGCAGCGGCTCGCTCAGCGGATTCTTCAGAACTGCGCTCATGCGGCCTTCGCCCCTTCCTTCTTGAACAGGTCGCGGAACACCGGGTAGATCTGGTCGGCGCTGGTCGCCTTGCGCATCGCGAAGTGCGCGTGCAGCGGCGGCAGCTGGGCGTATTCGTCCCACAGGTTCTGCTCTTCCTCGGCCACCTGCACATAGGCGTAGTAGCGGCACAGCGGCAGCAGCTTGTCGCTGAGCAGCTCGCGGCAGCGGCCGCTGTCGTGGTGCCAGTTGTCGCCGTCGCTGGCCTGCGCGCCGTAGATGTTCCACTCGCTGGGCGAGTAGCGCTCGCGGATGATCTCTTCCATCAGCACCAGCGCGCTGCTCACCACCGTGCCGCCGGTTTCGCGGGCGTGGAAGAAGTCTTCCTCGTTGACCTCCTGCGCCTGCGTGTGGTGGCGGATGAAGACCAGGTCGATCTTCTCGTAGTGCCGCGTCAGGAACAGGTACAGCAGGATGAAGAAGCGCTTGCTCAGGTCCTTGCGCGCCTCGTCCATCGAGCCGGAGATGTCCATCAGGCAGAACATCACCGCCTTGCTGGTGGGCACCGGCACGCGGATGCGGCTGCGGTAGCGCAGGTCGATCGGGTCCAGGTAGGGGATGCGCGCGATGCGTGCGCGCAGCGCGGCAATCGCGGCTTCCAGCTCCTTGATGCGCGCCAGCACGCAGCGTCGGTCTTCGGCTCGCGCTGCAGCTCGTCGAGCTCTTCTTCCATCTCGCGCACTTCGGCGCGCGAGCCGGCGCCGATGGCGATGCGCCGGCCGATGGCGCCGCGCATCGAGCGCACCACGTGCAGGTTGTTCGGCGTGCCGTCGCTGCTGTAGCCGGCGCGCTGGCTCTTCCATTCGGGCGTTTCGGCCAGCTGCGTGCGCACCAGGTTGGGCAGCGCCAGGTCCTCGAAGAAGACCTGCATGAACTCTTCCTTGCTCAGCTGGAAGACGAAGTCGTCCTCGCCTTCGCCGGAATCGCTGGCCTCGCCCTTGCCGCTGCCCTGGCCGCCACCGCCCTTGGGCCGCTCGATGCGGTCGCCGCGGATGAAGTCCTTGTTGCCCGGGTGCACCACCTCGCGGATGCCGCCCGAGCCATGGCCGAAGACCGGCTCGTTCAGGTCCTTCTTCGGGATGTGCACTTCCTCGCCGCGCTCGACATCGCGGATGCTGCGCCCGTCGATGGCGCGCTTGACGGCCTCGCGCACCTGCTCCTTGTGGCGGCGCAGGAAGCGCTCGCGGTTGCCGACCGACTTGTTCTTGCCGGCCAGGCGCCTGTCGATGATGCTTTGCAGGGCCATCAGCTGCTCTTGCTGACGCGCAGGTACCACTCGCACAGCAGCCGCACCTGCTTGGGCGTGTAGCCCTTGGCGACCATGCGGGTGACGAAGTCCTCGTGCTTCTTGGCCTCGTCGGCGCTGGCCTTGGCGTTGAAGCTGATCACCGGCAGCAGCTCCTCGGTGTTGGAGAACATCTTCTTCTCGATCACCGTGCGCAGCTTCTCGTAGCTGGTCCACAGCGGGTTGTTGCCGGCGTTGTTGGCACGCGCGCGCAGCACGAAGTTGACGATCTCGTTGCGGAAGTCCTTCGGGTTGGCGATGCCGGCGGGCTTCTCGATCTTCTCCAGCTCGGCGTTCAGCGCTGCTGCGGTCGAAGACCTCGCCGGTGTCGGTGTCGCGGTACTCGTGGTCCTGGATCCAGTAGTCGGCATAGGTGACGTAGCGGTCGAAGATGTTCTGGCCGTACTCGCTGTAGCTTTCCAGGTAGGCGGTCTGGATCTCCTTGCCGATGAACTCGGCATAGCGCGTGCGCCAGGTGCTCCTTGATGAAGGCGGTGTACTTCTGCTCCAGCTCGGGCGGGAACTGCTCGCGCTGGATCTGCTGCTCCAGCACGTACATCAGGTGCACCGGGTTGGCGGCGACTTCGGTGCTGTCGAAGTTGAAGACCTTGGAGATGATCTTGAAGGCGAAGCGCGTGGACACGCCGCTCATGCCTTCGTCGACGCCGGCGTAGTCGCGGTACTCCTGGTAGCTCTTGGCGCGCGGGTCGGTGTCCTTCAGGTTCTCGCCGTCGTAGACCAGCATCTTGCTGAACAGGCTGCTGTTCTCCGGCTCCTTCAGCCGCGTCAGGATGGCGAACTGGCTCATCATCTTCAGCGTGCCCGGCGCGCAGGTGGCCTCGGCCAGCGAGCTGCCGCGCAGCAGCTTCTCGTAGATCTTGATCTCTTCGCTGACGCGCAGGCAGTACGGCACCTTGACGATGTAGATGCGGTCGAGGAAGGCCTCGTTGTTCTTGTTGTTGCGGAAGGTCTTCCACTCGCTTTCGTTGCTGTGCGCCAGCACGATGCCGTCGAAGGGGATCGCGCCGAAGCCTTCGGTGCCCTTGAAGTTGGCTTCCTGCGTGGCCGTCAGCAGCGGGTGCAGCACCTTGATCGGCGCCTTGAACATCTCGACGAACTCCAGCAGGCCCTGGTTGGCCAGGCACAGGCCGCCGCAGTAGCTGTAGGCGTCGGGGTCGTCCTGGGCGTAGGTCTCGAGCTTGCGGATGTCGACCTTGCCGACCAGCGAGCTGATGTCCTGGTTGTTCTCGTCGCCCGGCTCGGTCTTGGCGATGCCCACCTGCTTGAGGATGCTGGGATGGCGCTTGACCACCTTGAACTTGCGGATGTCGCCGCCGAATTCTTCGAGCCGCTTCACCGCCCAGGGGCTGAGGATGCGGTTCAGGTAGCGGCGCGGAATGCCGTACTCCGATTCGAGGATCGGCCCGTCCTCGGCCAGGTCGAACAGGCCCAGCGGCGACTCGTTCACCGGCGAGCCCTTGATGGCATAGAAGGGCACGTCCTGCATCAGCTGCTTCAGCCGCTCGGCGATGCTGCTCTTGCCGCCGCCCACCGGGCCCAGCAGGTAGAGGATCTGCTTCTTCTCTTCCAGGCCCTGCGCGGCATGGCGGAAGTAGCTGACCACCTGCTCGATGGCGTCTTCCATGCCGTAGAACTCGGCGAAGGCCGGGTAGACCTTGATGACCTTGTTGGCGAAGATGCGCGACAGCCGCGGGTCGTTGCGGGTGTCGATGGCCTTCGGCTCGCCGATGGCCTTGAGCATGCGCTCGGCGGCGGTGGCATAGGCCAGCGGGTTGCGCTTGCATTCGGCGAGGTAGTCCTCGAGGGACAGTTCCTCCTCGCGACTGCGCTCGAAGCGGGCGGTGAAGTTGCTGATGACGTCCAAAATAACCTCCTGGTTCAGGAAGATGTCGAGCGGCAACATAGCCCTCGCCATCTGGGAAGATCTGATGGAGTCCCGGCTGTACGGGCCCGGGCGCCATCAGAGCTTTCCGGTTATCGGCAGTGTGTCGTGTCTTGTCCGTCCAGCGTCGTCGAAAGTTCAGAGCGGCAAGCGCCGGAGAAAGTGCCGTAAAGCGGTGCAGTTCCCGAAGGACCTGCAAGACGCGTTCCAGCATCTACCAGGTGCACGCTTCCACCATGATGGTGATTTGAACGCAGAGCATGCCCTGTGCGCTGACATGCGCGCCTTGAACAGGGGCATTTCCGTGTGCTTCGCACAACGCGACGCCGTGCTGGACTGGTCGCCACGCCGGCTGTAAGCCTGGCACAGGCTTGTCGGCGCTATGCTCTGTCACGCTTCTTGCTTCCGCCTCCTGCACCATGACCCAGCGCATTCCTGCCACCCTGATTCCCGGCGACGGCATCGGCCCGGAGATCGTCGACGCCACCCTGGCCGTGCTCGACGCCCTGGGCGCTCCCTTCGACTGGGACCCGCAGGTCGCCGGCCTGGCCGGCGTCAAGGCCGCGGGCGACCCGCTGCCCGACGCCGCGCTGGACAGCATACGCCGCACCCGGCTGGCGCTGAAGGGGCCGCTGGAGACGCCGTCCGGCGGCGGCTACCGCTCGTCCAACGTGCGCCTGCGCGAGGAGTTCAAGCTCTACGCCAACCTGCGCCCGGCACGCACGCTGGTGCCCGGCGGGCGCTTCGACGAACATCGACCTGGTGGTGGTGCGCGAGAACCTCGAAGGCCTGTACATCGGCCACGAGCACTACGTGCAGATCGACGACGACCCGCATGCCGTGGCCATGGCCACCGGCATCAACACCCGCGCCGGCTGCCGCCACATCCTGGAGTTCGCCTTCGAGCATGCCATCGCCACCGGCCGCAAGAAGGTGACGATCGTGCACAAGGCCAACATCATGAAGGCGCTGACCGGCATCTTCAAGGAAACCGGCGAGCAGATGTACGAGGAGAAGTACAAGGGCCGCATCGAGATGGACACGGTCATCGTCGACGCCTGCGCGATGAAGCTGGTGCTCAACCCCTGGCAGTTCGACGTGCTGGTCACGACCAACCTGTTCGGCGACATCCTGTCCGACCTGGTCTCGGGCCTGATCGGCGGGCTGGGCATGGCGCCGGGCGCCAACATCGGCAAGGACGCGGCCATCTTCGAAGCCGTGCACGGCTCGGCGCCGGACATCGCCGGCAAGGACATGGCCAACCCGACCGCGCTGCTGCTGGCCGCGGCCATGATGCTGGAGCACTGCAAGCTCGGCGACATGGCGCGCGGCTGCGCAAGGCCATCGACGACACGCTGAACGTCGACAAGGTGCGCACCGGCGACCTCGGCGGCCAGGCCGGCACCGCCGCCTACACGCGCGCGCTGGTCAGCCGCATCAGCAAGGCTGAAGAGCGGAGAGTCCTTCGCTCATGCCCGCTCGTCACGCCCGAAGTCGCCCGGTCGTTGCAAATGCTTGCCAAGGCCCGAGCGATGGCCGCGCCTTGCAACTGGGTTCGACACCTTTGGGCGCGCTGCTCGGGCACGCCCGAAATGCGCTCGAGTCCTGAGTCGACGCACCCAGCGCAGGCGGCACTGACTGTTGCGCCCGCCGGCGCGACGGCATTCAGCGTTCGGTCGCGCCCAGCTTCTCGAGCAGGCCGTTCAGCTCGTCCAGCGAGTCGAAGGCGATGGCGATCTCGCCCTGCTCGCCGCGCTTGGTCTTGCGCATCACGCGGATCTCGACCGCGGCGGCCAGCGCGTCGGCCAGCTGTTCTTCCAGGCGCACCAGGTCGCGCGGCTTGTCCTTCTTGACGCGCAGCAGCGGCGACTGGCGGCCGTTGCTCTGCGCACGCGAGACCAGCTTCTCGGCATCGCGCACCGACAGCTTGCGCGAGACGATCTCATTGGCCGACAGGATCTGCTGCGCGTTGTCCAGCGACAGCAGCGCGCGCGCATGGCCCATGTCCAGGTCGCCGGCCATCAGCATCTGCTGCACCGGCGCGGCCAGGTTGAGCAGGCGCAGCAGGTTGCTGGCCGCGCTGCGCGAGCGCCCCACCGCGGCAGCCGCCTGCTCGTGCGTGAGCTTGAATTCGTTGACCAGGCGCTGCAGGCCCTGCGCTTCTTCCAGCGGGTTCAGGTCCTCGCGCTGGATGTTCTCGATCAGCGCCATCACCGCGGCGGCCTCGTCGGGCACGTCCTTCACCAGCACCGGCACTTCGTCCAGACCGGCCAGCCGGGCCGCGCGCACACGCCGTTCGCCGGCGATGATCTCGTAGTCGCTGGCTGCCGCGCCGGCCGCCGGCCAGCGGGCGCACCAGCACCGGCTGCATCACGCCCTGGCTCTTGATGCTTTCGGCCAGCTCGTACAACGAGCCTTCGTCCATGCGCGTGCGCGGCTGGTAGCGGCCGGTGTGCAGTTGCGACAGGCGCAGCGTGGTGGGCGTGGTGCCGGCCGGCGCGTCGCCACCTTCGGGCCGAGCAGGGCTTCGAGGCCGAGACCCAGGCCCTTGGGTTTCTTGGTCACCATGCGGCGATTATGGCTACGGCACGGCGGCTGGCGCCGCCTTCACGTCGCTGCGCGACATGAGCCTCGCCGCAACGGTGCGTTGTCGGCCATCGGCACGGCCGTGCCGATCGGGATCGGCCGCAGCGGACCCGCATGCCGTATGCTGCGCAGCAGCACAGGATCTGCGGGAACCGAGATGAAGCATGTGGTTTTTGTCGATGGCCAGGAGGGCACCACCGGGCTGCGCATCCACGAGTACCTGGCGCAGCGCGCCGATGTCGAGGTGCTGAGCATCGACCCGGAGCGCCGCAAGGACGCGGCCGAACGCGCCCGGCTGCTCAATGCCGCCGACGTGGCCTTCCTGTGCCTGCCCGACGACGCGGCGCGCGAGGCGGCGGCGCTGGTGACCAACCCGCGCACCTGCCTGATCGACGCCAGCACCGCGCACCGCACGGCGCCGGGCTGGGTCTTCGGGCTGCCCGAGCTGGCGGCGGAGCAGCGCGCGCGCATCCGCGCGACCAAGCGCATCTCCAACCCCGGTTGCCATGCCAGCGCCTTCATCCTGCTGCTGCGCCCGCTGGTCGATGCCGGCATCGTGCCGGCGGCGCTGCCGGTGTCGGCCACCTCGATCACCGGCTATTCCGGCGGCGGCAAGAAGATGATCGAGCAGTACCAGCGCGGCGACGATGCGCGCTTGGCGGCGCCGCGGCCCTATGCGCTGGCGCTGAAGCACAAGCACATCCCGGAGATGCAGCAGCACACCGGGCTGCAGGCCAGGCCGCTGTTCATGCCGGTGGTCGGCAACTTCTACAAGGGCCTGGCGGTGACGGTGCCGCTGCACTTCAGCCAGCTGGCGCCGGGCCACGGCGGCAAGGACATCCACCGCGCCTTTGCGCAGCGCTACGAGGGCGAGCGCTTCATCCGCGTGATGCCGCTGTCCGACCCCGGCACGCTGGAGCGCGACGGCGGCTACTTCGACGTGATGGCCAGCAACGACAGCAACCGCGTCGACATCTTCGTCTTCGCCAACGACAGCCAGGCGATCCTGATCGCCCGCCTGGACAACCTGGGCAAGGGCGCCAGCGGCGCGGCGGTGCAGGCCATGAACGTGCACCTCGGCGTCGACGAAGGCCTGGGGCTGTAGCGCATCACGCGCCGGCGCCGGGCAGCGCCCGGTAGTGGTAGGCATAGCCGTCGGCAAAGCCGAGCCGGCGGTACACCGCGCGGGCTGCGTGATTGTCGGCATCCACCTGCAGGTAGGCGATGCGCGCGCCCTGCTCGCGCGCCTTGGCCAGCAGCAACGCACAAAGCCGGCGCGACAGGCCCTGGCCGCGCACGGCTGGTGCGGTGAACACGTCGTACAGGCCGACCAGCTCCGACTCGATAGCGAACTGCGCGCAGGCCAACACCACGCCGTCGGCGGCGCGCAGCAGCATGCCCTGGTAGGGCACGGGGCTGTGCTTCAGGCGCTCGGCATGCGCCTGTCGCCCAGACAACACCGTGCCTCTGAACTCACCAATGATGTGAGCGTACGCTTCTGGATCGATGCTTTCGAGCCGTGTGCCTTCGGGCAAGGGCTCGGCGGTCGCGCGCGGCAGCACCGGACAGACCATGACGCGGGTGTCGGCCAAGCGCTGGTAGCCGCGCTGGGCCAGCCAGTCGTCCAGGCCCGGCGGCTGCGAAAACGGCGTGATGCGGAACAGCAGGCGCAGCCCGGCGGCGCGGTACAGCGCCTGGCAGTAGTCCAGCTTTTCAGACAGCGGCACGCGCCCCGGCGCCACCGCGTTGATGCAGCGCGCGCGCTGCGCCTTGCCCGGCGAGAAGCGCACCAGCCAGCCGTCGACCCAGCGCTGCTGCGGCGGCGCACTGGCGTTCAGCCCGGCGTCCTCGATTCGCGACAGCAGTTCGACTGGCAGATCGGTCGGGCTCATTCGTCAACCCTTCGCGCGGCGCGCTCCGTGCTGAGCGCTTGGGAGCCGCCCCGCGCGGCAGCGCCATCGCGCTTGCCTTCGCGCAGAGACCCAGGATGTCTCATGAGCAAATGCGGCTCTGCCGCTTTGCTCATACCCCCTCGGGGGGCGGACGACGTCGTCGTCGGCCTGGGGGCGCTCACAAAGTGTCGACGCGACGCACCAGTTCCTGCGCGAAGGCAACGAAGGCCATCGCCCCCTTGGATGCCGGGTCGAAGACCACCCCGGGCTGTCCATAGCTGGGCGCTTCGGCCAGGCGCACGTTGCGCGGGATCACGGTGTCGAAGACCTTGTCGCCGAAGTGCGCCTTGAGCTGCTCGCTGACCTGGCTTTGCAGCGTGATGCGCGGGTCGAACATCACCCGCAGGATGCCGATGACCTGCAGCTCGCGGTTCAGGTTGGCATGCACCTGCTTGATGGTGTTGACCAGGTCGGACAGGCCTTCGAGTGCGAAGTACTCGCATTGCATCGGCACGATCACGCCATGCGCGCTGCACAGGCCGTTGAGCGTGAGCAGGCTCAAGCTCGGCGGGCAGTCGATGAGCACGAAGTCGTAGTCGCCAGACACGGCCTGCAGCGCGGCGCGCAGGCGCTGATCGCGCCGCTCCAGCTGCACCAGTTCGACCTCGGCGCCGGCCAGCTCGCGGTTGGCGCCGAGCAGGTCGTAGCCGCCCTTGTCCGAGCGCACCCGGGCTTCGGCCACGCTGGCCGATTCGAGCAGCACGTCGTACACCGACAAGACCAGCGCCCGTTTGTCGATGCCCGAGCCCATCGTGGCGTTGCCCTGCGGGTCGAGGTCGACCATCAGCACACGCTGGCCGGCCAGCGCCAGGCCGGCGGCCAGGTTCACCGTGGTGGTGGTCTTGCCGACGCCGCCCTTCTGGTTGGCCACACAGAACACACGGGCCATGGTCAGTCGCGCACCAGCCGCAGGCCGAAGCCGACGAGGAACAGCCCGGCCACGCGCTGCAGCGCCATCGCCACGCGGCGGTGCGTGCGCAGCTGCCGCGACACCGCCTGCGCAAAGGCGCACAGCAGCAGACAGTACAACGCGGTGATGGCGGCGATGGTCAGCGCCATCGCCACGAAGGTGGTGGCGCCGCGGTGCGTGGCCGGGTCGATGAACAGCGGGAAGAAGGCCATGTAGAAGATGATCGCCTTGGGGTTGAGCAAGGTGATCAGCAGCGCCTGGCGCAGGTAGTGGTGTGGCTGGATGCGCACCGGCGAGACCGCGTCGCCGCTGCGCGCCAGCAGCAGCCGCAACCCGATCCAGCCCAGGTAGGCCGCGCCCAGATACTGCACCGCCTTGAACCAGGCCGGGTGGGCGGCCAGCAAGGCGGCCACACCGGCCACCGCCAGCCACATCAGCACCTGGTCGCCGAGGATCACCCCGGCCGTCGCAGCCGCGCCGGCGCGAAGCCGCCCTTGCCGGTGGAAGTGAGCAAGGCAAGGTGCCGGGCCCGGCAGCGCCAGGAACAGCAAGATCGCGGCACAGAAGGCGCCGTAGTCGGCAATGCCAAACATCGTGGTCGGATCCTGGTCGAAATGTGGGCGCGGGATGTCGCAGCGCTTCGCGGCCTGAGAGGCCATTCGCGCCGGGCCGGGCCACCCCGTGGGCCGCCCGAAGACGACCTCGCGCCAGGGAGCGAGGTTAACCCAGTTCTTGCGCGAGCCCGTCCGGGGAGCCACCGGACCTCAGCTCGGCCGCATCCAGACCAGGCAGCGCTGCGCGTCCAGGCCCGGCACCTGCAGACGTTCCACGTGAAACACCGTCGACGTCGGCACGGCAGCGCGGCGATCTCGTCCGTCGGGCAGCTTGCCCTTCATCGCCAGCCAGCAGCCGCCCGGCAGCCAGGTGGCTGGCGCGTCAGCGGGCTGAAGTCGGCCAGCGAGGCGAAGGCGCGCGACACCACCACGTCGAACGGGCGGCAGCTGCAGCTGCTCGACCCGCGCATGCTCGGCGCGCAGGTTGCGCAGCGCCAGCTCGGCCGCCACCTGGCGCACGAAGCTGGCCTTCTTGGCCACCGCGTCGACGCAGCACAGGCGTCCATGCCGGCCGCATCAGTGCCCACACCACGCCCGGCAACCCGGCACCGCTGCCCACGTCCAGGATGCGACGCCGTCGACTGCGACCTGCAGATGGCGGTCCAGCGGCGGCAGCGCCGCCAGGCAGTCCAGCAGGTGCTGGTGCACCATCTGCTGCGGGTCGCGCACGGCGCTCAGGTTGTAGGCCTGGTTCCACTTGTGCAGCAGGTCCAGGTAGGCGAGCAGCCGCGCGCGCAGGTCGTCGCCGGCCGGCAGCCCCAGCGCCTCCAGACCGGCGCAGCGCAGCGCCGCGGCTCGGCCCGTCGGGGCGATTCGCGCCGCGGCGCGGTTCAGTCGGATGGGCCGTGGCGCAGCCGGGCGCTTCTTCTTCAGGTGCACCAGCAGCAGCGAGATCGCGGCCGGGGTGATGCCGGAGATGCGTGAAGCCAGTCCCAGGGTGGCCGGGCGATGCTGCGCCAGCTTCTGCCGCACCTCGAAGGACAACGCGGTCACCTGGCTGTAGTCCAGGTCCGTCGGCAGAGCCAGGGATTCGAAATGCAGCGCACGCGCCACGTCGTCGCTCTGTTTGTCGATGTAGCCGGCGTACTTGGTGGCCGTTTCCACCTGTTCGATCACTGCCTCAGCCAACCCAGAGCCCCACTGCGCCACCAGTGTTTCACGTGAAACCAGCGGCGCCGCGACCGCGATGCGCGCCACCTCCGACAGCGTGTCGAAGCCGACTCCCGGGCGGCGCAGCAGCTCGAGCAGGTTGTATTCATGCTCCAGCGCCTTGCCAAGCAACCGCTCGGCGTCAGCTGCCGGCAGCCGTCCAGGATGCACCCAGGTGCTCTTCAGGCGCTCGGTCTCGCGGGCGATGGCCTCGCGCTTGCGCTCGAAGGAGGCCCAGCGTGCATCGTCCACCAGGCCCAGCTGGCGGCCGAGTTCGGTCAGGCGCAGGTCGGCATTGTCCTCGCGCAGCTGCAGGCGGTATTCGGCGCGGCTGGTGAACATGCGGTAGGGCTCGGTCACGCCCTTGCTGACCAGGTCGTCGACCAGCACTCCCAGATAGGCCTGGTCGCGGCGCAGACAAATCGGCTCGCACCCTCGCGCCGCCTGGGCGGCATTGACGCCGGCGTACAGGCCTTGCGCCGCGGCCTCCTCGTAGCCGGTGGTGCCGTTGATCTGTCCGGCGAAGAACAGGCCAGCGATCGCGCGCGTCTCGAAGCTGGGTTGCAGCTCGCGCGGGTCGAAGTAGTCGTACTCGATGGCATAGCCGGGCCGCAGGATGTCGACGTGCTCCAGCCCGGTCATCGAGCGCAGCGCGGCGATCTGGATGTCGAAGGGCAAGGAGGTGGAGATACCGTTGGGATAGATCTCGTGCGTGTCCAGACCCTCGGGTTCGAGGAAGATCTGGTGTGCGCCCTTGTCGGCAAAGCGGTTGACCTTGTCCTCGATGCTCGGGCAGTAGCGCGGCCCCGTGCCTTCGATGACGCCGGTGAACATCGGGCTGCGGTCGAAGCCTGCACGGATGATGTCGTGCGTGCGCGCATTGGTGTGCGTGATCCAGCAAGGCAACTGGCGCGGGTGCATCGCGCCATTGCCCATGAAGCTGAACACCGGCACCGGGTCGCGATCGCCATGCTGTTCGGCCAGGCGCGAGAAATCGATGCTGCGCCCATCCAGGCGCGGCGGCGTGCCGGTCTTCAGCCGCCCCTGCGGCAGCTTCAGTTCCTTCAGTCGGGCCGACAGCGTGGCGGCCGATGGGTCGCCGGCGCGGCCGGCACTGTAGTTCTGCAGACCCACATGCACCCGACCGTCGAGAAAGGTGCCAGCCGTCAGCACCACGGTGCGGGCACGAAAGCGAATGCCCACCTGCGTGACCACGCCGGCCACGCGCTCGCCTTCGACGATGACGTCGTCCACCGCCTGCTGGAACAGCCACAAGTGAGGCTGGTTCTCCAGCCGTCGGCGGATGGCCGCGCGGTACAGCACGCGGTCGGCCTGGGCGCGCGTGGCGCGCACCGCCTGGCCCTTGCTGGAATTGAGGACGCGAAACTGGATGCCGGCCTCGTCGGTGGCCACCGCCATGGCGCCACCGAGCGCATCGATCTCCTTCACCAGGTGGCCCTTGCCGATGCCGCCGATCGACGGGTTGCAGCTCATCTGCCCCAGTGTCTCGAGGTTGTGCGTCAGCAGCAGCGTGGCTCGGCCCATGCGCGCTGCGGCCAATGCCGCCTCGGTGCCGGCATGGCCGCCGCCGACGACGATGACGTCGAACTCCCGGGGATAGAACACGGATGCGCCTTTTCGGAAGAGGCCACGAGGCGGCCCCAAGCCACGAATTTTAGGCTTCGCGCCCGGCGTTCGTGCTGCGGCCCACGCTGCGCAGATCCTGCGCCACGCGGCCGCCGTTCAGCGCCACCACGCGGCCGGCGCTGGCGATGGTCTCGGGCCGATGCGCCACGATCACGCGCGTCAGTGCCAGTTGTCGCACCGCCTGGTTGACCAGCCGCTCGCCGTCGACATCCAGCGCGCTGGTGGCCTCGTCCAGCAGCAGGATCTTCGGCCGCTTGTACAGCGCCCGGGCCAGCAGGATGCGTTGTTTCTGCCCGCCCGACAGGCTGGAACCCATGTCGCCGATGAGCGTGTGATAGCCCATCGGCATGGCCTCGACCTCGTCGTGCACCGAGGCCACGCGTGCGCAGTGCGTCACCCAGTCCATGTCGGGCTGCAAGTCGAAGAAGCTGATGTTGTCGGCGATCGAACCCGAGAACAGCGGCTCGTCCTGCATGACCACGCCGACCAGGTCGCGCCAGGCGCGCAGCCCCATCTGCGACAGCGGCACGCCGCCGATCAGCATCTCGCCGGACTGCGGCGCGTGGATGCCCAGGATCAGCTTCAGCAGCGTCGTCTTGCCGCAGCCGGACGGGCCGACGATGGCCACCGATTCACCCGGCTCGATGCGCAGAGTCACGCCGTTCAACACGTCGGGCTCGGCGTCGGAGTAACTGAAACCAACGTCGCGCAGTTCGATGACCGGAATCTCGGCGCTCTTGCGCACGTGCCCGGTGGCGTCTTCCTGCTCCGGTGCCGTGAGCACGATGTCGGCCAGTCGTTCACCCTGCAGGCGCAGCATCTTCAGTTCGACCACCTTGTCGATCAACGCGCTGACCCGCTGAGCGAACTGTTCCTTGTAGGCAAAGAAGGCGAACAACATGCCCACCGAGAACTTGTTGTCCAGCACCAGCAGCGCGCCGATCCACACCACGGCCACGCGCTCCAGCCCGAACAGCAGCCGGTGCAGCACCGAGAACAGCAGCTCCAGCTTGCGCGTGGCCAGGTCGGCATTCATCGTGTCGACCACCAGGCTGGTGAAACGCGACTGGCGATCGGCCTGGGCGTTGAACAGCTTGATGGCCTGCACGCCGCGCAGCGACTCGAGGAAGTGGCTGGACTTCTTCGATTCGTGCACCAGCGCCTCTTCGGTGGCATCGCGCAGCGGCTTGAAGAAGGCCCAGCGCAGCAGGGCATAGGCCGCCACCGCGGCCAGCACCACCGCCGTCAGCGTGCCGCTGTAGATCAACATCATGGCCAGCGTCAGCACCACCAGCAAGCCGTCGAGCACGGCCTCGATGAAGCTCGTCGTCAGCGTCTTCTGGATCTGGTGCACGGCAGAGAAGCGCGACCAGATGTCGCCGATGTGGCGTTTCTCGAACCATTCCACCGGCAGGCGCATCAGGTGCGCGAACACGTTCGCCAGCCACTGCAGGTTGAGCGTGGCCGACAGCACCAGCACCGCCCAGGAGCGGATCGCCGCGGTGCCGGCCTGGATCAGCACCAGCAGGCCGAAGCCGATGCCGAGCGTGGCCAGCAGGTCGCGGTCGGCACTGACCAGCACGTCGTCCACCACCCACTGCATCAGGAAGGGGCTGAGCAGCATGAAGGCTTCCAGCGCCAGCGCCAGCGCGAAGATCTGCGCCAGCGAGCGCTTCAGCCCGGTGATGCGGCCGAGCATCTGGCGCGGCGAGACATGCTGCTTTTCGACACGCGGCACGAAGTCGGCCGCCGGCGTCAGCTCCAGCACCACGCCGGTGAAGTACCGCGACACCTGCTCCAGCTTGAGCCGGCGCAGCCCATGCGCCGGGTCGTGGATCGTCGCCACGCCACGGCGGACGCCGACCAGCACCACGAAGTGATTCATGTCCCAGTGCAGGATGCAGGGGTGCTCCAGCTGGCGCCAGGTCCTCAATCTCGGCGCGCAGCGCACGCGCATGCAGATTCAGGCTCTCTGCCATGCGCACCAGGTCGAGCAGGTTCAGGCCTTTCAGCGACAGCGAGAAGCGCTGGCGCAGCGTCGGCAGGTCGGAACGGTGGCCATGCGCCGCGGCCACCATGGCCAGGCACGCCAGGCCGCATTCGGCGCCTTCGGTCTGCAGGATCACCGGCACGCGGCTGGAGCCGAAACCCAAGCGCAGGCCTCCCCAGCGTCCGAAGCGGCCGTTCACGCTCGCACTCATGGCAGTTTGGACAGCAATGGAAGTGAGTGGACGCCTTCATAGTCTGATTCGTCAAACCAAGCACTGGCGCGAACAGCCACTCGATCAGACGGCGCCGCTCCAGCAGCACATCGGCCTGCATGCGCATGCCGGCCACCAGCGGCTGGGTGGTGCCGAAGGCGCGCAGCTCGGGCTCGTCCATGGCCACGGTGATGCGGAACATCGGCTCGGCCACGCCGTCGCACCGGTCGGGCCGGACAGTGGCAGCCCGGCCAGTTCGGGCGCGGCCAGCGGCGTGCGCGAGACCTGCAGCACATGGCCGTTCTGGTGGCCGAACTTCTGGTATGGAAAGGCTTCGAAGCGCAGCCGCACCTCCTGCTGCGGACGCACGAATCCGACCGCTCCGGATGGCGCGAACAAGTGGGCCTGCAGTTGCGCACCGGCCGGGATCAGGCTGGCCAGCGCGGAGGCCGGCGAAACGCTTTGCCCCGGCTCGGCCAGCACCGAGCTGACGGTACCGTCCTGCGGCGCGCGCACCACGATCTGGCGCACGGCATCCTGCTCGGCCGCCTCGCGCGCCAGCGCCGCCAGGTCACGCTCGATCGCGCCCTGGCGCGACTTCAGCTGCACCGGCAGGCCGCGCCGCTCGCCTTCGAGCGCGGCGCGGTCGCGCGCCAGCGCGGCGCTCTGCCGTTCCAGGGCCTGGGCCTGGGCCTGCAGGCCGATGACCTCCTCCTTCTTGGTCTGCACCTGCGCCGAGGAGATGAACTGGTCGCGGCTGAGCGATTCGAGCCGCTCCAGGGACTGCTGGGCCAGCGCCAGGCGCTGCCGGTGCAGCGTGGCCTCGGCCTCGATCTGGTTCTGCTCGCGCTTCATCTCGTCCAGGCGCCGCTGCAGTGACAGCATTTCGCTTTCGGCCAGCAGGGCCTGCTGCCGCGCCGCCTCTTCCAGACTGCGCTGACGCTCCTCCAGGCTGCGCTGCACGCGGGCTTGCACGTCGGTGGACAGCGTGCTGCTCTGCAGCGTCAGCACGAACAACACCTCGCCGGCGCGCACCGACTGGCCCTCGTGCACGTGGCGTTCGAGCACGCGCCCCTGCACCGGTGGCACCAAGCGGATGACGCCCAGGTCGGGCACCAGCACGCCGCCAATACGCGCCTTGCGGGTGTATTCGCCGAAGAACAGGAAAGCCAGCACCAGCACCAGCATGCACAGCACACCGACGGTGAAGGCCGTCAGCGACAGTGGTCGCACCAGTTGCACCTGGCCCAGCCAGGTCTGGCGCTGTGCCTCGGCAACTTCAGGGCGGAACAGCGAGCCCATGAGCTCAGTCGATCGGCGCGGGCCGCAGAGAGTGCTCTGCCTGCCAGTTCGCCGAAACCGGCGCAGCAGGACGCCCGACGTGCGCGGCAGGCAGCTCCACCGGGGATCGCATCGTCAGGCGGAAACGAAAAAGCGGACCGGACGAGCCGGCCCGCGGACATCACAGCAGGCCATGGGGGCCAACCATAATGCCAATCGGCCTACGGGCACATCACCAAGTACCCGTAGGCTTCATGATCTTGAGCTTGACGATCGACCTACTTGGGCAGCCAGCCGCCACGGGGCAAGCCACCGGAAACCTTCTTCAACTCGGCGAGGTCCAGTTCGACCGGGCCCGTTTTGGCTTGCTTCTTTTGCGGAACGACGTCGGCGGCAGTCTTGTTCTTCTTGGGGAAAACTGCTTTCTTCATGAGGACTCCTTCTGGTACAGACCGTGCGATCGTTTGCGCACGACCGCATTGCAGCAGCGACCGTGCGAAAACGACACTGTCAGCTCTTACAGGGTGGACCTGCAAGCGACAGTGACCAGATGCACTTCGAGGTGCGGCGGCAACGACGTCGGGGACGCCATGCCGCCGCGTCGGTCAGTGGATCAGGCCAAGGCGCAACGCCTTCAGCACGGCGGCATGCTTGCTGACGCAGCCCAGCTTGTGCATGGCATTGTTGACATGCAGCACCGCGGTGCGCTCGCTGATGCCCAGGATCGCGCCGACCTCCCAGGCGGTCTTGCCTTCCATGGTCCAGTGCAGCGCCTCCAGTTCCCGGGGCGTCAGCGCCGGCTTCTCGGGCTGCATCGGCTCAGGCACCAGTAGGCGCAGCGCGGCCTCCTGCGCATGCACGGCAAACAGTTGTAGGTCGGCCACCACGCGTTGCAGTTCGGCCGACATCCGCCGGCAGCGGCTTGTCGCGATCGACACCGAGCACGAAATGCCGGCCCTCGGGCAGGTGCAGCGCCATGGCGATGCCGGTGCTGTAGCCGAACTGCGCCTGCTCTTCCCAAAGCTCGCCCAGGCCTTGCCCGGTATAGGTCTGCTGGTCCCAGATGATCGGCACGCTCTGCTTGCGGCAATGCTGCATCACCGGGTCGCGGCGCATCACCACCGCATTGCGAAAGGCGTCAGAGTAGGCCTGCGGCGTGTTGTCCACGCTGATGAACTCGGTACCGGCCACGCCGTGCTCGAGCACGGTGACCGCGGCTACCGTGTCGAAGCCGAGGCGCTGCGCGAAGCGCACGATCTCGTCGCGAAACTCGTCACGGTCCTTGACCTTGAGCACCGAGGAATAGCCACCGGGCAGCATCAGAATTTCCGCAGCGCCCCGACCGGGTCGCGCACGCGCACCGGCAACAGCCCCTGACAAGGTTTACAGCTTTCAAGGCGCGGGCCGTTCCGCAAACATACCGGCATGCTCAACACCTTGAGTCCTTCAGACACATCACACATGACCCCTACCACACCTTGGTCGATTCGAGCGTGGCCCCCCATATTGTGGCAGGCCGGACGTGAATCGCAATTGCGCTTCCACCACCTGAGCACCCACGTCACCCTGCCGGGCGACAGGATGTCACGCACCGCCGGCCAGACCATCTGGGGCGGGCGGTCCGACGACGGCGAAGCCGGTGTCGCCTGGGACTGGGTGCAGATCTGCGGCGACGTGGTGGCGATGGCCGACCCGATGTCGGTGGTCACCAATCTGCGGTTGGTCGGCGAAGAAGGCGAGGTGTTGACTGCACTGGAATCCGCGAGATTCCTCAACGAGATCGTGCACGCGCTGCCGTGGCAGAGCGAGGTGCAGCGCGCGCTGCACGTGGGCCACGCCTGAAACGACGCAGGCCGGCGCAAGCCGACTGCCGGGCTCGGTCCATATCCGGCCTGTCTACTTCACGGCGGCGCCGCGCAGGCTGCGTGCCACGAAGGACAGGCACAACGCTACCAGCAACACGCTCACTGCCAACGGCAAGGCCAGCTCCCACGGCGCGATCGGCTCGGCCTTGAGCACCCGGCCCATCAGCGTGATCTGCGCCAGCGCGGGCACGCCCAGGTGCCAGGGCGCCTCGCCTTCCTGGTTGAACATCGTCAGCAGCGGCAGCAGCGACACCACCAGCACCAGCGCCGTGGCGTTGGCCTGAGCCTCCTTGACACTGCGGCAGCGGATGGCGATGGCCATCAGCAGCGCCGACAGCGCGCCGGCCAGCGGCAGCAGCAGCACCAGGAACATCGCGCCCTCGCCGACGCCGAAGCGGAACATCGCTGCCAGCGTCTCGCTGCGCAGCAACCACTGTCCGGGCAGGAAACTGGCGCAGCTGAGCAAGGCGATGAGCATGGCCACCGCCGCCACAGCGCCCCACTTGCCCAGCACCAGCGCCAGCGGCGACACCGGGTTGAGCAGCAGCGGTTCGAGCGAACCGCGCTCGCGCTCGCCGGCGGTGCTGTCCAGCGCGGCATGCAAGGCGCCGTAGAGCACGGCCATCAGCATGAAGAAGGGCACCAGCGTGGCCCATTGCGCGGCCCGCGCCGCCGGGCTGGCCAGGTCGCGCTCATCGACCTCGATCGCCTGCATTGCGGCAGGCGCCACACCGCGCCAGGCCAGGCGCAGCATGGCCTGCTCCTGGGCAAAGCCCTGCAGCAGCCGCGCCATGCGCGCCGCTCCGGCCTGCGAGCGCGGGTTGGCGGAGCTCGACACCAGCTCGACGCGCGGCGTCTCGCCGCGCGCCAGGTCGGCCTCGAAACCGGCCGGAATGACCAGCACCGGCTCGCCCAGCCGCCTGCTCTGCAGCAGCGTCTCGAACTGCCCGGGTGCCGCGCTGATGCGGTAGGTCTGCCGCTCCAGATAGTTGCGCAAGGTGGGCGCATGTTCGATGCCGGCGACGACGAGCTCGCGCGATTCGGCACGGTCTTCCATGCCGGCCACCAGCGCGGACAGCAGCACCAGCACCAGCGGCCCCACCGCCACCGAGCTGAGCACGATGGTCAGCAGCGTGCGCCGGTCGCGCAGCGCATCGAGCAGTTCCTTGCGCAGTACCGTCCAGGCCGCGCCGATCACCACGCCGCCTCCGGTGCCTGCCCACCGAAGGCCAGTTGCACGAAACAACGCTCGAAATCGTCCTGACCGGTCTGCGCGCACAAGCCGGCCACCGTGCCTTGCGCCACCGCGCGGCCGCGGGCCATCACCAGCACCTGGTCGCAAAGCCGCTGCACCTCCTGCATCAGGTGGGTGGAAAACACGATGCACTTGCCGTGCTCGTCGCGCAGCCGGCGCAGCGCCTCGCGCAGCGCGCGGGTGGCCGGCACGTCCAGGCCGTTGGTCGGTTCGTCCAGGATGATGTTGTGCGGGTCGTGCACCAGCGCGCGCGCCAGCGCGGTCTTCATGCGTTCGCCCTGGCTGAAGCCCTCGGTGCGCCGCAGCAGCAGCGGCTCCATCTGCAGCGTGCCGGCGAGATCGTATGCACGCGCCTCGGCCTTGGCCCGGTTCAGGCCGTGCAGCCGGCCGTAGTAGACGATGTTCTCCAGCGCCGTCAGCCGCGGGTACAGCCCGCGCGCATCGCTGAGCACGCCCACGCGCGCCAGCGCCTGCCGCGGCTGCGTGGCGACATCGATGCCGTCGACCCGCACCTGCCCGGCGTCGGGCTGCACAAGTCCGGCGACGATGCGCAGCAGCGTGGTCTTGCCCGCGCCGTTGGGTCCGAGCAACCCGCTGATGCAGCCGTCGTCGGCCACCCAGTCGAGCCCGTCGACCGCCTGCACGGCGCGCGCCGAGCGCCCATGCCCCAGCACGAAGCGGCGAGCGATGCCGCGCACCTCGATCACGGCACCGCCCCGCTGCCCGGCGGCACGAACACCGGCGGGCGCGGGATGTTGCGTGCGCAGCCAGCGTCGACACGCAGCGCGTCGGCATCGTCCGCCGCCTCGACAAAGCGGAACGCGGCATCGCGCATGCAGGCTAGCGCCAGCAGGCCATGGCCGGCCTGGGGCACCACCTCGTGCCGCGACTTCGCACCCAGAGCACGGGCCACCCGCTCGGCATGCCGCGGCGGCGTGGCCGGGTCGATGCCGCCGGACAGCAGCAGCACCGGCACACCGGCCGGCGGCACCTGCCGGAAGGCCGGGTCCACCTCGCCGCGCGGCCAGAACGCGCAGACCTCGCGGTACAGCGCGGCCAGACCCTGGCCGAAATCCATGGCCTGCGGCGGCGCATTGCCGCCGGGCAGGTCCTCGGCACAGACCACCGAGAAGTGCATGCCCTGGGCCAGCGCAGCGCCGCCGCGCGCCGGCCCGAGCGCGCTGGACAGGCCGACCAGCGCAGCGAAGCGGCCGGCCGCTGCCTCGTCCAGCGCCGCCGGCAGCGCCGACGCCGTGGCCGGCGCATACAGCGCCGTGCGCACCATGGCCAGCAGCATGTCGCGCGTCAGCTGCAGCTCTTCATCGCTGGCCGGTCAGCGGATGCGCCACCCTCACCGGGCGCGGCAAGCCGGACAGCAACGCACGCCAGTTCTCGCGCAGCTTGGGGTGGCGGGCCTGGCAGGCCGGTTCCTGTGCACAGGCCTGCAGCAGTGCGTCGAAGGCCGCCTGGGCGTCCGGCGCCGTGGCCTCGGGCAGCGCCATGTCGGGCGGGGCCACGCCGTCGAGCACCACCCGCCGCACATGCTGCGGGTACCGCCGCAGGTACTCGAGCGCAGCCCGGGTGCCATAGGACGCAGCCAGCAGGTTGATGCGCTCGACGCCCAGCGCCTGGCGCACGGCGTCCAGGTCGGCCATGGCCAGCGTGGTGGTGTAGCGGCGCAGGTCGCCGTGCGGCAACGCCTGCAGCGCCTGCAGACAGTCGCGGGCGCGCTGCACCTGGCGCTGCGGATCGGCCAGGTCGCGCAGCGGCAGCGTGGCCGGCTCGGCACCGCAGTCCAGCGGCGCGCTGCGCCCGGTACCGCGCTGGTCGACCAGCACGATGTCGCGCCGCTGGCCGAAGCGCGCCAGCATGCGGCTCAGCGCTCCGGCCAGGCCGATGGCGCTCTGCCCAGGCCCGCCGGCCAGGAAGAACACCGGGTCCGGCTTCTTGTGGCGCGCCAGCGCGGGCAGTACGGCAAAGTGCAACTCGATGCGCACTGCGTTGTCTTGCGCCGGATCGAGGGGCCGCGACAAGCTTGCCGCACAGGGCTTCGTGCTCCACGCCCTGCAGCCGGCAAGGCTCGAGCGCAGCCGTGGCACCCTGCGCGGCCAGCGCACAGAGCCCGAGGCCCAGCACCAGCCAGCGGCGCAGGCGCGGCGTCGGCTCAGGCCAGCAGACGCCGCAGCTCACCGCTGTCGATCAGCCTGGCCAGATCGTCGGCACCGCCGACCAGCATGCCCTTGACGAAGACCATCGGGAAGGTCGGCCAGCCGGTCCACATCTTCAGCGCGTTGCGGCGTCGCCAGTCGCTGAAGTAGCTGCCGTAGGACAGGTAGTGGTAGGGCACACCGGCCGCATCGAGCGCCTTGCGGGCCTTGCGCGGATAGGGGTTCTGGGCCATGCCCACCACCACCACCGCATGCTGCCGCAGGGCCGCCTGCACCTCGCTGCACCAGCGCCGCCTGGTGGCCGGCCACGCGCTCGCGCACGGCCGGGTGAATCTGGGATTCGTCGAGTACGCTGCGTGGCATGGGGCCCCTCCTGGGCGAAGGTTAACGCAGCGCGGCGTCGGCATCGGCAGGACCTTTCGCGTAGGATTCCCGGCCCTTTCCCCTCCACCCTTTCGAAGATCCCGCATGAAGCTCTACTACAGCCCCGGCGCCTGTTCGCTCAGCCCGCACATCGTGCTGCGCGAAGCCGGCCTGGCCTTCAGCCTGGTGCTGGCCAGCACCAAGACCCACAAGCTGGCCGACGGCACCGACTACTACACCATCAACCCGAAAGGCTACGTGCCGCTGCTCGAGCTGGACGACGGCCAGCGGCTGAGCGAAGGCCCGGCGATCGTGCAGTACATCGCCGACAAGGTGCCCGAGAAGAAGCTCGTCGCGCCCTGCGGCAGCATGGAGCGCTACCGGCAGATCGAATGGCTGACCTTCATCGGCACCGAGATCCACAAGAGCTTCAGCCCGCTGTTCGCACCCACCACGCCCGAGGAAACCAAGGCCGCGGCGCGCGCCCGGCTGCAGTCGCGCCTGGAATGGACGAACCAGCAGCTCGAAGGCCGGCAGTACCTGATGGGCGACACCTTCTGCGTGGCCGACGCCTACCTGTTCACCGTGGCCAACTGGAGCAAGTTCGTCAGCCTGGACATCTCCGCGCTGACCCACCTGGGCGCGTTCATGGCCCGCGTGGCGGCGCGGCCCGCCGTTCAGGAGGCCCTGAAGTCCGAAGGGCTGCTCAAGTAGCCGCCGACGCGATGCGCGCTGCGCTGCCCTGGGCGATGGCGCTGCTGGCGCTGAGCGCAGCCCCTGCGCTCGCCGCGCCCGGGGCGGCCGGCGACCTGCTGCAGGGCCTGCCGCCGCCACCCGGCCAATACGACGCGGTGATGTGCGTGACCGTCGGCGCCGCAGCCGCCAGCTGCGGGCCGGTGACCGCCAACGTCGGCGGCGCCGGCCAGGCGCTGGTGCGCGTCAGCGACATCGCCTACCGGCTGCAGGTGCATGCCGACCAGCTCGGCGTGACGCTGTTCCACGGCACGATGCAGATCGACGGCTTCTTCGCGCCGTATCGGTGGAGCGGCACCCAGCTGCAGTTCAGCGACCCTGAAAAGGGCACGCGCTACGAACTCAAGCTGGGCACGCGCCGTTTCGACTCCCATAGCCGCTCACGCGTTCAGGCCAGGTGCGCAGCGGCCAGCAGCTCGCGGGTGTAGGGCGCGCGCGGCGCATCGAACAACGCCTGCGCCTCGCCCTGCTCGACCACGCCGCCGTCCTTCATGACCAGCACGCGGTGCGACATCGCGCGCACCACGGCCAGGTCGTGGCTGATGAACAGGTAGCTCATGCCGTAGCGGCGCTGCAGTTCGGCCAGCAGCGCCAGCACCTGCTGCTGCACCGACACGTCCAGCGCCGAGGTCGGCTCGTCCAGCACCAGCACCTCGGGCCGCAGCACCACCGCGCGCGCGATGGCGATGCGCTGGCGCTGGCCGCCGGAGAACTCGTGCGGATAGCGCTGCAGCACCTGGGCCACGCCGCTGCGCTCGTTCAGCCCCACCTCGTCGAGCATCTGCAGCACCAGCGCATCGCGCTCGGCCGCGGACAGCTCGGGGCGGTGCAGCGCCAGCCCCTCGCCGACGATCTGCCCCACCGTCAGGCGCGGGCTCAGCGACGCAAACGGGTCCTGGAACACCACCTGCATGCGCCGGCGCATGGCGCGCAGCGCGGCGCGGTCGGCGTTGTCGATGCGCTGCGCGTCCAGCAGCACCTCACCGCCGGCGATGTCCTGCAGCGCCAGCAGCGCCATGCCCAGCGTGGTCTTGCCCGAGCCCGATTCGCCGACGATGCCCAGCGTCTCGCCGCGCTTGAGCTGCAGCGTGGCCTGGCGCACCGCCTGGAAGTGGCGCTTGCGGAACCAGCCCTGCGGGATCGGGAAGGTCACGTCCACCGCACGCGCGTCCAGCAGCACCGCGGCATCGTCGGCCACCGGCTGCACCACGCGCTGCGGCCGGCTGGCCAGCAGGCGCTGGGTGTACGGATGCTGCGGCTGGGCGAAGACCGCTGCCGTGTCGCCGACCTCGACCAGCCGGCCGCGCTCCATCACGCCGACGCGGTGGGTGAAGCGGCGCACCAGGTTCAGGTCGTGGGTGATGAACAGCAGCGCCATGCCCATCTCGCGCTGCAGCTCGTCGAGCAGCGCCAGGATCTGCGCCTGGATGGTCACGTCCAGCGCGGTGGTCGGCTCGTCGCAGATCAGCAGCTGCGGCTTGCAGGCCAGCGCCATCGCGATCATCGCGCGCTGGCGCTGCCCGCCGGACAGCTGGTGCGGATAGGCATCGACCTTGGCCTCGGGGTCGGGGATGCCGGTGCGCTGCAGCAGCTCGATGGCCCGCGCGCGCGCGGCGTTGGGGCGCAGCGCCTCGTGCAGCTCGAGCACCTCGCCGATCTGGTTGCCCACGGTGTACAGCGGGTTCAGCGCCGTCATCGGCTCCTGGAAGATCATGCCGATGCGCGCGCCGCGGATGCCGCGCATCTCGCGCTCGCTCTTGCTCGTCAGGTCCTCGCCGTCGAAGCGGATCGCGCCGGTGGTGACGGCCGCATCCACCAGCCGCAGCACCGACAGCGCGGTGATCGACTTGCCCGAACCCGATTCGCCGACCAGCGCGAACTTCTCGCCTGCGGCGATGGAGAACGACACCTCGTCGACGACGGTGCTGGCACCGAAGCGCACGGTCAGGCGCTCGATCTCGAGCAGCGCACTCATGACTTGCGGGTGTCGAAGGCGTCGCGCAGCGCGTCGCCGATGAAGGTCAGCACCAGCATCGTCAGCACCAGCAGCACGAAGGTCGGGAAGATGATCCACCAGGCATCGAGGTTGTTCTTGCCCTGGCGCAGCAGGTCGCCGAGCGAGGGCACGGTGGCCGGCACGCCCAGGCCCAGGAAGTCCAGCGAGGTCAGCGCGACGATCGCGCCGCTCATGCGGAAGGGCAGGAAGGTGATCACCGGCGTCATCGAGTTGGGCAGCACGTGGCGCCAGATGATCTGCCGGTTGCTCAGGCCCAGCGCGCGCGCCGCCTTGACGAACTCGAGGCTGCGGTTGCGCAGGAACTCGGCGCGCACGTAGTCGGACAGGCCCATCCAGCCCCACAGCGACAGCAGCACCAGCAGCAGCAGCAGCGAGGGCTCGAAGATCGACGCGAAGATGATCAGCAGGTACAGCTCCGGCACCGCGCCCCAGATCTCGATGATGCGCTGCAGCACCAGGTCGACGCGGCCGCCGAAGTAGCCCTGCAGCGCGCCGGCGGCGATGCCGATGGCCGTGCCGACCAGCGTCAGCGCGAAGGCGAACCAGATGCTGACGCGAAAGCCGTAGAGCAGCCGCGCCACCATGTCCTGGCCCAGGCTGTCGGTGCCCAGCCAGTGCAGCGCGCTCGGCGGCGCCGGGCTGGGCTCCGCCTCGAAGGGGTTGCTGGTGCGCGCGCCGTAGCGGTTGAGCGTGAAGAAGGCCCAGTTGCCCGGCTTGGCAAACTGTTCGGCGATCAGCGGGTCCTTCCAGTCGGTGGGCGTGTCGAAGTCGCCGCCGAAGGTGCTTTCCGGGTGGTTGTTGAACAGCGGGAAGAACAGCTGGCCGTCGTAGCGCGCCACCAGCGGCCGGTCGTTGCTGACCAGCTCGGCGAAGGTGGCCAGCACCAGCAGGACGACGAAGCACCACAGCGACACAGTAGCCGATGCGGTTGCGCTTGAAGCGCGCCCAGGCGCGCTGGTTCGGCGACATCGGCTTCAGCACGGGCGGCGCAGCGGCGGCGGGGGACGGCAGAACGGCACTCATCGCGCGCCTCTCATTTGCCCACTGCCCCGAACTGCACGCGCGGGTCGACCACCACGTACAGCAGGTCGGACACCAGCTTGACCACCAGCCCGATCAGCGTGAACAGGTACAGCGAGCCCAGCACCACCGGATAGTCGCGCCGCACCACCGACTCGAAGGACAGCAGGCCCAGGCCGTCGAGCGAGAACAGCGTCTCGATCAGCACCGAGCCGGCGAAGAAGGCGCCGACGAAGGCCGCCGGAAAGCCGGTGACCAGCGGGATCAGCGCGTTGCGGAAGATGTGCTTGTAGAGCACGCTGCTGCTGCGACAGGCCCTTGGCGCGCGCCACCAGCACGTACTGCTTGCGCATCTCCTCGACGAAGGTGTTCTTGGTCAGCATCGTCGTCACGGCGAAGCTGCTGATCACCAGGCAGATCAGCGGCAGCGTCAGGTGCCAGAAGTAGTCGGCGATGCGCGCCGGCCAGCTCAGCTCGTCCCAGTTGTCGGAGGTCAGCCCGCGCAGCGGGAACCACTCGAAGAAGCTGCCGCCGGCGAACAGCACGATCAGGAAGATGCCGAGCACGAAGCCGGGGATCGCGTAGCCGATCAGCACCACCAGCGAGGTCATCACGTCGAAGCGCGAGCCCTCGCGCACCGCCTTGGCCACGCCCAGCGGCACCGAGATCAGGTAGCTGATGAGGAAGGTCCACAGCCCCAGGCTGATCGACACCGGCAGCTTCTCCTTGATCAGCTGCCACACGTCCTTGTTGTGCAGGAAGCTGCGGCCGAGGTCGAAGCGCAGGAAGCTGCCGAGCATCTCGAAGTAGCGCACATGCGCCGGCTTGTCGAAGCCGTAGAGCTTCTTCAGCTCGGCGATCTGCTTGGCGTCGCTGTCGCGCCCGGCCTTGTAGAGGCCGGCGTCGCCGCCGCCCTTCTGGCTGGCGCGCGCCTCGGCCATGATCTGCTCGACCGGCCCGCCGGGCACGAACTGGATGACGACGAAGGTGATGGTCAGCGCGCCCAGCAGCGTGGGCACCATCAGGGCGATGCGCTTGAGGATGTAGAACAGCATGGGTCAGCCGTCCTTCAGCGCTTGGCCGGGTCCTTGATCCACCAGGTCTCCAGCGGCCAGGCCGGGAAGCCCGAGGCGGTGTCGATGGTGAAGTAGCGCGGCCGCTGCGCCGGCATGCCGAACTTGTTCCAGTACGACGACTTCTCGTCCGACGCGTACAGGTCCGGCACCTGCCAGTGGCTCCACATGATCACACGGTCGAGCGCGCGCGCCGCGTCGCGCAGCTCGTCCAGCGTGCGTGGCCTCGGACATCAGCTCGATCAGGTGGTCGACGGCGCGGCTCTTGACGCCGCGGAAGTTGTTGTTGCCCTTCTCGTCGGCCGACTTGCTGCCGAAGGCGGTGAGCAGCCCGGTGGCGTCGGGCAGCGTGAAGTCGCCGCCGGCGATGGCGATCATGTCGAAGTCGTACTCCTCCAGCCGGCGGCGGTAGAGCGCGAAGTCGACGTTGCGCTCCTTCATCGTGATGCCGAGCTTTTCCAGGTTGGCCTGCCAGTCGGTCATGCGGCCGGGCTCGCCCGGGCTCAGGTACTCGAACTCGAAGGCCTCGCCCTGGGCATTGCGCAGCTTGCCGTCGGGCGCCAGCTTCCAGCCGGCCTGCTCGAGCAGCTCGCGCGCCTTCAGCAGGTTCTGGCGCAGCCGCTTCGGGTCGCGGCCGGTCGTCGGCGCCTCGTAGGCCGGGCCGAACACCGCCGGCGGCAGCTCGGCGCGAAAGGGCTCCAGCAGCTTCAGCTCGCCCGGCGTCGGCAGGCCCTCGGCCGCGAAGTCGGAGTTGTTGAACAGGCTGTCGGCGCGCTTGTACAGCCCCAGGCGGTTGATGGTGTCGAAGTCGTAGGTCCAGCCCAGCGCCTCGCGCACGCGGATGTCCTGGAACAGCGGCCGGCGCAGGTTCAGCTGGTAGGCCTGCAGGCCCTGGCCGACCGAGGTCTCGAACAGGTCCTTGATGATGCGGCCGTCGTCCCACTTCACGCCCTTGTGCTGGCGCACCCAGGTGCGGCCGCTGTATTCCTTGAAGATGTCGAACTCGCCGGCCTTGAAGGCCTCGCGCGCCACGGCCTGGTCGCTGTAGTAGCGGTAGACGACGCGTCGAAGTTGAAGATGCCGCGCCGCACGCCCAGGTCGCGCGCCCAGTAGTCGGGGTTGCGCTTGAACTCGAGCCGCCGGCCCGAGTCGGCCTTGGCGATGGTGTAGGGGCCGCTGGTGATCGGGTACTCGCTGACGATCTCGTCGAAGCGTTGGGCTGGCCGTCGGGCCCCAGCGCCCACTTGCGCGAGAACACCGTCAGGCCGCCGACGGTGAAGAGCATGTCGTTGGTGCGCTCGCGCAGATCGAAGCGCACCGTGCGCTCGTCGAGCACCACCACCCGCTCCACGCCGGCCAGCGAGGCGCGCAGGCCCGGCGCGGCGTACTTGCCCGACATCGCCTCGAAGCTGTACTTCACGTCCTCGGCGGTCACCGGGTCGCCGTTGGTGAAGCGCGCCTTCGGGTGCAGCCGGAAGCTGATCGACGACTTGTCCGGCGCCACGGCAATCGCCTCGGCCAGCAGGCCGTACATGGTCTGCGGCTCGTCGCTGCCCAGCACCGTCAGCGACTCGAACATGAAGATGCTCAGGCCGGCCGGCGCGTTGCCCTTGGTGGTGAAGGGGTTGAACTTGTCGAAGCTGGAGCGCCGGTCGGGGTTGCGCAGGTTGATCGTGCCGCCCTTGGGCGCGTCCGGGTCGACGTAGTCGAAGTGCGTGAAGCCGGGCGGGTACTTCGGCTGGCCGAAGGCGGCGTAGGCATGGACCCAAAGTGGAGAAGCATCAGCCGCGGGCAAAGCTGCATATACGCAAGTTGAACTTGCCGCACATACCAGCAGACCAAAACAGGCCCGCGCGAGCCTCAGATGCACCCAACATGTCCTAGCCACGACATTCTGACTACGAAATCAACGAAGGATTGCCGCCATAATCCTGCGCGCCGAAAGCCCCTCCAACGCAGCGGGCTGCAAGGGAGTGCGCTACAAAGCGATCGAGGTATACCGGGCAGCTACTCATCAAGGCGGCAAGCGGCAGGATGAACTATCCGAAGTTGTCGCACTTGACCGGCTAGTGGAGGAGTGGTTGCAAGCCACCCCCTACCCAACGTGACAACGCGCCCACAAGGGCGCGTCGCAAATGATGCTTGCGCGATTTCAAGCGTCAAAGGTCTTCGCGTTCAGACCACACGCCCACAACGGCAAGCGATGCCAATCCCGACAAATAGGCCTGCGGTTCCGGGACAATTGTCATCACTGCCGGGTGATTCACAGAATCGTTATTACTGTACCCCGGATACTGTTCTCCGGAGAAATTACAGCTTTTCAGGAATGAATAAGCTTCAAGAGGCACATCATCTCCACCTGGTGCATTATTCAAATTACCATTGAACGACAAAAAGTACTGCGCCTCGGTTGCGTTAGCCAACTTTGCAAAACTCGCGGTTGTCACCAAGGGCGCAAAGTACGAGCCTTCAACAGCCTTTACCATCTTGTTATTATTTTCATCCACATCCACGTACATCCGCAAAGTTACGGGACTCTGGCTGGCGCCATAAGAAAGCGTCACATCGTCGGCAGGACCATTTTGCTCACCAACAAGATCGTATAACGTGACCGTCGCGCTGTTGATAGTAACCAACCCCGGACATGAGCCACTGTTACTAACCCAACCATCACCCAACACGGAATCCAAACATGCGGATTTGATCTCAAATTCCGCTTCCCCACTCGACTCCGTAGATCAAGCAGTGGCGAGCCGAACG
>CAWFQP010000006.1:0-128182 GCA_963818005.1 uncultured Pseudomonadota bacterium
CAGCGCTTGCCCAGGTAGAAGTAGACGTTGCTGTTGCCGTCCTGCGTGTGGCCGTAGGCCAGGTAGGCCGGGCCCAGCGGCGTGTCCACCGCCAGGAACAGGCTGGCCGAGGCCACGTCGCCCTGGATGCCGGTGGACACCAGCGGCCGGCCCAGGCGGGCCGCTTCGAGCGACGCGCCGAGATACACGCCTTCGAGCAGCGGCATCTTGAACAGCTGGTTCATGTAGCTCAAGCGACCATAGGCCAACGCATCGTTGCGCAACTGGCCGTCGCGGTAGCCGGTCATGCGAATGAAGCCGCCGAAGCTCATGTAGTCGTACAGCGGCAACGGATTGCCGCCGTAGGAGCCGCCGCCGGCCAGAGCGAACTGGAAGGTATGGGGCCCGACGGACCGGGCGCCCAGGAAGTTGGCATTCCAGCGGTTGTAGCTGTCGCTTGCACCCAGGCGCTCGGTGGAAGCAACGATCTGGGCCTGGAGGTTGTAGCCGCTGCGCGGGAAGTTGGTGCTGTCGAGCTGGTCCAGATACAGCCGGGCGCGCACCGCACCGAGTCGCGCTTGATGCTGTACTGCGCCAGTATCGGGTCGCCGATCTCCAGCTCGGCCTCGCCCTGCCCTGCGATCAGGCCGACCCGCAGCTCCCCGTACTTGGTGAACTGGCTGCCCAGGTCCAGGCCGACGGTGCCGATCCTGACGTTGTAGCGCGCCGCCAGATCGTCGCCATCCGGGCCAGCGTAGATGTCGGCCGGGCCGCTCGCGTACTGCAGGCGCGGCGCGATGAAGAATGACTGGTTCGGCACCAGGGGCTGGTAGAACTCGGTGAACAGCATGCCGTCGTTGCCCAGTTGGACGTCGGCGCGCCACTCGCCGCCCAGGCTGTTGATCCAGGTGCGCCTGATGCTGGCCAGCAGGTTGAAGGCGTTGTCGCCGCGGAAGTCGCTGGACAGCGACAGCCCGAAGCGCACGTAGGTCGGCCCCCAGGCCTTCTCGACCGCCTCCACCGCCAGGATGCGGCGGTCGTACTCGTCGATCAGCCTGTAGCTCACGTGTTCGAAGTCGCCGCGGCCGTAGATGCGGCGCATGTCCAGGTCGAGCGCGGCCACGTCCAGCGGCTCGCCCTCGCGAGTTTCCATGCTCTGGACCACCACCTGCTCGTTGACACGCCCCAGGCCTTCGACGCGGATCTCGTCCACCTGGCGCGTGTCCTGAGCCACGTTGCGCACCTGGCTCTGGCGGTGCGCGGCGTACTGCTGCGGTGGCAGGCTGTAGCGCTCGAGCTGCTCGGCCACCTTGCGCGCCGCCGCCTCGCCGATGGGGATGGTGCTGGGCATGTTGTCGAAGTCGGCGGCCGAATAGTCGCCCAGCTCCGGCAGGATCAGCACGTCCTGCGGCTGCAGCGACGCCAGCGAGGCCTGCACGTTCTGCTCGGTCAGGATGTTCAGCATCTGCGCCGCGACGCTCACCGCGGAAGTGATCTGCTCGCGCTTGAGCAGCGGCGTGCCCAGGTTGACCGCGATGACCACGTCGGCGCCCATGGCGCGCGCCACGTCCACCGGCAGGTTGCGCGTCAGGCCGCCGTCGACCAGCATCTTGCCGCCGATCTGCACCGGCGCGATGGCGCCTGGCACCGACATGCTGGCACGCATGGCGATGGCCAGGTCCCCCGACTTCAACACCGTCATCTGGCCGCTGACCACGGTCGGTGGCGATGGCGCGGAAGGGGATCGGCAGCTTGTCGAAGTTCCAGTCGCCCTTGACCAGGGCCAGGTCGCGCAGCACCGCTTCGAGCGCCACGCCGCTGATCGCGCCCATCGGCAGCCGCAGCGAGCCGTCGCGAAAGCCGAACTGCGGACCGATGAAATCGAGCCAGTCCTCCTGCTTGTTGCGGATCGTGATCTCCTCGCGCGGCGGCTGATCGCGTGCCAGCATCTCGGTCTTGATGTTGGCCACGTCGACCATCATGTTTTGAATGGTCTGGCCTGACGCGTAGGAGCCGCCGACGATCGAGCCCATGCTGGTGCCGGCGATGACGTCGATCGGCACACGCAGTTCCTCCAGCACCTTGAGCACGCCGAGGTGCGCCGCACCGCGCGCGCCGCCGCCGGACAGCACCAGGCCGATGCGCGGCCTCTTGACCGCCTGGGCTTGCAGCACCGGGGCCGACGCGGCCGGGGCCACCGGCGGCAACGCCGGGCCGCCGCCCAGGCCTTTGGCCTGGTCGTCCGCCCAGGCCGGCTGCAGCGACAGCACGCACAGCACGGCCACGGCCCAGCGCCAGGCCGATGCACTGCGCGCACGTGCTGGCGGGTCGGGAACGGACATGGGCTGCATGCGGCAACGCTTGAAAGCAAGGAATGGAATGCCGGCGAGCATGTCCAGGGCCGTCGCCGCCACCAAGATCGCCGCCGGCACGGTCTGTCGTCGATCGGCCACGCAGGCGGCGGCGATGATAGCCTGCGCAGCTTGAACTTCGATCGCCGCGATGCAGGAGCTGCCACCCCACCTACCCGGCCGCAACCCGGCGCAGATGCTGGAGCGCACACGCGCCCAATGGGGCGGCCGCGGCGAGTTGTGGATCTTCGGTTATGCCTCGCTGATCTGGCGCCAGGAGTTCGAGGCCGCCGAGCACCGCAGCGCACTGGTGCACGGCTGGCACCGGGCGCTGCGCATGCGCTCGCGCGTCAACCGAGGCACGCCACAGCAGCCCGGGTTGGTGTTTGCGCTTCTGCCCGGCGGGGCCTGCCGCGGGGTGGTCTTCAAGCTGAAGCGCGACAGTGCCGACCAGGAACTCGAGCGGCTGTGGGCGCGCGAGATGCCCACCGGCGTGTACGACCCGCGCTGGCTGCCGGCGCACACGGCGCACGGCGAGGTCAAGGCGCTGGCCTTCACGCTCAGCCGGCGCAGCGAAGCCTTCATGGGCCGCATCGGCGACGCGCAGATGCTGCACATCCTGCGCCATGCCAGCGGCCGCTACGGCAGCACGCTGCAGTATTTGGCGGCCACGGCGCACGCACTGCGCGAGCGCGGCGTGCATGATCGCGAGGTGCAGCGGCTGATGGCGCTGGCGGCCAGCACGGCCTGATCTGAACGGGGACAATCCGTCGTCATGGACATGCCTGCGCACCAGCTGACGATGACGGTGCTGATGACACCGGACATGGCCAACTTCGCCGGCAACGTGCACGGCGGCACGGTGCTGAAGTTCCTCGACCAGGTGGCCTATGCCTGTGCCAGCCGCTATGCCGGCCGCTATGTGGTGACGCTCAGCGTCGACCAAGTGGTGTTCCTGCAGCCCATCCACGTCGGCGAGTTGGTGACCTTTCTCGCCGCGGTCAACCACACCGGCACCTCGTCGATGGAAGTCGGCATCAAGGTCGTCGCCGAGAACATCCGCAGCCAACAGCAGCGCCATGTCAACAGCTGCTTCTTCACCATGGTGGCGGTGGACGACGAGCGCCGGCCGGTGGCGGTGCCGGCGCTGCAGCCGGCGACCAGCGACGAAGCACGGCGCTTCCAGGAAGCGGTCCTGCGCAAGCAGCTGCGCCAGGAACTGGCGCAGCGCTTCCGCTCGATCAGCAGCAAGGCGGCGGCCGCGCCCTGAGCGCGACGACACCAGTGCGCCGACCCGAGCCTGGAGCGTCCCCCCATATCCGCCATCGACTGTCATCTGACGGCGCTTCGCTGACCTACGGCGCGCTGGTCCGAACGGACGCTCTCGAGTGGCGGCACAGTCGCTCCAACCGCTTGCGCTCGTGTGCTTCGCAGCGCACTGCCGCATTGCAGGCCGAAGCCGTCGATGTCGGCGCTCAGGCCCTGGCGCGGTGCAGACTCGCGCGGATGGGCGCCGGCCGCGCGAGGCCAGCCTGATCGGCCGGCTGTTGCAGAGCAAGGCGCTGCTCATGATCATCTTGGCCAACCTGCCGCTCGACAAGCACATCATCATCGAGACGTTCACCGCGCTGCTGCTGATGTTGGCGGCCAGCGCCATGCTGAGGGTGCCGGTGTCGACGCCGATGCTGGCGAAGATGAAGGCGTTGCTGGTGCGATCGAGTTGGCGCCCGCCCCTGCCGTCCGCCCGCTCAGCGCAGGGGCCAGCGCTGGATCTCGCAGTCGCGGTCGTGGATCAGCAGCAGGCGATCGGCGGCCGCGGCCAGCGGCAGCGCCACGCGCGGGATGTTCCGCGGACCCCATCGGCCCGAGGGGGGCAGCGACTCGACGCGCCAGTTCCGCGTCTCGTCGTCCCAGATCACCAGCCGATCTTCGGGCCGATCGGCACGAACAGCACCTGGTCGCCGACGGCGACGAACTGGGTGACCCGGGTCCCCTGCGGCAGCGGAAACGGCGGCGCCGCGGTCCAGCTGCCCAGCCGCGCATCGGCGGTCTCGGCGACGTAGACGCTGTCGTTCGCGGTCCAGCCCTCGAGGCCGAACTTGAAGATGCGGCCGTTGGCCAGCCGCACCGCCCGCCCGCCCGCGTGGTGCGCCCAAGGACCGGGCTGGAAACGCTTGCTCGCCCCGTCGAAGATCTCGCAACTGCGCGCACGACGGAAGCGCTCGCGCGGCCCGATGGCCTCGCCGCAGACGCTGCACGGCGGCGGCTCATCGATGCCGGGGCCCTCTTCGTCCTCAGCCGAGCGCGGCGCGGCGCGCGCCTGCCGGGCCTTGAGGCGGCCGATCTCGGCCTGGCGCTGCGCCTCGCAGCGCTGGCAGGCCGGGCTGGCCGGCTCGCTGGCCAGCCCGCCGATGACGGCCAGGCGCCCGTCGGCCAGCTCGACCAGGCTGGCGCGCTGGCGGTCCACCAACGTGCGCGCCAGCGGCTGCAGGGCGCCGCCGAGTTGCCAGCGCATCAGACGCGTCGGCTGACCGTCGGGGTGATGGTGCGTCAGGACCTTGTCGATCACCGGCCGCGAATGGATGGTGCCGACAGCATTGAGGCGCACGTAGGCCCTCGCCCGTGAGCGACGGCTGCTGTTTGGGGTTGTCCGAAACCTGCCCGCCGGCTCGACATTCAGCAATGCGCCGTCAGCCGCCGTAGCCGGTTCGCAGGACGATAGTCCTTGCGGTTCATCCCTTGCCGGCTAGCGTCCGAAAAGGCAGCATCCAGCTGCTGCCGCCACTGCGCCTTGTGCGCGTCGTCGGCAAAGCTGGCCTCGAAGCTGTTGGCCGCCAGCTGCCAGGCGTCGCGCGCCGTCAGCGCCGGCAGCGCGTCGAAGGTCTGCACGAAGTTCTCGTTGATGTAGCCGCCGAAGTAGGCCGGGTCGTCGCTGTTGACGGTGGCGCACAGCCCGGCGTCGAGCAGCGTCTTCAGGTTGTGCTGCGCCAGCGTCGGTGAACACGCACAGCTTGACGTTGGACAGCGGGCACACCGTCAGCGGCATGCGCAGCGCCGCCAGCCGCTGCACCAGCGCCGGACTCTCGACGCAGCGCACGCCGTGGTCGATGCGTTCGACCTGCAGCACGTCGAGCGCACTTTCGATGTAGGCCGGCGGGCCCTTCCTCGCCGGCATGGGCCACGACGTGCAGGCCCAGCTCGCGGCACTTCGCGAACACGCGCGCGAACTTCTCCGGCGGGTTGCCGCGCTCGCCGCTGTCCAGCCCCACGCCGATGAAGTGGTGGCGGTAGGGCAGCGCCTGCTCCAGCGTGGCGAAGGCCGCCTCTTCGCTGAGGTGGCGCAGGAAGCACAGGATCAGCTTCGCGCTGATGCCGAACTCGGCATGCGCGCGCCGGCAGGCATGCTCCAGGCCGACGATCACCGCTTCGATCGGCACGCCGCGTTCGGTGTGGGTCTGCGGGTCGAAGAAGATTTCCGCATGCACCACGTTGTCGGCCGCGGCGCGCTCGAAGTAGGCCCAGGCCATGTCGAAGAAGTCCTGCTCCTTCAGCAGCACCGCCGCGCCGGCGTAGTACAGGTCGAGAAAGCTCTGCAGGTCGCTGAAGGCATAGGCCGCGCGCAGCGCCTCGACGCTGGGGTAGGGCAGCGCCACGCCGTTGCGCTGCGCCAGCTTGAAGATCAGCTCCGGCTCGAGCGAGCCTTCGATGTGCAGGTGCAGCTCGGCCTTGGGCATGGTGCGCAGCAGCGCGGGCAGCCGCTGATGCGCGGATGCGGTCGAAGTCGATGGCCATGCTCGGGTCCTTTCGGAACGGAAAACGCCGCCGGGCGGCGCGCGCGGCGGCGTCGGATCGGCAACGCTGAACTACTTGCCGGCCGGGATCTTGCCGTCCACGCCCTTGACGTAGAAGTCGACCTTGTCCTTCCAGGCCTGGTCGGGCATCGCGTCCTTGGGCAGGCGCTCCTTGCCCTCGTTGTCGACGATCGGGCCCTTGAACGGGTCCATCGTGCCGGCCTTGTAGCCTTCCTTGACCTCGGCGACCTTCTTCTTGATGTCCTCGGGCACGGCGTCGGCGATCTTGATCACGCCGTTGGCGTCTTCCTTGTAGCCCCAGATGGTGCGCTCGGACTTCCAGCTGCCGTCCATCACGGACTTGACGGCCTTCTTGTAGTACGGGCCCCAGAAGACCATGTTCGACGCCAGGTGCGCCTTCGGCGCCACCGCGCTCATGTCGGCGTCCCAGCCGAAGGCGTACTTGCCGTTCTTCTCGGCGGTCTGCAGCACGGCCGACGAGTCGGTGTTCTGCAGCAGCACGTCGGCGCCGGCGTTGATCAGGCTCTGCGCGGCTTCGGCTTCCTTCGGCGGATCGAACCAGGTGCTGATCCACACCACCTTGGTCTTGACCTTCGGGTTGACGCTCTGCGCACCCAGCGTGAAGGCGTTGATGTTGCGCAGCACCTCGGGGATCGGGAAGCTGCCGACGAAGCCGAGCGTGTTGCTCTTGGTCATCGCGCCGGCGATGATGCCCGACAGGTAGGCGTCCTGGTAGAAGCGGGTGTCGTACACGCCCATGTTGGCGGCCAGCTTGTAGCCGGTGGCGTGTTCGAACTTCACGTCGGGGAACTCGGCCGCCACCTTCAGCGTCGGCTCCATGTAGCCGAAGCTGGTGGTGAAGATGATCTTGTTGCCCTGCGCCGCCAGGTCGCGGATGACGCGCTCGGCGTCGGCGCTCTCGGGCACCTTCTCGACGAAGGTGGTCTTGACCTTGTCGCCGAACTCGGCCTCGACGGCCTTGCGGCCCTGGTCGTGCGCGAAGGTCCAGCCGGCATCGCCGACCGGGCCGATGTACACCCAGGCCGCCTTCAGCGGCTCGGCAGCGGGCGCGGGTGCGGCGGCAGCCGCCGGCGCGGAGGCCGGCGCCGCAGCCTGCGGCGCGGGCTCTTCCTTCTTGCCGCAGCCGACCAGCGCGGCCAGCGCCGCCGACGGCCGTCCAGCCCAGCAGGCTGCGTTTGGATAGGGTGCTCATGCGGAGAATCTCCTGTTTGTGGGTGGGTTGAACCATCTGACCAACGAGTTGAGCGGCCGCCTGCGCGGTCCGCTCCAACGAGAACAACGATTATGTGCCGGGGTGGAAGGGCTTCCCCAGCGAGGCCGGCATGTTGATGCGGATCCAGGTGGGGTTGCGGCTGATGATGGCCAGCACCACGATGGTGGCGATGTAGGGCAGCATCGCCAGCAGCTGGCTGGAGAAGTTGACGCCCGCGCCCTGCAGCGCAAACTGCGCCATCGTCACGCCGCCGAACAGGTAGGCACCGAGCAGCACGCGCACCGGCCGCCAGGTGGCGAAGGTGGTCAGCGCCAGCGCGATCCAGCCGCGGCCGGCCACCAAGCCCTTCGACCCACAGCGGCGCGTAGACCACCGACAGGAAGGCGCCGGCCACGCCGCACAGCGCGCCGCCGGCCACCACCGCCAGCAGCCGGATCCAGCGCACCTTGTAGCCCAGCGCATGCGCCGATTCGGGCGACTCGCCGACCGCGCGCAGCACCAGCCCGGCGCGGCTGCGGTACAGGAACCACACGGTCGCGGCGATCAGCGCGATCGCGATGTAGACCATCGGATGGTGGCGGAACAGCGCCGGCCCGATGAACGGGATCTGGCTCAGGCCCGGCATCTCGAAGGGCGTGCGCTCCGACAGCTTCTGGCCGACATAGCCGACGCCGACGAAGGCCGAGAAGCCGTAGCCGAACAGGCTGACCGCCAGGCCGGTGGCGTACTGGTTGGTGTTGAGCCAGATCACCAGCGCGCCGAAGGCCGCCGCGAGCAGCCCGCCGGCCGCGGCACCAGCGACGAAGGCCAGCGTGTCGCTGCCGGTGGTGAAGGCGGCGGCAAAGCCGGCGATGGCGGCGACGAGCATCATGCCCTCGGCGCCGAGGTTCAGCACGCCGGCCTTCTCGTTGATCAGCAGGCCCAGGCCGGCCAGCGCCAGCGGCGTGCCCGAGGCCAGCGTGGCCGCGATCAGCAGTGGAAGTTGGTCCATGACAAGGCTTCCTTCAGTGGGCACCGGCGAGCGCGGAACGCACGCGGACGCGGTAATGGATCAAGGTGTCGCAGGCCAGCAGCACCAGCAGCAGCAGGCCCTGGAAGACGCCGGTCAGCGCGTTCGGCAGGCCCAGGCGCGACTGCCCGAGCTCGCCGCCGATGATCATCGTCGACAGCAGCAGCCCCGCGAAGATGATGCCCACCGGATGCAGCCGGCCGACGAAGCAGACGATGATGGCGGTGAAGCCCAGCCCGGTGGAGACATGCGGCGTGATCTGCTTGAAGGTGGCCGCCGCCTCGATGCCGCCGGCCAGGCCGGCCAGGCCGCCGGAGATCAGCAGCGCGGTCCACAGCGAGGTGCTGGCCGAAAAACCGGCATAGCGCGCCGCGGCCGGCGCCAGCCCGCCCACCTGCAGCTGGTAGCCGCGGAACAGACGGAACATGAACACCCAGGTCAGAGCCACCAGCCCCAGCGCGACCAGCGAGCCGACGTGCATGCGCGTGCCGCTCACCAGGTTGGGCAGCCATGTGGAGGCGTCGAAGTTCTTGGTCTGCGGGAAGTTGAAGCCGGCCGGGTCTTTCCACGGGCCGAAGACCATGTAGTTGACGAGTTGCTGGGCCACGTACACCAGCATCAGGCTGACCAGGATCTCGCTGGCGTTGAACTTGTCGCGCAGCAGCGCGGTGAGGCCGGCCCAGGCCATGCCGCCGAGCACGCTGACACCCAGCACCAGCGGCACGGCGACGATCTTCGGCAGCACGATGCCGCTGGTGGTGAGCCACAGCGCGACGCCGCCACCGCTGAGCACACCGAGCAGGAACTGCCCTTCGGCACCGATGTTCCAGACGTTGGAGCGGTAGCACACGGCCAGGCCGAGCGCGATGATGATCAGCGGCGTGGCCTTCAGCACCACCTCGCTGATCTGGCGCATGCTCGAAAAGGGCTCGACGAAGAACATGGCGAGGCCGCGCACCGGATCCTTGCCCAATGCGAGGAAAAGCAGCGCGGCAATGATCGCGGTCAGCGCCAGCGCCAGCAGCGGCGACAACAACGACATCAGCTTCGACGGCTGCGGACGGGCTTCAAGCTTGAGCATGGCGCACTCCCTGGGCGGAGGCAGCGGACGCGCCCGGCATGGCCGGCACGGCGGCTGGGCTGGCCGCGGGCCACAAGCCCGACATCCATTCGCCGATGCGCTCGATCGTCGCCTCGCCGGTGGCAATGGAAGGCGACATGCGCCCTTGGGCGATGACGATCATGCGATCAGCGATCTCGAACAGCTCGTCCAGTTCCTCGCTGACGATGAGCAGCGCGCAGCCGGCATCGCGCAGCTTGAGCAGCTCGCCGCGGATCAGCGCCGCAGCGCCCACGTCCACGCCCCAGGTCGGCTGGCTGACGATCAGCAGCTTGGGTTTGGCGTCGATCTCGCGGCCGACGATGAACTTCTGCAGGTTGCCGCCGGACAGGCTTTTCGCCGCCGCGCCGGTGCCGCCGGCCTTGACGTTGAAGCGGCTGATCAGGTTGGCGGCCAGCAGCTCGACCTTCGAGGTGTTGATCCAGCCCGAGGCGTTGACCCCTTCGGTGCGCGTCAGCAGCGTGTTCTGCGCCAGGCTCATCACCGGCACCGCGCCGCGGCCGAGGCGTTCCTCGGGCACGAAGTACAGGCCCTCCTTGCGCCGTCGTCGCGGTGAATGGCGTGCGATGTCCTTGCCGAAGAGTTTGATCGAGCCCGCCGGGCCGCGCGGGTCTTCGCCGGACAGCGCGGCCATCAGCTCCTGCTGGCCGTTGCCGGAGACCCCGGCCACGCCGACGATCTCGCCGGCGCGCACCTCGAAGCCGATGTCCGACAGCGTGGTGCCGAACTGGTCGAGCTTGGGGACCGACAGGCCCTGCACCGCCATCACCACCGCGCCGGCCTTGACCTGCTTGTGCTGCAGCTGCGGCGGCTCGGCGCCGATCATCAGCCGCGACAGGCCGGCGTTGGTCTCGGTGCGCGGATCGACCATGCCGGTGACCTTGCCGCCGCGCAGCACGGTGCAGTTGTGGCACAGCGCGCGGATCTCGTCGAGCTTGTGGCTGATGTACAGGATCGAGCAGCCGTCGGCGGCCAGCTGGCGCAGCGTGACGAACAGCTTCTGCACCGCCTGGGGCGTCAGCACCGAGGTGGGTTCGTCCAGGATCAGCAGCTTCGGGCTGGTCAGCAGCGAGCGCACGATCTCGACGCGCTGGCGCTCGCCCACCGACAGCGAATGCACCGGCCGCAGCGGCTCGACATCCAGCCCGTAGTCCTTGCTGACCTGGCTGATGCGCTGCGTGATCTGTGGCAGCTTCATGCTCTTGTCCAGGCCCAGCCAGACGTTCTCGGCCGCGGTCAGCGTGTCGAACAGGCTGAAGTGCTGGAACACCATGCTGATGCCCAGCGCACGTGCCTGCTGCGGGTTCTTGATGTCGACCTTCTCGCCGTTCCAGCGGATCTCGCCTTCGTCGGGGCGCACCGCGCCGTAGATCATCTTCATCATCGTGCTCTTGCCGGCACCGTTCTCGCCGAGCACGGCATGGATCTCGCCCGGCAGCACACGCAGGTTGACGTTGTCGTTGGCACGCACCGACGGGTACTGCTTGCTGATGCCGATCAGTTCGAGTCGCAGCATGGTTGTCTCCTGCGGATGGGGCTTGTGGAGGTGGCTCGGGTTCAGCGCTCGTCGGCGCGACGGTAGCGACACTCGCCCGCCACCCAGGTCTCGACCAGATCGCGCTCGTCGCCGAGCGTGATCCAGGCGAAGACCTTCTCATGCAAGTCGCGCGCCACCTGCTGGCGGCGCCGCGCCATTGGGCTGCCGGCCCAGTCCCACACGCACAGGTCGGCGCTCGTGCCGCCTTCGAGCGAGCCGATCTCGCCGGCCAGGCCGAGGGCCGTCGCCGCGCCGCGGGTGGCCGCATGCAGCAGCGCCCAGGCGCTGAGCTTGGTGCCGGCCAGCGCCTGCACCTTGTAGCCGTCGGCCAGGGTGCGCTGCATCGACAAGCTGGTGCCGCCGCCGACGTCGCTGCCCAGGCTGAGGGCCACGCCGGCATCCTCGGCCGCGGCCCAGCCGAACAGCCCGCTGCCCAGGAACAGGTTGGAGCTGGGGCAAAACGCAATCTGCGCCCCGTGCGCGTGCAGCCGCGCGCGGTCGGCGTCGTCAAGCCAGATGCCGTGCGCCAGCACCGAGCGCGCGTTGAGCAAGCCGTGGCGCTCGTAGACGTCGAGATAGCTGCGCGCCTCGGGAAACAGCTCGGCCACCCAGCGCACCTCGTCCGGGTTCTCGGCCACATGGGTCTGCATGTACAGGCCCTCGCGGCTGGCCAGCAGGCGTCCGGCCATGGCCAGCTGGGCGTCGCTGCTGGTCGGCGCGAAGCGCGGCGTCACCGCATAGGCCAGCCGGCCCCGGCCATGCCAGCGCTCGATCAGCTCGTGGCAGTCGGCTTCGGCGCTGTCGACGTCGTCGATGTCGTCGCACAGCGTCTTCGGCGCGTGGCGGTCCATCAGCACCTTGCCGGCGATCAGGCGCATGCCGCGCTCCAGCGCGCCTTCGAACAGCGCATTCACCGAGGCCTTGTGCACCGTGGGAAAGACCACCGCGCTGGTGCTGCCATGGGCCAGCAGCGCATCGAGGAACAGCTTGGAGCCCTGCTGCGCCAGCAGCGGGTCGACCATGCGGTGTTCGGCCGGGAAGGTGTAGGTCTCGAGCCAGTCGAGCAGCTGCGCGCCCCAGGAGCCGATGACGTCGAGCTGCGCGCTGTGCACATGGGTGTCGATGAAGCCGGGCAGCACCAGCTTGCCGGCGTGGTCGATGCGCCGCCAGCTGGGGTCCGGCGCCGTCGGCTGCGCGCCAACGATGTTGCCACCTTCGATCAGCAGCCAGTGGTCCGGGCGAAAACGCACCGCACTGCTGTCACGCTCGGCGCGCGCCGGCGTGGCCACGAAGTCGAGCAGGTCGCCGCGCAGTGCGATGCGAATGGCAGTCACGCGGCCTTCTCCGGCACGGCCAGCTGGCGCGCCACGTCGCGCACGCTCTCGCGCAGCCAGCGCAGCGCCGGCGCCGCATGGGTACGCTCGTGCCACAACTGGTAGTAGGTCAGAGGCGGAAACTGCACCGGGCAGCGCACGACGCGCAGGTCCAGCGCGTCGACATAGCGGCTGCAGAACAGCCGGCCGGTGGTCAGCACCAGCCAGCTGCGCGCCACCATCAGCGGGATCAGGCTGAAATGCGCGCTTCGCACCACCAGGTTGCGCTGCAGGCCCTGCGCCGCCAGGTACTGGTCGATGACGCCGGGCGCGCCCGCGTGGAAGGCCATCGGCGCGACATGCTCGCTTTGCAGGTAGCGTTCCACGGTCCAGCTGCGGCCACCGCGCGCAGCGGGGTGGTCGGGCGCCACCAGGCAGACGATCTCGTCGCTCATCAGCCGGCTCAGGTGCAGCTCATCCGGCGGCTGCAGCCAGTTGCCGATGACCAGGTCGACCTCGCCCGAAGCCAGCTTGCGTCGGTAGTCGATCTCGGCCGACAGCGGGTGCAGCTCGACCTGCGCCAGCGGCGCCTCGCGCTTGAGCAGTTCGACGATGCGCGGCAGGAACAGCGGGTCCAGGTAGTCGCTGGCTGCGATACGGAAGTTGAGCCCCGCACTGGCCGGGTCGAAGGGTCGGACGCGCTGCTGCGGCGAGAACAGCGTTTCGGCCTCGCGCAGCAGCCGTGCAGCCGGCTCCAGCATGGCCAGCGCCGCATCGGTGGGCGCCAGGCCCTGGCCGGAGCGCACCAGCAGCGGGTCGCCCGTCAGCGCGCGCAGGCGCTTCAGCTGGGCGCTGACCATCGGCTGCGTGCTTTGCAGGCGCATCGCCGCACGGGAAACACTGCGTTCGCTGATCACGGTATGCAAGACCTTCACGAGATGGAGGTCGATGGTGGCGATGATCGGGCGCTGCGCCATACGGTCCATCATATATTTCTTAGTCGGAAGTGCGTATACCTGCCTGCCCGGCAGGCGTTAGTGTTCGCACTGTCTCCAGCAGCAAGGGCAAGCATGGACACCCGACCGATCCGCTTCGTGCACCGCGGCCGCATCGTCAGCGTCGGCGCTGCCGCGCCGACGCGCAGCGTGCTCGAATGGCTGCGCGAAGACGCGCGCTGCACCGGCACCAAGGAAGGTTGCGCCGAAGGCGATTGCGGCGCCTGCACGGTGATCGTCGCCGAGCTGGCCGACTCCGGCACTGCGTCGGGAACGCCCGCCGCACAGGCCACCGTCGTCGGCGGCTTGTCGCTGCGGCCGGTGAATGCGTGCATCCGCTTCCTGCCGACGCTGGACGGCAAGGCCCTGCTCAGCGTGGAGGACCTGTCCAGCGCCGTCGAGCTGCACCCAGTGCAGCAAGCGATGGTCGAGTGCCACGGCTCGCAATGCGGCTTCTGCACCCCTGGCTTCGTCATGACGCTGGCCGCCACCTACGAACGCCATAGCGAGGCCGGCACCCAGCCGACACGCCAGCAGCTGGCCGACGAGCTGTCGGGCAACCTGTGCCGCTGCACCGGCTACCGGCCGATCCTCGATGCCGGCCAGCGCATGTTCGAGCTGCCGCTCCGCCGGCTGGACACGGCACCGCTGGTGGCGCTGCTGCAGCAGCTGCGTGCCGATGCGCCGCTGCATTACGTGGCGCCGAACCCGGCGGTGGTCGAGGATGGCAAGGCACGCCACGACCACTACTTCGCGCCGCGCACGTTGGACCAGCTGGCCCGGCTGCGCGCGGAACGCCCGCAGGCGCGGCTGCTGGCCGGCTGCACCGACATCGGCCTGTGGGTCAACAAGCTGTTCCGCGACCTGGGCGACATCGTGTACCTCGGCGAGGTCGACGAGCTGAAGCGCATCATCGAGCTCAACGGGGCGTTGCACATCGGTGCCGGCGCCACGCTGGAAGACGCCTGGTCGGCGCTGGCCGCGCGCTGGCCCAGCCTCATCGAAGCCTGGTTGCGCTTTGCCGGGCCGCCGGTGCGCCACGCCGGCACGATGGGCGGCAACGTCGCCAACGGCTCACCGATCGGCGACAGCGCACCGGTGCTGATCGCGCTGGGCGCGAGCATCCAGTTGCGTCATGGCACGGCGACGCGCGAGATGCTGCTCGAGGACTTCTACCTCGACTACATGCGCAACCAGCTGCAGCCGGGCGAATTCGTCGTCGGCCTGAGCGTGCCGCTGCCGACAACGACGCAGCAGCTGCGCGCCTACAAGATCAGCAAGCGCTACGACTGCGACATCTCCGCGCTCTTCGCCGGCCTGGCGATCGAGCTCGACGGCGAGATGGTGACGAGCGCGCGCTTTGCCTTCGGCGGCATGGCGGCGATCGTCAAGCGCGCCAAGGGCGCCGAGGCCGCGGTGATCGGCCAGCTGTGGACCGAGTCAACGGTGGAGGCCGCGATGCGCGCGCTGGACAACGACTTCAAGCCGCTGACCGACCTGCGCGCCAGCGCCGACTACCGGCGCCAGGTGGCACGCGGCTTGCTCAAGCGGCTGTGGCTGGAAACCAGGACACAGGCACCGCTGGCACAGGCCAGCGTGTGGGCGCAAACCGCCGCGGCCACAGCCTGAAACGGGAGGCCCGAGCCATGAACCAGATCACCGACGCCCCCTTCGCCGCTGCCGCTGCCGCGCCGGCCGGCGCGGTCGGCCGCGACCACGCCCACGAGTCCGCGCACCTGCACGTGGCCGGCACGGCCGCCTACATCGACGACCTGCCCGAACTGGCCGGCACGCTGCATGCGGCGCTGGGCCTGTCGCCGGTCGCGCACGGCCGGCTCAAGGGCATCGATCTGGACGCGCTGCGCGCGCTGCCCGGCGTGGTCGACGTGATCGCGGCCGGGCACATCCCGGGCGAGAACCAGTGCGGCCCGATCGTGCACGACGACCCGATCCTGGCCAGCGGCGAGGTGCACTACCTCGGCCAGCCGGTGTTCGCGGTGATCGCGCACACGCGCGACGCAGCGCGGCGCGCCGCGGCACGCGCGAAGGATTTCATCGACATCGAGCCGCTGCCGGCGCTGCTGACGGTGCGGCAGGCGCATGCCGAGCAGTCCTACGTGGTGCCGCCGATGCACCTGCTGCGCGAATCGGCGCCCGGTGCGCTGCAGCGCGCGCTGCACGGCGCACCGCACCGGCTGCAGGGCAGCTTCGTGCAGGGCGGGCAGGAGCAGTTCTACCTGGAAGGCCAGATCAGCTACGCCGTGCCGCTGGAAGGCGACGGCATGCGCGTGCACTGCTCGACCCAGCATCCGAGCGAGATGCAGCACGTCGTTGCACACGCCCTGGGAACCGCGGCGCATGCCGTGCTGGTGGAATGCCGGCGCATGGGCGGCGGCTTCGGCGGCAAGGAATCGCAGTCCGCGCTGTTCGCCTGCATCGCCGCGGTGGCGGCACGGCGGCTGAACCGGCCGGTCAAGCTGCGCCCCGACCGCGACGACGACTTCATGATCACCGGGCGGCGCCACGGCTTCGAGTTCGACTATCACATCGGCTACGACGACGCCGGGCGCATCCTCGGCGCCGAGGTGACGATGATCTGCAACGCCGGCTTCAGCGCCGACCTGAGCCCGCCGGTGATGACGCGCGCGATCTGCCACCTCGACAACGCCTACTGGCTGCCCGAAGTCGCGATCCACGGCTACTGCGCGCGCACGAACACGCAGAGCAACACCGCCTTCCGCGGCTTCGGCGGACCGCAGGGCGCGCTGATCATGGAACTGATCCTCGAGCGCATCGCGCGCAAGCTGAAGCTCGACCCGCTGCAGGTGCGCCGCGCCAACTTCTACGGCCAGACGACGAACAACGTCACGCCCTACCGGCAGACCGTCACCGACAACATCATCCAGGCGCTGACCGACGAACTCGTGGCCACGTCGAGATACGACGCGCGGCGCGCGGCGGTGGCCGCCTTCAACGCCGGCAACCCGGTGCTCAAGCGCGGCATCGCGCTGACGCCGGTGAAGTTCGGCATCTCCTTCAACGTCAACCACTACAACCAGGCCGGCGCGCTGGTGCATGTGTACACCGACGGCTCGGTGCTGGTGAACCACGGCGGCACCGAAATGGGCCAGGGCCTGAACACCAAGGTCGCGCAGGTGGTGGCACACGAGCTCGGCCTGCCGCTGGCGCGCGTGCGCTGCAGCGCCACCGACACCAGCAAGGTCGCCAACACCTCGGCCACGGCCGCGTCCACCGGCAGCGACCTCAACGGCAAGGCCGCGCAGGATGCGGCACGGCAGATCCGCGAACGGCTGGCCTTGCTGGTGGCGAAGAGCCACGGCGTCGAGGCGGCCAGCGTGCGCTTCGAGGCGGGGCGCGTGCGCGCCGCCGGCGTGGACATCGATTTCGTCGAGCTGGTGGGCCAGGCCTACGTGGCGCGCGTGCAGCTGTGGAGCGATGGCTTCTATGCCACGCCCGGACTGCACTGGGACCGCGCCACGCTGACCGGCCGGCCGTTCTACTACTTCGCCTACGGCGCCGCAGTCAGCGAAGTCATCATCGACACGCTCACCGGCGAATGGAAGCTGCTGCGCGCCGACCTGCTGCACGACGCCGGCAAGTCGCTGAATCCGGCCATCGACATCGGCCAGATCGAAGGCGCGTTCATCCAGGGCATGGGCTGGCTGACCTGTGAAGAGCTGGTCTGGCACCCGCAAGACCGGCGCGCTGCTGACGCATGCACCCAGCACCTACAAGATCCCCACCGCCAACGACGCGCCGGGCATCTTCAACACCCGGCTGTTCGACAACGGCAACGTCGAGGACAGCATCCACCGCAGCAAGGCGGTGGGCGAGCCGCCGCTGCTGCTGCCCTTCAGCGTGTTCTTCGCCATCCGCGACGCGGTGGCCGCGGCCGGCGGCGACAACGACGACCCGCAGCTGTCGGCGCCGGCCACGCCCGAGGCGATTCTGCGGGCGCTGAATTCGGTGCGTTGACGGACGGGGCCACCTTCTCAAACGAAGGCCTCCCCAAGTTCTGGGGCGGTTCAATGCCCGCGCCTACGCAAACCCGTCGCGCGACCACTTGATGTTCTTCTTCGTGCGGTCGGCGCAAAGTTCGACAGCAGGGCAACGCTCCCACTGTCGATGAGCGGACCCTGCCCCGTACCCCGAGGAAGGAACATCAGGTCGCCGGGCTTGACGCGCCTTGTCTGGTCGCCGACGCGAAAACTGCGGCGCAAAGTCGCGTGGGCGGCCTCCGACGCCCACGAGGAGCTTCAAGCCGGGTTGCGGCCGTCGTGGTTGCAACGGAACGGCGGGTGTAGGAGTCGTCCTATTGCCCCGCTTGTCGATCAGCGGCGATGATCGGCGTGTCGAATGCGCGCGACAGTTTGGCTGAGCACAGCATGAATCCGCTAAAGACTTTCATCGTCGAAGACAGTCCGATCATTCTGGAGAATCTGGCAGCCACGCTCGAGGCGCTTGTACCGCTGCGGGTGGTGGGGTCGGCCAAGGATGAGGACAGTGCGGTGTCCAGGCTCACACAGGCCGGTCGGGAGGTCGATCTGGTCATCATCGATGTCTTCTTGCTGGCAGGCTCGGGGCTGGGCGTGCTGCAGCGCTTGGTGCAAGGCCGCCTGCCCTGCAAGCGCGTGGTCCTGACCAACTACGCCACTCCCATGATGCGCAGCAAATGCCTGTCGCTCGGTGCGGACCGGGTGTTCGACAAATCGAACGAACTGGACGATCTGGTGCACTACTGCTCGCGCCTGGCCGACGGCGGCGGCGACACCATGCCGGGCGCATTCGCATGAGCCTCCCGCCGGGCCGCCCAAAAGGCGAACTGCGCAGCGCGCAGCACGCAGGTACACGCGGGAGTGCGCCGGGCCGCTCCCAAGCGCTCATCCCGAAGCGCGCAGCGCGTAGGGCAGTCCAGTGAGCGGCGCTGCGGCTGCCGCGCACGCCGCCCCTTTCGCCGAGCGGCTCAAGCGCAGTGCATGGGTCTTGCCGCTGGCGGCCATGGCCGCGCTGTTGGCGCTCGGCATCAACGAGATGAGCTTCCGCAGCTCGTCCGCGGCCTTGGCACGCGCCGACGAGCACAACCACGCCAGGCTTCAGATCGCCGCCGTGTCCAGAGCCTTGCTCGACGCCGAGACCGGACAGCGTGGTTACCTGCTTTCGGCACGACCTGAATACCTCGATCCCTACCGGCGATCGGTTGTTTCCGTACCGCAGTCGCTGGCATGGCTGGGCGAGTACTACAAGGACGATGTGCTGGCCGATACGCTGACGAAGAACTTCAAGGCCGTCGCCGAGGCCAAGCTCGCCGAGTTGACGACCTCGCTCGAGATGCATGCGCAGGGCCGCCACGAGGCCTGGCGCGACCTGTTGCTCAGCAACATCGGCATGGAGCAGATGGACCGGCTGCGCGATCTCGGCGAGCAGTTGCTGGCGCTCGAACGGCGAAAGTTCGATGCCGAAATGCTGCAGGTGGCGAGCACCTTGCGCTGGAGTCGAGTCGGCGTGGCGCTGATGGTGGTTCTGGGCGTGCTGGCATTGGCGCTGTTCCTGCGCCAGGGCGCGATGCTGGCTGCAGTGCAGCGCGGCGAGCGCGATCGCCTCGAGGCCGAGGTCGCACTCCGCACCGCCGAGCTGACGCAGTTGGCAGAACACCTGCAGACCGCGCGCGAGGACGAACGCGGCCGCCTTGCCCGTGAATTGCACGACGAACTGGGTGCGCTGCTGACCGCCGCCAAGCTGGACGCAGCGCGCATGAAACGCAGCCTGGCCGATGTCTACACCCCCGAGTTCGACAAGCGGCTGGCGCATCTGGTGACCATGCTCAACGAAGGCATCGGCCTGAAGCGGCGCATCATCGAAGACCTGCGCCCGTCATCGCTGAGCAACCTCGGGCTGAAGGCGGCCCTGGAGATCCTGGCCACGGAGTTCGGTGAACGCGCGCAGCTGAAGGTGCAAATGCAGATCGAGTCCGTCGACACGGACGAGAGCACGGCGATCGCGCTGTACCGGCTGGTTCAGGAATCCCTGACCAACGTGGCCAAGTACGCCGCGGCACGCCAGGTCGAAATCCGCCTGGCACGCGACGCCGATCGCATCGTCGTGAGCGTCGCCGATGACGGCAAGGGCTTCGAGGCCAGCCGCGTGCGCGGCAGCGCCCATGGGCTGGTAGGCATGCGCTACCGCGTGCAGGCACGCGGCGGGCAGTTTCAGGTGACATCGTCACCCGGCCACGGCACCACGGTGCGTGCCAGCGTACCGTTGCAACAAGCGCGCAGCGCGCAGCCCGTCGGCTGATCACGCGCACAGCGCAGGGGTCTTCGCGGCGTTCTCCCAGCGACTGGGCAGCCACCAGCGCCCGGGCCACACGGGCCGGTTCGCCGAAGCGCCGTGTCGGCGCCGTCCGACACACACGCGCACACGACTCCGACATGCATTGGGCACCCGCGCCGATGCGCGCTTGCGCCGAGGCGACGCAGACTGCCGGCAGCGTGGCGCAATCAGCGTCGCGCACACCCCCAGGAGAAACCCATGCTTCACTATGCCGTTGTATTTTTCGTCATCGCGCTGATCGCCGCCGTGTTCGGCTTCACCGGCATTGCCGCCGGCGCCGCCGGCATCGCGCAGATCCTGTTCGTCGTGTTCCTGGTGCTGGCCATCGGCAGCTTCGTGATGAACATGATGCGCAAAGGCTGAGGTGGCGACCATGAGCTTGCGCTACAAGACCCTTCTGGCACTCGGCGCGCTGGCCTGGCAATGGCACCGGCAATACCGCCAGCACCGGACCTTGTCGGGCTCGCAGCGCTCGAAATCCAAACCCGCGGAACTCGCGACCTGGGAAGGCGAAGGTGGCGCGTTGTCGGCCAGCGGCGCGCAGACCGGGCCGGCGCCGCGCCAACCGTGAGCCGAACAGACCTCACCGATCCACCGCGCGGCCCTCTGGCGATCGAATTGCGGCTGCGCCTAGAAGAGCAGGTGCTGCTGCCGGCGCTTCGCGATCGTTTGCCGTGCAGGACACGGCGCTGGCCGAGGCACAGACCTTGTGCCGGCGGTGGCGCATCGAGCTGGCCGAGGCGGGGGGCGTCGAGGACGAAGACGCCGACCCGGTCGGCCAGCCGCCGTGTTGAACCCGCCCAGCGGCGCTGGGTCCGGGCGATCGGCACTCAGTAACGGCGCTTGCCGGCACTGAACCAGGAGTCATCGGCGGATTTCTGCCAGGCGCTGACCTGCTCCTCGGCTTCGTCCTTGGCAACGCCGTAGCGCTCCTGGATCTTTCCGGCCAGTTGCTCGCGCTTGCCTGCGATGACGTCGAAGTCGTCGTTCGTCAGCTTGCCCCATTGCACCTTGGCCTTGCCGGTGACTTGTTTCCAGTTGCCTTCGATTCGGTCCCAGTTCATGTCTTGCTCCTTCAGTTCAGGTTGAGTGTGTCGGTCGCGGACGGGCGCCGTTCAGGGGCGCACGGCGATCTGGTTCTTTACGCCGACCACGCCAGGCACCTTCATGGCGATGGTTTCAGCCGTGTTCTTTTCGGTGGTGTTCTTGGCAAAGCCGGACAGCATCACCGTGCCCTTCAGGGTCTCGACGCTGATCGCCGACGCGTCGACGCTGGCGTTGTCGACGAAGCGCGACTTGACCGAGCTCGTGATGGCACTGTCGTCGATGTAGGCGCCCACCGATTCCTGGCCGCGCGTGACGGCGCACCCGGCTGAAGTGATGAGGATGATGGCAGCAGCGGCGGCGCCGAGCGAGTGGCGGGTGTTCATGTGCATTCTCCTGATGAATATGCGTCCGTGATGGAGCGGAACCGGTTGCCGCCGCAGGCTGCGGCGGCAACCGGCGCGCATGCGCGCGAAAACGGCCGGATCAGTCGACGTTGTACGGCGTGCCGTAGAACTTGTGCACTCCGCTGGCCCAGGTCTTGTCCGACATCGACGGCCAGCGCTCCTTGTCGAAGCCCGGCGCGTCCTTCAGGGTCTCTTTCGGGACATTCAGCGTGAAGCGCTTGTTCACCGTGTCCAGCGTCAGTGCGGCCCAGGGCACGGCAAACAGCTTGTCACCCATACCGAGCAGGCCGCCGAAGGACAACACCGCGTAGGCGATCTTGCCGCTGGCCATGTCGATCATGAACTCCTTGATGTCGCCCAGGTCCTGCTGGTCCCTGTTGTAGACATCGTTGCCGAGCAGGGTGTTGGCACCCATCAGGCCCGGGCCGGGGCCGTCGTTGCCGCGGGTGTACATGCCGAAGTTGTCGCGTGTCACGTAATTGGTGGTCATGCTCGTTCCTTGTGTCGAAGAAGTTGGCTGCCTCTGCTGTCGATCGCATGCGGCAAGAACCCGACGGGTCCAATGCGGACCATAGCCGTCACGACAGCCGGCGTCGTAGGACAAGGCCGCCGGCCCATGCGGGCCAACGCCGGAGTCTGCAGGTCACGTGATCAGACAGCCGCTTCATGCGATGCCGTTGCGATGGGCTCGCAGCGCTCCACGGGCGTCGAAGCGGGTGCCTGGCCGGCGGCTTGCGCGTGCAGCTGTTGCAACAGCCGATCGAAGGAATCCACGACCGCATCGGCACCGACGGAAAGCGCCTTCGCCTGGCTGTCCTGCGCCGTGTCGTGCCGCCATGCGACGACGACGATCTCGAGGTGCGGGTGGCGCCTGCGCAGCCGACGGCACACATTGCGCGCAGGCGTCGACCACGCCTGGCCCAGCCAGCCGACGATGACCCCATCGACGCCCGATAGGTCGAGGGCGCCGATCGCCGCCGGGCCGCCGTCGGTGCCGCGCTGCGCCGTGGCTTGCAGCCCTTGCGCGGCCAGTGCACGTGCCAGCACTTCGACGGCAAGCGAGTCGAGCACCGATTGGCCACCGATGCACAGCCACGACGGTCGCGGCGCCTGCTGCCCGCTCTTGACGTCTTCGATGTCGTGCAGCAGCAGCTTCATGCCCGCGGCCACCTGGGCGCGGCGGTCGAACCCCGGCGTGGCCTCGGCCAGCAGCAAAGCGGGCAGCGCGGTGTCGACGTAGAAGGCCGCAGCGCCGCTGACCGTGGGCGAGTTGCGTCTGAGTGTCACGCCGAGAGCATTGGCATTGCGACGCACCTGGGAAACGCGCAGAACCCGATGCGCTGCTGCAGCGCGCCGACGCGGTGATGTACCGCGCCAAGCGCGCGCAACGCGGCATCGGGTTCTGCGCGAAGAAGCCGCGCCGCGTGTCACCGCATAGACGTAGCGCAGGCCTTCAGCGACGCTCGCGCGCGCCGCCCCACCCGCTCAGCAGCGCCATCAGTGCGGCGCCGACGGCGGCGGCGATCAGCATCGACTTGACCGGCTCGTGCCTGACGTAGTGCACGCGTGCCGTCGGATGCGCGCAGCGCCTGGTCGCGCACCTGCCGCGAGCCCTCGCGCACGGCATCGACACCGCGCTGCGCCAGCACGCTGGCCTGTTCCGTGGCACGGTTCAGCAGCGGCGCGGCCTGCTGCGCGCAGGTCCTGCACGCTGCCGGCCAGGTCGTCCAGCGCCTGGTTGGCCACGCGCTGGGTCGATCGGATCGCCTGGTCGGCGGAAAGCGCCGCCTGGTCGGCGAGGTTGTTGCGCGGTTCGGTGACTTTGTCGATCATCATGGCGGTTCCTTGGCGAGATGGGGGATCGGCTTGCCGGACTCAGGATTTCCTGACCAGACCGAACAGGAAGCTGGCCAGCGCCAGGACGGCGAAGACCACGAACAGGATCTGCGCGATGCCCACGGCGCTGGAGGCGATGCCGCCAAAGCCGAACAACGCGGCGATCAGTGCGATGACGAAGAAGACAACGGCGTAGTGCAGCATGGTCGGGCTCCTGGGTTGAAGGGCGACTGTGGGCCCCGGATTGCATCGCAAACCTCTCGGCTGCGATGGAAAACCAGTGTGGGCTCGCGCTCCATGCCCGGCCATAGGTTGCCTCGCCGCCGGCGTGTCGGCGGATCAGCGAGGCCTGTAGGACGCCGCCGACAGGCTGCGCCGGCTGCGGCGGATCTTCAGCCCGGGCTCGGCACCGACTGCGGCAACGTGACGCGGATCAGCGTGCCCTTGCCCTTGGCCGACATCAGCACCAGCGTTCCACCCTCGGCCTCGACGCGAAAGCGCATGCCCACCAGCCCATAGGCCGAAGCCGGTTGCACCGTGGCGTCGAAGCCCACGCCGTCGTCGCGCACCGAGACCTCGACCTGGCCTTCGCTCGCGGCCAGCGTGATCCACACCTGGCGCGCCGCGGCGTACTTGCTGATGTTGGTGATGGCCTCCTGCACCACGCGGTAGATCACCATCTCGGCATTGGCTTCCAGCTCGACGGGTTGCAGCGCGCAATGCACCTGCACGCCGGAGCGCTCACCGAACTCGCGCGCCAGGATCTCCAGCGTGGCCACCAGCCCCAGGTTGCTCAGCGTCGAGGGGCGCAGGTCTTCGATGATGCGCCGCCCCAGTGCGATGCTGCTGTTCAGCGTGTCCACCAGGTGGGCGAGCCGCTCCAGCGCTTCGGGCGCCGTGGCGGCCAGGCGCGACTTGATGCGCGCCGCGTCGAGCTTGGCCGAAGTGAGCAGCGCACCCAGCTCGTCGTGCAGGTTGCGCGCCAGCCGGTTGCGCTCGTCCTCGCGCGCGGTCTGCAGGTGATGCGTCAGCTCGGTCAGTTGCGCCGTACGCAGTTTCACTTCGATCTCCAGCCGGTCGCGCTCGGCCTGCACCAGGCGCTGCTGAACCTGCTCCTGCATCTTCAACGCCAGGCTCTGCCGCAGGTACATGAACAAGGCCAGCAGGCACGATGCCGCTCAGCGCGGCGATGCCGATGCGGCTGAGCAGCAGCGTGCGATAGATGTCGCTCGCGGCTGGTCTCGACGCGTTGGGTTTGCAGCGCCAGCAGGTCGGCGCTGAGCGCACGGATGCCTTCCATCTGCTCCTTGCCGATGCCGCTGAGCGTGATCTCCCGCGTGGCATCGCTCTTGCCCTGCTGGTGCAGGCGGATCGTCAATGCAAGTTCCGACAACTTGGTCCGCGTCAGTGCGCGCAACTTGGCCAGCAGCGCCATGCGACTGCGGCTCGACGCCGTAGTAACGTTCGAGCAGGTAGAAGGAGGCATCGATGTCCGTCAGCGCCCGCTCGTAGGGTTGCAGGTACTCGTCGCGACCGGTCAGCAGATAGCCGCGCTGCCCCGTCTCGGCGTCCAGCACGCGGCGTTCCAGGCCCTCGATGGCAGCGCGCGCGCTGCCCATCTCGCCCAGCGCGTCGAGCGTGGCCGCCGAGCGCCAGTACGAGGCTTCGCTGATGAAGAGCATGCGCCGCCGCCGAGGCGATGGCCAGTGCCACGATGAGCGGGTTGCGCCGGATGACGGTGGTGACACGCATTTTCAGGCCGCTCGCCGAAACGTGGGATCATTCAGCTGAAGAAAGCCGGTGCCGCCCATGATCCGCATTGCCATCGTCGACGACCATGCCATGGTGCGTGCCGGGCTGCGCCAGTATTTTCGCCGACCAGGTCGACTTCCGCGTCGTCGCCGAAGCGGGCAACGGGCGCGAGGCGCTGGACATCGTGCGCAAGGGTGAGGTCGATGTGATCGTGCTGGACATCTCCATGCCCGACCAGAGCGGCGTCGATGCGCTGGCCGCGATCCGGGCGCGCGCGCCCGAGCTGCCGGTGCTGATCCTGAGCGGCTATCCCGGAAGAGCACTACGCCACCACCTTGCTGCGCCAGGGCGCCAGCGGCTACCTGAACAAGGACTGCGATCCCGAAGAACTCGTGCAGGCGATCCGCACCGTGGCGCGCGGTCGCAAGTACATCACCGCGGGCGTGGCCGAACGCCTGGCCGAGGGTCTGGGCGGCGGCGGCGACAAGGCGCCTCATGAGCAGCTTGTCGGAGCGCGAACTGCAGGTGTTCCTGCGCCTGGCCAAGGGCGAGACCATCGGCCACATGGCCGAGAGCATGTCGCTGAGCGTCAAGACCGTCAGCACCTATCGCACCCGCGTGATGGAGAAGATGGACCTCGCGTCGAACAGCGACCTGACCTATTACGCGCTGAAGAACGGCTTGATCCAGTAGCGCTGGCGCCCGCCGGGTTCGCTGCCGGCTTCAACTCGGCACGCCGTGTTCGCGGTGGCCCGCCGCCAGGCTGGCGCAGTACTGGATCAGCGCATCGATCTCGTTGGACTTGTCGAACACCCGGTCGGCGCCCAGTTCGAGGCATCTGCGCCGCATGTCCGGCGTGGCGTAGTTGCTCAGCACCACCACGTGGCGGCGTGGCGACAGCAGGCCCGCCGAACGCAGCACGCCCAGGCCCGAGCCGCCCTTGAGGAAGATGTCGACGATCAGCAGGTCGGCGTGGTTGCCCGGCTGCGCCAGCCACTGCAGCGCGCGTGGCCTCGTCCTCGGCCGTGCCCGACCACCCGCAACGGCACGCAGTTCTTCGAGGGTGCGCGATCAGGCTGTCGCGAATCACCTGGCTGTCTTCGACAAGGTAGGTCTCGAGCGGGCGCATGGACGGCGGTGTGAGCGTGGGGCGAAGCAGCGCGGGAACCTGGCAGCGCTGGGAGTTTGCCGCTGAAATGTAAGGGATGGGGCGTGCGTCGGCGCTGTGGCTGCAATGTCGCGGCTTGCAAAGCAGAGCGCAACGCATCGCCGGGCCGCGTTGCCCTATGGCACCGGCGCCAGTGCGTGCATCCCCACCGGCGCTGCGGCAGTGTCCATGCGGCCGAGTTCGGGGCTCATCGCCACCATGCGCGCCGGACCGAAGATGGTGGCAAAGGCCACGTCCTTGGCATCCGGCCCGGTCGCCAAGCGTACCAACTGCTCGACCGGCGCCATACCCGAGGGGTCGAACATGACCCAGCGGCCGCCCAGGTAGGCCTCGATGACGGCGTGAAAGTCGGGCGGCGGATCGGGAAACGCGGCATAGCCGCTGACCAGTCGCGCCGGGATGTTCAGCGCGCGGCAGAAGGTGATGGCCAGGTGCGCCAGGTCACGGCACACGCCGGAACGCTGCACGAACACGTCGCGCGCGGTGCTGGTGGCCGTGGTCGAGCCGATGCGGTACTGGACATGCTCACGCACCCATTCGCAGATCGCGCTGACCCGCGCATGGCCGCCGGGCAGGCTGCCGAAGGTCTGCTGCGCCACGGGCCCGAGCAGGTCCGACTCGCAATAGCGCGTCGTCAGCAGATAGCGCAGCACGTCGTCGGGCAGTTCATGCACCGGCCATTCCGGCGCATCGCGATCGACCTCATCGACATGGCGTTCGACCACCGCGCTGTAGTTCAGCTGCAGTGGCCCGGCGCCGGCACGCAGCCGCAGCACGCGGTTGCCCGAATGCGCGTCGACGAAGACACGATGCGCCACGCCGGGTTCGAGCCGCAGTTCCTCTTGCAGCAGCGTCTGGCTCGGATGCTCCACCGGATGGATCAGGAACATGAACTCGCAGTCGCCGTCGAGTTCGTACGCGAGCATGCAGTCGATCTTCAGGCGCGACGATTCGCCGGCCCGCGCTGCGCCCGGCAAGCTGACTGGCGGCGGCGGAGTGCGGGCAAGCATTGCAGCGGCGGGCATGGGCGGTCCTGTCGGGTGGCGTCGTGCCGGGCGAGCGGCGATGCACGGTGCGTGCGAATGCGAGGATTGGCGCATGCCGCGATGCGCCTGCCCATCGGCCGGCACGCGATGCGGCTGTAGGACAGGACGCTGTCCTGCTCGTGCAGCGTAGGACAGCAACTACGGCACAGCGCGGTGCCATCCGCTGTGTTTGCGGTCGGGCCAAGTCGACACTGTCTTCGGCGCCGGATGTGCATAACGGCATCGGCTTTCGCCGGTTCGATCAACGAGGTCCCCCATGAAGAAGACGGTTTCACGTTCAGCATTGCTTGCCCTTGCCGCGGTGGTCGTCGTTGCCGTCGGCGGTTGTTCCGGCATGTCGACGCGCGATAAGAGCACGGCCGTGGGTGCTGGTGTCGGTGCGGTCGGTGGCGCCATCCTGACCGGCGGCAGTGCACTCGGCACGGTCGGTGGCGCGGCGGTGGGCGGTGTCATCGGCAACCAGGTCGGCAAGGACAAGAAGTGAGGCTCGGGCCGCACCCCGCACGCAGGCTGCTGATCGGCGCTGCGCTGCTGTGCGGACTGATCGCTTCGGCGCTCGCGCAACTGAGCGTCGGCATCGCGCTGCCCGGTGTGAGCATCGGCATCGACCTGCCCGCCTATCCCCAGATGGTCCGCGTGCCCAACTATCCCGTGTACTACGCGCCGCGGATGGCATCGAACTACTTCTTCTACGACGGCGTCTATTGGGTCTACCAAGGCGACAACTGGTACGCCAGCACCTGGTACAACGGCCCGTGGGGCCTGGTGGGTCCCATGAACGTGCCACCCAACGTGCTGCGCATCCCCGTGGGCTACTACCGTGTTCCACCTGCGTACTTCCGCGGCGCACGCGCGGACGCGCCCCCGCCCTGGGACAGGCACTGGGGACCCGCTTGGCAGCAGCACCGCAAGGGCTGGAACCACTGGAACCCCCGCCAGGCGCCGGCGCCGGCACCGCTGCCGGTGTACCAGCGGCAGTATTCGGGCGATCGCTACCCCAGCCAGGCCGAACGCCAGCAGTCGCTGAGCAACCAGCACTACCGCTACCAGCCGCGTGACGCTGCAGCCCGCCCGCAGCAGCAGCCGCGGGAACCGAACAAGCTGGTCGAAGCCTCGGCGCACAGCTCAAAGCCAGCCAAGAACCGCGACAAGGATGAAGGAGGCGACCCGCATCGCAAGCAGCCGTAGGTCGCGTCCTGTCCGGCCGGCGCAGCAGCCACACTACGATGTCCAGCACGACCGGCCACCCAAGTGCAACGACATGATCGAACCCCTGCTGCTCACCACCGCCCGCGTCAGCACCTTCTTCGGCAATCAGCCGCTCACCGGCGCGAGCGGCTTCTTCTTCGAGCGCGATGCGCGGCTGTTCTTCGTCACCAGCCGGCATGTGCTGATCGACGTGCCGAGCCAGCATTTCCCCGACCGCATCGAGATCGAACTGCACACCGACGCACAGAACCTGACCCGATCGGTGGCACTGTCGGTGCTGCTGTACCGCGACGGCTTGAGCGTGTGGCACCAGGGCAGCGACGCGGGCGGGGAGATCGACGTGGCCGTGATCGAGATCCAGCGCTCGGCACTGCCGCAATCGGTGCTGCTGCGCTGCTTCCAGCCCGCTCACCTGCAGGATTCGCTGCAGGACATCGAGGTCGGCAACTCGCTGCTGATCGTCGGCTTTCCGCTCGGCTTCCACGACACGCTGCACCATCTGCCGGTGGTGCGCCAGGCGCTGATCGCCTCCTCCTTCGGGCTGCGCTTCCAGGGCCATGGCTACTTCCTCACCGACGCGCGCACGCACCGCGGCACCAGCGGCGCGCCGGTGGTGATGCGCGATCCCGCCGGCGACCGGCAACTGCCCTGGAAGCTGCTGGGCGTGCATTCGATGCGCATGGACATGGTCAGCCGCGATCGGCAGCAGGACGAATCGCTCGGCCTGAACTGCGCCTGGTACGCCGACATCCTGCTGACACTGACCGCGGGTGCCGCCCGCATCGACCTGCCCGAGCCGCGGCCGGTGTAACCCTGCGGCCCGCAGTGGCCGCGGCCGTTGGCGACAACGACAATCCGCTGCTGTCGGCGCCGGCCATGCCGGAGGCGATCCTGCGGGGGGCTGAATTCGGTCCGCCGGTCATGTTGCAGGGCGGCCTCGCAGCCGCCCCGCGGACGGGCGCTCAGCTCTTGCTCATCGCCTTGGCGTCGGACTTGGCGCGCTCTTCGGCCGCCTTGGCGTCCTTCATGCACGCATCCTTGTCGTTGCCCTTCAACTCGTCACAACGCTCCTTGGCAACCTCGTAGGCGGCGTCGGCCCTGGCCATGGCCACCTTGGTGGCATCGCCGGGCTTGCCCGAGCGCTGGTACTGCAGTTCGGCTTCGGCAACCTTCTTCTTGCCCTTGGCCTCTTCGACGCAGATGTCCTTGCTATTGCCGGCGAGCTTGTCGCAAGCCGCCCTGGCCATCTTGTAGTCGGCGTCGATGCGGTCCTGGACCGCCGAGTACTGCTCGTTGCTCAGCGGCACCGGCGTACCGGTCGAAGCCTGTTGCGCCTGTGCGGAAAGACCGCAGACCATCGCGGCAGCCAGCAGGGCGAGACGGGGGGTCGAAAACGCATTCATGCCATATCTCCAATCAGTGGAACATCGATCGCGGCCGCCCGAGGCCACCGCGTGCGGCCCAGTGTGGGCAGCGCGTTGCGCGGCGCCTACCGGAGCCCGGCTTGTTCAGCCGTAGGCTTCGTCCTACGGCAGCTCGGGTGCCGGGCGATCCGCAGCGCGGCAGCCGATGACGCGGCCGTGGCGTCGCCGAGTGCGTTGCCCCCTGATGGGCCCGCACGGCATGACGACAGCGGCCGGCGGGTCAGCGCCGCTGCGGCCGGAACGGCGCGGCATCGCAGCGGTCGTTCGTCAGGTCGCAGTCCTGCCCCATCCACTCGTAGAAGCTGCGCGGGTTGCCATCGATGGCCAGGATCACGCGCCGTACCGTCGGGAACTGGCGCAGCGTGCGCTCGACCTGTGTATGGAACTCGGCCGCACCGCAGCTCGAGGTGGCGCCGGCCAACTGCGTGCGCAGGTCGTGCAGGTCGACGTAGGCGGTGCCGTGTTCGATGTGCACGCGCTTGAGCAGACCGGCCGTCGCCGCCGAGAACGGCGAGCGGTAGCCGGCGGCGCGTTCGCTCTCGGTCGGCCCGGCGAACAGCTGGTGCAAGGCCGCGGCGGCCACACCCTCGGTCTTCGGCAGTTGCCGCGGCCGCTCGAAGACGATCGCGCAATCCACCTCGGAACGGGCCTCGGTGGCGGCGCGCGGCGCGTTGTTGAAGTACACGCGCAGCGAGGTCGTCGCATCGGCGGCGTGGCTGCCGCCGGCCATGGCCAGCCCCAGCGCAATGGCGCAGGCGCAGGCGCGGGGCTTCACTCGGGGATGAAGAGCAGGTTGCGGTCGGACGACCAGCTCAGCACCGCGTCCTCGTCGACCGCGGTCTCGAACAGCAGCTGCTCGCCCTTCATCACGCGCAGCATGCGCTGCGTCGGCGCCGCCGCTTCCTCGCACAGCAGTTTTTCGGCCTTCTGCAGCACCTTCTCGGCATGGTCGGCCTCGGTGCCGCCGCCCGACAGTGCCGCGCCGCGGTCGTTGGGGCTGCTGCGCTTGTACTTGTGGCCGACGCTGAAGGCCACCAGGCCGCCGTCGGGGAAGAAGCGGCGGATGCTCTCGGCCAGGATGCGCGCCAGCGCCGCCTGCCCGGCCTCGGCGCGGATCAGGTCGGCCTGCTGCGGGTTGCTGGCGAACAGCGGCTCGAGCAGCACCGCCGGCATCTTGGTGTGCTTGACGTTGCCGTCGCCGCGGCCGTCCCAGCCGCCGACCAGGATGCCCTGGTCGCCGCCGACCTTGGTGCCGAACTGCTCGGCCACCGCCTTCGCATACCAGCGGCCCCAGTTGCGGCTGGTGCTCGATGCGTTCGAGCCGACCACCACCACCGCATAACCCGCCGCGGGCGAGGCGCTGCTGTTGAAGTGGTGTTCGACATAGGCCACCGCCTTGTCGGCATTGGCCGCCTGCTGGCGTTCGAAGTAGTCGCCCTTGTAGAACTTGATGCGGTAGCTCATTGGCCCTCCGATGCAGCGCGAGACGCGCGGCCATTGTCTTCACCATCGCCTGGCTCGGCAAGACGCTGCGCGACCTGACGCAGCGCATGGCGCGGCGCGCCGCCGCTCGCGCCACTACCCAACACCAAACATCCGACGCGCGCTGCGCTGCGTGGGCCTTTGCCTGGCGGCGCCGCCGCCGCCGGCGCCGGCATGCCTCAACCCGCGGCGCGCAGCAGTGCCGTGAAAGCCGCATCGACGGCGCGGCGGTCTGCATTCAGCAGCTCGACCGTCGCCGATGTGGCGCCTGCCGCCGCGAGCTGGGCGTCCAGATGCGCGCGGTCGGTGCTGGCATCGACCAGCAGCACCACCTGGTCGCTGCGGCGGCGCCGCGCCAGTTCGCGCAATTCAAACTCGCAGCCCATGCGCTGCGGGTTGAAGCCGCGCAGGTCCATCAGCACCACGTCGGCGCGCTCGATCAACTGCACCACCGTCGCCTGCCAGCTGCTGTCGCGGCAGCAGAACTCGTTGACGCGGTAGCGGCCGTCGGGGTCCGGCTCGCAATCGAGCGTCGCCAGGCGGCGATCCAGTTCGTCCTGGGTGTTGACGAAGCTGGCGCCGAGTTCGCCCGAGGCGAACTGCAGGAAGTCTCCCGGATCCACGGTGCGCGCCACCACGTCGGGTGCGGCGATCATCGTCAGCGGGCCGAACCAGCGCCAGCGCGAGGCGACACGGTCGAACAGCGCCTCGGTGCGCGCGGTATCGCCGAACACGCGCAACAGCAGCAGCGTGCGCGGCGGCGGCCGTTCGAGACCGCGCTGCGCGCGGCGCAGGGCCGCGGCCAGCAGCGGCGGGAACAGTGCCGCCGACAGCGCCGCCACGGCCAGGGCCTGCAGCAGCGGCCCGATGCCGGGATGCACGCTGATGCGCTGCACCACCTCGGTGGCCACGATCAGCAGCCACCAGGTGCCGGCCAGCAGCTGTGCGTCGGAGAAGCGCTTGGCCTCGTAGCGTCGCGCCAGCGCCGTCAGCCGCCACCAGGCCAGCAGCCCCATCGGCAGCGCGATCAGAATGAAGCCGGTGTACAGGCCCACGCCGGACAGCACCCAGGCCGCGCCCGACTGCGTGCCGGTCAGCCATTGCGTCAGGCGCAGGCCGAGCAGGGGCGTCAGGCCGAACACCAGCAGCCCGGCAAAGGTGATCGGCGCCACGCCGCGCACGCGCCGCGCGCCGGTGGCCAGGCCCAGCAGCGCGGGCAGCCACAGCGTCAATGCCGCGAACTGGAAGAAGACCACGAAGTTCATCGCCTGGTCCAGGCTCGGTGCCTTGCCGTACAAGGGCCGCTGCAGCATCGACAGCGCCACGCCCACCCCCGCCAGCACGACCAGCGTGGCCAGCCACAGCGACAGCGCGCGCCAGAAGGGGATGGCCGCCAGCACGGCGAACATCGGCACCGCGGCGCTGGCCAGCACGCCGGCCTTCAGGTACAGGTGCGCGGGTGTCGCCGGCATTCCCTCGAGGTAGAAGAACAGCCCCGACAGGGGCAGTGCCGCCACGAAGGTGGCGCCGAGCACCGCCACGAAGACGCGGCGGCGCAAGCGCGCTTCCCAGCGCAGCGGGTGAATGCCGGCAGACGGCAGGGCCTGGCGCGGTGCCGCCGCCCCGGCCACCGGCAGCGCGAGATCGGCGCGGCCCTGCATGCCGGCCAGCACCGCGCGCCGGTAGCGCCACAACACCAGCGGCGCGATGCCCAGCGTCAGCAGCCACACGTTCAGCAGATGGAACGACAGTTCTCCAGCCAGCATGTTCGCCACCCTCCAGGCGATACGATAGCCGCGACACCGAACCCGGACCATGCCGTCACGCAAGTTCAAGTTTGCCGAGGCCTGGCGCGTGCTGGCCTACACGCTGGCCATCGCGCTGGGCTTCATCGCGCTGGAGCGCGCGCAGATGGCACTGTTCAGTCTGCCCGGCACGGCGCGCGTGCTGCAGCGCATGGGCTGGCTCGATGCCGACCCCACCGCCAAGTTGCGCGAGCAGGCCGAGCAGGTGGCCACGGCCTCGCGCGACGCCTTGCAGCGCCTGCCGCAAGGCCACCGCCTGGCCACGCTGCGCCTGGGCTACGGCCTGGGCTACACCAGCCAGCTGGTGGGGGTCTACGCGATGTCGCCGCCGGCCATGCAGGCCGCGGCGCGGCAGCGCGCCGAGCCGGTGCTGGCGGCGGCGCGCCAGCAGGCGCAGGCACTGGGGCTGGGCGAGATGGACGCGCTGCCGGCGCGCAGCCTGCGCGAATTCGCCGAACTCGGGGCACGCTACGAGGCCGACGAGAACGGCCAGGCCGCGCGGGTCGAAGCGCAGCTGTCGCCGCTGCACCGGCACCTGTACCTGCTCGGTGCTCACGTCGGCGGCGAGATGGCCCGCGTGCACGACAGCGGCGGGCAGTTCGCACTGCCGCCGGCCACGCCGATCCGCCGCCATGCGGTGCTGGCCGGCATCGATGCCGCAGTGTGGCAGCCGCTGATCGTCGAACCGCGCGACGAGACGCCGGCCCAGGTGCTGCAGCGCTACCAGCGCGCGGTCGATGCGCTGGCGGCCGAGCTGGGGCGCGTGGACGACGCCGGCGCAGCGGCGCCACGCTGAGCGATGCCAGGCTTGCATCGACAATCACTTCGCCCCGCAGCGTGCCCCGTGAAATCGATGACGCCCCCCCAACCACCGGCCGACGGCTTCGAGACCTATGTGGTCGGCGGCGCGGTGCGCGACCGGCTGCTCGGCCTGCCGGTCAGCGACCGCGACTGGGTGGTGGTGGGTGCGACGGTGCAGCAGATGCTCGATGCCGGTTTCCGCCCGGTGGGGCGCGACTTCCCGGTGTTCCTGCACCCGCAGACGAACGAGGAATACGCGCTGGCCCGCACCGAGCGCAAGTCCGCCCTCGGCTACCACGGCTTCAGCGTGCACGCCGACCCGTCGGTCACGCTGGAGCAGGACCTGTCGCGCCGCGACCTGAGCATCAACGCGATGGCACTGCGCGACGACGGCACGCTGATCGACCCCTGCGGCGGCCAGGCCGATCTGCGCGCCCGCGTGCTGCGCCATGTGTCGCCGGCCTTCGCCGAGGATCCGGTGCGCATCCTGCGCGTGGCGCGCTTCGCCGCACGCTTTGCCGATTTCCATGTCGCCCCGCAAACCCTGGCGCTGATGCGCCAGATGGTCGAAGCCGGCGAGGTTCAGGCGCTGGTGGCCGAGCGCGTGTGGCAGGAGCTGGCGCGCGGATTGATGCAGGCCAGGCCCTCGCGCTTGTTCGAGCTGCTGCACGAATGCGGCGCGCTGCGCGTGCTGCTGCCCGAGGTGGACCGGCTGTGGGGCGTGCCGCAGCCGCCGCAGCACCATCCAGAGGTCGACACCGGCGTGCACCTGATGAGGGTGCTGGACGAGTCGGCGCGTGTGCAAGCCTCGCTGCCAGTGCGCTTTGCCTGCCTGTGCCACGACCTCGGCAAGGGCACGACGCCGGCCGAGCTGTGGCCGAGGCACCTGGGGCACGAGCAGCGCAGCGTGGGTCTGCTGCTGGCGCTGTGCGAGCGGCTGAAGGTGCCGGCGGAGTGCCGCGAGCTGGCCGAGGCCACCGCACGTGAGCATGGCCATGTGCATGCCAGCCTGGCGCTGCAACCGGCGGCGCAGCTTCGGCTGCTGGAACGCTGCGACGCGCTACGTCGTCCGGCGCGTTTTGCCGACCTGCTGCTGGCCTGCGAATGCGATGCACGCGGCCGCCTGGGCTTCGAGCAGCGCGACTACCCGCAGCGGGCGCGCCTGTTGCAGGCGCTGGCCTTCGCACGCAGCGTGGACACCGCGGCCGTGGCGCAGGCCGTTGCCGCGCTGGGCCAGTCCGGGCGACAGATCGGCGAGGCCATCCACGCGGCGCGCATCGCGGCGCTGCGCCAGGGCTTTGCGGCACCGGCATGAACACGTCGCCGATGCCGCCCGGCTCAGGGCATCAGGAGTCGATCTTGATGCCCGCGTCCTTGACCAGCGCGGCGTACTTGGTGCGCTCCGCACGCATGAATTCGGCGAAGCGCTCCGCCGAGCCGCCCGAGTCTTCCGCGCCCGCGGTCTTCAGTCGGTCAGCCACCTCGGGCATGGCCAGCGCGCGGTTGATGTCCTCGTTCATGCGTTGAGCCAGCGCGGGCGACAGCCCCTTGGGGCCGGCCAGGCCGTACCAGGTGGTGGCATCGAATCCGGGGAAGCCGTACTCCGCCACGGTGGGCACGTCGGGATAGGCCTTCGAGCGCTGCGGCCGCGTCTGCGCGATGGCGATCACCTTGCCCGACTTCACGTGCGGGGTGGCCGCGGTCATGGTCTCGAAGCTGTACTGCACCTGGCCGCCGATCAGGTCGGTGATCAACGGACCGGAGCCGCGGTACGGGATGTGCAGCGCATAGACCTTGGCCCGGTGCTTGAACAACTCCAGCGCCAGGTGCTGCGCCGAGGCCGGGCCCGACGAGCCGAAGGTCAACTGCCCCGGCGCCGCCTTGCACGCCGCGATGATGTCGGGCACGGTGCGCGCGGTCTGCGCGGTGTTGCAGATCAGCAGGTTGGGCGTCACGCCCACCAGGCTCAGCGGCACGAAGTCGGTCTCGGCGTTGTAGCTCAGCTTCGACTGCAGCGCCGGAGCGATGGCATGGCTGTTGATGTGTGCCATCAGCAGCGTCGTGCCGTCGCTCGGCTGCTTGGCGACGTAGTCGGCGGCCAGCACGCCGGCGGCGCCGGACTTGTTCTCGACCAGCACGTTGGTCTTCCACATCTCCTGCAGCTTGGGCGCCGAGCACGCGCGCCAGGATGTCGGTGCCGCCGCCGGGCGGGAAGCCGACCACGATGCGGATCGGCGTGCTCGGCAGCGTCTGCGCGCGCAGATACGGGGTGGCCAGCGTGGCGCCTGCGCCGAGCAGGACTGTGCGGCGTTGGATCATGAGGTCTCCTGGTCGTTGGTGTATCGGGACGGTGGCGACGTCAGTGCGCCGCTTCGTGCGCGGGCAAAGTGGTCCATCGCCGCATGCACGCCACTGCCGGCCAGCGCCACGCCGGCCAGCTTCAGGCCCATCTCGACGCCGGCCAGCATGGCCAGCAGCGTCAGGTCGTTGCTGTCGCCGAGGTGGCCCATGCGGAACATGCGGCCCTTGAGCTTGCCCAGCCCGGTGCCCAGCGACAGGTCGAAGCGCTGGTGGATCAACTGGCGCAGTGCGTCGGCGTCCACGCCCGGCGGCGTGATCACGCCGGTGAGCACCGGCGAGTACACGGCCGGGTCGGCGCACTGGATCGGCAGGCCCCAGGCCAGCACCGCGGCGCGCACGCCAGCGGCCCAGCGCTGGTGCCGCGCCAACACCTTCGGCAGGCCTTCGCCGAGCAGCATGTCCAGCGCCTCGTTCAGGCCGTACAGCAGGTTGGTGTTGGGCGTGTAGGGCCAGTAGCCGCCGGCGTTCATCGCCACGATCTCGTCCCAGGCCCAGAAGGCCTTGGGCAGCGCGCGCCTGCTTCGACGCTTCCAGCGCCTTCGGCGACAGCGCGTTGAAGCTCATGCCCGGCGGCAGCATCAGGCCCTTCTGCGAGCCGCTGACGGTGACGTCGACGCCCCATTCGTCATGCCGGTAGTCGGCGCTGGCCAGGCCGGAGATGCTGTCCACCAGCAGCAGCGCCGGGTGGCGTGCGGCATCGATGGCGCGGCGCACGGCGGCGATGTCGGAGGTGACGCCGGTGGAGGTTTCGTTGTGCACCACGCACACGGCCTTGATGCGAAGTTCGGTGTCGCGCCGCAGCCGGGACTCGACCAGGTCGGCCTGCACGCCGCGCCGCCAGCCCGGCGCCTGCGGCAGCACCGGGTCGTCGCCCTGGTAGCTCAGCACCTCGGCCTGCAGCCCCAGGCGCAGCGCCATCTTGTGCCACAGGCTGGCGAAGTGCCCGGTCTCGTACATCAGCACCGCGTCGCCGGGCGACAGCGTGTTGCACAGCGCCGCCTCCCACGCACCGGTGCCAGACGCGGGATAGATCACCACCGGGTGGCGCGTCTGGAAGATCTTCTTGATGCCGTCCAGCACCCGCAGCCCGAGCACGCCGAACTCCGGCCCGCGGTGGTCGATGGTGGGCAGGCTCATGGCCCGCAGGATGCGGTCCGGCACCGGGCTGGGGCCGGGGATCTGCAGGAAATGTCGCCCGCTGGGGTGCTGGTCGAGCTGAAGCATGGAAGGCCGCCTTTCTATCGCCATGTTTGCATGCAAAATGCCATCAGGCACGGTCGTTAACCCGTATGTGCGTCTGTCTTGCCATCGACAATTTTGCATGCAAAATCCTCGAAACGCACGAGCGACCGCATGCCATGGCTGAAGTGATCGAAATCGCCCGACTCGGGCTGACCGACCAGGTGGCCGCCCGGCTGCGCACGTGGCTGGTCGAAGGGCGCATCGCGCCAGGCGCCAAGCTCAACGAACGGGTGCTGGCCGAGCAGTTGAGCGTGTCGCGCACGCCGCTGCGCGAGGCCATCAAGCTGCTGGCGCAGGAAGGCCTGGTGGACCTGCTGCCCAACCGCGGTGCGGTGGCCGTCAAGCTGACCGAGGCCGACATCGAGCACAGCTTCGAGGTGCTGGCCGGGCTGGAGGCGCTGTCCGGCGAGCTGGCGGCGCAGCGCGTCACCGACAGCGCCGCTGAGCGAGATGCGCGCCAAGCACTACGAGATGCTGGCCGCCTTCGAGCGCCGCGACCTGTCCAGCTACTACCGGCTCAATGCGGCCATCCATGCGGCCCTCAACCAGGCTGCAGCCAACCCGGTGCTGATCGACACCTACAGCCGCATCAACGCGCGGGTGCAGTCGATGCGATTTCGCACCAACCAGGACGAGGCCAAGTGGCGCCTGGCGGTGCACGAGCACACGCAGATGATGCAGGCGCTGTCCGAGCGCGACGGCGCCACGCTGGGCCGGGTGCTGGCCGAACACCTGCGCCACAAGCGCGACACCGTCCTCCAACTGATGCGGGCGGGGCTGATCGGCCACGCGCTGCCGACCCCCCGTTCCCTGGCAGGCTGAAGCATGAAGACCGACAACGTTTCGGCGCTGCGCCCCGCCGCCGGCACCGTGCTGCCGCCGAACGAAGCCTGCGCCGCGCTGCAGCGGCGGCTGCGCGCCGAAACCCGCGGCGAGGTGCTGTTCGACGCCGCCTCGCGCGGACGCTATGCCACCGACGCGTCGATCTACCAGATCATGCCGGTGGGCGTGTTCGTGCCCGAGACGGCCGAGGACATCGCCACCGCGCTGGCCATCGCGCGCGAGACTGAGCGTGCCGGTGCTGCCGCGCGGCGGCGGCACCAGCCAGTGCGGCCAGACCGTGGGCGCGGCGCTGGTCATCGACTGCAGCAAGCACCTGCGCCGCGTGCTCGACGCTCGACGTCGCCGAGCGCGCACGGCCACGGTGGAGCCCGGCCTGGTGCTCGACCACCTGAACGCGCAGCTCAAGGCCCACGGCCTGTGGTACCCGGTGGACGTGTCCACCAGCGCGCAGGCCACGCTGGGCGGCATGGCCGGCAACAACAGCTGCGGCAGCCGCTCGCATCGCCTACGGCAACATGGTGCACAACGTGGCCGGCGCCAGGCCTGGCTGGCCGACGGCAGCCTGCTCGACTTCGGCCCGGTGGCGCAGCTGAGCGGCCGCGCGCTGCAGCATCGGCCGACTTCGTGCGCGGCCTGGCCGAGCAGCACCGCGCCGAGATCGAGGCGCGCTGGCCCAAGGTGCTGCGCCGCGTGGCCGGCTACAACCTCGACATCTTCCACCCGCAGAGCGAGAAGCCCTACACCGCCGACGGCAGCGTCAACCTGGCGCACCTGCTGGTGGGCGCGAAGGCACGCTGGCCTTCACGCGCAGCCTGACGCTGAAGCTGAGCGAGCTGCCGCGCGGCAAGGTGCTGGGCGTCGTCAACTTCCCGAGCTTCCACCAGGCGATGGACTCGGCGCAGCACATCGTCAAGCTCGGCCCCACGCGCGGTGGAGCTGGTCGACCGCACGATGATCGAGCTGGCGCTGGCCAACCCGGCCTTCCGGCCGACGATCGCAGACGGCGCTGATCGGCAAGCCCGCAGGCCATCCTGCTGGTGGAGTTCGCCGGCGCCGACCGCGGCCGCGCTGCTGCGCAAGCTGCGCGACCTGGTCGACGCTGATGGGCGACCTGGGCCTGCCCGGCAGCGTGGTGGAGATGCCCGACGAGGCGCCGCAGAAGGCCCTGTGGGAAGTGCGCAAGGCCGGCCTGAACATCATGATGAGCCTGAAGGGCGACGGCAAGCCGGTGAGCTTCATCGAAGACTGCGCCGTGCCGCTGGAGCACCTGGCCGAGTACACCGACGCGCTGACCGAGGTGTTCGCGCGCCACGGCACGCGCGGCACCTGGTACGCGCATGCCTCGGTGGGCACGCTGCACGTGCGGCCGATCCTCGACATGCGGCGCGACGGCCGACGGCGGGCGCAAGATGCGCGCCATCGCCGAAGAGGCCGCCGAGCTGGTGCGCAAGTACAAGGGCGCCTACAGCGGCGAGCACGGCGACGGCCTGTGCCGCGGCGAGTGGATCGACTGGCAGTTCGGCCCGGCGCTCGACGACGCCTTCCGCGCGATCAAGCAGGCACTTCGACCCGGCCGGCCTGTTCAACCCCGGCAAGATCGTCGACCCGCCGAAGATGGACGACGCGCGCGCTGTTCCGCTTCCGCCGCCGTCGGCGCCGAAGCCCTACCAGCGCATCGCGCTCACGCCGGTGCTCGACTGGTCGGCCTGGAACGTGCAGAACGACCCGGTCACCGAAGCCACCACCGCGCCCGGCACCGGCGGCGACATCACCGGCGGCCTGGCCAAGGCCGTGGAGATGTGCAACAACAACGGCCACTGCCGCAAGTTCGACGCCGGCACCATGTGCCCGAGCTACCGCGTCACGCGCGACGAGCAGCACCTGACGCGCGGCCGCGCCAACACGCTGCGCCTGGCGCTGTCGGGCCAGCTCGGCCCCGACGCCTTCACCAGCGACGCGGTGCACGAGACGATGGACCTGTGCGTCGGCTGCAAGGGCTGCAAGCGCGACTGCCCCACCGGCGTCGACATGGCGCAAGCATGAAGATCGAGTTCCTGGCGCACTACAAGGCACGCCACGGCCACACGCTGAAGGACCAGCTGGTCGCGCGCCTGCCCGACTATGCCGCGTGCGGCCAGCCGCGTGCCCTGGCTGCTGAACCTGCGCAACCGCGTGCCGGCGCTGGCGCGGCTGGGCGAGCGCTGACCGGGCCTGTCGGCGCAGCGCACGCTGCCCGCGCTGGCGCCGCGACACCTTCTGGCGCACGCGCCGCAGCGCGGCTGGCTTCGTCGGCCGCGACGAGGCGCTGGCGCGGCTGCGCGCGGCGAGCGTGTGGCGGTGCTGTTCGTCGACACCTTCAACGGCAGCTTCGAGACCGAGAACGCCGCGCCGCGGCGCGGGTGCTGCAGGCCGCCGGCTACGCGCTGCACGCCGTCACCAAGGCGCGGCGGCCACCACTGCTGCGGCCGCACCTACCTGGCCAGCCGGCATGGTCGACGAGGCGCAAGGCGCGCGCCGGCGCGCTGCTCGACGCGCTGCTGCCGCTGGCGCAGGCCGGCATCGCCGATCGTCGGCCTGGAGCCCTCGTGCCTGCTGACGCTGCGCGACGAGGCGCTGGTGATGGGCCTGGGCGACGCGGCGCGACGTGGTGGCGCGCGCAGGCGCTGCTGTTCGAGGAGTTCATCGCGCGCGAGGCCGCGGCCGGCCGGCTTCGCGCCTGACGCTGAAGCCCGCGACGCAGCCGATGCTGCGTGCACGGCCACTGCCACCAGAAGGCCTTCGGCGCGGTGCAGCCGATCCTCGAGGTGCTGCAAGCTGATTCCCGGCGCCAAGCCGCAGCTGATCGAGAGCTCCTGCTGCGGCATGGCCGGCAGCTTCGGCTACGAGGCCGCGCACCACGCGGTGTCGATGCAGATGGCCGAAGCTGCGCCTGCTGCCGGCGGTGCGCGCGCAGCCCGACGCCATCGTCGTGGCCGACGGCACCAGCTGCCGCCACCAGATCGCCGACGGCGCGCAGCGCGAGGCGCTGCACGTCGCGCGGCTGCTGGCCGACTTGCTGGTGCAGGACGGTGCTGCCGCGCCGCAGCGCTGAGTGCCCCCCGGCGGCACCGGGCTCCGGCGATGATCAGCCCGGGTGGCGCAGCGGCACGGCAAAGCCGCGCTGCACGCCCGGCCGGGCCATCAGCGTTTGATACCAGCGCTGCACGTTGGCAAAGTCCGCCAGGTCGACCTTGTGCCGCTCGTGCCGCCAGACCCAGCCGAGCAGGGCGAAATCGGCAATCGACAACTCGCCGGCAAAGTGCTCGCGCGTGGCCAGTCGCTTGTCCATCACACCGTACAGCCGCCGCGTCTCGTCCATGTAGCGCTTCAGGCCATAGGCGCGCTGCGCTTCGTCGCTCAGCGCGATGAAGTGGTGCACCTGGCCCGGCATCGGCCCGAAGCCGCCCATCTGGAACATCAGCCACTCCAGCGCCGCGATGCGCGTGGCCGGGTCGGTGGGCCAGAACTGGCCGCTCTTTTCGCCCAGGTAGATCAGGATCGCGCCGGACTCGAACACGCTGATCGGCTGGCCGCCGGGACCTTGCGGGTCGACGATGGCCGGGATCTTGCGGTTCGGGCTGATGGCCTCGAACTCGCTCGTGTGCTGCTCGCCGCGCGTGATGTCCACCACCTGCACCTCGTAGGGCAGGCCCATCTCCTCGAGCGCGACGCTGATCTTGCGGCCGTTGGGGGTGTCGAAGGCGTACAGGCGGATCGTCATGGCTGCGGCGCGCGCATCACCTTCAGGATCTGCTGCGAACCCGCCGCCATCAGCCGCGCGTCGGACGCCACGGTGACGAAGCGGAAGCCCTTGGCCGCGCGCGCCAACGCCACTTCGGGCGCGCCGTTGTGGATGCCGGCCACCACGCCATGCGCCTGGGCGCGCTCGAGGATGTGCTCGATGGCCTGCACCGCCTTCGGGTCCGGATCGTCGAACACCGGGCGACAGCCCAGCGCCAGCGACAGGTCGCTGGGGCCGATGTAGATCGCGTCCAGCCCTTCGACCGACAGGATCGCATCCAGGTTGTCCAGCGCCTGCGCGGTCTCGATCATCGCGAAGGCGACGATGGTGTCGTTGGCATGCTGCGCATAGTCGGGCCCGCCGTAGAGCAGCGCGCGCACCGGGCCGAAGCTGCGCGTGCCGCGCGGCGCGTAGTGGGTGTAGGCGACCAGCTTCTGCGCGTCCTCGCGCGTGTTCACCATCGGGCAGATGACCCCGTAGGCGCCGGCGTCCAGGCTCTTCATGATGATGCCCGGCTCGAGCCAGGGCACGCGCACCACCGGCACGGTGGGCGTGGTGGAGATGGCCTGCAGCATGGTCACCATCGCGGCCTAGTCGATCAGGCCGTGCTGCATGTCGATGGTCAGCGTGTCCCAGCCCTGGTGGGCCATGACCTCGGCGCTGAAGCTGTTGGGCACGGCCAGCCAGCCGTTGACGGCGGTCTTGTCTTCGCGCCACAGCGTGCGCAGGCGGTTTTCTCTCATGCTTCGTCCTTCGTGGTGGTGCCGATGGCGAAAATCTTCAATCGATCTTCACGCCGCCCTGGGCCACCACGGTCGCCCAGTTCTTGCGCTCGCGGTCGAAGAACTGCGTGAACTCGGCCGGCGTCATCGTCACCACCTCGGCGCCCTGCGACACCAGCCGCTCGCGCACTTCGGGCGAGCGGATGATGGCGATGAGTTCGGTATTCAGCTTGTCGACCACCGCCTTCGGCGTGCCGGCAGGCACCAGCACGCCCTGCCAGGTGCCCGACTCGAAGCCCTTGACGCCCTGCTCGGCGATCGTCGGCACGTTGGCCAGCAGCGGCACGCGCTTGGCCTTGCTGACGCCGATGACCTTGAGCTTGCCGCTCTCGCACGAAGGGCAGCGTGGCCAGCATGCCGTTCATCAGCACCTGCGTCTGGCCGGCCACGGTGTCGCCGATGGCCTGCGAGCCGCCCTTGTAGGGGATGTACTGTCCACTTCGCGCCGGTGGCCCTTTCGACCGCCACGCCGGCCACGTGCGGCGCGCTGCCGATGGCGGTGACGGCAAAGTTCAGCGGCTGCTTGTGCGACAGCGCCACCAGCTCGGCCAGGTTGCTGGCCGGCACCGACGGGTGCACCACCAGCAGGTGCGGCGAATAGGCCAGCATGGTCACGCCGCGCAGGTCCTTCGACGGGTCGAAGGGCAGCTTGCTGTACACCGACGCGGTGATGGCCAGCGCACCGACGTCGCACAGCAGGCAGCGTGTGGCCGTCGGGCGCCGACTTGGCGACGAAGTCGGTGCCGGTGTTGCCGTTGGCGCCGGGCTTGTTCTCGACGATCACCGTCTGCTTCAGCGCCTCGGACAGCGGCTTGCTGATGGCGCGCGCGATGATGTCGGACGAGCCGCCCGGCGGATACGGCACGATGATGCGGATCGGCTTGGTCGGCCAGGCCTGGGCGATGGCGGCGGGCGCCAGGCACAGTGCGGCGGCCAGGGCGGCAAGGGTTCTGCGGATCATGGATGGGCCTCCAGTTGTCAGTCGTCGTACAACAGCATAGATGCATTTGGCCGACCGATGGCAAGCCGGTTCAACCCGATTCGACGCCCAGGGCCGCGGCACGGCGGCGGCGCTCGCGGCTGTTGGCCAGGTGCGTGCGCATCGCCGCGCGCGCGGCGTCGCTGTCCTGGTTGCGGATGGCGTCGAAGATGCTCTCGTGCTCGGCGTTGACGCGCCGCAGGTACTGGCGCTGCGCGTCGTCGACGCCGGCCGCGGCGTCGAGCCGGGCGCGCGGGATGATCATCGTGCCCAGGCTGGCCATCAGCTCGGCGAAGTGCGCGTTCTGCGTGGCGCGGGCGATCTCCAGGTGGAACTGGAAGTCCGGCCCGACGGCGTCGCGCCCCTGCTCCACCGCCGCGGCCACGGCGTCGAGCGCGCTGCGCATCTGCCGCAGGTTGTCGGCGTTGCGGCGCTGCGCCGCCAGGCTGGCGGCCTCGGTCTCGATGCCGATGCGCAGCTCGAGCACGGCGATCACGTCGCGCAGCGTCGCGAACTGCTCGGGCGCCAGCTTGAAAGGCGCGGCATCGCCGAGGCCGACGACGAAGGTGCCGATGCCGTGCCGCGTGAGCACCAGGCCCGAGGCCTGCAGCTTGGAGATGGCCTCGCGCACCACGGTGCGGCTGACGCCGAACTCGGCCATGAACTCGGCCTCGGTGGGCAGCTTGTCGCCAGCGGCCAGCCGGCCGTCGCGGATGCGGTCGCCCAGCGCTTCCACCAGTTCCAGCGCCAGACTGCGCGGCCGGCGCCGCAGCAGTTCGGTCGACGATTCCATGCCCTGCCCTCCGTGCAAACCCCGAGTCGGCTCGGCTTGACAGCCGACGCCCATTTCCGGACCATCGCCAATGTTGTACGACAACTGATGACACAAGGCAAGCCGGATTATCCCGCAGTCCCTGAACTCCGCAAATGCCCATGCCCGCCCACCCGACCGCCATCCGCTTTCGCCGCCTGCTGCTGACCGGCGCCGCCGGCGGCCTGGGGCGCGAGCTGCGCCCGCGGCTGAAGGCCTATTGCGACACGCTGCGCCTGTCCGACATCGCGCCGCTGGGCACGGCCGCGACGGGCGAGGAACTGCAGCTCGTGGCACTGCAGGACCAGGCGGCCGTGCACGCGCTGCTGCAGGACGTGGATGCCGTGGTGCACCTGGGCGGCGTGTCGGTCGAAGGCCCGTTCGAGCCGATCCTGCAGGCCAACATCGTCGGCATGCACCACCTGTACGAAGCGGCGCGCAAGCACGGCGTCAAGCGCATCGTCTTCGCCAGCTCGAACCACGTCACCGGCTTCTACCGCCAGGACGAAGTCATCGACGCGCGCGCGCCGATGCGCCCCGACGGCCACTACGGCCTGAGCAAGGCCTTCGGCGAGAACCTGGCGCAGTTCTACTTCGACCGCTACGGCCTGGAGACGGTGAGCCTGCGCATCGGCTCGAGCTTCCCCGAGCCGAAGGACCGGCGCATGCTCGCCACCTGGATGAGCTACGACGACCTGGAGCGGCTGGTGGTCGCCAGCCTGACGGCGCCGGTGGTCGGCCACACCGTCATCTACGGCATGTCGGACAACACCACCACGCTGGTGGGACAACACGCCGGCGCGGCACATCGGCTACCGGCCGCAGGACAGCTCCGAAGCTCTTCCGCGCCGCGGTCGAGGCGCGCCAGCCGCCGCTGGACCTGCAGGACCCGGTCACGCTGTACCAGGGCGGCGGCTTCGTCACCAAGGGACCTTACGAATGAGTTTCACCGGGCGCGGCGCGCGCCCTTTCACTGACCACTGACGCACTGGAGACAAGCATGATGATCCGCAGAACCCTGATCGCCGCCTGCGCGGCCCTGGCCACCACGCTGGCGGCGCACGCGCAGACCGTGCTGAAGGCCGCCGACGTGCACCCCGCCGGCTACCCCAACGTGGTCGCCGTCGAGAACCTGGGCAAGAAGCTCGAGGCCGCCACCAACGGCAAGTACAAGCTGCAGATGTTCCCCGGCGGCGTGCTCGGCGCCGAGAAGGAGATGGTCGAGCAGACGCAGGTCGGCGCGATCCAGATCGCGCGCATCTCGCTGGGCGTGCTCGGCCCGGTGGTGCCGGCGGTCAACGTCTTCAACATGCCCTTCGTCTTCCGCGACGAGGCGCACATGCGCAAGGTCATCGACGGCCCGATCGGCCAGGAGATCCTCGACGCCATCACCGCCAGCCCGGCGCGGCTGGTGGCGCTGGGCTTCATGGACAGCGGCTCGCGCAGCATCTACACCAAGAAGCCGGTGCGCAAGATGGACGACCTGAAGGGCCAGAAGATCCGCATGATGGGCAACCCGCTGTTCGTCGACACCATGAACGCGATGGGCGGCAACGGCATCAGCATGGGCCACACCGAGGTCTTCAGCGCGCTGCAGACCGGCGTCATCGACGGCGCCGAGAACAACCCGCCGACGCTGTTCACGTCCAACCAGTACACCGCCGGCATCAAGTACTACACCCAGACGCACCACCTGATCATTCCCGGAGATCTTCGTCATGTCCAAGGTCACCTGGGACAAGATGACGCCGGACGAGCAGGCGCTGGTGAAGAAGTTCGCGCGCGAGGCGCAGCTGGAGCAGCGCGCGCTGTGGGACAAGAGCGTGGCCGAGTACAGCGCCAAGCTCAAGGCCGCCGGCATCGAGTGGATCGAGGTCGACAAGAAGCCCTTCTTCGACGCCACCGCACCGGTGCGCGCCAAGTACGGCGCCCAGTACGCCGACCTGATCGCAGCGCATCGACGCCGTCCAGTAGCCCCGCTGCCCCGACGCGCGGCGGCGGCCATGCCCGAGCCACGCGCTGCGTACCGGCCAACCGCCATGCCTCCATCGTCTCGAACGCGCTCGACCACGTCTACCGGCTGTGCATCTGGGCCTCGGGCGCCGCCATCGTGCTGATGTCGGCTGATCGTGCCCTGGGGCGTGTTCGCGCGCTACGTGCTGGGCAGCGGCTCGAGTTGGCCCGAGCCGATCGCCATCATGCTGATGGTCATCTTCACCTTCCTGGGCGGTGCGGCGGCCTACCGCGCCGGCGCGCACATCGCCGTGCAGATGCTCACGGCCAGCCTGCCGCCGGCGCTGCAGAAAGTGGCCGCGCTGCTGAGCCACCTGGTGATGCTGGCGGTGTGCGGCTTCATCGTCGTCTGGGGCACCAACCTGTGCATCGGCACCTGGGGCCAGTCGCTGGACACGCTGCCGTGGATGCCGGTGGGCCTGACCTACTGCCGCGCTGCCGCTCGGCAGCCTGTTCACCGCGCTGTTCGTGCTGGAGCACCTGGTCTTCGGCTCGATGGCGCGGCGGCCGCTGGTGGCCTTCGGCGAACCCGGCGCGGACTTCGAAGGAGCAAGCCTGATGGACGCGCTGGTGCTGCTGGGCAGCTTCTTCGTGCTGATGATGCTGGGCGTGCCGGTGGCCTATGCGCTGGGCATGGCCTCGCTGATCGGCGCGCTGTGGATCGAGCTGCCGCTGGACGCGGTGATGATCCAGATCGCCAGCGGCGTCAACAAGTTCTCGCTGCTGGCCATCCCCTTCTTCGTGCTGGCCGGCGCCATCATGGCCGAAGGCGGCATGGCGCGGCGGCTGGTGGCCTTTGCCGGCGTGCTTCGTCGGCTTCCTGCGCGGCGGGCTGTCGCTGGTCAACATCCTGGCCTCCACCTTCTTCGGCGCGATCTCCGGCTCGTCGGTGGCCGACACCGCGTCGATCGGCTCGGTGCTGATCCCCGAGATGGAGAAGAAGGGCTACCCGCGCGACTTCTCCACCGCCGTCACCGTCAGCGGCTCGATCCAGGCGACGCTGATCCCGCCCAGCCACAACGCGGTGATCTATTCGCTGGCGGCCGGCGGCGGCGTGTCGATCGCCGCGCTGTTCATGGCCGGCATGCTGCCCGGGCTGCTGCTCGGCCTGACCATCGCCGCGCTGTGCCTGTGGATCGCGCGCAAGCGCAACTTCCCGGTGGGCGAGCGCATCGCCGCTGCAAGCGAGGCGCTGCGCATCAGCGTCGACGCGCTGTGGGGCCTGATGACGATGGTCATCATCCTCGGCGGCATCCTGAGCGGCGTGTTCACCGCCACCGAATCGGCGTCGATCGCGGTGCTGTGGGCCTTCTTCGTCACCATGTTCATCTACCGCGACTACAAGTGGCGCGACCTGCCCAAGCTGATGCACCGCACGGTCAAGACGGTGACGATCGTGATGATCCTGATCGGCTTCGCCGCCAGCTTCGGCTACCTGATGACGCTGATGCAGATCCCGGCCAAGGTGACGGCCGCTGTTCGTCAGCCTGTCCGACAGCAAGATCGTGATCCTGCTGATGATCAACGTCATGCTGCTGCTGCTGGGCACGCTGATGGACATGGCGCCGCTGATCCTGATCTGCACGCCGATCCTGCTGCCGGTGGTCAAGGCGCTGGGCGTGGACCCGGTGCACTTCGGCATGATCATGATCGTCAACCTGGGCATCGGGCTGATCACGCCGCCGGTGGGCACGGTGCTGTTCGTCGGCAGTGCCGTGTCCAAGCTGCCGATCGGCGTGGTCACCAAGGCGCATGGCGCCCTTCTTCGTCGCGCTGCTGATCGTGCTGGGCATGATCACCTACATCCCGGCGCTGTCGCTGTGGCTGCCGCGGCTGCTGGGCGTGTGAAGATCTTCCTGAGCTTCAAGCTCCGCCGCCCGCGCGCGGTACTACGGCGACAAGGCGCTGCGCGGTTTGCGCGATCTCGGTGAGGTGCGACTGAACGACAGCGACACCGCGCTCGACGGCCAGGCGCTGATCGACGCCGTGCAAGGCTGCGAGGTGATCGTCAGCGACCGCCAGACCGCCGGCGCCGCGGGCCTGTTTGCGGCCAGCCCGCAACTGGCCGTGTTCCTGCGCTGCGCGATGGACATCCGCAACGTCGATGTCGCCGCGGCCAGCGCTGCCGGCGTGCTGGTGACGCATGCCAGCGCTGGCTTCGTCACCGCGGTGGCCGAATGGGTGCTGGGCGCGATGATCGACCTGAGCCGCGGCATCAGCGACAGCGTGCTTGCCTACCGCGCCGGCCAGGCGCCGGCCATCGTCATGGGCCGCGAACTGCGGGGCGCGACGCTCGGCGTCATCGGCTACGGGCAGATCGGCCGGCGCGTGGGCGCGCTGGGTCAGGCGCTGGGCATGCGCGTGCTGGCCAGCGACCCGATGCTGCGCCTGGCCGAAGCGGGCGTCGAACAAGTCGAACTCGACGCGCTGCTGGCGCCAGTCCGACCATGTGGTGTGCCTGGCGCCGGCACGACCGAGACACGAGAACCTGATGAACGCGGCGCGTTTTGCGCAGATGAAGGCCGGCGCGTTTTTCATCAACGCCTCACGCGGCGACCTGGTCGACGAAACCGCGCTGCTGGACGCGCTGGACAGCGGCCACCTGGCCGGCTGCGCGATGGATGTCGGGCGCGCACCCGACCAGATGCCCTCACCCGCGCTGGCGCGACATGCACGGGTCATCGCCACGCCGCACATCGGCGGGCTGACACCGCCTGCGGTGGAGCATCAGGCCCTGGAGACCGTGAGCCAGTTGCGCGAGCTGATGCGGGGCCGCATGCCGACCGGTGCCGTCAATGCGGCGCAGGCACAGCGCCTGGCACGGCTGCGCGCGGCCCCTGAACTCCGGTCCGACCATGGCCGACAGCCCACGCCTGAAGCTCGCCGTCATCGGCGCCGGCATGGCCTCGGCACCGCACTGGCGCAGCCTGGCCGACCTGCACGACGAGGTCGAACTGCAGCTGGGTGGGCGCACTCACGCCGCGGCGGCTGCAAGGCGCTGCCAGCTGCCCGATGGCGCGCGCACCACCACGCGGCTCGACGACATCTTCGAAGACCGCAGCACGCAGGCCGTGCTGCTGCTGACCCCGCCGCACACGCACCTGGAACTGGCGCAGCGCGCCGCGCGTGCCGGCAAGCATGTGCTGCGTGGAGAAGCCGCTCGAAATCGACCTGGCGCGCGCATTGGCGCTGGTCGAGACCTTCGAGAGCGCCGGCCTGACCTTGGCCGTCGTGCTGCAGCACCGGCTGCGCGAAGGCGCCGTGCGCCTGGCGCGAGCTGGTGCGCTCGGGCACGCTCGGCCCGCTGGTCAGCGCCGCGGCCTTCGTGCGCTGGTGGCGGCCGCAGAGTTACTACGACGAACCCGGCCGCGGCACGCTGGCGCGCGACGGCGGCGGCGTGCTGATCACGCAGGCGATTCACACGCTCGACCTGTTCATCAGCCTGACGGGCCTGCCCAGCCGCGTCATCGGCCTGGCCCACACCAGCCCCGTGCACCGCATGGAGTGCGAGGACACGGCCGCGGCGCTGCTGCAGTTTGCCGGCGGCGCCAGCGCGGTAGTGCAAGCCACCACGGCCGCGTACCCGGGCTTTGCCGAGCGCATCGAGCTGAATGGCACGCTGGGCACGGCGACCTACGAGTCGGGCGAACTCGAGGCGCAACTCGCCGGCGGCGAAGTCATCCAGGCCGGCGCGCGGCAGGCCACCGGCGGCGGCGCCGACCCGATGGCCTTCGACCACGCGCCGCACCGCGCCGTGCTGCAGGACTTCGTGCACGCGGTACGCAGCGGCAGCGCACCGGCGCTGTCCGGGCGATCGGCCCTTGCGGTGCAGCGCGTCAATCGAAGCCATCATGGATTCGGCGCGACACGGCGGCGTCGCGGTCTGCATCGACGCTGCGCCATGCTGAACCCCGGCCAGCGCAACCATGCCATCACAAAGGAAGACCCATGCTCCAGTTCCGTGCCCCCTTGTGGCTGTGCGCTGCGGCGCTGGCACTGCTGATGCAGGGCTGCGCGTCCACCCGCTCGGTGGCCTATGTCGCCAACGCCGACAGCCGCGAGATTTCGGTGCTGTCGCTCGACCGCAGCAGCGGCGAGATGAAGCCGCTGCAGACGCTGGCCGTCGGCGGCACGGTGATGCCGATGGCGCTGAGCCCCGACCGGCGCGTGCTCTACGCCGCGCTGCGCTCCGAGCCCTTCTCGGTGGTGAGTTTCAGCATCGACCGCAGACCGGCCTGCTGACAGCGCTGAACACCGCCGCACTGCCCGACAGCATGGCCCACATCGCCACCGACCGCAGCGGGCGCTGGCTGTTCGCCGCGTCCTACGGCGGGCACAAGGCCAGCGTCAGCCCGATCGCCAGCGACGGCCGCGTGGCGGCGGCCACGCAGGTGCTGGCGACGGGCAAGAACGCGCATGCCGCGGTGCCCAGCCCCGACAACCGCTTTGTCTTCATCACCAACCTCGGGTCCGACCAGGTGATGCAGCTGCGCTTCGACGCTGCCAGCGGCCTGCTCAGCCCGAACACGCCGCCGGCGATGGCCGGCCGTGCCGGCGCCGGCCCGCGGCACCTGGTGTTCCACCCGAACGGCCGCGACGCCTACCTGCTGAACGAGCTGGATGCCAGCGTCGACCTGCTCGGCTACAACGCCGCCGCCGGCACGCTGAGCTTCCGCAAGAGCTGGTCCACGCTGCCGGCAGGCTTCACCGGCAAGCCCTGGGCCGCCGACCTGCATCTGACGCCGGACGGCCGTTTTCTCTACACCAGCGAACGCACTTCGAGCACGCTGGCGATGTGGGCGGTGGACGCGGCCAGCGGCGAGCTGACGCTGATCGGCCACGAAACGACCGAAAAACAACCGCGCGGCTTCCAGATCGACCCCTCCGGCCGCTGGCTGCTGGCGGCGGGCCAGGTATCGAACGCTCTGACGTCCTACCGCATCGATACCGGCGACCGGCAAGCTCAGCCGGCAAGGCATCGCTGCCCTTGGGCAAGGGGCCCAACTGGGTCGAGATCATCGATCTGCCTTGAAGGACCGTCATGAATTCGACCATGGGCAGTGAAGTGCGCGTGCCGTTCCAGGCGAATGCACGCTACCCCGACCCGGCCATCGAAGTGCTGGACCCGGCCTTCCTGAAGCTGCGCCTGTTCAGCGCCGGCGTCGAGCAGCTGGCCAGCGGCTGCCGCTGGGCCGAAGGGCCGCAGTGGTTCGGCGACGGCCGCTACCTGCTGTTCAGCGACATCCCCAACAACCGCATCCTGCGCTGGGACGAATGCACCGGCACGACCGGCGTGTTCCGCGGACCGTCGAACCACGCCAACGGCCTGGCGCGCGACCGCCAGGGCCGGCTGCTGGCCTGCGAGCACCTGACGCGGCGCATCACGCGCACCGAATACGACGGCTCGATCACCGTGCTGGCGGACCACTGGCAAGGCAAGCGCCTGAACTCGCCCAACGACATCGTCTGTGCGCGCGACGGCAGCATCTGGTTCACCGACCCGCTGTTCGGCATCTCCGGCCATTGGGAAGGTGTGCCGGCCGCCAGCGAAACGCCCTGGGCGGTGTACCGCATCGACCCGGCGAGCGGTGAGCTGCAGCGCATGATCGACGACATCGCCGCACCCAACGGCCTGGCCTTCACGCCCGACGAGCGCGGCCTGTACGTGGTGGAAAGCCGCGCCGAGCCGCATCGCCGGATCTGGCATCTACGACCACGCGGCCGACGGCAGCCTGTCGAACAAGCGCCTGTTCGTCGACGCGCAGGGCCCGGGCGCCTACGACGGCATGGCGGTGGATGTGCAGGGCAACGTCTGGTGCGGCTTCGGCAGCAACGGCGCGCCCGGCGTCGACACTGCAGCGCTGGACGGCGTGCGCGTCTACGACCCGGCGGGCAAGGCCATCGGCCACATCCACCTGCCCGAGCGCTGCGCCAACCTGTGCTTCGGCGGCGCGAACAACAACCGCTTGTTCATGGCCGCCAGCCACTCGCTGTATGCGCTGTTCGTCAACGTGCAAGGGGCGGTCTGAAGCGCCGGTGAAGCGTTCCGCCACGCCCGCTCGTGCGCGTGGCGCAGCCGCTGCGTGCGGATGTTCTCGGCCAGCACCTCGATGCCGATTTCCATCGACGAGGTGCCGGTCTGGTTGGCCCCCGATGCGTTCGCCGGGCCGCAACTGCAGCGTGTGCGGGTCCACGCCGGCCGGAGTGCAGCTGATCGGACCGCGCTCGCGCGAAGACCTGCTGCTCGCTGCCGCCGATCTCATCGAAGCACACTGCCCGGCGCTGACGCCGATCGAGCCGCGCCGAACCGAGGCAGCCGCCGGTGCATTCCGCAAGGATGCGCGGCATGCTGTCCGGCCCGCCCCTGCCCGACTTCGCGCTGGCGAAGCTCCAGCCGCCGCGCCCGCACATCGGTTTGATCGAGCGCCCGGCGCTGGAACAGGCGCTGGGCCGCGCGCTGCTCGAACAGCGGCTGGTGCTGCTGCTGGCCCCGGCCGGCTACGGCAAGACCGCCGCGCTGACGCGACAGATCCGCCAGCTGCCCGAAGGCACCGCGCTGGCCTGGATCTGCGCCGACGAGGACGACCAGCTGCAGCGCTTTCTGGCCTGCCTTTGCGCCGCGCTCGAGCCCTACGACCTGCCCTGGCGCATGGCGCCCGACGCGCTGCCCACGCTGGCGCAAGGCGAACGCGGGCTGCGCGACGCGGCGACGGAAATCGTCAACGCGCTGGCCGCGTCCGAGCGTGCCGCACGGCCTGATCGTGCTCGACGACCTGCACCGCGTCGCCGACCCGCGCATCTTCGAGCTGCTGCAGTGGCTGATCGAGCGGCTGCCCGAACATTGGACGGTGGTCATCGGCAGCCGCACCGAGCCGCCGCTGCCGCTGGCGCGGCTGCGTGTGGCCGGCGAGCTGGCCGAGTTCCGCCAGGACGCGCTGAGCTTCGGCGCCGACGAGGTCGCGGCGCTGCTGGCCGCGCTGCCGCCCGGCACGCCGCTGCCGGATGCGCAGGAGCTGCTGCAGCGCACCGCCGGCTGGCCGGTGGGCCTGCGCCTGAGCCTGAGCGCGCCCGCCGGCGTACACCCGCGGCGCCTGGCCGGCCCGTCAGCATCGCGCAGCGCCACCTGTTCGACTACCTGGCCGCCGAGGTGCTGGACGACATGCCGGACGAGCTGCGGCTTTTCCTGTTGCGCTGCTCGGTGCTGCCGGAGCTGACGGCCGCGCGCTGCGCGTTCGTGAGCGGCATGGCGACAGGCGGCGCAGCTGCTGGAAGAGCTGGAACGGCGCAGCCTGTTCGTCAGCGTGCTGCAGGCCGAGGAGCCGACGCTGCGCCTGCACGACCTGGTGCGCGATTTCCTGCAGGACCGGCTGCAGCGCGACCATGCCGACGAACTGCCGGCGCTGCTGTGCCGCGCCGCCGAGCACGAAAGCGACCTGCAACGCGCACTGTCGTGGCTGGCGCGCGCCGCCGCCTGGGACCAGGCCACGCACACGCTGCGGCAGCGCGGCGAGCCGATGTTCATGCGCGGCAGCGGCGCCACGGTGGAGCAGCTGCTGACGCTGTTCCCGGCGGCCGAGCTCGAAGCGCGGCCCGATCTGCAATGGCTGCGCGGCCTGGCGGCGATGCAGCACCTGGACTTCGACACGCTGCTGCGCGCGATGCAGCAGGCCGCCGCCGGCTTCGAGCGCGCCGGCCGCGAGCGCGACGCGGTGCTGGCGCGCGCCTATGCCTGCCTGGGCCTGCAGCACGCCGGCCGGCTGGACGAGGAAGCGCAGGCGTCGCAGGCAGCTGCGCGCGCTGTCGCTGGACGCGCCGGCGCGGGCCTTCGTGCTCTGCGCCGGCGTGTGGTCGGCCTATGCGCGCGCCGAGGCCGAAGCGGTGGCGCCGTTGTACGCGCAGATGCTCGACGCGCTGGAGCAGGCCGACGACGCCACGCTGTGGCACCGCTGCGCCATCGTCTCGGTGCTGGTCGGCCTGCCCGGCATGGCGCCGCTGCTCGAGCGTTTTGCCGACGGCGCGCTGCGTGCCGCCGGCGACCTGCCCAGCGAGCTGCAATGTTCGGCGCTGCACATCCGCGCCGCGCTGGCCATCGGCCGCGGCCGGCTCGACGAGGCGCGAGCAGTGGCTGGCGCAGGCCGACGAGGCCTACCGCTGGCTGGGCATGACACGCGGCATGAACCACAGCAACGGCATCACCCACGCGATGCTCGACGCGCTGCGCGGCGAGCGCGAGGCCAGCCACGCCGCGCTGCAGCGCCTGGCGCAGGACCTGCAGCAGCACAGCCCGCCCAGCCACCGCCGCGCCAGCGAATACCTGGTGCTGGCGGCGCACAGCGCAGGCCAGCTGGGTGCTGCAGGACGGCGCCGCGCTGCGTGCCGCCGACGCCGCGCTGCAGCGCGCCGCCAACCCGGCCGAATGGCGCGTGGCGCCGCTGTGCCGGCAGCTCAGCCGGGCTTCGTCGCGCTGCTCGACCAGCGGCTGGACGAGGCGCGAGTGCTGCTGGAGCCGCTGGCAGCCAGGCCCGAACCGCGGCACCTACTTCCAGGCCGACAGGCGCGCGTGCTGCTGGCCGATCTGCTGCTGCGCCAGGGCCGGCGCGACGAGGCGGTACGCTGGCTGCAGCCCAGCGCAGACGCGGCGCATGCCGGCGGCGAGGTCGGCGGCGCGCTGCTCGCCGGCCGGCCAGTGCTGCAGCGGCTGGCCGCGGCCGACTGGGGCGGCCGCATCGACGCCGGGGTGCTGTCAGCGCTGGCCGATCGTTTGCACCCCGCGACCGCGGCCGCGCAAGCCCGCCCGGCGCAGCGGCCGCCGCACCTATCGCCGCGATGGCACCGCTGAGCGAGCGCGAACGCGAGGTGCTGGCGCTGCTGGCACGCGGCGACAGCAACAAGCTGATCGCGCGCGCCTTCGACCTGAGCCCGCACACGGTGAAGCGCCACGTGGCCAACATCCTGGACAAGCTCGGCGTGGACACGCGCGGCCAGGCGGCGGCGCGCTGGCGCGAGGAAGCAGGCTGAGCCTTGCAAGGATCGAATTCGGCCCCCTTGAAACTCAAAGGCCTGTCCATGCGCGACTCGTCCCAGGTCTAGAGGAGACCCAGGATGAAAGGACTTCGCGCGTGCTTCAGTTGCCGGTCGGCAGCGGGATGTGGATGCCGTCCTTCTGCAGCATCTCGCGCACGTACTGGAACTTCTGGTACTTGGAGATCTCGATCGGCCCGTCGTAGCCCATGCTCTGCAGCTTGCGCGGCGGATACTTGACGTAGGTCTTCATCAGCTCCTTCATCGCCTCGCCGATCGGCACCATCGTCCAGGTGCGCTCGGTGAAGTTGTTCATGAAGATGTCGTAGCGCTCCTGCGGGTCCTGCCACAGGTCGAAGACCTGCGGCACCGTCGCGACGTACTTCTCCGCGCCCTTCCAGCCGAGGTTGGTGTCGACCGCCAGGCCGCCGGTCGGCTGCGCCGTTGTCGCCGCGCAGGTTGAACACCGCCTTGTAGTTGCCGACGCGCGCCGCGCCGGGCGACAGCTCGTTCTCGGTGAAGTAGAACCAGGACTTGCGCGCCGACTTGCCGGTGCCGAACAGCACCGGCGTCATGTCGAAGCTGTCGAAGATGATCGGCTCGCCTTCGCGGTCCTTCTCCGGCAGCTTCACGCCGCCGACGCGCGGCGAAGGTCGCCATCAGGTCGAGGCCGCCGACGATGTCGTGGTTCTGCGTGCCGGCCTTGATCCTGCCCGGCCAGACGGCGATCGCCGGCACGCGGTTGCCGCCTTCGCGCACCGTGCCCTTGGTGCCGCGGAACGGCGTGTAGCCGGCGTCGGGATAGACGTCCTGCCAGGCGCCGTTGTCGGTCGTGTAGAACGACCAGCGTGTTCTTGTCGAGGCCGAGCGCGCGCAGCTTGTCCATGATGCGGCCGATGCGCGTGTCGAGCTCGACGACCGAGTCGGCGTACTTGGTCTTCGACAGCGACTTGCAGCTGGAACTCCGGCGCCGGCAGGTTCGGCTGGTGCACCTTCATGAAGTTGACGTTGATGAAGAACGGCTTGTCCGGTACTTCGCCGCCGTGTCCAGGAACTCCAGCGCCGCCTTCTCGACGTAGCCGTCGAAGAAGGGAATGCCGACCACGCCTTCGGGTAGTTACGCCGTGCAGCGTGACGTTCTTGCCCGGCTTGTCGACGTACTGGCCGTTGATCTTGAAGTCCTCGACCGGCTTCTCGCCGGCCTTGCCGGACAGCGAGCCCTTGGTCACCTTCTCGAACATCGCGCGCAGCTCCGGATCCATGTCCGGGAACCAGGTCGGGTCGCCGTAGGTGTAGGCGTTCAGGTGGTACAGGCCCGACGTACTTCATCTCGTCGTAGCCCTGCGCGTTCGGCAGCGCGTAGTCGGCCTCGCCCAGGTGCCACTTGCCGGTGAAGTAGGTCTGGTAGCCGCCCTGCTTCAGCACCGAGGCCAGCGTCCATTCGGCCGCCGGCAGGCCGCCGCCCTGGCCCTGGAAGGCGACGGTCGTCATGCCGCTGCGGTTGGGGATGCGGCCGGTCTGCATCGCGGCGCGGCCCGGCGTGCAGCTCGGCTGCGCGTAGAAGGAGAAGAAGGTCATGCCGTCCGCGGCCAGGCGGTCGATGCTCGGCGTCGGCATGCCGCGGCCTTCGCCGCCGCCGTAGGGGCCGAGGTCGCCGTAGCCGGTGTCGTCGGAGACGATGAACAGGATGTTGGGCTTCTTGGCGGGGGCCTGCGCCGCCGCCGGCGCCAGCGCGCCGAAGAGGCGCCGAGCACGGCCAGCGCGATGCCGATGAATCGAAGCCATCGCATGTCTTTCACTCCTCTGGCTTGTTGTCGTGTGGCGGGCATTGTGGCGCAGGCGGCTTGGCTTCATCGAGCGCCGCGCCAGGCCGCGCGGGTCAGCTCTTGTCGCCCTTGAAGGGGATCTTCGCGTCCTTCTCGAAACGCGCCTTGCGCTTGCGGCCGAAGGCCCACACCAGGATGCCGACGAAGGCGGCGATCAGGATGGCATGCGCGAAGACGGCATGGCCATCCGCGCCGACCAGCCAGGTCGAGTACATCGAACTCGCCGCGTAGCGCGCGTCGCTGATGGTCGCCGCACTGACACGACACAGACGGCCAGCCGCGACGTCCGGTGCCGGTGCAGCCGCACCAGGCTGAAGCTGGCCAGGCGCCGGCGGTCTCGTAGCGCTGCGTGCGCACGCAGGCTGGGCAGTCTTCGCTCGCAGGCCGAGCGTTGTGCGTGGCGCCACGCACCGGCCCATCTTGCGCGCCGCATCGGCCAGGGCCGCCGGGCTGGCGTTGCAAGCGCTGCGCGGCGACACTGCCATCCCTCACGAACACCGAAGTGGGCACCATGATCCGCAAACTGCTGCTGCTCGCTCTCGCCTTGCTGGCCTTGCTGGTCGCCGCGCTGGCCATCAACACCTGGCGCCAGGGCTCGCGCCAGCTCGACGTGCCGCCGCTGCCGCTGCTGGCGGTGGACGAGCAGGGCGCGGCGCAAGCGCTGGCGGCGGCGATACGCACGCGCACCGAATCGTCGACCACCGACCCGGCGGCGAACAGCGATCAGTTCGAGGCGCTGCACGCGCAGCTGGCACAGCGCTACCCGAAGCTGCACGCGGCGCTGAAGCGCGAGGTGGTTGGTGGCCTGAGCCTGCTCTACACCTGGCCGGGCAGCGATCCCGCGGCCAAGCCGATCATGCTGATGGCGCACCAGGACGTCGTGCCGATCGCCCCCGGCACCGAGAAGAACTGGCAGGCCGAGCCCTATGCCGGCACGATCAAGGACGGCTTCATCTGGGGCCGCGGCGCCTGGGACGACAAGTCCAACCTGATCGCGCAGATGGAGGCGGTGGAGATGCTGCTGGCTTCGGGCTTCAAGCCCAGGCGCACCGTCTACCTGGCCTTCGGCGCCGACGAGGAAGTCGGCGGCCTGCGCGGCGCCAAGCAGATCGCCGCATTGCTGGCGCAGCGCCAGGTGCGGCTGGACTTCGTGCTCGACGAGGGCTTGCTGATCACCGACGGCGTGCTGCCCGGGCTGAAGGCGCCGGCGGCGATCGTCGGCATCGCCGAGAAGGGTTATGCCTCGTTCCAGCTCGGCATCGAGGGCACGCCCGGCCATTCGTCGATCCCGCCGGCCGCCGGCACGAGCACGATCGCGATGATGAGCCACGCGCTGACGCGGCTGGACGAGCGCCAGTTGCCGGCCGAGATCTCCGGCGTGGCGCGCCAGATGTTCGAGACGCTGGCGCCGGAGATGAGCGGCTTGTCGCGCGTCGCGCTGTCCAACCTGTGGCTGTTCGCACCCCTGGTGAAGAAGCAGCTCGAAGCCGGCGCCACCACCAACGCGATGCTGCGCACCACCACCGCGCTGACCATCGTCAACGCCGGCAACAAGGAGAACGTGCTGCCCGGCCGCGCCGACGCCACCGTCAACTTCCGCCTGCTGCCCGGCGACAGCCTGGCGGCGCTGACCAAGCATGTCCAGAGCACCGCCGCCGTGCCGGGCCTGCAGCTGAAGCTGCTGCCGAACGCCACCGAACCGTCGAAGGTGGCGCCGCCCGACAGCGCGTCCTTCAAGCTGATCGAGCGCACGGTGCGCGAGCTGTTCCCGGGCACGGTGGTGGCACCGGGGCTGATGGTCGGGGGCACCGATTCGCAGCACTTCGGCATCGTGTCGCGACCACATCTACAAGTTCTCGCCGGTGCGCGCCAAGCCCGAGGACCTGCCGCGTTTCCACGGCACCAACGAGCGCATCACCGTCAGCAACCTGGTCGAGCTGATCCGCTTCTACCACCGGCTGCTGAGCCAGGGCGCCGGTGCTTGAGCGCGGTCCGGCTACCAGGAGAGCAGGAGATCGCCGAGCACGGGTGCGCCACCTCAGGCCGCACGCCGCCGAACCCACCCATCGTCCTCAGCCGCGCAAGTCCTTCGCCAGCGCCGTGGCGTTCTGCGCCACCAGCCCATAGATCGACAACTGCGGGTTCGCGCCGATGCTGGTCGGGAACACCGAGCCGTCCATCACCGACAGGTTGGCGATCTGGTGGTGCCGGCCACGGCTGTCGACGACGCCGCGCTTCGGGTTCTGGCTCATTGCGCAGCCGCCCATCAGGTGCGCGGTGAAGAAGGTGGTGCGGAACTTCTTCAGCGCCAGCTCGGGGATGCCCTTCTTCGCCTCGGCCCAGCTGGTGTAGTTGGCCGAATCGAGGTGGGCCACGCGCACGGTCTTCGCGCCGGCGGCGAACTGCAGCTCGGCCATGCTCAGCCAGGCGCGCCGCACGCCATCCCAGACGTAGTCGGTGATGTCGTAGTCGAGGATCGGGCTGCCGTCGCTGGCCAGGCGCACGCTGCCGCCGACACTGTCGGGCACGAAGCCGTCGCGCAGCAGCGCGAGCACGGAATTGGCGTGCGCGAAGTCGGCCATGCCCTGCTGCAGCTCGCGGCCATAGAGGTTGAACACGGCCGAACCGATGCCCGGGAAGATCGGCGGCACCTCGAGCTTGTAGCCCATCGGCCCGGTGGCGCCGTTCATCCACTGGAAGTGGTCCGACGCGATCGACTGCGGCGCGCCGTAGAAGGCGTCGATGCGCTCCGGCATCAGCGCCGTCGTCAGCACCACCGGATGGATCAGCGTGCGCTGGCCGAGCAGCTTGTCCGGGTCGGGCAGCAGCGAGCGCAGCAGCAGCGCCGGCGTGTTCAGCGAGCCGCCGGCGGCGACGAAGTGGCGTGCGCGGATCGTCACGGCCACACCGGTCGGCGTGCTGCCATCCTTGGCGCTCAGCGCGTCGCCGATGGCGGCAGTGATCTTGCCGTCGGCGTGCTGCAACTGGCGCACGCGCAGGCGGTGGACCAGCGTGGCGCCGTTCTTCAGCGCCTCGGGGATGGTCGACACGAGCATCGACTGCTTGGCATTGACCGGGCAGCCGAAGCCGCAATAGCCCGAGTTCCAGCAGCCCCTGACGTTGCGCGGGATGACATGCGCTTCCCAGCCTAGCTTGTCGCAGCCGCGCTGCAGCACGCTGTTGTTCGGGTTCGGCGGCACGGCCCAGGGCGCGACGTTCAGCCGCTGTTCGATCATCTCGAACCAGGGCCTCATCTCTTCGACCGAGTGGCCCGTGACCTCGCGCTCGGAGGCCCAGAACTTCAGCGTCTCTTCCGGCGTGCGGAAGCTCGAGGTCCAGTTGACCGTGGTCGAGCCACCGACCGAACGCCCCTGCAGGATCGTGATCGCGCCGTCGGACGTCGCCTTGCCTGGACCACCGCCTTGGTACAGATCGCGGTAGGCGCGCGCCTCCTGCATGTCGCGGAAGTCCGCCGAGGTCTTCAGCGGCCCTTCTTCGACCAGCAGCACCTTCAGCCCGGCCTGGCTCAGGACTTCAGCCGCCAGGCCGCCGCCGGCACCGCTGCCGATGATCGCGACGTCGGCCTGCAGCGTCTGCGCGGCCGCGAGCGTCGCGGCGTCGATCACCTTCCAGCCCGATGCGATGCCCTCGGTGTAGAGGTCGGGAAAACTCATCGCGGGGTCCTCAGGCGTTGACGGCCTTGAACATGATCTCGTGCGGGCCGGGGAAGCCGACCGAGGCGAAGGTCGCCGGGATCACGTAGTAGCTGCCGGCGACCAGCCGGACGAGCACGTTGCCGCCGGCGTTCAGCGTCGCGAAGCGGCTGCCGCGCCAGCGTGTCAAGAAGGCCTGCAGCTTTTCGGGAGAGGCCTGCTTCCAGTCGCCGACCCCCGTGAGCACGTAGCGCAGCGGGCCGTTGGCGAGCAGACCGAAGAGCGTGCGCAGTTCGCCGCGGCTGAAGACATCGAGCCCGGCGCAGGTGCCGTCGATGTTGGCCAGCGTCTGGCGCATCAGCTCCTGCTGCTCCGCGGCGCTGCGCGTGCCCAGGTCGAGCACGACCACCGGGATGATCGCGCTGAACAGCGCGACATCATCGGGTTGCAGGAAGGCCAGGCCCCGCGCCGGTGCCTTGGCGTCGCCACTGCAGCCAGGCAGGGTGCCGGCCAGCGTCAGCGCCAGCGAAAAGCCGAGGCCGACCTTGAGAAAGTCGCGTCGCGGCAGGCCGCATGCGGCGGCGGTCGGTTCAGGGTCGATCTTCATGCATGCACCCACGGGCTTGCCGTGTCGGGTGACCATCAAGGCGACCACCCCGATCACACGCCGTCAACTGAACACACCGCCGTACTGCTTGCGCAGGTCGGCCTTCTGTACCTTGCCCGTGCCGCCCACCGGCAGCGACTCGACGAAAACCACGTCGTCGGGCACCCACCACTTGGCGACGCGCTCGGCCAGGAAGTCGAGGATCTGCTCCTTCTCCAGCGAGGCGTCCGGCTTGCGCACGACGAACAGCAGCGGCCGTTCGTCCCACTTCGGGTGCTTGACGCCGATCACCGCGGCCATCGCCACGGCCGGGTGGGCCATCGCCGCGTTCTCCAGGTCGATCGAGCTGATCCATTCGCCGCCGGTCTTGATCACATCCTTGGCGCGGTCGCGGATCTGCATCACGCCGTCGGCGTCGATGGTCGCCACGTCGCCGGTCGGGAACCAGCCGTCCTGCAGCGGCGAGCTTTCGCCCTTGAAGTATCCCGAGACGATCCAGTGCCCGCGCACCATCAGCTCGCCCTGCGCGCTGCCGTCGCGCGCCAGCGTCTTGCCCGCTTCGTCGACGACCTTGATGCGCGTGCCGAACACCGCCTTGCCCTGCTTGGCGACGATCGCATGCCGGTCGGCCGCGGCCAGCGGATCGTGTTTGCTCATCAGCGCGCTCATCGTCGCCACCGCGGTGGTCTCGGTCATGCCCCAGCCGTGGCGCACCTCGACGCCGTAGTCGTCCGCGAACTTGGCGATCAGCGACAGCGGCATCGCCGAGCCGCCGACCGCCGTGCGGCGCATCGTCGTGAAGCGAAGCTTGTTCGCCTCGACATGCTGCAGCAGCGCCAGCCAGATCGTCGGCACGCCGGCGCTGACGGTGACACGTTCGCTTTCCATCAACTCGTGCAGGCTGGCGCCATCGAGCTTCGGTCCCGGCAGCACCAGCTTGGCGCCGACCATCGGCGCGGCATAGGGGATGCACCAGGCGTTGATGTGGAACATCGGCACCACCGGCAGGATGGTCTCGCGTGCCGACAGCGACAGCACGCCCGGCGTGCAGCCGACCAAGCGCGTTGAGCACGATGGCGCGATGCGAATACAGCGCGCCCTTCGGGTTGCCGGTGGTGCCCGAGGTGTAACACAGCGCCGCTCCGGTGCGCTCGTCGAAAGCGGGCCATTCGTAGTGCTCGCTGTGCGGCGCGATCAGGTCTTCGTAGTTCAGCACGTTGGCCACGCCGTCGATGGCCGGTGTGTGCGCGGCATCGGCCAGGCAGATCCAGGCCTTGACCATCGGGCAATGCGCGGCGATGCCCTTGACCAGCGGCGCGAAGGTGGCATCGAACAGCACCACCTGGTCCTCGGCATGGTTGACGATGTAGATCAACTGCTGCGGGTGCAGCCGCGGGTTGCAGGTGTGCATCACCATGCCGCTGCCAGAGACTGCATAGTAGGCCTCGAGGTGACGGTGGTTGTTCCAGGCGATCGAGCCGACCGCGCTGCCGGCGCTCAGGCCCAGCTGGCCGAGCGCGTGCGCCAGCTTGCGCGCGCGCTTGGCGCAGTCGGCGTAGGTATAGCGGAACAGCGCGCCGTGCGTCTCGCGCGCGACGACCTCGACGTCTCCGTACTGCGCGGCGGCGTGCTCGATCACGTCCGACAGCAGCAGCGGCTGCTCCATCATCAGTCCGGGTTGCAACATGGGTTCTCTCCTTGGATGGGTGCGTGACGATACCGAACATCGGCGAAAACGCGGTGATGTTAGCCACAACCGCGCCGCAGGCCTACGGGTTGCCCTCGACCTCGACCATGCCGGTCTGCACCCGCTCGGGCGGCTTCCTGCCCTGCAGCAGCATCGCCAGGAAGGCCGGGCGCGGCAAGCATGCGCGTCGCTGACATCGTACGGGCGCCGCGAGCCCCTTCCGCGCTCGGCATCTCCTATACTGAATTCACCCCCCAGGTCGAGGCCAGCCTTCCGAGGTCGCACCGTGCACGTCACCACGCACCAGTTTGCCGACACGCTCGTGGTCGCCCCCACCGGGCGCATCGACCACCGCAGCGCGGCCGAGCTCGAAGCCACGCTGCTGCCGCTGCTGGCCGGCGCCGCCGAGCGCCAGGGCGCGCTGGTGCTGGACTTTGCGGAGGTCGAATACATCAGCAGCGTCGGCCTGCGCGTGCTGATGATCGCCGCCAGGCAGATGCGTGCCGCCCAGGCGCGGCTGAGCGTGGCCGCGTTGCAGAGCGTGGTGGCCGAGATCTTCAGCATCAGCCGCTTCGACAAGGTGCTGGTGGTGCATGCCACGCTGGACGAGGCGCTGGCCCAGGCCTCCGACGCGGCACTGGCGGCCTACCGCGCACGCCGGACAGCATGAAGGGCGTGCGCTTCTGGGGCACACGCGGTTCGCTGCCGGTGGCGCTGACTGCGGCCGGCCTGGGCCACAAGCTGCGCGAGGTGCTGCGCGCGGCGCGCGGCCAGCCCATCGCCACCGACGCCGACATCGAGCGGCTGCTCGGCGGCCTGCCCTTCGCGCTGGCCGGCACCTACGGCGGCCACAGCTCGTGCGTGCAGATCCAGATCGACGACACCGGCGGCGGCGCGGACTACGTGCTCTGCGACATGGGCAGCGGGCTGCGGGCCTTCGGCCAGGCAGCGATGGCACAGCGCGGCGGCAAGGCGCAGACCTTCCATATCTTCATGTCCCACCTGCACTGGGACCACATCATGGGCCTGCCGTTCTTCGTGCCGGGCTTCATCCCGGGCAACCGGGTCATCGTCTACGGCAGCCACCGCGAGCTGGAGTTCGCGCTGCGCCGCCAGCAGGAGCCGCCGAGCTTTCCGGTGGGCCTGGACATCATCTTCGAGGGCCGCGTCGAATTCCGCCACCTCGAACCCGGCGTGGCGCACGAGGTGGCCGGGCTGCACGTCACGACCATGCTGCAGCGCCACACCGGCGACTCCTACGGCTACCGCTTCGAGTCAGCGGGCAAGGTGCTGGTCTACAGCACCGATTCCGAGCACCCGCTGGCCGACCCGGCGCACACCGAGCGCTTCGTGCACTTCTTCCGCGACGCCGACCTGGTGATCTTCGATGCCATGTATTCGCTGGCCGACGCCATTTCGTTCAAGGCCGACTGGGGCCACTCCAGCAACGTGGTCGGCGTCGAGCTGTGCCAGCTGGCCAACGTGCGCCACCTGTGCATGACCCACCACGAGCCGGTGTTCGACGACACAGCCATCGAGGCCGTGCTGGCCGAAACCCGGCGCCTCGAAGAGATCACCCGCGGCGCGACGGCGCTGCGGGTCAGCGCGGCCTACGACGGGCTGGAACTGGCGTTGTGAATGCGGCCGGTTCGGCGCAGCCGGCCAGCACGCGCTCGGGTCGCACCCGGCTGATCGGCGCCGTATTGCTGCTGGCGCTGGTGCTGTTGATCGGCATCGGGGTGCCGTGGGTCGAACGGCTGCAGGCGGCCTGGTTCGACGTCCATCAGTCGCTGTGGCCGCGCCAGGTGGCGACGCTTGCCGGTGACGGTGGTGGCCATCGACCAGAAGAGCCTGCTCGAGATCGGCCAGTGGCCCTGGCCGCGCAACGTGCTGGCGCGGCTGGTGCGCGTCATCCACCGCGCGGAGCCGGCGGCCATCGGCATCAACATCCTGATGCCCGAGGCCGACGCGCTGTCGCCCGAGCGGCTGCTGGCCCAGGCGCAGGTGGAAGACCGCATGCTGGCCGAGGCGTTGCGCGCGCTGCCCACGCACGATGCGCAGCTGGCCAAGGCCATGGCGGCGGCGCCGGCGGTGCTGGTGGTGGCCGGCACGGCCGAGCCGACGCGTCAGACGCTGCGCGCGGCGCCGGTCACCGTGCAAGGCGCGGCGGCGGCAGGCAATGCCGCCGGGTTGCGGCTGGCGCTGCCCGAATACCCAGGTGCCGTCACCAGCATCGACGAGCTCGACCGCCATGCCGGCGGCTGGGGCTTGATCTCCGCGGAAAGCTCGCGCGGCGTGATCCGCCGCTTGCCCACGGTGGCCAGCATCAACGGCACGCTGCTGCCGTCACTGGCCGTGGAGATGCTGCGCGTGGCACAGCGCGCGCCGTCACTGCGCCTGGCCGTGTCGGGCGCCGAGGTGCGCAGCCTCACGATCGGCCGCCTGAACGTGCCCACCGAAGCCGATGGCGCGGTGCGGGTGTACTTCTCGCCGCACCTGGCGCAGCGCTTCGTGTCGGCGGTGGACCTGCTCGACGGCCGGGTGCCCGAAGCCGAGCTGCGCGGCCAGCTGGTGCTGATCGGCCTGACCGGCGTGGCGCTGCAGGAACTGCAGAACACGCCGATCGGCCAGCGCATGTCGGGCAGCGAGATCCAGGCACAGCTGATGGAGAACCTGCTCGACGGCACGCTGCTGCAGCGCCCCGGGTGGGCGCCGCTGCTCGAGGCCGGCATGCTGCTCGGGCTGGGCCTGTTGCTGCTGTGGGCCGTGCCGCGCTGGCGCACCTACGCTGGCGCGCTGCTGCTGCTGGCTTGTGTGGTGGGTGCCGGTGCTGCTCGGCTTTGGCGCCTTCCGCTGGCACCAGCTGCTGTTCGACGCGCTGACGCCGTCCTTGAGCCTGCTGCTGTTCTTCGGCGTGCTGCTGCTGCTGACGCTGGCCGAATCCACCCAGCAGGAGCGCGCTCTGCAGCAGCAGGTGCAGGAGCAGCGCGAGGCCGGCGCGCGGCTGTCCGGTGAACTGCAGGCCGCGCAGCAGGTGCAGACCGCCAACCTGCCGCGCCCCGAGACGCTGCATGGCGACCCGCGCGTCGAGCTGCACACCACGCTGCAGCCGGCGCGCGAGGTCGGCGGCGACCTGTACGACTTCTTCATGCTCGACGCGCAGCGGCTGTTCCTGCTGATCGGCGACGTGGCCGGCAAGGGCCTGTCGGCATCGATCTTCATGGCGGTGAGCAAGGCGCTGTACAAGAACGCCATGCTGCGCACGCCGCAGGCCGACATCGGCGCCATCATGGCGGTGGCCAACGCCGAGGTGTCGCGCGACAACCCGGGCAACCTGTTCGTCACCTGCTTCGCCGCCGTGCTCGACCTGCACAGCGGCGAACTGCACTACTGCAATGCCGGACACGACAACCCCTACCGGCTGCATGCCGGTTTCGACGCACCGCGGCGCATCGACGATGGCGACGGCCCGCCGCTGTGCGCGGTGCCCGACTTCGACTACCGCGGCGCGCGCACTCAGCTGCTGCCCGGCGAACTGCTGTGCCTGTTGACCGACGGCGTGGCCGAGGCGCAGACGCCCGCCGGCCAGCTGTACGGCAATGCGCGGCTGCAGCAGCTGCTGCTGAATCTGCAGCAGCGCGGTGTCGGTGCACGCGCGCTGGTCGAGGCCTTGCAGGCCGATGTTGCGGCCTTCGCCGCGGGCGGCGAGCCGGCCGACGACCTGACGATCCTGGCGCTGCGCTGGAACGGCCCGCAAGGAGCGGCCGCATGAAGCTAGCGCACGAGGATCTCGACGCGTCGGTTGCGCGCCTCGGCCACGCCGTCGGCAGTAGCCACGATCGGCTCGCGCTTGCCGCGGCCGACCACGACGATGTTTTCCGCGGCGATGCCTCGGGCCACCAGCGCGCGGCGCACCACCTCGGCGCGCTGGCGCGAAAGCGGGTCATTGAAGGCGTCGGTACCCACCTTGTCGGTGTGGCCGATGACCAGCACGTCGGGCACCGGGCGCTTGGCGATCTCGCTGAAGACGCCGTCGAAGGCGCGCTTGGATTCGTCGGTGAACTCGTCCTTGCCTTCGACGAAGTACAGCGTGAACTGCTGCGGCGGCAGCGGCCGCGCCGCCAGTGCGGCGCCGAACTGGGCCTGCACCTGCTCGGCACTGGAGCTGGCCTTGAGCGGACCCTTGCTGGTGAGCTCGGCGGCGGCATAGGGATTGTCGAGAAGCAGTTCGCCGCCGTCCTGCCTGACCAGCACCGCCGTGTCGCGGCCCTCCTTGTCGGGCAACAGCACCACCGTGCCCTGAGGCTTGGACGCGCAAGCCGCCAGCAGCGCCAGCAGCAGCAGCGCGGCCAGGGCGCGCCATGCCCTATTCACCCGTCGACACCACGAAATCGGTGCCGCGCACACCGAGCTGCGCCGACGGCGTGCGCACCGTCATCGCCTGCGGCGACTGCTTGGCGATGCGCCCGGACACCACGGCCAGCGTGCCGCGCTGCAATTGGGCGTCGAAGCGGCCCTGGCTGGTGGTGGCATCGAACTCGAAGCGCTCCAGCGACAGGATGCTGTTCGGCCCGGCCGAGAGCAGGGAGTTGTCACGCATGGTGATGCCCACCGCGCCATCGGCGCCGGTCTTCAGCGTGTCGGCCGCCTCGAGTTGCATGCCCACTTCGGCCGGCAGCACCTGGCCCTTGCGCTCCACCGACGCCTGGCCCTTGCGGGTCTTGATCTGGCCGATCTCGGCGGCGGCCGGCAAGGCGACGGCCAAGGCCAGCAGCAGACCAGCGCAGCGCCGGAAGGCGGGGCGGAAGGACAAGAGTTTCATGGAGCACTCCGGACAGTGGCCGTATGGCGCATCGGCAGCGATGCAGGCAGGAGCTTAACCCCAGACCACGATGACACGCAGCGAGCTACAGGTCTTCGAGGCGCGCAGGGACCACCTGCCGCTGGCCGCGGCCTTCGTCGAGGCCTTCTGCGCTGCGCAGGGCGTGGCCCAGGCCGATGCCTTGCGCCTGACCCTGATCATCGAGGAACTGTTTACCAACACCATCGTCCACGGCCACGGCGGCGACCGTCAGTCCCCGGTGCGCATCGAGGTGGCCATCGGGATCGACCCGGATCGAGCTGCGCTACGAGGACTGCGCCCCGCCGTTCAACCCGTTGCAGTACCTGCAGGAAAACCACCCCGACCTGGATGCGAACGTCGACGCGCGTGGAGTGGGCGGGCTGGGCCTGCCGCTGGTCGCGCAGATGGCCGAGCAGTTCGACTATGCGCACGTCGATGGTTTCAACAGCCTGACGCTGGTGCTCAAGCGCGGTGGCTGATTCGCAGGCTGGATGTCTCTTGCCGGCGCGTAGCGGCTGTCGAAGAAGGGCAGTCGCTACGCGCCGCCTGAAGCCTGCCAAGCCCGTGCCGGTCCGCGTCCCAATACACAACTTGCTACCGACCGTGCCCCAGTCGAACCAGCAAGCCCTCGCAGGCATCCTCGATCAGGTCGAGCACCTGTTCGAAGTCGCGGGCCTGGCCGTAGTACGGGTCGGGCACCTCGTCGGCCTGGTGCACGCGGCAGAAGTCGGTGAGCAGCCGCAGCTTGTGCGCCTGTTGCGGCGGACTGAGTCGCGCCGCGCGCTGCAGATGGCCGTCGTCCATCACCAGCACCCAGTCGGCGCGCTCGAAATCCATCGGCCCGAAGTGCCGCGAGCGCAGGTCCGACATCTCGTAGCCACGCGTGCCGCGCATGGCGGATGCTGCGGGCATCGGGCGGCTCACCGGCATGCCAGGCCTCCAGGCCGGCCGAATCGACCGTCAGCACGGCGCCCAGCCCGCGTTCGGCGATGTGCCGGCGCAGGACGGCGTGCGCGGTCGGGCTGCGGCAGATGTTGCCGGTGCAGACGAAGAGCACGTGCTGCGCCTTCACAGCACCAGCAGCGCGCGGAAGTCGTTGACGTTGGTGAAGGTCGGCCCCGGCACCACCAGGTCGCCCAAGCGCGTGGAAGAAGCTGTAGGCGTCGTTGCGGTCCAGGTACTCGCTGGCCTTCAGGCCGGCGGCGGCGGCGCGCGCCAGCGTGTCGGGCGTGACGATGGCGCCGGCGTTGTCCTCGATGCCGTCGATGCCGTCGGTGTCGGCGGCCAGCACGTGCACGCCGGGCTCGCCCTGCAGCGCGATGGCGCAGCCGAGCAGGAACTCGCCGGCGCGGCCGCCGCGTCCGCCCTTGGCTCTTGACGGTCACCGTGGTCTCGCCGCCGCTGAGGATGACGCAGGGCTTCGCAAAGGGCTGCGCCGCGCCGCGCCACCGCGCGCGCCAGCGCCGCATGCACCTTGCCGACCTCGCGCGACTCGCCTTCGATCTCGTCGCTGAGGATGTGCGCCTCGATGCCCGCCGAGCGGGCCAGCGCCGCCGCCGCTTCCAGGCTCTGCTGCGGCGTGGCGATCATGTGCACTTCGTGGCCGGCGAAGCGCGCATCGCCGGGTTTGGGCGTCTCGAAGGCGCCGCTGTCCAGGCCGGCGCGCGCGGCCGGCCGGGATCTCGATGCCGTAGCGCTGCAGGATGCGCAGCGCATCGGCGCAGGTGCTGGAGTCGGGCACGGTCGGGCCGCTGCCGATGACCTCGGGCGCATCGCCGGGCACGTCGCTGATCAGCAGCGTCACCACCCGCGCCGGCGCGCAGCGCGCCGCCAGCCGCCCGCCCTTGATCGCCGACAGGTGCTTGCGCACGCAGTTCATCTCGTCGATGGCCGCGCCGCTGTTCAGCAGCGCCTTGTTGATGGCGCGCTTGTCCTCGCAGCGTCAGCCCTTCGGCCGGCAGCGACAGCAGCGCCGAGGCGCCGCCGCTGATCAGGCACAGCACCAGGTCGTCGGCCGTCAGGCCCTGGCGTCAGCTCGAGGATGCGCTGCGCCGCGCGCTCGCCCGGCCGCATCGGGCACCGGGTGCGCGGCTTCGACCACCTCGATGCGGCCGGGCTTCGCCTTGTAGGCCGGCGGCACGTGGTCGTAGCGCGTGACCACCAGGCCGGACAGCGGCGCGTCGGTCGGCCACAGCGCATCGACCGCCGCGGCCATCGCGCCGCCGGCCTTGCCGGCGCCGAGCACCAGCGTGCGGCCCTTCGGCGGCGGCGGGCAGGAAGCGCGCGGTGTTCTGCGCCGGCAGCGCGCGCGCCACCGCGGCGTCGTACAGCGCGCGCAGGAATTCGCGCGGGTCGGTCTTCGGATCGGGGCTCATCGCCGCGATCTTAGGCCTTCGGCCGACCTCGTGGTTGGCCATCAGCTCCAGCGCCCGCACCAGCGCCGAATGGTCCAGGTCCTGCATGCCGTTGGCGGCGCAGGCCTGCATCAGCTGCGCCGCGCCGGCCGTCTGCGGCAGCGCCACGCCGAGGGCGCGCGCGCCGGCCAGCGCCAGGTTCAGGTCCTTCTGGTGCAGCCCGATGCGGAAGCCCGGGTTGAAGGTGCGCTTGATCATGCGCTCGCCGTGCACTTCGAGGATGCGGCTGGACGGCGAAGCCGCCCATCAGCGCCTGGCGCACCTTGGCCGGGTCGGCGCCGGCCTTGCTGGCGAAGACCAGCGCTTCGCCCACCGCGGCGATGTTCAGCGCGACGATGATCTGGTTGGCCACCTTGGTGGTCTGGCCGTCGCCGTTGCCGCCGACCAGCGTGATGTTCTTGCCCATCAGCTCGAACAGCGGCTTGACGCGCGCGAAGGCGGCTTCGCGGGCCGCCGACCATGATGGTCAGGCTGACGCGGCCTTGGCGCCGACTTCGCCGCCGGACACCGGCGCGTCGAGGTAGTCGCAGCCGAGCTCGTTGATCTTCTTGGCGAAGGCCTTGGTCTCGATCGGCGAGATCGAGCTCATGTCGACCACGGTCTTGCCCTTGCTCAAGCCCGACGGCCACGCCGTCCTCGCCGAACAGCACCGCCTCGACGTCGGGCGTGTCGGGCACCATCAGTGAAGACGATGTCGGCGCGCTCGCGCCACCTCCTTGGCGCTGGCGCACACGGTGGCGCCGCGCCAGCGACCTCGGGCACCTTGCTGCGCGTGCGCACGAAGAGCTGGTGGCCGGCCGCGCAGCAGGTGGCCGCGCCATCGGCGCGCCCATGATGCCCAGGCCGATGAAGCCGAGCTTCATGCGGGTGGATGTCATGCTCAGGTCGTCCGTGGTGCGCTCAGTCGCGCCAGCGCGCTGGATCCAGCCCAGGCCGGCCTCGGTGCGCGGCCGCGGGCTTGTATTCGCAGCCGATCCAGCCGGTGTAGCCGATGCGGTCGAGGTGCGCGAACAGGAAGGCGTAGTTGATCTCGCCCGTGCCCGGCTCGTTGCGCCCCGGGTTGTCGGCCAGCTGGATGTGGCCGATGCGCGCCAGGTGCTGGCTCATCGTGTCGGCCAGTTCGCCTTCCATGCGCTGCGCGTGGTAGATGTCGTACTGCACGTAGGCATTGTCGGCGCCCACCTCGTCCAGGATCGACAGCGCCTGCGCGGTGGTGTTGAGGTAGAAGCCGGGGATGTCGAAGCGGTTGATCGGCTCGATCAGCAGGTTCAGCCCGGCCTTCTTCAACTCGGCCGCGGCGTAGCGCAGGTTGGCGACGAAGGTGCTGGCGCAGCGTGGCGTCGTCCACGCCGGCCGGCGCCTTGCCGGCCAGGCAGTTGAGGTGCGGCACGCCCAGCGCCGTGGCGTACTCGATGCCCGCGCCACGCCGTCGCGGAACTCGTCGACGCGCTCGGGCTCGCAGGCCAGGCCGCGCTCGCCCGCGTCCCAGTCGCCGGCCGGCAGGTTGTGCAGCACCAGCTTCAGGCCGTTGTCCTTGAGCCGCTGCTGCATCTCGGCCACGGGGTAGGCATAGGGAAACAGGAACTCCACCGCCTTGAAGCCGGCCTTGGCGGCGGCCTCGAAGCGGTCGAGGAAGGCACCTCGTTGAAGAGCATCGTCAGGTTGGCGGCGAATTGGGGCATGGTCATGTCCTTTCAGTCGAGCAGACCGATGGCGGTCGGCGCATCGGCAATGCTAGCGGCCAGTTCCTCGAACTCGTTGATGGCGTCGATCTCGGTGCCCATCGAGATGTTGGTCACGCGCTCGAGCATCACCTCGATCACCACCGGCACCTTGAACTCGGCCATCCAGGCGTTGGCCTGCTCGATGGCCGGCTTGATCTCCTCCTGCTTGTGCACGCGCACGAACTTGCAGCCCAGGCCCTCGACCACCTTCTGGTGGTCGACGCCGTAGCCCTGCGAGCTCGGGCGCGTTGATGTTGTCGAAGCCGAGCTGCACGCAGTAGTCCATGCTGAAGCCGCGCTGGCGTCTGGCGGATCAGGCCGAGGTAGGAGTTGTTGACCACCATGTGGATGTAGGGCAGCTTGAACTGCGCGCCCACCGCCAGCTCCTCGATCATGAACTGGAAGTCGTAGTCGCCCGACAGCGCGACGATGGTGCGGCTGGGGTCGGCGGCGCGCACGCCCAGGGCGGCCGGAATGGTCCAGCCCAGCGGGCCGGCCTGGCCGCAGTTGATCCACTGGCGCGGGCCGAACACGTGCAGGAACTGCGCGCCGGCGATCTGGCTCAGGCCGATCGTCGACACGTAGGTGGTGTCGCGCGGGAAGTTGTTGTTCATGCACTGGTAGACGCGCTGCGGCTTCATCGGCACCGCCTCGTAGTTGGTCTTGCGCAGCAGCGTGCGCTTGCGCTCGCGGCATTCGGCCGACCCAGGCGCTGCGGTCCTTCAGCCGGCCGGCCGCCTTCATCTCGGCGCCACCTCGACGAACAGCTGCAGCGCCGCCTTGGCGTCCGAGACGATGCCCAGGTCGGGCGTGAAGACGCGGCCGATCTGCGTCGGCTCGATGTCGACGTGCACGAAGGTGCGGCCCTTGCTGTAGACCTCGGTGCGTGCCGGTGTGGCGGTTCGCCCAGCGGTTGCCGATGCCGAGCACGAAGTCGCTGGCCAGCATCGTCGCGTTGCCGTAGCGGTGCGAGGTCTGCAGACCGCACATGCCGGCCATCAGCCGGTGGTCGTCGGGGATGGTGCCCCAGCCCATCAGCGTGGGGATCACCGGCACGTCCACCATTTCGGCAAACTGCACCAGCAGATCGGAGGCATCGGCGTTGATGATGCCGCCGCCGGCGACGATCAGCGGCCGCTCGGCCGCCTGCAGCATCGCAATCGCCTTCTCGATCTGCTTGCGCGTCGCCGCGGGCTTGTAGGCCGGCAGCGGCTCGTAGGTGTCGATGTCGAACTCGATCTCGGCCATCTGCACGTCGAACGGCAGGTCGATCAGCACCGGGCCCGGGCGGCCCGAGCGCATCAGGTGGAAGGCCTGCTGGAAGGCGCGCGGCACCTGCGCCGGCTCCAGCACGGTGGTCGCCCACTTGGTCACCGGCTTGACGATGGCGGTGATGTCCACCGCCTGGAAGTCCTCCTTGTGCATGCGCGCGCGCGGCGCCTGGCCGGTGATGCACAGGATCGGGATGCTGTCGGCGCTGGCCGAGTACAGGCCCGGTGACCATGTCGGTGCCGGCCGGCCCGCAGGTGCCGATGCACACGCCGATGTGGCCGGCCACCGCGCGGGTGTAGCCCTCGGCCATGTGCGAGGCGCCTTCGACGTGGCGCGCCAGCACGTGGGCGATGGTGCCGCGCTCGCGCAGCGCGGCATACAGCGGGTTGATGGCCGCGCCGGGCACGCCGAAGGCCTGCGACACGCCTTCCTTCTCCATCACCAGCACCGCGGCCATGATGGCCTTCATTTTCGCCATGACAGTCTCCTTCGTGAATGGCCGCGATGTTCGGGCACCGCGGCGCCGCTGAGAAGGCCCGCCGGCAGATATCAACTATTCCGCGTCGGAATGGCCAGGCGCGGTCGGCTGCCGCTCGTGTCCGGCCTCGCGCGGCGCCTTGGGTGCTGGGGTCGCACAGGCACCGGACGTGGACCCAAACCAGAACCTGCACCTGCAGCCAGAGAGCTTCATCGCGAACGGGGTCGTCGAAGCTGCGGCTGAGCCCGGTCTGCTGCACGCCCCATTGCGCGCCCAGCGCAGCGTTCTAGCGGTACACCCCGTCCCAGGGGCCGGCTTGCAGCGCGGCACTGAGCCCGTCGTCGCTGGCCAACGGCCGGTTCATCGTGAACATGGACTCGGGCGTGAGCACCGAGTAGTCCATGTAGCCCAGTCGCGCCAGCGGCCGCATCGCGCCGCTTTGCACGATGCCGCCCTGGATGAAGGCGTCGTCGATGTAGATGCCGACCACCTGTCCGAAGACCGCGGTGTAGGACGGGTCCGCCCCGGGCTTGTGCGGCGGCATGGGCAGGGTCTTCCACAAGCGGCACTCGAAGGCGGCGGGCGATTCGGCGACGCGCGGCGGCCGCACGAAGCGTGAGTCGGCCTTGCCCAGGCCGGCGAGCACGAATTCGTCCACGCCGGGCGCCACTGGGGCCGAGCTCAGGTTCATCGCCTCGCGCAGCGCCCAGGTGGCGATGGAGCAGGTGAACTCGCCGGTGTCGAGGATGTTGCGCAGGCTGTCCTTGGTGCCGCCGGAGCTGAACATCAGCATCGGCGGCCGGTCGCTGACCGCGTTGAAGAAACTGTAGGGCGCCAGGTTGGCCACGCCGTCCTTGCCGATGCTGGACACCCAGCCGATCGGCCGCGGCACCACCAGGGCCTTGAACGGGTCGTGCGCCAGGCCATGGTCGCGCGTGAAGGTGTCGTAGTGCATGGCCGCAGCTTAAACGAGCTGCCGCTACAGTTGCCGCATGGACACCGTCGCCGGCCTGCAGCTCTTCATCCGCGTGGTCGAGACGGGCAGCTTCAGCAAGGCCTCGGCCGACCTCGGCATCACCCAGCCCACCGCCACCAAGCACGTGGCAGCGCTGGAGGCGCGGCTGGGCGCGCGGCTGTTCCACCGCAGCACGCGCGGCGTCACGCCCACCGAGGTGGGCGCGGCCTACTACGACAAGGCCAAGGCCATCGCGCGCGAGCTGGAGGACGCCGACAACCTGGCCGCGCTGATGCAGTCGCGCGTGCAGGGCACGTTGCGCATCAGCACCTCGGTGGCCTTCGGCCGGCGCGTGCTGACGCCGCTGGTGCTGCGCTTCATGCAGCAGCATCCGGGGCTGCAGATCGACCTGAGCTTCGACGACCGCTACGTCAACCTGGTCGAGCAGGGCATCGACCTGGCCATCCGCATGGGGCGGCTGGCCGATTCTTCGCTGGGTGCGCGCTACCTGGGCGTCAACCCGTGGGTGCTGGTGGCCTCGGCCGACTACCTGAAGCGCCGCGGCACGCCGCCGACGCCGGCCGAACTGGGCACGCACGACGCGCTGATCTACAGCAGCGTGCAGGGCGACGAACGCTGGCACTTCGCCGGCCCCGACGGCAAGACGCTGCAGGTGCCGGTGAAGGGCCCGCTGCGCAGCAACAACCTGTCGGCGCTGCTGGCCGCGGCGCGCGCCGGCTTCGGCCTGGCCGCGCTGCCCTGGTACGTGGCCCACGACTCGGTGCGCGACGGCGCGGTGCAGCCGCTGCTCACCGGCTGGACGCTGCCGGCGCAGGAGATGCACGCGGTCTTCAGCTCGCCGCGTCTGGTGCCGACCAAGGTCAGCGGCTTCGTCGACTTCCTGCAGCAGCGCTTCGACGGCGAGTGGTGGGCGGCGCCGGCGCTGGCATCGCTCGCCCGAAGGAGATGCCAAATGAGCGACGCCACCCTGACCCAACGCCTGGCCGCCTGCTACAGCGGCGCCGTGCACGACGTGCTGCGCGGCATGGGCCACGAGCACATCGTGCTGCCGCCGGCCATCAAGTCGATCGCGCCGGGCCAGAAGCTGGCCGGCCCGGTGTGGACCGTGGCCGGCCACATCGACCGCAGCAAGAGCCGGCACGACTGCCTGCTCGGCTGGTGCACGCTGCTGGCCAAGGCGCCGGCCGGCCACGTGGTGGTGTGCCAGCCGCACAACCACGAGGTGGCGCTGATGGGCGAGCTGTCGGCGCAGACGCTGGCCGCGCGCGGCGTGCTCGGCTACGTGGTCGACGGCGGCTCGCGCGACACCGACCTGGTGCTGGAGCAGGGCTTCCCGGTGTTCTGCTCGTTCCTGACGCCGTCGGACATCGTCGCGCGCTGGATCCCGCATGCCTACGGCGAGCCGGTGGACATCGGCGGCGTCACCATCCGCAGCGGCGACTGGCTGCTCGGCGACCGCGACGGCGTGGTCATCATCCCGGCCGAGATCGCCGAAGAGGTGGTGACGAAGACCGAGGAGGTCGTCGCCACCGAAAGCGACATGCGCCGCGCGCTGGTCTCGGGCATGGACCCGGTCGAGGCCTATCTCAAGTTCGGAAAGTTCTGAAAGCCTTGAAGCTCGCCATCATCCCCGTCACCGCCTTCCAGCAGAACTGCTCGCTGGTCATCTGCCCGGCGCACGAACCGCGCCGCCTTCGTCGACCCCGGCGGCGAGGTCGACCGCCTGTTCGAGGTGCTGGCACAAGCGCGGCGCCACGCTGGAGAAGGTGCTGGTCACGCACGGCCACATCGACCATTGCGGCGCGGTGGCCGAAGTGGCCGAACGCGCCGGCGTGCCGATCGAAGGCCCGCACCCCGACGAGTCGTTCTGGATCGACCAGCTCGACCAGCCAGGGCCGCATGTTCGGCGTGCCCGGCGCGCGGCGCTTCACGCCCGACCGCTGGCTGCACGGCGGCGACGAGGTCACGGTCGGCGAGATGCGCTTCGAGGTGCGCCACTGCCCCGGCCACACGCCCGGCCACGTGATCTTCGCCAGCACCACATTCGGCGTGGCCTTCGTCGGCGACGTGCTGTTCAAGGGCTCGATCGGCCGCACCGACTTCCCGCGCGGCGACCATGCCACGCTGATCCGCTCGATCACGACGCAGCTGTGGCCGCTGGGCGACGCGATGCAGTTCGTGCCCGGCCACGGGCCGATGTCCACCTTCGGCGAGGAGCGGCGCAGCAACCCCTTCGTCGGCGACGAGGCGCTGCGCGGACGCCGAGACTGCCTGCCACCACAACCGCGGCAGCGCGCTGTGCGCTCAGGGGAAGACGAAGCTCAATGGCGGAAACTCTTGCGGCGGCATCGGGACGAGGAGGTTGATGTCCTGCCGCTTGGCCGAGGTCCCCGATTGCGCCTCGATCGTGTACAGGCCCAGCCGGGGGAGGTCGGGCACGAAGACCAGCGGCGGCAGCGGCGGCAACGCCAGCAGCGGGTTGATCTGCGCGTAGGTCTGACGCACCGGCGCGCCGATCGGCAGCGAGAACGCGAACGACCCGGTGTCGCCGTCGACTGCGCTCCAGGCCGCTTCGATGGTCGGTCCCGCCGGTCAAGCGTCTGAAGTGCGCGCACGTCGGCAGTGACCGGGCTCACCGTGCCGCGCACGGCGCGCATGTCGCTGGACGGAGCGTCGATGCGCTGGCCGGGTGTGTTGACGGCGGTATCGGCGTTCGCCATCACCGGCACGCCGGTCATCACCGCCGTGGCGTGGCCCGGCGCCGTGACGACCAGGTCGTACTGACCGACGGGCACCGGGAAGAGCTCGAATCTTCCGCTCGTCGGGTCGGGCACGGTGGCCTTGACCGGCCTGCCACCGAACTGCAGCGACACCCGCGTGTAGCCGTTGCTCAGCAGCGGGCTGACCCAGCCGACCACCCGCATGCCCGCCAACTCGGACGGCAGCAGCATCGCGTTCAGCACCGGCTTGAGGTTGTAGCCCTTGCCCGAATGGCCACGCTTGACCACCGACTTGCAGGCATCGAAATCGATCACCACGTGCGCCACCTGCCCGGCCGGCACCTCGGCGTTGATCTTGATCTTCAGCCCGCTCTTCTGCGCACTCGGCGTGCTCAGCTCGGTTTCGACCCCGCCGACCGGCAGCACCGAGTTGGCAAAGGGTGCCGAGCTCCCGGCGTTGTCCGCCAGGATCAAACGCATCTGCGTGTACTGGCCTGCGGGCAGCACGACGCGGCCCAGGCCCTGCAGGACACCGTTCGTCAGGTCCAGCAGATTGATGCGCAACCCGCTCGTCGTGTACGGCGTCGGCAGCGGCAGATCGACCCAGCCGCCGTCGCCGTCGCCGGCCGCCTCACTCTTGTGCACACGCACGCCAACGACGGTGACATAGACCGCCTCGTAGCCGCACGCCGGCGCGTCGGTCAGCGATACCTGCAGGGTGCCCATCGTGCTGCTCGCGCCGCCGGTTCCAGTGCCGTCGGCAGGCAGTGCGGCCGAGTCACCTGCGCCCCCGCCGCAGCCGACCAGGGCGAGCGTCGTGCAAAGTGATGCGATCAGGGATCTGCGGTTCATGTCCGGCTCCGGAGCTGCGATGGGTTGCCTGCAGGGGTGGCAGCGAGCCGCGGATGTGGCCGGCACACCGCGGCGCACCGAGTACGCTGCCCGCGCATTCGAAATGCTACCGGGGCGGCTGCCGCAGCGGCGCTGCGGCGAGGTAACAGTTGGTCAATACGCCACGCGCCACCGTCATTCCGGCTTGCCCGGACCGCGCAGTGCGTGCCCGGGCACAGGCCCGATGTCGACCTGCCGCGCCGAGCGGCGCGGCAACCGCTTTGCCGAGGATGCGGTGCAACATCGGCCGGAGTCGGGGCTGCACTTGACATGCGTCGTAGCGATATGGGTACCCGTACGAAGACCACCATCGAGCTGGGTGATGACCTGCTGGCGCAGGCCAAGCGCGCCGCCGCCGCCGAAGGCACCACATTGCGCGCCTTGGTCGAGGCGGGTCTGCGCAAGGAGCTCGCCGGCCGGCGCCGGCGTTCGGCGCCGTTCCAGTTGCGCCGCGTGACGGTCAATGGCCGCGGCCTGCATCCGCAGCTGCGCGGCGCCTCGTGGCAGCAGTTGCGCGACCTCGCCTACGGAGATCCGGTGCCTTGATCGCGGTGGACACCCACCTGCTCGCCGTTCCACGAAGCAGCGGATGCCTGCGTTGCAGCTTGTGCAGCAGCGCGCGCGGCCTGGGCCATCCCCTGGTCATGGCGGACCCATGTTCTGTCCCGATCGGCGCCATGTCGATGAGCTCTCCTTCGATCAACTCGACGCGCGCAACGGGAGCAAGGACGCCAGCCTCGACAGCGGCTTCAGTCGCCCTTGCCCAGCAGCGGAATGCCGCCGTCCGAGCCGCCGCCCAGCAGCCCGATCTTGGTGTAGATGCCGAGCTTGGCGCGCGTGTCCTGGATGTCCAGGTTGCGCATCGTCAGCTGGCCGATGCGGTCGGCCGGCGTGAAGGCGCCTTCCACCTTTTCCATGCTCAGCCGCTCGGGCAGGTAGGTCAGGTTCGGGCTTTCGGTGTTCAGGATCGAATAGTCGTTGCCGCGGCGCAGCTCCAGCGTCACTTCGCCGATGACCGCGCGCGCCACCCAGCGCTGCGCGGTCTCGCGCAGCATCAGGCACTGCGGGTCGAACCAGCGGCCCTGGTACAGCAGCCGGCCCAGGCGCCGGCCGTTGATGCGGTACTGCTCGATCGTGTCCTCGTTGTGGATGCCGGTGACCAGCCGCTCGTAGGCGATGTGCAGCAGCGCCATGCCCGGGGCTTCGTAGATGCCGCGGCTCTTGGCTTCGATGATGCGGTTCTCGATCTGGTCGCACATGCCCAGGCCGTGGCGGCCGCCGATGCGGTTGGCTTCCTCGAACAGCTCCACCGCGTCGCGAAAGCTGCGGCCGTTCAGCGCCACCGGCTGGCCTTCGTCGAAGCGCACGCGACACGGTCTCGCGCTTGACCTCCACGTCGTCGCGCCAGAAGGCCACGCCCATGATCGGGTTGACGATGTGCATGCCCGCGTTCAGGAACTCCAGGTCCTTGGCCTCGTGCGTGGCGCCGAGCATGTTGCTGTCGGTGGAGTAGGCCTTCTCGACGCTCATCTTGTAGTCGAAGCCGTTCTTGATGAGGTATTCGCTCATCTCCTTGCGGCCGCCCAGCTCGTCGATGAAGCTCTGGTCGAGCCAGGGCTTGTAGATGCGCAGCGCCGGGTTGGCGAGCAGGCCGTAGCGGTAGAAGCGCTCGATGTCGTTGCCCTTGTAGGTGCTGCCGTCGCCCCAGATGTTGACGCCGTCCTCCTTCATCGCCATCACCAGCGAGGTGCCGGTGACGGCGCGGCCCAGCGGCGTGGTGTTGAAGTAGGTGGCGCCGCCGGTGCTGATGTGGAAGGCGCCGCACTGGATGGCGGCGATGCCTTCGGCCACCAGCGAGGCGCGGCAGTCGATCAGCCGGGCGATCTCGGCGCCGTAGGCCAGGGCCTTGCGCGGGATGTCGTCGTAGTCGCTCTCGTCGGGCTGGCCCAGGTGGGCGGTGTAGGCGCAGGGGATGGCGCCCTTGGCGCGCATCCAGTGCACCGCGGCGCTGGTGTCCAGGCCGCCGGAAAAGGCGATGCCGACGCGTTGGCCGGCGGGCACGGATTGCAGGATGGTGTGGGACATGGTGGTTGGGTCGGGTTCGCTCGATGCGTGATTGTCGCAAGCCGACCGCCACCCGTGCGCCGCAGGGGCACAATCGCCAGCCGCAGGCCGCAGCCGAGCAAAGTCGAGCTGGTGATCCATCTCGCGACCGCGAAGGCGATCGGGCTGGCTGTGCCGCAGACGCTGCTGCTGCGCGCCGACGAGGTGATTTCGTGACCCCAGGGGCACGGGCGAAGGCGGCCGCGTCGGGGTCTACCCGCTGCGCGGGCACCGATGATGCTGCGCCGGGTCTCGCGCCGCCGCAAATGCGTCACATAGGCTGCGGCTATCCCTAGCGGGGCAAACACCGAGGCGACTGCGGGCAGCGATGGCGCATGCTTCGGCCGGCGCGAAGTCGGTACCGACAGCCCGGCTGGCCCGATCACCTCATACACAGGAGAGCCTCAGTCATGAGCCACGACCATTCCTCCCCCCGCCCCGGCCCGAACCGCCGCCACGTCACCCTGGGCCTGGCCGCCGGCGCCGCCGCGCTGGCCGCGCCGACGCGTGCTGCGCGCGCAGACCGGCCCGGTGCGCATCGGCTACACGATGGCGCGCACGGGGCCCGTGGACGCCCGGCGCGCAGACCAGCCAGGAGCCGAACTACCTGATGTGGGCCGCGCAGCAGAACGCCGCCGGCGGCCTGAACGTCAAGGGCACGAAGCGGATGATCGAGCTGGTCAGCTCGGACGACCGCAGCGACATCGAGACCTGCGTGCGCAGCTACGAGAAGCTGATGGGCAGCGACAAGGTCGACCTGGTGCTGGCGCCCTGGGGCAGCGGCGCCAACTTCGCGGTCGCGCCGCTGGCCAACCGCTACGGCTACCCCTTCCTGGCGCCGACCGCGCTGTCGCGCCGGCTGGTCGAGATGAAGCTGCCGTACTTCTTCCTGATGCTGCAGCAGCCCAAGGCGATGTGCGATGCGCTGGTCGACCTGCTGACGGCCAACGGCGTGAAGAGCGTGGCCGTGATCTACACCGACGAACTCTTCGGCCTGGAGAACTACGCCGCCTTCAAGGTGGCGCTGCAGGGCACGGGCATCAACATGGTCGAGGACAAGAGCTTCTCCACCAACACCAAGGATCTGTCGCCGGTGCTGCGCGGCATCAAGGACAAGAACCCCGATGCCTTCGTCGGCTTCACCTACCCGGGCGATACGGTGCTGGCCAGCCGCCAGAGCAAGGAGATCGGCTTCAACCCGAAGTTCTTCTACCTCAGCGTGGGCACCGCGTTCCCGTTCTACCGCGCCACCTTGACGCCGGCCGGCGTGGAAGGCGTGCTGGGCATGGGCTCGTGGAACCCCAAGACCAGCAGACGGCGCCAAGGCCTACTTCGACGCCCACGTGACGAGCCAGAAGAAGGAGCCCGACCGCTGGGCCAGCGGCGCCTGCTGGGCCAGCCTGGAGATCCTGACCAGCGCGGTCGGCAAGGTCGGGCTGGACCGCAAGGCGATCCGCGACTACATCGCCAACACCGACCACAACACCATCCTCGGCAAGATCAAGTTCAGCGGCAGCGAGAACGTCGGCACGCCCGGCACGGTGTCGCAGTGGCAGAACGGCGAGTTCGAGGTCGTCTGGCCGAAGGCCGTGGCCACCGCGGCGCTGAACCCGAACAAGCCGGCCTGGAAGTAGGCCACCGCCAGCCCCGGCAGCACGGGCCGCGCGCTGCGGCGCGCGGGCCTTGTTTTCGTCTCCACACCACACCCCATGTCCTTCGGCGCCTGGCTCGAACTGATCGCCTCCGGCCTGATCACCGGCAGCATCTACGCGCTGGTCGCCCTCGGGCTGAACCTGCAGTACGGGCTGATGCGCATCCTGAACATCGCGCACGGCGAGTTCCTGATGCTCGGCGCCTTCGTCACCTGGGCCGCGACGACCACGCTGGGCTGGTCGCCGCTGGCGATGATCCCGCTGTCCTTCGCGCTGATGTTCGTGCTCGGCCTGGTGATCCATCGCCTGTGGTTCAAGCGGCTGACCGACACCTCGCCCAACGTCGACATCTTCGAGGCGCGCGCGCTGATGGTCTGCTTCGGCCTGATGTTCCTGGTGCAGAACTTCGCCTCCTGGGTGTGGGGCGGCGATCTGCGCGGCTACGACTACCTGGCCGAGCCGGTGCACATCGGCGGCGCGCAGTTCGCCGCCAACAAGCTGCTGGTGCTGGCGCTGTCGCTGCTGTTCGCCGCGGCGCTGATCGTGCTGCTGCGCACCACGCTGTACGGCAAGGGCGTGCGCGCGCTGATGCAGTCGCCCACCGGCGCGCAGCTGGTGGGCATCGACACCGCGCGGCTGCACCCGCTGATGTTCGGCATCGGCCTGGGGCTGTCGGGCGTGGCCGGCTGCCTGCTGTCGATGACCTACACCGTCACCCCGGCCATGGGCGAGCCCTACACCGTGACCTCGCTGATCGTCATCACGCTGGGCGGCTTCGGCAGCATGGGCGGCGCGCTGGCCGGCGGGCTGCTGCTGGGCGTGGTCGAGGCGCTGGGCATGCACTTCACCAGCCCGTCGCTGAAGTCGCTGCTGTCCTACGGCATCTTCATCGCCGTGCTGCTGCTGCGGCCGAATGGGTTGTTTCACCGCAAGCGCTGAGCCATGACGAAGCTGCGCAAGCCACGCCCTGCTCTGCTAAACTAGTCAGCCAACTAGTCAGCAGGAGCCGCACATGTCGACTTGGCCAGTACAGGACGCAAAGGCCCGCTTCAGCGAATTCCTCGACGCCTGCCTTGCCGAAGGCCCGCAACTCGTCACGCGCCGCGGTGCCGAGGCAGCGGTGCTGGTGCCGGTGGACGAATGGCGGCGGCTGCAGGCCTCGGCGCGCCCGTCGCTCAAGCAGTTGCTGCTGGCCGACGAGGCCCGCGCCGAGCTGGTGCTGCCGGCGCGTGGCAAGGCGCGCCGGCGCACGCCTGTGGCGCTTCGCTGAACGCCATGTACCTGCTGGACACGAATGTCGTCTCCGAGCTGCGCAAGCCGCGGCCGCATGGCGGCGTGCTGGCCTGGCTGCGCTCGGTGGACGACAAGGACCTGTTTCTGTCGGCCGTCACGGTGGGCGAGATCCAGGCCGGCATCGAGTTGACCCGCGAACAGGACGCCGCCAAGGCCGCCGAGATCGAGGCCTGGCTCGAGCAGGTGGCCGCGTCCTACAACCTGCTGGCCATGGATGCCGCGACCTTCCGCGTCTGGGCGCGGCTGATGCACCGCCGCTCGGACACGCTGATCGAGGACGCGATGATCGCGGCCACGGCGTCGGTGCACGGCTTGAGCGTCGTCACCCGCAACGTGGCCGACTTCAAGCCCTTCGGCGTACCGGTGCTGAACCCGTTCAAGCCCGCGGCCGGCTGAGCACCTGCGCCGCGTGGCGGCGAGCGGGTGTCGCCATGAACCCGCGCCAACTCCTCACCCGCGACCTGCTGGTGCTCTTCGGCCTCACCGGCTGGGCCGTCGCCATCCCCTCCTTCGCCAGCGAGTTCGTCGTCTCGCTGGCGCTGACCTGCCTGATGTACATCGCGCTGGCCACCAGCTGGAGCCTGTTCTGCGGCACCACGCGCTACCTGTCGCTGGCGACCGCGGCCTTCTTCGGCATCGGCGCCTACACCAGCGCGCTGGCGCTGGAGCAGACGAGCTGGGCCGTGGCCATCGTGCTCGGCGCCGGCATCGCCACCGGCGTGGCGGTGGTCATGGGCGCGCTGGTGCTGCACCTGCGCGGCACCTACTTCGCGGTGCTGACCTTCGGCATGACCGAGCTGATCCGCCATGCCATCACCTACTGGGAAAAGCAGGTCACCGGCACCGTCGGGCGCGTGCTCACCGTCGTGCCCGAGCGCGACACCATCTACCTGACGATGCTGCTGATCGCGGTGCTGGCGGTGGCCACGTCCATCGTGCTGCGGCGCACGCGCTTCGGCCTGGCGCTGCGCGGCATCGGCTCGGACGAGCAGCGCGCGATGACGCTGGGCGTGGACACGCGGCTGATCAAGATCGCCGGCTTCGCCATCACCGCCGCCTTCGCCGGCGCGGCCGGCGCGGCGATGAGCGTGCGCTGGACCTACATCGACCCGACGACGGTGTTCAACCCCTTCATCGGCTTCCAGACGGTGCTGATCGCGCTGATCGGCGGCGCCGCCACGCTGTGGGGGCCGCTGATCGCCGCCATCGTCTTCAGCCTGCTGGCCGAGACGCTGCGCCTGCAGCTGCCGCAGCTGTACATGATGACGCTGGGCCTGCTGCTGATCTGGTCGGTGCTGTACCTGCCGGGCGGGCTGGCGTCGCTGCGCTGGGAGACCTTCAGGCAATGGTGGCGCGACAGCCGCGACGAGTGGAAGCGCAAGCGCTACGAATGGAGCGGCGACAAGGCCCGCGACAAGCAGCGCGAGAAGGAGCGCCGTGTCCTCCTCTGACGCCCCGCCGCTGCTCGACGCGCACGAGGTCACGGTGCGCTTCGGCGGCCTGACCGCCGTGGACGCGGTGAGCGCGCGTTTCCATGCCGGCGAGCTGGTGGGCATCATCGGCCCCAACGGCGCCGGCAAGACCACCTTCTTCAATGCCATCTCGGGCGTGCAGTCGCTGACCTCCGGCCGGCTGGTGGCCGACGGCCGCGACCTGACCGGCAAGCGCGCCAACCGCTTTGCCGCGCACGGCGTGGCGCGCACCTTCCAGACGCCGCGCACCTTTGCCGAGATGACGGTGCGCGACAACATCCAGTTCGGCCTGAAGTTCGCCGGCCGCCGGCCGCGCAAGTACGTGTTCTGGGGCGAGGAGGAGTCGGTGCCCTGGGCGCTGCGCACGGCCGACAGCATCCTCAAGCTGATCGGCCTGGCCGAGCTGGCCGACCTGCCGGCCGCCGCCATCACGCCCAGCCAGCAGCGGCTGCTGGAGATCGGCATGGCGCTGGCGACGCGGCCGCGGCTGCTGCTGCTGGACGAGGTGGCCGCCGGCCTGACCGAAGGCGAGATCGAGGACATGGCGCGGCTGATCCGCCGCATGCGCGACGAGCTGGACCTCACCGTCATCTGGATCGAACATGCGGTGACGGTGCTGCTGCGCCACGTGGAGCGCGTGATCGTGCTGCACCAGGGCCGCAAGATCGCCGACGGCACGCCGCGCGAGGTGATGCGCGACCCGGAGGTGATCGAGGCCTACCTGGGCGATGAAATGGTCGAAGAGGCCACGCCATGATGTGGTGGCGCGACCAGCCCTTCACGCTCGGCGGCAGCGGCCGCGCGCACCTGAAGGTGCAGGGCCTGAGCGCCGGCTACGGGCCCTTCCTGGTGCTGCGCGACCTGAAGCTCGAAGCGCGGCCCGGGCTGACCGTGATCCTCGGCCCCAACGGCGCCGGCAAGACCACGCTGCTGAAGGCGCTGGCCGGGCTGATCCCGATGCGCGGCATCGTCACGCTGGACGGCGAGGACCTGCCGGAGAAGACCCACGAGATCGTGCGCGCCGGCATCGCGCTGGTGGCCGAAGGCCGGCAGCTGTTCCCGCAGATGACGGTCACCGAAAACCTGGAGCTCGGCGGCTGGCTGGTGCCCAAGGCCGAGCGCGCACAGCGCATCGAAGCCGCCTTCGCGCAGTTCCCCAAGCTGCGCGAGCGCGCGCAGCAGCTGGCCGGCACGATGAGCGGCGGCGAGCAGCAGATGGTGGCCGTGGCGCGCGCGCTGGTCAGCTCGCCCCGGCTGCTGATGCTGGACGAACCTTCGCTGGGCCTGGCGCCGAAGATGGTCGACGAACTGCTGGCCGCGGCGCGGCGCATCGCCGATGCCGGCACCACCGTGCTGATGGTCGAGCAGAACGTGAAGAAGGCGCTGGCCGTGGCCGACCGCGGCTACGTGCTGGAGCGCGGCGCGCTCGTGGCCAGTGGCTCGTCGAAGCTGCTGGCCCGATCGGCCGTGGTGCGCGAGGCCTATCTCGGCGCCGCCGAATCCGACACCACCACCGCCGCCGATGCCGCCCAGCGGCGCAAGGCCGCCTGAACCTCAAGGAGAAGCCCCATGTCCGACCTGTCGATGCTGATCAACGGCCTGAAGGTCACGGCCGAACGCAATGCCACCTTCGAGCGCCGCAACCCGCTGGACGGCACCGTCGCCACACGCGCGCCGGCCTGCTCGCCGGCCGATGCGGTGATGGCGGTGGAGGCCGCGGCCGAGGCCTTCCGCACCTGGAGCGAGACCGGGCCGAACGAACGCCGCATGCTGCTGCTGAAGGCCGCCGACGCGCTGGAAGCGAAGACGCCCGCAGTTCATCGAAGCCGTGCCGGCCGAGACCGGCGCCACCGGCATGTGGGCCGGCTTCAACGTCATGCTGGCGGCGGGCATGATCCGCGAGGCCGCGTCGCTGACCACGCAGGTGGCCGGCGAGGTGATCCCCTCCGACGTGCCCGGCAGCCTGGCGATGGGCCTGCGCGTGCCGGCCGGCGTGGTGCTGGGCATCGCGCCGTGGAACGCGCCGGTCATCCTGGGCGTGCGCGCCATCGCCACGCCGCTGGCCTGCGGCAACACCGTCATCCTGAAGGGCAGCGAGAACTGCCCGCGCACCCATGCGCTGATCATCGAGGCCTTTGCCGACGCCGGCTTCCCGCCGGGCGTCGTCAACTACATCACCAATGCGCCGGCCGATGCCGGTGCGGTGGTGGAGGCGATGGTCGCGCACCCCGCGGTGCGGCGCGTCAACTTCACCGGCATCACGCAAGGTCGGCCGGATCATCGCGATGACCTGCGCCAAGCACCTGAAGCCGGTGGTGCTGGAACTGGGCGGCAAGGCGCCGCTGGTGATCCTGGACGATGCCGACATCGACGACGCCGTCAACGCCGCGGCCTTCGGCTGCTTTGCCAACAGCGGCCAGATCTGCATGAGCACCGAGCGCCTCATCGTCGACCAGAAGATCGCCGACGACTTCGTCAAGAAGTTCGCCGACAAGGCGAAGAACCTGCCGCTGGGCGACCCGCGCAAGCCCGAGCCGGTGGTGCTGGGCTCGGTGATCGGCATGAGCACGGTGGAACACTGCAACGCGCTGATCGACGACGCGGTGGCCAAGGGCGCCAAGCTGGTCTGCGGCGGCAAGGCCGACAGCACGCTGATGCCGGCCACGCTGCTGGACCACGTGACGCCGGCCATGCGCATCTACGGCGAGGAGACCTTCGGCCCGGTGAAGTGCATCGTGCGCGTCAAGGGCGTGGAAGAGGCGGTGGCCTGCGCCAACGACAACGAATACGGCCTGAGCGCGGCGGTCTTCGGCCGCGACCTGGCGCGCGCCTTCCAGGTGGCGCGCAAGATCGATTCGGGCATCTGCCACATCAACGGCCCCACCGTGCACGACGAGGCGCAGATGCCCTTCGGCGGCGTCAAGGGCTCGGGCATCGGCCGCTTCGGCGGCAAGGCCGGCGTCGCCGAGTTCACCGAGCTGCGCTGGATCACGATGCAGACGCAGCCGCGGCACTATCCGTTCTGACGGCGTTCCTGCCGCGCGCATCCGGTCGTACCCGGTTGCGTTCATCGGTGTCTGACAGCGACGGGGATCGACATGGGCAAGTTGTTCGACGGCAAGGTGGCACTGGTCACGGGCGCCAGCTCCGGCATCGGCCGCGCCACCGCCCTCGCCTTTGCGCGCGAAGGCGCGAAAGTGGTGGTCGCGGCGCGGCGGGTGGCGCAGTCGCAGGAGACCGTGCGACTGATCGAGGCCGCCGGCGGCAGCGGCTGGTTCGTGCAGACCGACGTATCCAAGTCGGCGCAGGTTCAGAACCTGGTGGCACGCACGATCGAGCACTACGGCGCGCTGGACATCGCCGTCAACAATGCCGGCCAGGACCCCGATGCCTACATGCCGGTGCACAAGTACGACGAGGCGCTGTGGGACCGCATCCTGGCCACCAACCTCACCGGCGTGTTCCTGTGCCTGAAGTACGAGCTGCCGCACATCGTGGCGTCGAAAGGCGTGATCGTGAACATGGCCTCGGTGGCCGGGCTGACGGGCGGGCCCACGGCCTCGGCCTACTTCGCCAGCAAGCACGGCGTCGTCGGCCTGACACGCGCCGCGGCGATCGAATACGCGCACAAGGGCGTGCGCATCAACGCCGTCGCGCCCGCGGTGATCAACACGCCGATGGCCGAGCGCAGCTACTTCCACGACCCGGCACTGACCGCGCGCGTCACCGCCATGCATCCGCTGGGCCGCATCGGCACCGCGGACGAAGTCGCCAATGCGGTGCTCTGGCTGGCCTCGCCAGGCGCCTCGTTCGTCACCGGGCATGTGCTGCCGGTGGATGGCGGCTTCGTCGTGCCGTAGCGCCGGCCACCGTGCCGCAGCTGCAGTCGGCGTCGCTGCATGGGTACGCAGCTGCGTAGCGCCATGCGCCGGGGTCGCGACGCTGCTGTGAGGCCATGGACCCGCCGCCCAGCGCCTGCGACCAGCCCACGGGGCACTGGCGCAGCTCGGGCAGCTGCGCCTGCCTAGGCCGTCGGATCGAGACTGCACTGACTCGCCGGCCGCTTCGAAGTGCCTGGCGCAGCCGAGCCGAGAAGCGCCATCATGACACCTACCGCGCACACCGGGACACTGCCGACGAAGCAGCCGCGGCATCGCTGGCCAGGTGGCGGCAAACAGCGCGTCCTCGCGCCTGCGACCGCCGGCCTGCGGCACCTCGCGCTTCAGCCGTTCCTGGAAGGCCGGGTTGGCCTGCACCTCGGCCGGAAGAGGTCGGGGTTGTCGACGAAGTTCTGCGCGATGGCATTGAGCTGGATGTTCTGCCGCGCCAGCTCCACGCCGGCGGCGCGCACCCAGCCGAGCTGGCACCGCGCGCCGCGCTATAGGTGGACGTGCGCGTCTGCCCACGCAGCGCGACCGCGCTGCCGATGACGACAATGCGCCCGGCCCCGCGCGGTGAACTGCGGCAGCACCGCCCGCGACCAGGCCCAGCAGCGGTCCACCATCTGCGCGAACACCGGCACCATTCGTCGCGTGACCGCGGCGACCGCGTGCTCGGCGTGCGGGCAGCGCAGACGCCGATCAGCACGCGATGTCGCCGGCCTCGGTCACCACGCGTCGGCTAGGCCGTCGTCGCCCAGCGGCGGTATCGGAAGAAGAACTCTCGCGCCTGAGCATCACCTGCGTCGGACGGGCTGAATGACCGCTGGCAGGACGCGCCAGCCTTCTGCGGCCACCTGTAGAACCCTCTCGGCCCTGTCTCAGCGCATGCCGATGCGCACGTCGCCGAACAGCCCGTTCATGCCGCGCGGCATCGAGCGCCAGTACTGCGGCGGCGCCTCGACCGTCGCGCCGAGTTGCGCGGCGGCGTGCCAGGGCCAGCGCGGGTCGAACAGCATGCCGCGCGCCAGCGCCACCAGGTCGGCCTGGCCGCTGGCGACGATGGCCTCGGCCTGCTGCGGGTTCGGTGATCAGCCCGACGGCGATGGTCGGCGCACCCGGTCTCGCGCTTCAGCTGCTCGGCCAGGCCCACCTGGTAGCCGGGGCCGATGGGGATCTTCTGCTGCTGCGACACGCCGCCGCTGGACACGTGCAGGAAGTCCAGGCCGCGCGCCTGCAAGCGCGCGCACGAAGACCGCGGCTCTGCTCCAGGTCCCAGCCGCCGTCGACCCAGTCGGTGGCCGACAGGCGCACGCCCACCGGCATGGCCGCCGGCACGGCCGCGCGCACCGCGTCGAAGACCTGCAGCGGCAGACGCATGCGGTTCTCGAGCGAGCCACCGTACGCGTCGGCTGCGCGCATTGGCGATCGGCGACAGGAACTGGTGCAGCAGGTAGCCGTGCGCCGCATGCAGCTCGATCGCGTCCAGCCCCAGCCGGTGCGCGCGCCGCGCAGCATCGGCGAAGGCCGCGACGATGCGCTGCATGCCGGCCTCGTCGAGCGCCTGCGGCGCCGCCTCGCCCTCGGCATGCGGCAGCGCCGACGGCGCCAGCGGCCGCCAGCCACCCGGCTGATCGGGCGCAATCAGCATGCCGCCCTGCCAGGGCACATGGCTCGACGCCTTGCGCCCGGCATGGCCGAGCTGGATGGCGATGGGCATGGGCGAATGCGCGCGCACCGAGCGCAGCACACGCGAGAGCGCGGCTTCGGTGGCGTCGGACCACAGCCCCAGGCAAGCCTGGCGTGATGCGCCCGACGGCCTCGACCGCGGTGGCTTCGATGATCAACAGGGCCGCGCCGGACAAGGCCAGGTGGCCGAGGTGGACCCGGTGCCAGTCGGTGGCGGCGCCGTCGACCGCGCTGTACTGGCACATCGGCGCGATGACGATGCGGTTCTTCAGCGGCAGCGAACCGATCGCGAAGGGCGAGAACAGGGTGCTCATGTCTTGGATGTGACCATGTCGGAATCGGCCCATAGGCTACAACAGCGCCTGCGACTTCAAAGGAGACCGGCATGTACACCCCCTTCGACCTGAGCGGCCGCGGCGCCGTGGTCACCGGCGGCAACGGCGGCATCGGCCTGGGCATGGCGCGCGCGCTGCTGGCGGCCGGCGCCAAGGTGGCGATCTGGGGCTCCAACCCCGACAAGACCGAGCGCGCCCGGGTGCAACTGGCCGATGAATGCGGCGACGCCCAGCGCGTGTCATGCCTTCGTCTGCGACGTCGGCGACGAGGCCCAGGTGGACGCCAGCCTTCGCCGCGTCGGCCGCGGCGCTGGGCCGGGTCGACGCCTGCTTCGCCAACGCCGGCGTGTCGAGCAAGGGCACGCCGATGACCGAGATGAGCCTGGAGGAATTCCGCCGCGTGCAGCGCATCAACGTCGAAGGCGTGTTCCTCACCTTCCGCGCCGCGGCGCGGCACATGGCTGCGCACGGCCAGGGCGGCGCGCTGGTGGCCACGGCCAGCACCGCGGCCATCGAGGGCGCGGCGCGCAACAGCCACTACGGCGCGTCGAAGGGCGCGGTCACGGCCTACGTGCGTGCGCTGGCGGTGGAACTGGCGCGGCACCGGATCCGCGTCAATTCGATCCTGCCGGGCTGGATCGTCACCGACATGACCGAGCGCTCGGTCGCCAACCCGAAGTTCGCCGACGCGGTGCTGCCGCGCATCCCGGCGCGGCGCTGGGGCGGCATCGACGATTTCGGCGGCATCGCCGTGTACCTGGCCAGCGATGCTGCGGCCTACACCACCGGCGAGCAGTTCGTCATCGACGGCGGGTACACCAAGTTCTGATCGGTCACCGCACACGCAAGCCGCCGGCAGGCAAGCCGGTCGCACGCCGGCCTGCGACCGACCGCCGGCGGGCACGAAGGGCCGTGCGGGACCGCGACCCGATCGCGATCCCGCCGGCGCAAATCAGCTGACGCTGATCTGCGTCACGCTCGGCCGGCCGGGCGACAGCTTCGGCAGCTCGACCTTGAGCACGCCGTTGCGGTAGCTGGCCTGTGCCTGGTCGCCCTTGACCGCCACCGGCAGCGGCACGGTGCGCAGGAAGCTGCCGTAGGCACATTGCAGCACGCGCCAGCGGCCTGCGGTGCTCTCGCGCTCGAAGCGCTTCTCGCCGCGCACCAGCAGCGCGCCGTCCAGCACCTGCACGTCGAAGTCGGACTTGTTCATGCCCGGCGCTTCCAGGCGCACGACGATGCGCTTGTCGTCCTCGAACACATCACCGCCCAGCATCGCCCAGCTGGCACCGGGTTTGTAGCTGGCGTCGTCGACTTCGTCCGGCGCAGGCAGGCTGGCCTTGTGCTCGGGCCGGTAGCGCGTCAGCGCCCCGGCCGCGCCCTGGCGCAGGCGCTCCCAGCCTTCGGTCACTGAATCCCAGAGCGTGCCGACGCCCTGGCGCAGATCGTCCAGTTTCATCATGGCTCTCCCGGAAAATGCGCTCAGGCCACCTGCACGTTGATGCGCCGCGGCCGCGCGTGCTCGGCCTTGGGGATGCGCAAGCGCAGCACGCCCTGGCTCAGCTCGGCGCTGACCTTGTCGGGGTCGAGCTCGCGGCTGAGCGTGAAGGCGCGCCGGTAGTGGGTGCGCTGCAGTTCGGCATGGCTGGCCTGCATGTCCTGCGGCACCGCCAGCAGCAGATCGGCATCGATCAGCAGCGTCTCGCCTTCGACACGCACGTTCAGCCGGTCCTTGGGCACGCCCGGCAGGTCGGCGTACAGCGTGATGCCGGTGGCATCCTCGATCACGTCCACGGGCGGCAGCAGCGCCGGCTCGTCGCGGCTGGGGCTGGATTGCTCTGGCGTACGGGTGACAGCTTGGTCGTTCATGACGGTACTCCTCGGGCTCATTGCACTTCGATGCGGCGCGGCTGCGCCGATTCGCGGCGCTGCACGCTGATGTGCAGCACGCCGTCGCGGTAGCTGGCATTGACGGCCGCCGGGTCGATGTCGTCCGGCAGGCTGAGCACGCGCCGGAAGCGCCCCTCGAAACGCTCGTTGATGTGGGCCGTGGCCTTGCCGTCGTCGGCAGGCAGGCTGCTGGCGCGCTCGCCTTCGATGGTGAGCACGCCGCGCTCGAGGTTGATCTCGATGCGCGCCGGGTCGATGCCGGGGGCGAAGGCGTAGACCTCCACCGACTTGGGCGTGCTGCCGACGTTCAGCGCCGGGTAGCCGCGGGCGAAACCGCGGATGCTGGGCGAGACGGTGTCGAAGGACTGCTGCAACTCACGCTGCAGGCGGTCGACTTCCGCGAACAGGTCGCGGGGGAACAGGCTGCGGTACATGGTCTTGACCTCCATCGGTTGGGCGGGGCCGTGACCGACCCCAGGCAACACGCGACTTAGGGTCGCCCGCGATGGATTTCAAGAGCTCCGGACGGCGCGATCGACGGCGCTTGACGCAGCGCAAACGCGGCCCGAGGCCAAGCCCGTTCAGCCGGCGCCGAACAGCTCGGCGTGCGCCTGGCGCAGCTCCCGCTTGAGCAGCTTGCCGCTCGGGTTCTTGGGCAGCGCGTCGACGAAGACCACGCGCTTCGGCGCCTTGAAGCCGGCCATGTGCGCGTTGCAGTGCGCCAGCACCTCGGCCTCGGTCAGCGCCTGGCCCGGCCTTGACCACGATCACCGCCGTCACCGCCTCGACCCAGCGCGGGTGCGGCAGGCCGATCACCGCCACCTCGCTGACCTGCGGCAGCCGGTAGATCGTCTCCTCGACCTCGCGGCTGGCGACGTTCTCGCCGCCGGTCTTGATCATGTCCTTCTTGCGGTCGACCACGGTGATGTAGCCCTCGTCGTCGATGGTGCGCGAGGTCGCCGCTGTGGAACCAGCCGCCCTCGAAGGCCGCGGCCGTGCGCTCGTCGTCGTGGAAGTAGCCGAGCATCAGGTGCGGCGAGCGGTGCACGATCTCGCCGACCTCGCCGGGCCTGACGTCGCGCATGGCGTCGTCGACCACGCGCGTCTCCACGTTCAGCACCGCGCGGCCGCAGGAGCCGGGCTTGCGCAGCTGGTCCTCGGGGCCGAGCATCGTGGCCAGCGGCGCGATCTCGGTCTGGCCGTACAGGTTCCACAGCCGCACCTCCGGCAGCCGCTCGGCCAGTCTCGCGCAGCACCTCCACCGGCATGATCGACGCGCCGTAGTAGCCCTTGCGCAGGCTGCTCAGGTCGGTCGGCGTCGAACAGCGGCGAGCGCAGCAGCGAGATCCACACCGTCGGCGGCGCGAAGAAGCTGGTGATGCGGTGCTTGGCGATCAGCGGCAGCAGGTTGTCCGGCGTCGGCGTGGCGGTGATGACGTTGCTGGCGCCGCAGTAGATGCGCCGGGCCGAGGAACACGTCGAGCTGCGCGCAGTGGTACAGCGGCAGCGCGTGCAGCGCCAGGTCGTCGCTGCGATGTCGGCGTCGACCAGGCAGCTGACGTACTGCCACAGCACCGCGTCGTGCGTCAGCATCGCGCCCTTGGGCGTGGATTCGGTGCCGCTGGTGTAGACGATCTGCAGCAGGTCGGTGCTGGCCAGCGTCCGGCTCGGGCGGTGCGTCGGTGCAGGCGGCGAGGTCGTCGAAGGCGGTCATGCCGGGCTCGGGCGCGCTCGGCGTCTTCGGACGGCAGCCAGACGAACTGCTGCACCTGGGTGTCCAGCGCCGCCGCGCTCGCGCGCCAGCGCGGCCAGGCCGCTGTCGGTGGCCAGCATGCGTCGCGCCGGCGTGGCGCAGGATGTAGGCCACCTCGTCGGCCTTGAGCATGAAGTTGATCGGCACCAGCACCGCGCCCAGCCGCGCCAGCGCGAAGCGCAGCGCGGCGAAGGCGTGCGAATTGCGCGCCAGCACCGCGACACGCGTGCCCTTGGCGATGCCCAGCCGCGCCAGACCGGCGGCGAGCGCGGGTGACCAGGGCGTCGAACTCGGCATAGGTCCAGCGCACGTCGCCGCAGACGATGGCCAGCTTGTCCGGTGCACGCGCGGCGCTGCGGTGCAGCAGGTCGCCCAGGGTCTGGCGGCGGATGGCGGGATGCATGGCAGGTGTCTTTCGGTGAGTGGCTTGGGGAAAAGCTTAGCAGGCCGCGCGTGCCTACAATCCGCCGCCTTGGACATCATCGACGATCACACCCACCTGGCAACACTGGCCAACGGGTTGCGCGTGCTGGTGCTGCGCACGCCGCAGCGGCAGACGGTGGACCTGAGCGTGTTCGTGCACACCGGCAGCCAGCACGAGGCGGCGCGCGACAACGGCATCAGCCACATGGTCGAGCACATGGCCTTCAAGGGCACGTCCGGCCCGCAGGGCGAACGCACCTGCCAGCGCATCAACCTGGATGCCGAGAGCCTGGGCGCGATGGTCAACGCCCACACCGACAAGGACCACAGCGCCTTCCACATGGTCGGCCTGGCGCGCGACACCGTGACGCTGCTGCACATGCTGGCCGATATCGTGCAGCACGGCAGCTTCCCCACCGACGAGTTGGAGCGCGAGCGCCAGGTCATCCTGCACGAGTACGTCGAGGACGAGGACGACCCGCTGTCGGTGGCCTTCCGCCTGTTCGACAAGCTCAGCTGGGGCAGCCACCCGCTGGCCCAACCGGTGATCGGCCAGCGCCGCCACATCGAGCGCTTCAGCCGCGACGAGTTGCGCGCCTACGTGCAGCGCCAGTACAGCGCAGTCAACACCGTGCTGGCCGTGGCCGGCGACGTCGACCCGCAGGACATCGCTCGCGCCGCCGAGGCCGCCTTCGGCGCCATGCCCAGCGGCCAGGACAACCGCGTCGTCACGCCCGCCTGGCAGGGCGGCGTGCGCACGCGCGCGCTGTCCGGCTGCCCGCAGACGCACGTCGTGCTGGGCTTTGCGCTGCCGTCGCTGGCCGGCACACACCAGAGCGGCGTGGTCGCCGCGGCGCTGCTCGGCGAAGGCATGAGCTCGCCGCTGATGGACCAGCTGCGCGAGCGCCGCGGCCTGGTGTACTACGCCGCCTGCTCGGCCGACGTGCTCGAGCTGGCCGGGCAGTTCGTGATCGAGGCCTCGACCTCGGCGCAGCAGCTGCAGCCGTTCTTTGCCGAAGTGGTGCGGCTGCTGCTGGAGCATGCGCAGGCGGTGGATGCCGCGGCGCTGCAGCGCGCCCGCCAGCAGCTTGCGGTGCGCCACCTGCGCGAGCTGGAAAAGCCGTCGCGCCGGCTGGAGACCGCCGCGCTCGACCTGTTTGCACTGGGCCGCGTGCGCAGCCGCGCCGAGACCTTGCAGGCGCTGCAGGACGTGAGCGCCGACCAGGTGCGCGATTGCTTCGGCGCCATGCTGCGCGCCGGTGCCGCGGTGGCCGTGGCCGGCAAGCTGCGGCGCGGCGCCGACGCCTTGCTGCGCCAATGGAGCTCGCCGCTGCTGCAGGCCTGAAGTCCCGGCAGCGGGTGAGCGCATCGGCATCGTGTAGGCTTTGCGCCCGCCTGTGCCCTTCCGACACCCCGCCATGACACGACGACGCCATCTGCTTGCCAGCGCCCTGGCTGCGCCGCTGCTCGGCGCACTGGGCCGTGCCACGGCCGCCGATCCGGCGCCGAAGGAGACCTCCTGGGAAGAGCTGATGCCCAAGGACTGGGACCCGATGAAGGAGTTCCGCGCCGCTGACGTCGGCCTGGTGCAGGAAGGCAGCGTCAAGGAGCGCAACATGATGCGCCAGATGCGCGAGTTGTGGGACAACGCGCCCACCAATCCGAAGATGGACGGCGCGCGCGTGCGCCTGCCCGGCTACGTGGTGCCGCTCGAGGAAGTGAAGGGCGAGCTGAAGGAGTTCCTGCTGGTGCCCTACTTCGGCGCCTGCATCCATTCGCCGCCGCCGCCGGCCAACCAGATCGTGCACGTCACTTCGAGCACACCGCTGAAGGGCTGGCGCACGATGGACGCGGTCTGGGTCAACGGCACGCTGCAGGCGGCTCGGGCCGACACCGCCATGGGCGCCAGCGGCTACCGCATCGCCGACCCGGTGGTCGAGCGCTACGTCATGAAACCACGGCCTTGAGCCTGTCGATCTCGACCCCTGCCTGGCTGCGGCGCCTCGGCGCACTGCTGCTGTGCGCCGCGCTGCTGCTGGCCCAGCAGCAGTTGCGCGTGCATGCGCTGTCGCACCTGGACACCGCGGCGACCGCACTGCCCGACCCCGCGCTCGACCCGCCGGCCGAACCCGCGGCCGACGTTTGTGCGCTGTGCCTGGCCTGCGCGGCGACGGCAGGCCTTGCGCTGGCCGCAGCGACGCCTGCGCCCACCGTGGCGGCGCTGCAGCTTCCTGCCGCGGCCCTTGCCGGCGCAGCCGCGCTGTGGGCCGAGGCGGCGCTGCATTGCATTCGCGGTCCGCCGGCGCCGGCTACGGAGCTTGGCTGAAGCCCTGCCGTGCCCCGACCGGGTATGGCCGTCCCGTCCCCGATCGAAGAGCCTGATCATGCAATCCCTCATTCCCCGCGCCCTGGCGCTGCTGCTGGCCGCCCCGCTGGCCACGCTGGCCCAGGGCCATGCCCATGTGCACGGTGTCGCCAAGATGGACATCGCCGTCGAAGCGAAGAAGATCACAGTGAGTTTCCAGACCCCGCTGGACAACCTGGTGGGTTTCGAGCGCGCACCGCGCACCGACAGCGAGCGCCAGCGTGTCGACCAGGCCGTCGCCAGGCTGCGCGCCGGCGACGAGATGTTCAAGTTCGACCCCGCGGCAGGCTGCAAGATGGCCGGCGTGGAGTTGACATCGGCCGTGCTGAAGCTGGGCCAGGCCGACGCGGCGCCGAAGGACGGCCATGCCGAACTCGAAGCCGAGTGGCAGTTCGATTGCGCCGACGCCAGCCGCGCCACCTTTGTGGATGTCGGCCTGTTCGCCTTCAACCCGCTCAAGCGCGTGCAGCTTCAACTGGCGCTGCCGAAGGCGCAGCTCAAGCGTGAGTTGAAGCGGCCCAACCAGCGCATCGTGCTCGGCCCGTGATCGAGCTGGACGCGCTGCGCTATCGCTGGCCGGGGGCGGCGCAGGACTGCCTGGCCATCGATGCGCTGCGCGTGGACACCGGCCGCACGCTGTTCCTGTACGGCCCCAGCGGCGGCGGCAAGAGCACGCTGCTCGGGCTGCTGGCCGGCGTGCTGCTGCCGCGCGAAGGCACGGTCAGCCTGCTCGGCACGTCCTGGGCCTCGCTGTCCGGGGCACGGCGCGATGCCTTCCGCGCCGACCATGTGGGCTACATCTTCCAGCAGTTCAACCTGCTGCCCTACCTGAGCGTGCTGGACAACGTGCTGCTGCCCTGCCGCTTCTCGGGCCTGCGCCGGCAGCGTGCCGCGGCGGCCGCCGGGTCGGCGCAGGCCGCGGCCCGCACGCTGCTGCAGCGCATCGGCCTGCACGAGGCGTTGTGGCCACGCCCCGCGGCCATGTTGTCGGTGGGCCAGCAGCAGCGCGTGGCCGCGGCACGCGCGCTGATCGGCCAGCCCGAGCTGGTCATCGCCGACGAGCCCACCTCGGCGCTGGACAGCGCGCTGCGCGACAGCTTCATGGCACTGCTGCTGCAGCAATGCCTGGATGCCGGCACCACGCTGGTCTTCGTCAGCCATGACGAGCGCCTGGCGCCGCTGTTCGACAGCAGCCTGGCGCTGCAGCAGATCAACCATGCCGCACAGCCGGAGGCGGCTTGAAAGCCATTCTGGCCATTGCGTGGCGCAGCGCCTGGAACCGGCGCGGCACACTGGCGCTGGTGCTCTTTTCGGTGGCGCTGTCCACCTTCCTGCTGCTGGGCGTGGAGCGGCTGCGCAGCGACGTGCGCGAGAACTTCTCGCAGTCGGTCAGCGGCACCGACCTGATCGTCGGCGCGCGCACCGGACCGATGCAGCTGCTGCTGTATGCCGTGTTCCGCGTCGGCGGCGCCACCAACAACGTGCGCATCGACAGCCTGGAAGCCATTGCCAAGCACCGCGCCGTGGCCTGGATGGTGCCGCTGTCGCTGGGCGATTCGCACCGCGGGTTTGCGGTACTGGCCACCACAGCGGCCTACTTCGAGCGCTTCCGCTACGGCGACCGGCAGACGCTCGTGCTGGCGCAAGGACGGCCCTTCAGCGGCGACCTGGCCGGCCTGTACGAAGTGGTGCTGGGCGCCGAGGTGGCGGACCGGCTGGGCTACCGGCTCGGCGACCCGCTCACGCTCAGCCACGGCGGCGGCGGCATGCCCGGCGCCGAACATGCCGACAAGCCGTTCACCGTGGTCGGCATCCTGCAGCGCACCGGCACGCCGGTGGACCGCACGCTGCACATCAGCCTGCAGGCGATGCAGGCCATCCACCTCGATTGGGTGGCCGGCGTGCCGCTGCCGGGGCAGAGGATCTCTGCCGAACAAGCGCGCGCCGCCGATCTGCACCCCAAGCAGGTGACGGCCGCACTGATCGGCCTGAAGAACCGCGCCGCGGTCTTCGCGGTGCAGCGCGCGGTGGCCGACTACGAGGGCGAGCCGCTGATGGCGGTGCTGCCCGGCGTGGCGCTGGACGAACTGTGGGACGTGGTCGGCGCCGGCGAGCGCGCCTTGCTGGCGGTGTCGGCGATGGTCGCGGTGGTCAGCCTGGCCGGCCTCGTCGCCGTGGTGCTGGCCGGGCTGAACGAACGCCGGCGCGAACTGGCGGTGCTGCGCGCGGTGGGCGCCGCGCCGCGCCATGTGCTGCTGATGCTGGCCACAGAGGGCGCGATGGTCACGCTGCTCGGCGTGATGCTCGGCGTGGTCGCGGTGGCGGCGGCCGTGCTGGCGCTGGCGCCGTGGCTGCAATCGGGCTACGGCATCACGCTGACGCTGTCTGCACCGTCGGCAGCACAGTGGGGCCTGCTGGCCGCCGTGCTGGCCGCGGGCTTTCTGGCCAGCCTGGTGCCGGGCTGGCGCGCCTACCGGCTGTCGCTGGCCGACGGGCTGTCACCGCGCAGTTGAGGCCCCGGGGCGGCCCACGACCGCCCTACACTGCGCGCCCGTCCGACCGCATGCCTGCGCACCATGATCCGAATCCCGTTGACCCTCACCGGCCTGGTCGCACTGTGCGCCGCCTGCAGTTCGCCCAACCCGCCGCCACCGCCGCCACCGGCTGCACTGGTCGCGCCGCCGCAGCAGCCCGCCGGCACGACGCCCCCACCCGGTGGCCCGAGGCGCAACCTGGACGGCAGCGCCTGGACGCTGGCCTGGGTGCCTGGCTTCGCCTTGCCGGCCCTGCCGCTGGCGACGCTGCGCTTCGAGGGCGCTCGTGCCAGTGGCAGCGACGGCTGCAACCGCTACACCACTGCCTTCACCCACAGCGGCCAGCAGCTGCAGTTCGGCAGCAAGGCCGCGGCCACGCTGATGGCCTGCCCGCCCGAGGTGATGCAGGTGGCCAACAGCGTTGGTGCAGTGCTCTATCAGACCCGAAGCTATCGCATCGAATACGACACGCTGACGCTGCTCGGTGCCGATGGCCAGCCGCTGGCCCAGCTGAAGGAGCAGACCGATCGGCTGGCCGGCACGGCTTGGCAGGTCACCGGCGTGAACAACGGGCGCCAGGCCGTGGCCGGCGTGCTGGCCGGCACGAGCCTGACGATGGTCTTCGGCAGCGACGGCAAGCTCGGCGGCTCGGCCGGCTGCAACAGCTACCAGGCGGCGTTCCAGGCCGACGGCAGCGCGCTGCGCATCGACAGCCCGGCGGCCACGCGCAAGGTGTGCAATCAGCCCGAGGGCCTGATGACGCAGGAAGCGCAGTTCCTGACCGCGCTGGCCTCGGCCACGAGCACGCGGCGCGAAGGCGACCGGCTGGAGCTGCGCACCGCCACCGGTGCATTGGCCGTCAGCGCGCGCCTGGCCACGCCATGACGCGGCGGCCACCGGCCGCGGCGCGCGGCCGGATGCCTCAGGCCTGCAGCGGCGGCGGCGCGGCCGGTGGCTCGCTGCACAGCGTGCCGGCCACCGCCCAGTCGTGGCGCTCGATGTCGTAGAACAGCACCTCCACCGCAGTCGCCGGCACGCCCAGCGCGCGCACGGTGGCCTCGGTCAGCTCGCGCGCCAGGGCGCGCTTCTGTTCCAGCGTGCGGCCGGCAAACATTTCCACTCGAAGGGTCGGCATCGGCTGCTCCTGTTCCCGTCACTGCGCCTCGGCAGGCTCGACACCGTCGAAGATTTCGCTCATCGCCATCTCGCAGTCCAGGCTGGCCAGCGTGAGCACATTGCGCTCGCTCATGTCGTGCAGCACCCACAGGCCATCGGCACCGACCCGAAAGACCTCGATGCGGCGCGTGTCGGGATCGACCAACGCATATTCCTGCAGACTGCCCAAGTGACGGTAGAGCGCGAACTTCAGGCTGCGGTCGTAGGCCTGCGTCGACGGCGACAACACCTCGATCACCAACTTGGGCGCACGGAAGATCTGTTCCGTGCGCAGGTCGGCGGCATCGCAGGTGACGAACACATCGGGGTACAGGATGACGTCGTCGGCGGGCTGGACCTTCATGCTCTCGGCAAACACCTGGCAGGGGCTGCCGCGCAGTGCAATCTTCAGGGCCGCGTTCAGGTTGGAGACCACCCGCCCGTGCACGCGCCGGCCGCCCACCATCGCGGACACTTCGCCCTTGTAGAACTCATGGCGGTCGGGCTGCGCGTTCTCCCAGAGCAGAAATTCCTCGAGCGTCAGCCTTGGCAGCGGTGAGCCCATGGCACAACCCCGGCAGTGGCAATGCACCCAATCTAGCAGATGCTGCAGCCATGCGGCGTGATGCCGCCTTCAAGGACGTGGCCAGCCTGGGGGCCACGAACGCACGAAGCCGCCGCTGTCCCGCGGCGCATTGACGGGCGCTGGCTCAGCGCCTGCACTGCACGCGCACGTGCGCGGCCAGCGCGGCGAGCATCGCGTCCAGCGCGCGTTGCACGCGCTCGAAGCCTGCGTTGGGCTGATGCGTTTCGACGTCGGCGTAACACGAGCGCTTGATCTCGATCTGCAGCGAATGCCGCCTTTCTGCCGGCCGGCCGTTGCGCGCGATGATCTCGACGCCCTTGAACGGGTCGTTGCGGGCCACGCTGTAGCCCTGCTCGCGCAGCACGCCTTCGATCAGGGCCATCAGCGGTTCGCCGGCAGTGCGGCCGTCCAGGTCGCCGAGCACGAAATCGGCCAGCGGCTTGACCGGCAGGCCCAGCCGCTCGTAGGAGTCGTCGGGCATCGAATGCACGTTCAGGTGCCAGACCGCGCCGAAAGTCGAGTAGGCCGCACCGATGGCCTGGTCCAGCGCCGCGTGGTAGGGCCGCCAGCAGCGCTCGATGCGGGCCTGCACCTCGGCCACCGACAGCTTGCGCTGGTAGATCGGCACATCGCCCAGCAGACGCCAGATCAGGCCGATGCCGAGCCTCGTCTTCGGCCCCGCCGCCACCTCGCCCGGCCAGGGCGCATCGAGCAGCGCCTCGTCGATATCGGCGAGCACGCGGTTCGGGTCGATGTAGGCGCGCGGGAAGTGGGCCGCCACGAAGGTGGCGCCATGCTGCGGTGCATTGGCATACAAGCGGTCGACGTACAGATCCTCGCCGCGGCGCAACAGCTCGAAGGGCGCGCTGTAGCCGAAGTCGGCCGGGTAGGCGGTGCCGCTGTGCGGCGAGTCGATGACCATCGGCAACGCGTTTAACGCGGGGAGTTGCACGCTGACGGGCGGGAGGTCGGTGCTTTGGCTCATGGCGCTTGATATTACGCAGCTTGCCGAACCAGGCCTGCGCTACATTGCGCGGCGCACCCGACCCAGCGCGCTCCTCCACAGCCCCGCCACCCATGCGCCCAGCCCTTGCCGCCGCCATGTTGTGCCTGGCCCTGCATGCGCCCGCGCTGCAGGCGGCGCCGGCCAGCGTGTACCTGCAGGAGCTGAGCAGCGCCGAAGTTGCGCGACTGGCTGCAGCAGGGCCGGCGCACCATCATCATCCCGGTGGGCGGGGTCGAGCAGAACGGCGCGCACATGGCGCTGGGCAAGCACGACTTTCGCGCCCACCTGCTGGCCGGGCGGATCGCCGCCGAGCTGGGCAATGCGCTGGTCGCGCCGGTGCTGGCCTACGTGCCCGAAGGCCGCATCACGCCGCCCACCGAGCACATGCGCTACGCCGGCACGATCAGCGTGCCCGAGCCGGCATTCAAGGCGGTGCTCGACGGCGCCGCCCGCTCCTTCGCGCAGCACGGCTTTGCCGACATCGTCCTCCTCGGCGACAGCGGCAACTACCAGGCGGCGCTGAAGGCCGTGGCCGATGCGCTGAACCGCGACTGGAAGGGCGGTCCGGCGCGCGCGCATTTCATCGCCGACTACTACCTGGCCGCGCAGGCGCCGTTTCACCAGCTGCTGCGCGAGCGCGGCCTGAACGACGCGCAGATCGGCACGCATGCCGGCGCGGCCGACACAGCGCTGATGCTGGCGCTGGACGGCGCGCGCGTGTGGTCTGCGAAAATGTCGCCGCCGGCCGCCGGCGTCAGCGGCGACCCGTCGCGTGCCAGCGCCGAGCTGGGCCGGCTCGGCACCGAGCTGATCGTGCAGCGCAGCGTGGCCGCGATCCGCAAGGCCACCACCCGCTGACTTTCTTCACCGAATCGACCCGATGTCCAAGACTCGAATCCTCGCCACCACCCTCGGCCTGGCTGCCGCCGCCGCGGCGCTGCAGGCACAGACCGCGTCGGCGCCGGCCGCCGCGCCCGCGGTGCAGACCGTGCCCGGCATGGCGCCGGTGCCCGATCCGCACAACCTGTACAGCGAAACCGCCGCCGGCAAGATGAGCCCCAACGTCGCCGGCGCGCTGGAGCGCGTGTACGTGCCGAACCACAAGGCGCACACGGTGTCGGTCATCGACCCGGCGACGCTGAAGGTGACGCACACCTTCAAGGTCGGGCTGTACCCGCAGCACGTGGTGCCGAGCTGGGACCTGAAGACGCTGTACGTGGCCAACAACGCCGAGAACAGCGACAAGGGCAGCCTGACGGTGCTCGACCCGCTGACCGCCAAGCCGGGCAAGACCATTCCGGTGGACGACCCCTACAACATGTACTGGACGCCCGACGGCAAGCACGCGATCGTCGTCGCCGAGGCCTTCAAGCGGCTGGACTTCCGCGATGCGCAGACGATGAAGCTGGACTACAGCATCGACACGCCCGACTGCGACGGCATCAACCATGCCGACTTCGGCATCGACGGGCGCACCGCCTTCTTCACCTGCGAGTTCAACGGCGCGATCACCAAGGTCGACCTGGTCAACCGCAAGGTGCTCGGCACCCTCAAGCTGAGCCGCTACTTCGACCGGCCCGACGCGCTGGCGCTGGTCAGGACCAGCCTGAAGACGCCGAAGTACGTGCCCGACCCGGCGCAGATCGGCGGGCAGATCTGCGTCACGCCGGGCATGCCGCAGGATGTGCGCTTCGCGCCCGACGGCAAGACGCTCTATGTCGCCGACATGATGGCCGACGGCGTGCACGTGATCGAAGGCGCCAGCTTCAGGCAGATCGGCTTCGTGCCCACCGGCGTGGGCGCGCACGGCCTGTACCCGAGCCGCGACGCGAAGCTGCTGTACGTGGCCAACCGCGGCAGCAACTACGTGCACGGCAAGCCCAAGGGAAAGGGCAGCGTGTCGGTGATCGACTTCGCCACCGGCAAGGTCGTCAAGACCTGGCCGATCCCCGGCGGCGGCAGCCCCGACATGGGCAACGTCAGCGCCGACGGCAAGCACCTGTGGCTGTCGGGCCGCTATGACGACGTGGTCTACCGCATCGACACTGGCAGCGGCGCGGTCGACTTCATCGCCGTGGGCAAGCAGCCGCACGGCCTGGCGGTGTGGCCGCAGCCCGGGCGCTACAACCTGGGGCACACGGGCAACCTGCGCTGAAGCCCGACGCGGCTTTGGCGCGTCGACGCTCGTCGACGACCTGCTGGCGCTGCCCGGCGGCGATGCCAGCGTGCTCGACCTCTCGCCGGCCACGGGACGTCGCGCGCCGGCGGCTCGGCGCGCGATGTCCCGCGTGCACTGGCTGGCCGGCGACGCAACCACGTGGCGCTGCCTGCGCACGCCTGCGACATCTCATATCACACGACCGCGCGGGCGCGGTGTTCCACCAGCTGTTCGGCCGGCAGCCAGGGCGCGAACACCTGGCGCACGAAGATCCACGGCTGAGTCAGCGCTCGAAGACGCTCATTCCCGACGCCCGCGCCGGGTTGGGCAGCACGGTGCTGGCCACGCTCAGCGCCGGCCGATGGCCTCGAGCTCGCGGCGCAGCGCCAGGCCGTCCAGCGACTTCATCGGCAGCGCCAGCATCAGCTCGATGCGGCGCTTCAGCGCGACGAAGGTGTCGACGAAGGCCTTCTCGCGCTCGGCCTCGCTGCCCTGCACCGCCGCCGGGTCCGGCAGGCCCCAGTGCGCGGTCATCGGCTGGCCTGGCCAGTACGGGCAGGTCTCGCCGGCGGCCTGGTCGCACACGGTGAAGACGAAGTCCAGCGCCGGCGCAGCGGATTGGGCAAATTCATCCCAGCTCTTGCTGCGATAGCCGTCGCTCGGGATGCCGTGCGCGGCCAGCGTCTGCAGCGCCAGCGGATGCGGCTGTTCCTTTGGATGGCTGCCGGCCGAATGGCCGACGAAACTGCCCCGGCCCAGCGCGTTCAACAGGCCTTCGGCCAGGATCGAGCGCGCCGAGTTGCCGGTGCAGACGAAAAGCACGTGGTAGCTCTTGTCGGCCACGGCACCGCCCTCAGCAGCAGCCGGACGCTGCCTTCACCGGCACGGCCAGCGGCTTGCCGTGCGGCACGGATCTGACGGAGCGCGCCGGGGTGCAGCAGGCCGCGCCCGGCGCGGTGGCGGTGGCCGGGGTGGCCTCGCGGAACACCGGGATGTCAGCCAGCGTGTGGAAGTGCTCCCAGGCAATGCCCTGCGGGTCGGTGACCCAGTGCTTCTCGCTGCGCGCATAGCAGCAGGTGGTGCTGCCTTCGTCGAGCAGCGCGGCGCCCGCGGCCTCGGCGCGCGCCTTTAGCGTGGCCAGCTCGGCCGGATCGTCGGTCTGCAGGCCCAGATGGTCGATGCCGGTGGCCGAGCCGCGCTTGGAGATGGCGAAGTTGAGGCGCGGGTCGTCGAGCATCCACTTCGCGTAGTCGGCTTCGACGCGCGCCGGCGCTGCGCCGAACATGGCGGAATAAAAGCCGATGCTCTGCTCGAGGTCGGCGACATGGACATGCACATGGAAACGTTTCATCGGGGGACTCCCTCTTCGATCAACAAGGCGTGGTGCGGCGCCGCGTGCGCACCGGCGCGCATGCGCGGCCGTGGCCGCAGTGGTCACCAAGGTAGCCGAGCAGCGCGTTCATTTGCACCAGCGCCGGCCGGCAGTTGAGGTCGCGACCATCGCATCGCGGTCCACCGTCACCGGGCCGGCATGCACCAGCCCCTTCAGGTGACAGGACAGCGTCGAGCCGGCGATGCCGAGCGCCGCCAGCGCGCCGGGCGTCAGGCCCTCGGGGCCGGCGCCGACCAGTGCGCGAAAGACACGCAGCCGCGCCTCCTGCGGCAGCGAAGCCAGGGCAGAGACGGCGGCTTTCTCATCCATATTTCCATCATTATGGAATCATTTGATCATGTCAAGTCCCTCGGCGCGCCGTGGCGCCCGGCCTCGCCATCGGCCCGGGCCGGCCCGCCCCGGCACAATCGGCCGCAGATGTAATGAAAGCCGGTCCGCGTTCGACCCAGCCCGGCACGGGCCGACCGGCCCCAAGGAACCGACGCACCATGCACGACACCCTGCCGCTTCTTGCCCGCACCGATTTCCCGCCGATCCGGCGTCACCGGCTCGACACGCTGCAGGTGAACCTGGGCTACCGCTGCAACCAGAGCTGCCTGCACTGCCATGTCAACGCGGGCCCGAATCGGACCGAAGCGATGGACACGGACACCGCGCAGACGGTGCTGCAGGTGCTGCGCGCGCGACGCATCGGCACGCTCGACCTGACCGGCGGCGCGCCCGAGCTCAACCACAACTTCCGCGAGCTGGTGCGCGGCGCGCGCGCGCAGGGCGTGCGCGTCATCGACCGCTGCAACCTGACCATCCTTTCCGAGCCCGGCCAGGAGGGACTTGCAGAGTTTCTGGCCGAACAAGGGGTCGAGGTCACCGCCTCGCTGCCTTGCTACTCGCCTGCCAACGTCGACCGGCAGCGCGGCGACGGCGTGTTCGAGCGCAGCATCGCCGCGCTGCGCCTGCTCAATTCGCTGGGCTACGGCCAGCCGGGATCGGGGCGGGTGCTGAACCTGGTCTACAACCCGCAGGGCGCGGTGCTGCCGCCGCCGCAGGGGCCGCTGGAGGAAGACTATCGGCGCGAGCTGGCTCAGCACTTCGGCTTGCGCTTCAACCACCTGTTCGCGCTGACCAACATGCCGATCCAGCGCTTCGGCAGCACGCTGGTCAGCAAGGGCAGCTTCGGCACCTACATGCAGCTGCTGCGCGGCGCCTACCGCGCCGAAAACCTGGACACGCTGATGTGCCGCAGCACCGTCAGCGTCGACTGGCAGGGCGACCTGTACGACTGCGACTTCAACCAGATGCTCGGCCTGCGTGCGCGGCTGGGCGGCACGGCGCGGCCTCACCTGCGCGATCTGCTGCAGCACGACCCCGGTGCCGCCGCGATCCGCGTCGCCGACCACTGCTACGGCTGCACCGCCGGCCAGGGCAGCAGCTGCGGCGGCGCACTCGACGCCACGGCCCCCGAGACCCAGGCGGCCTGATGCCCGAGCGGCCGGTGCCCGCACTGAGCATCGTCGTGCCGGTGCTGAACGAAGCCGCCGGCATCGCGGCCACGCTGCAGACTCTGGTGCCGCTGCGCGAGCGCGGCGCCGAAGTCATCGTCGTCGACGGCGGCAGCACCGACGACACGCCACGCTGCGCAGCGCCCTGGGCCGACCGGGTGCTGAGCAGCCCGCGCGGCCGCGCGCGGCAGATGAATGCCGGTGCGGCGGCAGCGCGCGCGCCGCTGCTGCTGTTCCTGCATGCCGACACGCAACTGCCCGAGGACGCCGACGCCTTGCTGCGCACGCGCCGTCGCGGGCGGCGCGGCCTGGGGCCGCTTCGACGTGCACATCGACGGCCGTGCGCGCCTGCTGCGGCTGGTGGCCGCGCTGATGAACCAACGCTCGCGCCTCAGCGGCATCGCCACCGGCGACCAGGCGATGTTCGTGCGGCGCGAGCTCTTCGAGCGCATCGGCGGTTTTCCCGACCAGCCGCTGATGGAGGACATCGAACTGTCGCGCCGGCTGCGTGCACTGCAGCGGCCGCACTGCCTGCGCCAGCGCGTGCGCACCTCGGGCCGCCGCTGGGAAACGCACGGCGTGTGGCGCACCATCTGGCTGATGTGGCGGCTGCGCTGGCGCTACTGGCGCGGCGAGTCGCCGCAGTCACTGGCGCAGGCCTACCGCTGACGCATGGGCACGGCGCTGATCGTCTTTGCCAAGGCGCCGGTGGCCGGCCAGGCCAAGACGCGGCTGATCCCGGCCCTCGGTGCGGCCGGTGCGGCGGCGCTGGCCGAGCGCCTGCTGGCACACGCAATCGACGCCGCGGTCGCGGCCGGCTTCGACACGATCGAGCTTTGTGCCACGCCGGATGCCAGCCATCCAGCGTTGCAGGGCCTGGCCCGACAGCATGCGCTGGCGCTCACAGTCCAGGGCGGCGGCGACCTCGGCGCGCGCATGCACCGTGCACTGGAGCGCGCGCTGCAGACCCATGAACGCGCCTTGCTGATCGGCAGCGACCTGCCGGCGCTCGATGCGCCGCGGCTGCGTCAGGCCGCGGCGGCGCTGGACAGCCACGACGCCGTCTTCGTGCCGGCGCTCGATGGCGGCTATGGGCTGGTCGGCCTGCGCCGGGCCGAAGCCGCGGCTGTTCGAAGACATGGCCTGGAGCCGCCCCGACGTGATGGCACGCACCCGCGAACGCGCCCGCGATGCCGGCCTGCGCTGGGCCGAGCTGCCCGCCGTGGCGGACATCGACGAGGCCGCCGACCTGAGGCATCTGCCCGAATCGATGGCGGCGACCCTTCCGCCCTGAACGATCCCACCGCTTGCGGCCAAACCCCGAGGAGATCCTGCATGAAGCTTTCGCATCACATCGCATACGCCGGCCTGGCACTGATCCTGGCCGGTTGCGCCAGCATGGGCGACGGCGGTGACGGCATGGTCCGCGTGAAAAGCCCGCACAGCGCCGCCGACACGGTGTCGCGCCTGGAGGCACAGGTCCGGCAGCGCAACCTGGCCGTGGTCGCGCGCGTGGACCATGCCGCCGGCGCCGCACGGGTGAACCAGACGCTGCGCCCGACCGAGGTGATCATCTTCGGCAACCCGCAGGCCGGCACGCCGCTGATGCTGTGCAGCCAGGTCGTGGGCATCGATCTGCCGATGAAGGCGCTGGTGTGGGTGGATGCGCAGCAGCAGACCTGGCTCGGCTACAACGATCCGGTGTGGCTGGTGCGCCGCCACGGGGGCGGCGACTGTCCTGCGGCCGAGAACGTGCGCAAGGCCCTCGATGCCATCGCCAGCGCCACCGTGGCACGATGAACCTTGCCGCGACGACCACGGTGCCCGGCCGCAGCTGCCCGCTGCACTACCGCTACCGGCCGGAGGTCTTCGCGGTCGAGGCGCCGGCAGCGCTGCGCGAGCTTGAGGTGCTGTACGTGGTCGGTGGGCTTTACGGCAATGCGCTGGCGCTGCAGCAGGTGCTGCGTCTTTTCGAGCGCGAGCGCGGCCGCAAGCGTTTGGTGTTTAACGGCGACTTCCACTGGTTCGATGCCGATGCCACCACCTTCGCGCAAGTGCAGCGCGACGTGCTCGCCCACACCGCGCTGCGCGGCAATGTCGAGACCGAGCTCGCTGCCGACGCCGACGAGAGTGACGACGATGCCGGCTGTGGCTGCGCCTACCCCGACTGGGTCGGCGACGCGACCGTGCAGCGCTCGAACCGCATCCTGCGCCGGCTGCGCAGCGTGGTCACGGCCGCGCAGCGCGACGAACTGGCGACGCTGCCGATGTGGCTGCGTGCGGATGTGGGCGACTTGCGCATCGGTATCGTGCATGGCGACGCGCAATCGCTGGCCGGCTGGGGATTCGCGCAGGAGCATCTGCGCGACGGCGCCCACCGCGCCGCCGTGCAGCACTGGTTTACGACCGCGCGGGTGCAGGCCTTCGCCAGCACCCACACCTGCCTGCCGGTGTTCCAGTCGCTGGCGGGCGGGCGGGCCATCTACAACAACGGCGCCGCTGGCATGCCCAACTTTGCCGGCGATGGCGCCGGGCTGCTGATCCGCTTCGCGCTGCAGCCCCATGCCGGATCGCAGCGTCGCTTCGGCGTGGTGCAACGAGGCGTGTTCGTCGACGCGCTGGCCATCGACACCGACGCGGCTGCGGTGCAGCATCAGTTCCTGGCCCAATGGCCGCCGGGCAGCGACGCACACGCCTCGTACTTCGAGCGTATCGCTCGCGGCCCGGCCTATGCCGCCGCCGAGGTGCTGCGCGCCGAGGGCTGAAGCGGCTCCACCTGATCCATCGCCCTGGACTCGAGCAGTGGTGTCATTGCTTGATCTCCATCGCCGAGCGCATGCCGTCGGTGCAGCGCGAGTTGGGTCTGTCGGTGATCTTCGTCACCCACGACATCGGCGCCGCGCTGGAAGTGGCCGACCGCATTGCCGTGATGTACGCCGGGCGCATCGTCGAGGTGGGCTCGGCGCGCGCGCTGATCCGCGAGCCCCGCCACCCCTACACGCTGGCGCTGCTGAAGAGCCGCGCACACGGCGCACTGGCCAAGGGCTCGCGGCTGGAGACCATCGGCGGCGCGCCGCCGGACCTGTCGGCCCTGCCAAGTGGCTGCGCCTTTGCCGAACGCTGCAGCTTCGCCAACGACGGCTGCCGCCAGACGGCGCCCGAGGTGGTGATGATCGCGCCGGATCACGGCGCGCGCTGCCTGCGCACCGAGGCCACGGCAGAATCGGCCCTTGCTCTTCGCTGAAAGCCGCCATGCCCCTGGTGCACGACACCGCCCGCGCCTTCATGCCCTACCCCGAAGCGCCGGTGCCGAACGCCGGCACCGGCCCGCTGTCCGGCCTGAGCTTCGCGGTCAAGGACCTGTTCGACGTGGCCGGCTACCCCACCAGCGGCGGCCAGCCCTTCGTGCTGGCGCTGTCGGGCATCAAGACGCGCACGGCGCCGACGGTGCAGAAGCTGCTCGACGCGGGCGCGCGCTTCGTCGGCAAGACCATCACCGACGAACTGGCCTTTTCGATGAACGGGCAGAACGCGCATTTCGGCTCGCCGATCAACGGCGCCGCGCCCGATCGCATCACCGGCGGCTCGTCCTCGGGCTCGGCTTCGGCGGTGTCGAGCCGGCTGTGCGACTTTGCGCTGGGCAGCGACACCGGTGGCAGCGTGCGCGGCCCGGCCAACCATTGCGGCCTGTTCGGCCTGCGTCCGACCCATGGCCGCATCAGCCTGCAGGGGGTGCTGGACCTGTCGCCCAGCTTCGACACCTGCGGCTGGTTCACGCGCGACATCCACAGCTTCGCCCGCGTGGCCGACGTGCTGCTGGGCGCAGACGCCGCGCCGCTGCCCGAGACGCCGCGCCTGCTGCGGCCCAGCGAGCTCTGGGCGCTGCTGTCCGGCGAGGTGCTCGAAGCCGTGGCCGCCCCCTGCGCCCAGGTCGAAGCGGCACTGGGCCGCGCCCAAGCCTGCAGCGTGGTGCTGGACAGCCTGGACGCGATGTACTGGCATTACCGCCACCTGCAGGGCCACGAAGCCTGGACGGTGGACGGCGCACTGATCGAGCGCTACCGGCCGCCGCTGGGCCCGGGCGTGGCACAGCGTTTTGCCTGGGCGCGCGAGATCCCCGACGCAGAAGGTGGCCGAAGGCCAGGCCTACCGCACGCGCTTTCGCGCGCACATGGCCGCGCTGCTGGGCCACGACGGCGTGCTGCTGATGCCGACCATGCCCGACATCGCGCCCTTGATCAGCGACGACGAAGCCGGGCTGGAGAGCTACCGCAACCGCGCGCTGCAGATGCTGTGCATCGCCGGCCTGGCCGGGTTGCCGCAGCTGAGCCTGCCGCTGGCCAGCCGTGCCGGCGCGCCGCTGGGGCTGAGCCTGATCGGCCCGCCGGGCAGCGACCGCAGCTTGATCGCGCTGGCGCAACGCATCGTCGGCTGAGGCCGCGCGTCGAGGCCCGGCAGCGCATGCGCGTGAACGCGCCCCAACCGCTGCTCGGCATCGCGCTGGTGATCGGCGCCGCCAGCTGCTTCGCCACCATGGACACCACGGTGCGCTATGTCGGCGCCTACTTCTCGGTGGCGCTGGTGCTGTGGACACGCTACGGGCTGCACGCGGCGATCATGACGCTGTGGATCGTGCTGTCGAAGCAGCGCTCGTTCCGCACCGCCAACCCGATGTTCCAGATGGCGCGCGGCGCGCTGCTCGCCTTTGCGTCGGCGATGGCCTTTGCCGCGCTGCGCCGCATGCCGGTGGCCGAGTTCACGGCCATCGTCATGCTGACGCCGGTGGTCGCCACGCTGGTGGCGCGGGTGTGGCTGAAGGAGCGCATCTCGCCGCTGCGCTGGGCGCTGGTGGTCGGCGGCTTCATCGGCGCGCTGATCGTCATCCGCCCCGGCAGCGGCATCGTCGGCTGGGCGGCGTTGATGCCCCTGGCCGCCGCCTTCGCCAATGCGGCCTTCCAGATCATGACCAGCCGCTTCGCGCCGCACGAAGACCCGTTCACGACCAACTTCTACACCGGCGTCACCGGCATGGCGATCGCCACGCCGATCCTGCTGGCCAGCGTGGCCGATCCGCTCGATACGCTGCTGGCTGCCCCCGTGCTGCAGGTGGGCGCGCTGATGGCGGTGGCGGTGCTCGGCACCTCGGGGCACCTGATGCTGATCATGGCGCTGGGCAAGGCCCCGGCCTCGACGCTGATGCCCTTCCAGTACGTGCAGCTGGCGGTGGCCGCCCTGGCCGGCTACATCGTGTTCGGCGTCGTGCCCGACGGCTGGGGCTGGATCGGCATGGCGATCATCGGCGTCTGCGGTGCCGCCAGCGCCTGGCTGAACGTGCGCGCGGCCGCCGCCAAGCAGCGCCCGGTCAGCGCGGTGCAGGCCGACACGATCGCGGAGTAGCGGCGGCGCCCGGGGCCAGCGTCACCGCGGCGGCCAGGGTCGCCAGTTCGCAATCCTCGGCATCGGCCTGGCGTTCGATGATCACGAAGTCGCCGCCCTCCGGCGCGATCAGCCCGTGGTGCCAGGTGCCGGCGCGCAAGGTCACGGCCTGGTGGCCGGCCACCGCAAAGGCGGCCAGCGTGTGCGCGTCGGGCTGCTGCGTCGCCCAGCGCCACCAGCACGACGTAGCGCGCGCCGCCCATCGGCACGAAGGTCTGCGTGCCCAGGCGGTGCCGCTCCAGCTGCTGCCACGGCCCGCGCGGGTCGCGCGGCTGCGCGCGGAACAGCGCCAGGCACGGCGCGCCGGCCTCGGCCGTGAGCTGCAGGTCGCCGACGCCGTCGATGCGTTGGCTGCTGCCGTCGTTGATGGGCCGACCCGTCGCTCCATCCGCATCAGCCAGCCATCCGTAGGGGGCGAACGCGGCCGCGCTGATCGGTTGCAGGGTCAGCAGCATCAGCCTGCGGCCACCAGGCGGGCCGCCAGCCGGTTGTGCGTGTCGATCAGCCGCGGCAGTTCCAGCGTGGTCAGCTGCCCGTCGCGCACCACCACGCGGCCGTTGACCACGCTGTGCTTCACCCGCGGCACATGGCAGAAGAACAGCGCGGCCAGCGGGTCGTGCAAGGCGCCGGCCACGCCGATGTCGTCGAGCGGCACGCTCACGATGTCGGCGCTCATGCCCGGCGCCAGCGCGCCGATGTCGTCGCGGCCCAGCACCTGCGCGCCGCCGAGCGTGGCGATCTCCAGCACCTCGCGCGCGGTCAGCGCCGACGGGCCCTTCACCGGCCCGTGCGCCACACGCTGCAGCAGCAGCGCCAGCCGCGCTTCGCCCAGCATGTGGCCGCTGTCGTTGCTGGCCGAGCCGTCGACCGCAATCGACACCGGCACGCCGGCATCGCGCATCGCGCGGATCGGCGCGGTGCCCGAGGCCAGCCGCATGTTGCTGCCCGGGCAGTGGGCGACGCCGGTGCCGGTGCTGGCGAACAGTGCGATGCCGGCCGCATCGAGCTTGACGCAGTGCGCGTGCCAGACGTCGGGGCCGACCCAGCCCAAGCTGTTCGGCATACTCGGCCGGCGTGCAGTTGAACTTCTCGCGCGTGTAGGCGATGTCGTTGTCGTTCTCGGCCAGGTGCGTGTGCAGCGACACGCCATGCGCGCTGCCGAAAGAACGCGCCAGCAGCGCGGCATCGCGCATCAGCTCGCGGCTCACCGAAAAGGGGCTGCACGGCGCGACCACGATGCGCTGCATCGCATGGCGCTTCGGGTCGTGCCAGCGTTCGATCAGGCGCTGCGTGTCGGCCAGGATCGCGGCTTCGTCCTCGACCACGCTATCCGGCGGCAGCCCGCCCTTGGATTCGCCCACGCTCATCGCGCCGCGCGCCGCGTGGAAGCGCATGCCGATCTGCGCCGCGGCTTCCAGCGTGTCGTCCAGCCGCGTGCCGTTGGGGAACAGGTAGAGGTGGTCGCTGCTGGTGGTGCAGCCCGACAGCAGCAGCTCGGCCATCGCCGTCTGCGTGGAGACATGCGCCATCTCCGGCGTCAGCTTCGCCCAGATCGGGTACAGCGTCTTCAGCCAGCTGAAGAGTTCGGCGTCCTGCGCCGCCGGCACCGCGCGCGTCAGCGTCTGGTAGAAGTGGTGGTGCGTGTTCACCAGGCCGGGGATGACCACCTGGCCGCGCGCGTCGATCACCTCGTCGGCCGTCGGCGGCAGTTGCGCGCTGGTGCCCACGGCTTCGATCACGCCGTCGCGCGCGAACACGGCGCCGTCGGCGATCTCGCGCCGCTGCGCGTCCATCGTGACGAGCAGCGTGGCGTGGCGGATCAGCAAGGTGGGCATGGTGATCAACGGCTCCTGGACCGGCGTGCTTTGGCCGGAACCGGCACGTCGAAAGGGTTGACGATGCGCACACCGCCGATCACGGCGCCGGCCTGCAGATCCTCGGTCAGCAGCTGCACGCAACCGCTCTGGCGCGCGGCCTGCAGGATCAGCGCGTCCCAGAAGGAGATCGTGTGCAGCGCATGCAGGTCCAGCGCATCGAGTATCGCGGCGGGCGACGCATTCACCGTTTCGAAGCGGCTGTACAGGCGCACCCGGGCACGAACCAGGTCCAGCGGCAAGGCCAGCTTGCGCATCGCCGCGTTGACGAACTCGTGCAGCACCTGGGTCGAGATGACGCCGTCACCCTCGCGCAGGTGCTGCGCAATCAGCGTGCTGGCCCGCGATTGTTTGTCGCCGGCGTCGGCCGAGTCCGCATAGATCAGGACGTTCGTGTCGATGAAGCTACGCACGCCGCTGCAACTCGTCGCGATTGAACTTCCAGCCACGCAGGCGGCCCGGCGTGCGCGCCGTCGACTCCAGGTAGGCCGCAATCTCGGATTCGAGCTGGGCCCGGCCGGCCAGCTGCTCCAGGTAGTCGCGCACGGCCTGGTTCAGGCTCTTGCCCATGGCCATCGCGGCCTGCCGCGCCTGTTCGGCCACGCGCTCGTCGATCGATAGAGTGATGTTCATGTCGGCTCCACGGATATCTGTGCACACAGTATACGTGTTGATCGACGCCACGGACCGCCGCTGCGGGCTCAATGCGCCTCGGCGGCCTTGGCGGCTTCGATGCTGCCGGCGGCATCGCCCTTGGCGCCGTTGAAGAACAGGTTCAGCAGCACCGCGGCGATGGCCGTGAGCAGGATGCCGCTTTCCAGCAGCGGGTGCAGGCCGTGCGGCATCTGCTGCGTCCAGCGCGGCGCCACCAGCGGAATCAGCCCGAAGCCGATGGCCAGCGCGACGATGTACAGGTTGTTGCGGTTGCTCTTGTAGTCCACCGTCGACAGGATGCGGATGCCGGTGGCCGCCACCATGCCGAACATCACGAGGCCTGCGCCGCCCAGCACGAACTGCGGGATCGCCTCGACGAAGGCCGCCATCTTCGGCAGCATGCCCAGGCCCAGCATGATGATGCCGCCGGCGACGCAGACGTAGCGGCTGCGCACGCCGGTGACGCCGACCAGGCCGACGTTCTGGCTGAAGCTGGTGTACGGGAAGGTGTTGAAGACGCCGCCGATCACCGTGCCCAGGCCGTCGGTGCGCAACCCGGCCGCCAGCTCGGGCTGGCCGATCTTCTTGCCGGTGATGTCCGACAGCGCCAGGAACATGCCGGTGGATTCGATCATCACCACGATCATCACCAGCGTCATCGTCAGGATCATCACGAGGTCGAAGGTGGGCATGCCGAAGGCGAAGGGCGTGACGATGTCGAACCACTTGGCCTTCGCCGACATGGCCGAAGCTCATCTTGCCCATGGCGATGGCCAGCACGCAGCCGGCGACGATGCCCAGCAGCACCGAGATGTTGGCCAGGAAGCCCTTGGTGTACTTGACCAGCAGCAGCACGATCACCAGCACGAAGGCGGCGATGGCCATGTTGTCCAGCGCGCCGTAGGCCGGGTTGTCGACCATCGGGATCGGCCCGAGCGTGACCGGCGCCGACGCGGCCGCGGCCGTCGCCTTGGCCTTGTCGACCATTTCCACCAGCTTGGGCACGTCGGTGCGCTGCGCCAGGAAGGCCGGCCCGCCCATCGCCCAGCCCACGCCCACGCGCATCAGGCTGACGCCGATGATGGTGATGATGGTGCCGGTGACCACCGGCGGAAAGAAGCGCAGCAGCCGGCTCATCAGCGGCGCGATGAGCATCGAGATCACGCCCGCACCGATGATGGCGCCGAAGATCGCGCGCGCGCCGTCGACCCCCGGCATCGCGTTGGCAAAGGCCACCATCGGCCCGACCGCGGCGAAGGTCACGCCCATCATCACCGGCAGCTTGATGCCGAAGTAGCGGGTCACGCCCAGGCTCTGGATCAGCGTGACGATGCCGCAGGCAAACAGGTCGGCGCTGATCAGCAGCGCCACCTGCTCGGGCGTGAGCTTGAGCGCGCGGCCGACGATCAGCGGCACCGCGATGGCGCCGGCATACATCACCAGCACATGCTGCAGGCCCAGCGCCGTCAGGCGCGGCAGGGGCAGCTTTTCGTCTACCGGATGCACGGTCGGCGATGTGTTCACCTGGGCGACCCCTCGTGGCTGTGGGATGGGGCTGTCAGTTCACCGGCGCACCGGCTTCGTACCAGCGCTTGATCAGTTCGCGCTCGGCATCGGTGATCTGCGTGGCGTTGTTCAGCGGCATCAGCTTGAGCACGCTGACCTGCTGGTACACCGCTGCGCGTGCTGCTTCAGCAGCTCGGGCGTGTGCAGCGCCACGTTCTTCTGCTGCACCGTGGCGTTGTGGCACAGCAAGCAGCGCTGCTCCAGCACCGCGCTGCACCTCGGCATAACCGGCCGGGCTGCGCGGCGGCCGCCTTGGCCGCGGCCTGCTGTTCGGCGCTGGGCGGCTTGGGCGCCAGCCACACCGCCATGGCCACCAGCACCAGGGTGCCGACGACCGCGTGCTCCCACGGCGCGCGCTTGCCCAGCACGTGTGCCTTGTGGCGTGCGACGAAGCTGTGGCGGATGAGCGCGCCGGCCAGCATCAGCAGCACCAGCACCAGCCAGTTGTTCGCGCCCTGGTACAGCCAGCCGTAGTGGTTGGACAGCATGGCCACGATCACCGGCAGCGTGAAGTAGGTGTTGTGCACGCTGCGCTGCTTGCCGCGCTGGCCGTGCACCGGGTCGGGGTTGCGGCCGGCGCGCAGGTCGGCGACCACGGTGCGCTGGCCGGGGATGATCCAGAAGAAGACGTTGGCGCTCATCGTCGTGGCCAGCATCGCGCCCACCAGCAGGAAGGCGGCGCGCCCGGCAAACAGCTGGCAGGCCAGCCACGAGGCGAAGACCACGAACACGAAGACCAGCACGCCGACGATCAGGTCGCCCTTGCTGCGCCGGCCGAAGGCGCGGCAGATCAGGTCATAGATGAGCCAGAACGCCACCAGGAAGCCCAGCGAGGCGACGATGGCCATCGTCGGCGACCAGTCGTACACGCTCTTGTCGATGAGGAAGCTGCCGGCGTTGAACAGGTACAGCACCGTGAACAGCGCAAAGCCGGTGAGCCAGGTGCTGTAGCTTTCCCAGTAGCTCCAGTGCAGGTTCTGCGGCAGCGGCTTCCAGCGCGGCGCCACCATGTACTTGTTGGAGTGGTAGAAGCCGCCGCCGTGCACGGCCCACATCTCGCCGTCGACGCCCTTGTCCTTCAGTTCCTTCTCGGCCGGCGGCGACAGGCTGTTGTCGAGCAGCACGAAGTAGAAGGACGAACCGATCCAGGCGATGGCGGTGATGACATGGGCCCAGCGCAGCAGCAGATTGACCCAGTCGAGGAGATAGGCATCCATCGATCACTCCTGTGGGCTCACCACTGCGGGCGCTCTGAGCCGACTTGTCCGGGTCGCGCACAAGCCCGTTTCCGGACTGCGCCGCTGCGACGTGTACACGAAAGTGTATACAGTTTGCTTCATTCGAGACTCTCGGGTTAACCCGCAATGGGCGGGGATGTTCGCTGCTGCATCAGCTGGGCTGCCACCGCGACGGCGATGACCTCGGGCTCCTTGCCCACCACGCCGGCCACGCCGATGGGGCAGGTGACGCCATCGAGTTCGTCCGTGCCGAAGCCGCGCGCCTCGAGCCGGTGCCTGAAGGTGGCCCATTTGCTCTTGCTGCCGATCAGCCCGATGAAGGGCAGGTCGGCCTGTTCGCGACGGCGCTTCAGGCAGGCGGCAACGATGTCCAGGTCCTCGGCATGGCTGAAGCTCATGATCAGCACGCGCGAGCCGCTCTCCAGCGTGGGCACCGCGCCCTGCACCGGCTCGGAATGTTCGCAGCGCACGTTGAGCGGCAGGTCGGCGGGGAAGACCTCCTCGCGGCTGTCGATCCAGTGCGTGCGCACCGGCAGCGTGCCCAGCAGCTGCACGATGGCCACGCCGACGTGGCCGCCGCCGAACAGCGCCACCGGCATGTGCGCGTGTGCGTCCTGCAGCAGCTGCTGGCGCAGCCCGGGCAGGTCGGCCGGCTGCAGGCTCTGATAGCGCAGCCAGACCACGCCGCCGCAGCATTGGCCCAGCGACGGGCCCAGCGCGAAGCGGCGCTCTTCCGCCACCGGCCGGCCGGCGAGCAGCGCACGTGCGTCGGCGATGGCATCGAACTCCAGGCGGCCGCCGCCGATGGTGCCCACCAGCGCGTCGTCGAACACCGCCATCCAGGCACCGGCTTCACGTGGGCCCGAGCCCTGCACACGGCTGACCACGATGCGCACCGCTGGCGCGCCCGCCAGGCGGCGCAGCAGTTCGTCGGCGTGTCCTGCAGCATGCATGCGTGGTCGCTCGATGCAACGCCCGTGCCAGCCGCGGGCTCAGCTGCCGCGGTAGGTGGAATAGCTCCAGGGCGACACCAGCAGCGGCACGTGGTAGTGCAGCGAGGCATCGGCGATGCCGAAGTCCAGCGGCACTTCGTCCAGGAAGGCCGGCTCGGGCAGCACCACGCCGCGGCCGCGGAAGTAGGGCTGCACACCGAACACCAGCCGGTAGCGCCCGGGCAGCAGCGCGGCATCGGCCAGCAGCGGCTGGTCGGCGCGGCCATCGTCGTTCAGCCGCAGTTGCTTCAGCAGTTGCGGGCTTGCACCCTCCATGCGATACAGGCTCACCGCCATGCCGGCAGCCGGGCAACCGTTCATGGTGTCGAGCACGTGGGTGGTGAGTTTTCCCATCGAGGCATCCTTGAAATGCGCTTGCACAAGGTCGCAAAGTGTATACACTTCAGGATACAGTGCAAGTCCCCATGATGGTCCGCTCGACGCCCACCGCCGCCGCTCCGCGCAAGAAGGTTCGCGCTGCCCCGCTGGCCGCGGCTGATGGCGGCGCGGCCCCACGCAGCGCATCGTCGATTCGATCACCGCCGCCATCGTCGAACGCCGGCTGATGCCGGGCACCAAGCTGGTGGAGCAGCAGATCGCCGACATCTTCGGCGTGTCGCGCACCCTCGTGCGCCAGGCGCTCAACCAGCTCAGCCGCGACCGGCTGGTGACGCTGGAGCCGGCGCGCGGCGCCTTCGTCGCCAAGCCCAGCGTGCAAGAGGCGCGCCAGGTCTTCGAGGTGCGCGCGATGCTCGAGGCGGCGATGGTCCGGCAGCTGTGTGCGGTGGTCACCGACGCGCAGATCGCCGAGCTGCGCCAGCATGTCAAGGCCGAAGCGGCTGCGGTGGCGCGCACCGACGTGTCCGGCCGCACGCGGCTGCTGGCCGACTTCCACGTGGTGCTGGCGCGCATGCTCGGCAACCAGGTGCTGGCCGAGCTGCTGGAAGACCTGCTGACGCGCAGCTCGCTGATCGCGCTGATGTACCAGTCCTCGCACTCGGCCGAACATTCCCAGGAAGAGCACGTGGCCATCGTCGATGCGCTGGAAAGGCGCGACGCCCGCGCCGCGGTGCGGCTGCTCGAATCGCACCTGGGCAACGTCGAACGCAACCTGCGCTTGAGCCCGCGCGTGGCCGACCTGGCCACGGTGCTGCAACCCGTCTAGGAAGAAGGAAGTTCCGATGGCCACAGAGGCTCCCTCCCCCGCCCTGCCCTATGCGCGCGACCTGCGCGGCTACGGCGCGCCAGGTGCCGCACGCGCGCTGGCCCGGCGACGCGAAGATCGCCGTGCAGTTCGTGCTCAACTACGAAGAAGGCGGCGAGAACAACGTGCTGCACGGCGACCCGACCAGCGAGACCTTCCTGTCCGAGCTGGTCACCGCGCAGGCCTTCGAGAACCGCCACATGACGATGGAGTCGATGTACGAGTACGGCTCGCGCGTCGGCGTCTGGCGCATCCTGCGCGAGTTCGAGCAGCGCGGCCTGCCGCTCACGGTGTTCGGCGTGGTCTCGGCGCTGGAGCGCTACCCCGAGCTGCTGAAGACCTTCATGGACGCCGGCCACGAGATCGCCAACCACGGCCTGCGCTGGATCCACTACCAGAACCTGCCCGAGGCCACCGAGCGCCGCCACATCGGCGTGGCCACCCACCTGCTGAAGGAGCTGACCGGCGGCGCCTGGCCGGCCGGCTGGTACACCGGCCGCGACAGCCCGAACACGCGCCGCCTGGTGGCCGACCAGGGCGGCTACGAATACGACAGCGACTACTACGGCGACGACCTGCCCTTCTGGCTGCAGGTGCGAAAGACCGACGGCACGCTGGCGCCGCACCTGGTGGTGCCCTACTCGCTGGACACCAACGACATGCGCTTCGTGCAGGCGCAGGGCTTCAACACCGGCGAGCACTTCTTCAACTACCTGCGCGACAGCTTCGACGCGCTCTATGCCGAAGGCGACGAGGCACCGAAGATGATGTCCATCGGCATGCACTGCCGGCTGCTCGGCCGGCCCGGGCGCATCGGCTCGCTGCGCCGCTTCCTCGACCACGTGCAGTCGCACGAGCGCGTGTGGATCTGCCGGCGCATCGACATCGCGCGCCACTGGAAGGCCACGCATCCCTTCGAGGCCGAAACCGCCTTCGTCTGGAGATGACATGGCACTGACCCTGGAACAACTGAATGCCGCGTCGCAGGCCGAGTTCACCGCGCTGCTGGACGGCACCTACGAACACTCCCCCTGGATGGCCGAGGCCGCCTGGCACAAACGCCCCTTCGCCAGCCTCAGCGCACTCAAGCTGGCGCTGGTGCAGGTGCTGCGCGAAGCCGACACCGAAGCGCAACTGAAACTGATCCGCGCCCACCCCGAACTGGCGGGCAAGGCGATGGTCAGCAAGACGCTCACCGCCGAGAGCACCAACGAGCAGGGCAAGGCCGGGCTGACCGAGTGCACGGCCGACGAATTCGCCAAGATCCAGCAGCTCAACGCCGACTACAACGCCAAGTTCGGCTTCCCTTTCATCCTGGCCGTGCGCGGGCCGCGCGGCACCGGGCTGAACAAGGCGGAGATCATCGCCACCTTCGAACGCCGACTGGACAATCACCCCGACTACGAGCGCGCCGAAAGCCTGCGCAACATCCACCGCATCGCCGAGATCCGGTTGGACGACAAGTTCGGCCATGTGCCCGAGCTGGGCAACCTGGTGTGGGACTGGGCCGAGCGTCTCGCCCAGCACAGCGACCCGGGTTATGCCGAACGCGGCGAACTCACCGTCACCTACCTGACCGATGCGCACCGCGCCTGCGCGCAGCGCCTGGCGCACTGGATGCGCGCCGACTGCGGCTTCGACGAGGTCGAGATCGACGCCGTCGGCAACGTCGTCGGCATCTACCATGGCACAGATCGCAACGCCAGGCGGCTGCTGACCGGCTCCCACTACGACACCGTGCGCAATGGCGGCAAGTACGACGGGCGGCTGGGCATCTTCGCGCCGATGGCCTGCGTGCGCGAGCTGCACCGCGCCGGCCGGCGACTGCCCTTCGGCATCGAGGTGGTGGGCTTCTCCGAAGAAGAAGGCCAGCGCTACAAGGCGGTGTTCCTGGGATCGGGCGCGCTCACCGGCCACTTCGACAACGCCTGGCTCGACCAGAAGGACGCCGACGGTATCCGCATGCGCGAGGCGATGGTCCATGCTGGCCTGTGCGTCGAAGACATCCCCAAGCTGCAGCGCGACCCCGCCAGGTACCTGGGCTTCGTCGAGGTGCACATCGAACAGGGCCCGGTGCTCAACGAGATGGACCTGCCGCTGGGCGTGGTGACCTCGATCAACGGCAACGCACGTTTCCTGGGCGAGATCGTCGGCATGGCCAGCCATGCCGGCACCACGCCGATGGACCGGCGCCGCGATGCCGCCACCGCCACCGCCGAGTTGGCGCTGTACCTGGAAAAGCGCGGCGCCTCGGTGCCGCACCTGGTGGCGACGATGGGCATGCTGGAGGTGCCCAACGGCTCGATCAACGTCGTGCCCGGGCGCTGCAAGTTCAGCCTGGACATCCGCGCCACCACCAACGAGGTGCGCGATGCCTGCATCGCCGATGTGCGCGCCGAACTGGCGCGCATCTGCGAGCGCCGCGGACTGCACTTCAAGCTGGAAGAAACCGTCCGCGCGGCCGCCGCGCCCAGCGACCCGGCCTGGATGCAACGCTGGGAGCGCGCGGTGCAGGGCCTGGGCCTGCCGCTGTTCCACATGCCCAGCGGCGCCGGCCACGACGCGATGAAGCTGCACGAAATCATGCCGCAGGCGATGCTGTTCCAACGCGGGCTGAACGCCGGCATCAGCCACAACCCGCTGGAGAGCATCACCAACCACGACACCGAGTTGTGCGTGCGCGCCTTCCAGAACCTGCTCGAAAACCTTGCCACGGAAAAGCCATGACCCAAGCCCCCTATCAAGCCCTGGACGCCTGGGTCGACGCACATTTCGACGAGCAGGTCAAGTTCCTGCAGGAGCTGGTGCGCGTGCCCACCGACACGCCGCCGGGCAACAACGCGCCGCACGCCGAGCGCACGGCCGAGCTGCTGCAAGGCTTCGGCTTCCAGGCCGAGAAGCACCCGGTGCCGGCGCAGCAGGTCACGGACTACGGCCTGCAGTCGATCACCAACCTGATCGTGCGCCGGCCCTATGGCGCCGGCCGCACGATTGCGCTCAATGCCCACGGCGACGTGGTGCCGCCCGGCGAAGGCTGGACCCACGACCCCTACGGCGGCGAGGTGGTCGACGGCAAGCTCTACGGCCGCGCCTCGGCGGTGAGCAAGTGCGACTTCTCCACCTACACCTTCGCGGTGCGCGCGCTGGAATCGCTGAAGGCGCCGCTGAAGGGCGGCGTCGAGCTGCACTTCACCTACGACGAGGAATTCGGCGGCGAGCTCGGCCCGGGCTGGCTGCTGAAGAACCAGCTGACGAAGCCCGACCTGCTGCTGGCCGCGGCCTTCAGCTACCAGGTGGTGACCGCGCACAACGGCTGCCTGCAGATGGAAGTCACCGTGCACGGCAAGATGGGCCATGCCGCGGTGCCCGACACCGCGGTCGACGCGCTGCAGGCGGCGACGAAGATCCTCAACGCGCTGTACCACCAGAACACCCTGTACAAGCAGGTGACGAGCAGCGTGCCCGGCATCACCCACCCGTACCTGAACGTCGGCCGCATCGAAGGCGGCACCAACACCAACGTGGTGCCGGGCAAGGTGCTGATCAAGCTCGACCGGCGCATGATCCCCGAGGAGAACCCGGCCGAGGTGGAAGCCACCATCCGCCAGGTGATCGCCGACGCGGTGGCCGGCAGCCCCGGGGTGAGTGTCGACATCAAGCGCATCCTGCTGGCCCACAGCCTGAAGCCGCTGCCCGGCAACAAGCCGCTGGTCGACGCGCTGTGCCGCCATGCCAGCGACATCTTCGGCGAGCCGATCACCGCCTCGGGCACGCCGCTGTACACCGATGCACGGCTGTACTGCGAGCAGGGCATCCCGGCGGCGCTGTACGGCTGCGGGCCGCGCACGGTGCTGGAAAGCAATGCCAAGCGCTCGGACGAACATATCCAGCTCGAAGACCTGCGGCGCGCCACGAAGGTGGTTGCGCGCACCTTGTTCGATCTTTTGAGCTGATTGACGCACCACATGGGTGCTTGACCCGATTCCCCTGGTGCGCGCGGCGCGCACAGAATTTGCTGTCCAGAGAAATGCCCCGCGGCGCCCGCCCGCACGACGAACCCAAACCCACGCTGGAGTCACGATGCAATTTCCGTCCTTCACCCGACGCCGCAGCCTGGCGACCCTGGCCGCCGCCGCTGACCGCCGCCGCCCTGCCTGCCGCGCACGCGCAGGAAACCACCGTCAAGTTCCAGCTCGACTGGCGCTTCGAAGGCCCGGCGGCGCTGTTCCTGGTGCCGGTGGCCAAGGGCTACTTCAAGGCCGAGGGCCTGAACGTGGTGGTCGATGCCGGCAACGGCTCGGGCGGCACGGTCACGCGCGTCGCCTCGGGCACCTACGACATGGGCTTTGCCGACTTGGCGGCGCTGATGGAGTTCCACGCCAACAACCCGACCGCGCCGAACAAGCCGGTGGCGGTGATGATGGTCTACAACAACACGCCGGCGGCGGTGATGGCGCTGAAGAAGAGCGGCATCAAGACGCCCGGCCGACCTGAACGGCAAGAAGCTCGGCGCGCCGGTGTTCGACGCCGGGCGCAAGGCCTTCCCGATCTTCGCCAAGGCCAACAACGTGAGCAACGTGGCCTGGACCTCGATGGACCCGCCGCTGCGCGAGACCATGCTGGTGCGCGGCGACATCGACGCCATCACCGGCTTCTCGTTCACCTCGATCCTCAACCTCGAGGCGCGCGGCGTGAAGGCCGAGGAGATCGTCGTGCTGCCCTACCCGCAGTACGGCGTCAAGCTGTACGGCAACGTGATCATCGTCGGCGAGGACTTCCTGAAGAAGAACCCGGAGGCCGTCAAGCGCTTCCTCAAGGCCTTCAGCAAGGGCGTGAAGGACGTGGTCGCCGACCCGAAGGCCGGCATCGCCACCGTGAAGGCGCGCGACGGCATCATCAACGAGGCGCTGGAACTGCGCCGCCTGCAGCTGTGCCTGGACGCCACCGTGCTGACGCCCGACGCCAAGGCCGAAGGCTTCGGCAACGCGCTGGCGCCGCGCCTGAGCCTGATGGCCAGCCAGGTGTCCGACGCCTTCGCCACCAAGGAACGCATCAACCCGACGGCGGTGTGGAACGGCACGCTGCTGCCCAGCGAGGCCGAGCGCAACATCTTTGCGGTGGCGAAGAAGTAGGCCGGCGGCTGCCGGTGCGAAGCGCTTCAGCGCAGGTCGATGGCCAACTGGAACATCAGCCCGGCAGCGCCCAGCGCCACCGCCTGCACCGAGAACTCGCGCGTGAACTGCCAGCCCAGGCCGACGGTGACGCCCGGGCGAGAAGCCCTTGTAGTTGAACGGCACCTTGTCCTCGTACGGCTCCTTGTAGCCGTACAGGACGCCGGCGGTCCACTGGAAGAACAGCTTGTCCCAGCGGCTGAAGCCGATGACCTTCTCGCCCACGTACACATAGCCGCTGGGCTGGCCGAAGGAGTTGCTGAAATAGACGCCACCCCACAGCCAGCCGTCGTTGCGCTGGCGCTCCAGGCCGATCATGTAGATCGGCTCGTGCTCGCCGTCGTTGTCCTTGTGATAGTGCACCGTGTAGGGCGAGCCCATCAGGCGCCAGTAGTCGCCGCTGTCCGCCGCGCTGTCGGGCTTGGCCTCGGCCTTGTCGGCCTGGGCTCGGGCCACGAGGGGCAGCTGCGCTCAGGCGTCAGGGCAAGCAGCAGGGCCGGAGCAGGGTCGAGGCGCATGGAAGACGGTGGAACCGGGGTCAGCTGGCGAAATGGCCGGCGCATTATCTCCGCCCGGCCTGGGGCTGCCGGCGCAGCCGCGTGTACCGGCGCAGCCGTTGCTTTGCGTCCCACATCTCCCACGCGCCCCGGCGCATGACTGCCCATGACCCACTTCGTCGACTTCCAGAACGTCTGGCTGGCCTACAACAGCAAGCTGCTGGCCGAGGGCCACTTTGCGGTGGAGGACATCACGCTGCAGATGGACCAGGGCGAGTTCATCGCCATCGTCGGCCCGTCGGGTTGCGGCAAGAGCACCTTCATGAAGCTGACCACCGGCCTGAACATGCCGAGCAAGGGCAGCATCCACATCGACGGCAAGCCGGTGACCGGGCCGCTGAAGATCAGCGGCATGGCCTTCCAGGCACCGAGCCTGCTGCCCTGGCGCACCACGCTGGACAACGTGCTGCTGCCGCTGGAGATCGTCGAGCCCTACCGCTCGAGCTTCCGTGCCAAGCGCGACGAGTACGTGGACAAGGCGCGCAAGCTGCTGCAAAGCGTGGGCCTGGGCGGCTACGAGGACAAGTTCCCGTGGCAGCTGTCCGGCGGCATGCAGCAGCGCGCCAGCATCTGCCGCGCGCTGGTGCACGAGCCGAAGATGCTGCTGCTGGACGAGCCCTTCGGCGCGCTCGACGCCTTCACGCGCGAGGAGCTGTGGTGCGCGATGCGCGACCTGCAGGCGGCGCAGAAGTTCAACGTCATCCTGGTCACGCACGACCTGCGCGAGAGCGTGTTCCTGGCCGACACGGTGTACGTGATGAGCAAGGGCCCGGGGCGCATCGTCGTCAAGCGCGAGATCGACCTGCCAGCGCCCGCGCGACCTGGAGATCACCTACACGCCGCAGTTCACCGACATCGTGCACGAGCTGCGCGGCCACATCGGCGCGTTCGCGGCACGAGCGGCAAGCCGGTCGGCGCCATCACCGGTGCGGGAGTCGCGCAATGAACAAGACCCTCGAACGCTTTGCGCCGCTGATCCTGCTGGTGGCCACGCTGGTGCTGTGGCAGCTCATCTGCACCGCCTTCAAGGTCAGCGAGTTCATCTTTCCCAGCCCCTGGCGCATCGTCGAGCAGACCTGGGAGCACCGCTGGACCATCCTGGGCCATGCCTGGCGCACCTTCTGGGTGACGATGGTCGGCTTCGGCATCGCCATCGTGGTGGGCGTGCTGCTCGGCTTCCTGATGGGCAGCTCGCGCCTGGCCTACAACGCCATGTACCCGCTGATGACCGGCTTCAACGCGCTGCCCAAGGCGGCCTTCGTGCCGATCCTGGTGGTGTGGTTCGGCATCGGCGCCGGGCCCGGCGATCCTGACGGCCTTCCTGATCAGCTTCTTCCCGATCATGGTCAACATCGCCACCGGCCTGGCGACGCTGGAGCCCGAACTGGAGGACGTGCTGCGCGTGCTCGGCGCCAAGCGCTGGGACGTGCTCACCAAGGTCGGCCTGCCGCGCTCGATGCCCTACTTCTACGGCAGCCTGAAGGTGGCGATCACGCTGGCCTTCGTCGGCACCACGGTGTCGGAGATGACCGCCGCCAACGAAGGCATCGGCTACCTGCTGATCAGCGCCGGCAGCTCGATGCAGATGGGGCTGGCCTTCAGCGGCCTGGTGGTGGTGGGCATCATGGCGATGGCCATGTACGAGCTGTTCTCGGTGATCGAGAAGCGCACCACCGCCTGGGCGCACCGCGGCAGCCAGGGGCACTG